>NZ_CP117229.1:2086929-2782573 GCF_028596125.1 Listeria innocua
CTAGAACTATTACTAGAAGCTGATCCGAGTGAAGACCAAATTGCGAAATACCTTGATAAATCACGCGTTTTCCAACTAAATGATACCGATAAAACAATCGGCGTCGTTTGCTTGCTTCCATTAAATAATAAGCAACTTGAAATTATGAATGTTGCTGTTCTACCTACCCAGAGAAATCAAGGAATTGGTAAAATACTCCTTGAAAAAGCGTTTGATTATGCTTTACAAAACAACTTCACTGAAATCATTGTTAAAACAGGTAATTCAAGTATTGACCAACTTGCTTTTTATCAAAAAAACGGCTTTCGGATGCAACAAATTGTTCCAAATTATTTTATAGAACATTATAAAGGGCAAACCATTGTCGAAAACGGTATTCTTTGCGTAGACCAAATCATTCTTTCGAAAGAAATAAAATCCTGATGAAGTTTATATCATCAGGATTTTTTGTTTGTAGTTTTAATCGTTAAGTGCCATTTCTGAACGAACAACCGCTGAAATACGTTCACAATATTCGTCTGTTGCTTCTTTTGTCGCAGCTTCCACCATGACTCTTACTAATGGTTCTGTACCAGATGGACGAACAAGCACGCGACCATTTCCAGCCATTTCAGCTTCAACTTCACTAATTACTTTACTTACTTTTGGATTATCTGTTACATGATTTTTATCACTTACACGGATATTTTCCAGTTTTTGCGGGAATGTTTTCATTTCTGAAGCAAGTTCAGATAATTTTTTCCCAGTTGCTTTCATAACGTTAATTAATTGAATTCCGGAAAGCAGGCCATCACCAGTTGTATTATGATCTAGGAAAATAATATGACCAGATTGTTCTCCGCCAAGGTTATAATTACCTTCTCGCATTGCTTCTACAACATAACGGTCACCAACAGCTGTTTGAACATCTTCAATTTCAAGTTCTCTTAAGCCTTTATAGAAGCCTAAGTTACTCATAACAGTGGAAACGATTGTATTACTATTTAATAGACCTTGTTCACGTAAGTATTTCGCGCAAATAAACATAATTTTATCGCCATCGACAATTTGACCGATTTCATCAATTGCAATCACGCGGTCTCCGTCACCATCAAAGGCTAAACCAACATCTGCTTTTTTATCTAATACAAATGCAGCTAAGGCTTCTGGATGTGTAGAGCCAACACCGTCATTAATATTTAAACCGTTTGGAGAAGCACCCATTGAGCTAATATCAGCATCTAAATCAGCAAATAAATGTGTTGCTAAGCCAGAAGTTGCTCCATTTGCACAGTCTAACGCAATATGATAACCATTGAAGTCATTCTCGATTGTTTGTTTTAAGTATTGAATATATTTTTGTTTACCTTCAAAGTAATCGCTAACTGTTCCTAGACCTTCACCGCTTGGACGAGGTAGTGTATCCTCTGCTGTATCAAGTAATTGTTCAATTTCTTCTTCTTGATCGTCTGACAGTTTAAAGCCGTCTGAACCGAAGAACTTAATTCCATTATCATCTACTGGATTATGGCTTGCAGAAATCATGACGCTGGCAGAAGCTCCTTGCGCTTTTGTTAAATAAGCGACACCAGGAGTTGAAATGACACCTAAACGCATAACTTCAATTCCTACAGATACAAGTCCTGCAATTAAAGCGGATTCAAGCATTTCTCCAGATATACGTGTATCACGAGCAACAAGAACGCGCGGGTGTTCACCAACGTGACGAGTTAAAACATACCCACCCATTCGACCTAATCTGAATGCAAGTTCTGGTGTTAATTCTGAGTTTGCAACCCCTCTAACTCCATCCGTACCAAAATATTTACCCATTTTATTACTCTCCTTCTAAGTCATTCATTATCTAAATGATTTTTGTTTGTCGTTTTAGTTTTACTTTTTTTCAAATGCTGGTTCTATTTTTTGTTAAGTCTCAACCATACATTTGTTATTATACCTTTTTTAAGAAAAAATTTCATCTCTCTATAATAAAACGTTGGCATTAGTAACTTTTCAAACTATTCTATGTATATGAAGCTTTTGTAAAAAAGCAGGAGTATGAGACACGCTGGCCCCACACTCCTCAGGTTTATGTGTTTTTGGAAGGCACTGTATTTTGTGCTTCTTTTTCGGTAATAATAAAATCAGCTTTTTTAGGATTGATGACATAAGCCACGTTATCGGGTAAACCGTTTAGTTCTAGTGGAATGCTGTAACTGCCAGCTTTACTTTTACTAAGGTTAGCAATAACGCTTAAATCTTTTGCGGTTATGTCATCTAATACTTTTTTCTCCCCGGTGATGGTTACAGAAACTTTGCCATTTGCTGGCGTTAACATCTGGGCATCGAAAGTATTTTTCAGACCACTCATATATACTTGCATATTAGAAAAAGATTTTGATGTTTTGGAATCATTCGTTTCAGAATCATCCGTCGCATCGTTATTATTTGCTTCTGTGTTTTGATTATTATTTGATGTGGTCGCTCCATTATTTGCTTCAGACTTTTTTACGGTTTTTATTTTAACCTCAATGGTCGTAGGTTGTACTGATTTAGCGCCTGTTGGGACTGGTACAGTAATTTCTTTGACCGTATCTGCTTTTATTTTTGTAACATCAATTGGGATTTCAATCTCTTTAATCTTGTCAAGGACCGCATCGTCACCTACGACAACCACTTCTGATTTATCAGGTGTCATGCTTGAAATCTCTATATCGCTTTCTGGTGTTCCTTCTTGCTTGATTTTAACCGGTACTGATTTCCCGACTTTCTCAACCGGCACGGTCACTTCAACCTCTTGCGGACTGACCTCTACATCCAGCTTATTCAGGTTACTATCAAAAACGGATACTGTCGCCTTGTCGGTAAATTCCGATTTATGTTTTCCATCACTTTCGAGGGTCGCTTTGACATAAGCGATTTGTTCGATCGTGTCTTTTGCACCTGTAATGGAAACTTTTTTAGGATCGATAATCGGCGTTCCTGCTTGATAACCATCTGCAATAACAGATTTACTTAACTCTACATCTACAGAGAATTTCTTCGTTACTTTTTCTTGAACATTTACGTTAACAGTAGCTGGATTGACTTTAACTTTAAGTCGGTCAGATACGTCTTTTACTTGGAGTTTAACTTCCTGCGTTCCAATCGATGCATTTTTCAAATCTGCGTATACGGTGAAATCTTGTTGTGCTTTAGCAGATTGAACGATACTTCTTGGCCCTGAAAGCGTAACAGTGACTGTTTCTGGAATGCCTGAAATGTATAAATTCGTTTTATCATAATATACTTTGACAGGAACATTCTCAATGACCTCAGAATCACTTGAAGAAGTCGTTGAAAAAGTGGTGGCGTTATTATTATTTGCATTAACTGACGTAAAAAGGATGGCTGCGAGTAACAAGGCTATAATCCGAATCGACCATTTATTATTTAAAATTCGATCCATCATTCGCTTTTGCCTCCTTTCCATTTAGAAAAGATAGAAGGTTTCTTTTGCGTTACTGTGACAAGCTCTTTTAGAAGAATTTTATGTAACTCTTCTTCTGAAACATCACGGAAAAGTTCTCCGCCTTTAGTAAGGGAAATTCCGCCTGTTTCTTCGGAGACAACAATTGTAATACTGTCTGTCACTTCACTAATCCCTAGAGCAGCCCGGTGACGCGTCCCAAGTTCTTTGGATAAAAATGGACTGTCAGAAAGTGGTAAATAACTTGCTGCTGATGCAATCTCATTTCCTTTGATAATTACCGCACCATCATGAAGCGGCGTATTTGGAATAAAAATATTAATTAATAATTGAGAAGAAATTTTTGCATTGAGTGGAATTCCGGTTTCGATATAATCATCCATTCCGGTATCGCGTGCTACTGAAATTAGCGCACCAATACGACGTTTCGCCATATATTGGGTAGATTTTTCAATAGATTCAATCAGATGGTGTTGCTCTCGCTCAATTCTAGAACCGTAACGAGTAAAAATATTGCCTCGACCAAGTGTCTCTAAAGCACGGCGTAATTCCGGTTGGAAGATAATTATAATTGCAAGGAATCCCCAAGTAAGCATCTGATCCGTAATCCATTCTACTGTTTGGAGACCAAAAAATCCGCTTAATAATTTAACTGCAATGATAATAAAAATACCTTTTAATAATTGTACTGCTTTCGTACCTCGGATTAACATGATCACTTTATAAATTACAAACCATACGACAAGAATATCTACAATATTTGCTAGATAATGCAATATCGACATATTGGAAAAATCCATCACTTCACCTCCGTGCCTCTTGAAAACCATTTATGATCACATGGTTCACTTTCTTTATTATAGCATAAGAGTGCAGGCGGAAAAAGCAATCATCCCGCTAAAAATTGGAAAGATTTGTTAAAGAAAAAACTTGCCAAAAACAGTTTTCATTGTTTTTGACAAGTTTATTTTTGGTTATATTTCTACTGTTACAGCCGTTTCCAGCAAATATTTTTTCTTATACATTTCTAAATGAATTGGTTCTCCGTGACATAATTTAACAGTTACTTGTCCTACTTCTACTTTCACTTCTAATAAGCGGTCGCGGAAGTTAATTTTGAAACGGTAGTTGTCCCATCCATTAGGTAAAAATGGCGCAAAACTTAACTCACCTGATGTTACTCGCATTCCGGCAAAACCTTGTACAATGGATAACCAGCTTCCTGCCATTGATGTAATGTGGAGGCCATCTTCTGTATCATTGTTAATATTATCTAGG
The DNA here is from genome assembly GCF_028596125.1 of Listeria innocua. Lineage (GTDB taxonomy): Bacteria > Bacillota > Bacilli > Lactobacillales > Listeriaceae > Listeria > Listeria innocua. The sequence goes on from NZ_CP117229.1 coordinate 2,091,656, forward strand.
TCAAGTCTTGCTGTGCGCTTATAAAGTTCTACAGCTTTATCATATTTACCAAGTTCCGCAGCTAACACCGCATGAACAGCTGGTGACAAACTTGATTCATGTACAGTTAACGGTTCATAAAATTCAAAGTTGCGTTGTTTTGTATCAAAATCAAAGTCATCATAGAATAAATATAAACCTTGAAGTACATCTGCTTGTTTAATGAAGCAAGACCGTAAAATTTTATCCCAAGACCAGTTTTGATTAATTGGCATATCCTCTGGTTTTAACGTATCAGTGGAACGTAACTCTTTGTCTAAAAATGTATCGTGTTGCACAAAAATCTGCCATTTTTCGTCAAAAGGATAGTACATGCGGTGCTCGATGTCTTCCCATTTGGCGATTTCGTACTCGGTCACACCTAAACGTTTTTTCGCTTCTACATCTAAATTCTCTAGCGTATATCGAATAGTCCAAGCTGCAATATAGTTGGTATACCAGTTATTGCTAACATTATTATCGTATTCATTTGGTCCAGTAACACCGTGAATCATATATTTATCTAAGCGATCCGATAAATGCACTCGATCAGCCCAAAAACGAGTAATTTCAGTTAACACTTCGATACCATCTGTTTTTAAATAAGAGTCATCACCAGTGTAGTTCGTATAGTTATAAATCGCGTAGGCAATCGCGCCATTTCGGTGAATCTCTTCAAAGGTAATTTCCCATTCATTGTGGCACTCTACTCCTGTAAAAGTTACCATCGGATAAAGTGCGCCACCTAAGCCGATTTTCTCCGCATTGATTTTGGCACCATCTAATTGATTATGGCGATATTTAAGTAAGTTATGGCTAACCGACTTATCTGTTAGTGATAAATACATTGGTAGAGCAAATGCTTCTGTATCCCAGTAAGTCGCCCCGCCGTATTTTTCTCCGGTGAAACCTTTAGGACCAATATTTAATCTAGCATCTTCCCCGTAGTACGTCGCAAATAATTGGAAAATGTTAAAGCGAATGCCTTGTTGAGCGGAATCATCTCCTGCTATTTCCACATCTGCTTTATCCCAGCGTTCGCGCCATCCTGCGATATGCGCTTCTAAAAGTTCTTCATATGTTTTTGTTGCTATATTTTTTAAGATTTCCTCTCCGGCTTGAAGAAGTTCACTTTCCTCAAAATCACGGGAAGTTGTGATTACTACTCGTTTTTCAATTTGCGCTACTTCATTTTCTTTTAAATCAAATTGATAGCGATTTTCCGCATAAAGTGTTTTTGTTTGGTTTGTTTCATTTGCCGTATTAGTCTTATTTTCCATTACTGCAGAAACGGTGAAGCGCGGTGTACCAAAGTTATTTGGAATTGTTTTAGTTACAAGTGAGCCGCGACTTTCTGAGGAAGATTCTGCAACTTCTTGCCAAAACATTTCTTCGTAGTTGGCATCTTCATTTTGCACATTACCATCTAAAAAGGACGTTAATTCTACTTTTGCCGCATTTAAAGCTTCTACATGATAGCGAATTACTGCAAGTTCTTTCGTAGCTACACTTAGAAATCGTTCCGCTGAAATTCGAAACGTCTTATTATTTTTAACTACTGTGAACTGGCGTCTTAACACGCCTTTTTCCATATCAAGCACAAGTTCAAAATCGCTTACTTCATCTACAAATAAATCGAGTTTTTCACCGTCAAGACGTACTTCAATCCCGATAAAATTAAGTCCATTTATGACTTTTCCAAAATAATCTGGGTAGCCATTTTTCCACCAACCAACTCTTGTTTTATCTGGAAACCACACGCCTGCATAATAAGTTCCAATATGGCCGTCGCCGGAGTATCCTTCTTCAAAATTCCCGCGCATCCCCATGTATCCATTACCGAGTGAAGTTAGGCTTTCTTGCAAACGTTTATTTTCTTTATCTAGTTTGGTTGTCCGTAATGTCCATGGTTCGATTTCAAATAATTGCTTCTGTGCCATACTAAAACCTCCTAATTAGCGACTAGCAGCCATACTTTTTTCACTAGTCTTATAAAATCTTGTCTTTAAAAATGTCCATGCTATCATTAACACCATTCCGAGCGACTGAACAGCCATAATAATCGTAATATCAAAGTAGATAAAACCGATAATACAAGCCGCAATCACTGGAATTCCCAGTGCATTTAGCGTTAAATTAAATGATTCTTTAAAGGAAGCAATACGAGAAAAACTGCTCCGTTTTGTCATCCAAATGAAAAGTGTCGTGAAAATAGCTAACATCAGCGAGCTAACGAAAATAATTGAGCCAATCATCAGCACCATTGATAAGAAAACAAATGCTTGATTCTCTAAGTACCACTGCGCCGAAACCCAGTCTACTAGCGATTCACCAGAAGTGATCTCACTTAATGTGGCATCTTTTGGATAGCTCACTTCAAATGTGTAGCCACTTGCATCTGTAAGCGTCATTTCTCGGTCTTTGAAATTAATGATATTTTTAGCTCCGACAAGTTCTGCCTTCGTTAAATTTACACCAGCCACGCCATTAGCCGATTTTTCGACGATATGCGCATTTTTGTCAGTTAATTCTCCGTTTTCGAGCGAAAGACCACTAAGTTCCGTCGCGAATTGATTTGTACCAAGAGTCGCCATTTCCGGCATTAAACTTGGTAAATCAAAACTCGACTGATTAGCAAAATGTGCTGATACAGGTAGTAATAGGAGCGCATTTAAGAAAATAAACACGATAACCATTTGCCAGAATTTCAGTACTTTCCGACCTTCAAAAATCGCATTTGGTCCAAGTGTACTTTTTACATATTGAATGATAAACGGAACTTTTTTCATTGGTATCACAGCCTTTTTAAAAATCAATTATCCTTTTGTTCCACCAGCAGTTAAGCCAGAAACAAAATTCTTTTGTAAGAAGAAGAACAGTAAACAAATTGGTAGCGCGGCTAGAATTGCTCCTGCTGCGAATAATGCTACTTTTTGTTGTTGCGGGTTAGCGATAAATGTTTGAAGTCCAACAGCTATCGTTAAGTTTTCTGGAGTTCTTAGTAGGAATTTAGCAAGTAAGAAATCTCCGAATGGTCCCATAAATGCCCATAAAGCTTGAACCGCAATCATCGGTCTTACAAGTGGTAAGATGATTTGAGCGAAAATCCGGAAATGTCCTGCACCATCAAGTTTTGCGGATTCATCTAAATCCCGTGGTACTGTATCGAAATATCCCTTCATCAGCCAAGTGTTCATCGGGATACCGCCACCGATGTAAATCAATGTTAAGAACCAATATTGATCAAGTGCGCCAAGTAGCATTGCTAACACGTAGAAAGCTGTTAAAGCCGCCATTGTTGGCACCATTTGAATAATTAAGAAAAACACCAAACTATTTTTACGTCCTTTAAAACGGTAACGGCTATATGTATAACCAGCAAGCGTCACAATCGTTACTTGCATAATCATTGTTACAACCGCGATAATCAGTGTATTTTTATACCAATCAAGATACAATGTTTCATTAAATAGTCTAGTAAAGTTATTCAGCGTCCAGCTATCCGACCACTCAAGCGTAAATGCCGCGATATTCCCTGGTTTGAAGGCAGAAGATGCTGTGATTAGAATCGGATACAAAATAATAATCGTTAGCACGGTTAAAAATAAATACGTGAAAAACTGTGTTAAAAACTTTGTTGTCCGCTGATCTTTCATAAAGTCTCTCATTTACATCATCTCCTCGTTCCCAAAGGCATTCGTTTTCTTAAAGGCAATCATCGAAACCGTGATAACGATAATTGAGATAAGTAACGTCACAGCAGCGGCTACAGCGTATTGCGGCGAAGTACCAGTTGTTAGTTTATAAATCCATGAAATTAAAATATCGGTCGATCCAGCGCCTGCTCCGACACTTCCGGGACCACCTTCATTGAATAAGTAAATAATCGAAAAGTTATTAAAGTTAAACGTATATTGCGTAATAAATACAGGTGCTGTCACAAATAAAATCATCGGTAATGTAATTTTACGGAAACGTTGTATTGCGCTCGCTCCATCGATTCTAGCTGCTTCGTAAAGTTCGCCTGGAATCGCTTGAAGAACACCTGTTACCATGACATAAATATACGGGAAACCAAGCCACCCTTGAATGCTTATTAGCGCCACTTTTGTCCAGAAAGGATCTGTTTTCCAAGCAATCGCATTGATATCAACAAATGGAAGATGATTCAGTAACGGAATGACTTGTGAGTTGATTGCTCCAATACTGTCGTTAAACATATTGGAAAAACTCATAATTGTAATAAAAGCTGGTACCGCCCAAGGAAGTAAGAAAACTACTCCGAAAAGACGTTTCCCTTTAATAAAGCTTTGGTTCGCAACAATCGCTGTGAACACCCCGACAACAATTTGCAAGGAAGTCGCACAAATCGTCCAAACAAGTGTCCAAGAAAATACACTTAGGAACGTGTCGCGATACGAACTTAGGAAGAAAATATTAAAGAAGTTCTTAAATCCAACCCAGTCAATTAAGTTCGCTGGCGGAATATGGTAAAAATCGTAGTTGGTAAATGCCATGAAAAGAGTAACAAGAACTGGGAAAATAATAACAAAAGTCATGACTAAGTATGCAGGTAATGTAAGTAAGTACGGGAAACCTTTGTCGAGCATATTTTTTATAATAGCAAGAGCGGAACGGTTAACAGTTTCACCTAGGTTCCACTGCATAGCCACGCGTCTTGCATCGAAAATATTTATAAACCAAAAGCCTATAAATAGTAATGTCACAATTAATTGTAAAGTACCTTCAATCATTAAAAATAAGGAATGGTCTACACCTGGTACAGATCCAAGTGTTACAAGGCCAATCAGTGCATTCAGCCCAACTGCAAAAAATTCTATGATAAACAAAGCAAATAGTGCGAAAAAGACAATCCCTTTAAAATTTTGCTTATTATAAAATTGACCAAGTCCCGGAATGATTGATAACAAAGTCGCTTGACGAACATTTTTAATTTGTTTTTGTTCTAGTTTCATTTTGTTACCCTCAATTCTAGATATAGATTCACTAGCTAAGTTGAAAAAAATGGCGGAGCGCGCTATCTTTGCCCCGCCAAATCATTATTATTTAGTATATTTTTGCGTTACGTTATCTTCAATTACTTTTACTGCATCGTCAGCTGATTGTTGCGGAGTTTTCGAACCAGAAGCTGCATCAAACATTAAGTTTTCAGCACCTGTCCAAACTTCCGACATTTCTGGAATATTTGGCATTGGTTGCGCATTTTTGTATTGTTCGATAACGGCATTAGTTAATTCGTCATTTTTCGATTTCGCTGTATCACGTGCTTTTAAGTTAGCTGGTACTTCATTTGTCATATCATATAAAGTTTCTTGGTTTTTTTGGTTAGTCACATAATCCAACCATTTTTGAGCTACATCTTTGTTTTTAGAATAGTTACTTACAACCCAACCTTTACCACCTGCAAATGGAGAATACTCTTTACCATTGTTTAGTGTTGGGATTTTTGCTACGCCGTAATTAATTTTTGCTTCTTTGTAGTTTGCTGCTGACCAAGGGCCGCCTAGAATTGCTGCTGCTTTACCTTTAACAAATTGATCTTGGATAAAGTCATCTGCACTCTTATTGTCTTGCATACCTTTTGGCCATACATCTTGGAACCATTTTGTTGCGTAAGTAATTCCTTCAACAGAACCTTTATTGTTTAAACCGATGTCTTTTGGATTTGTACCTTCATCGCCGAATACATAACCGCCGTATCCTGCAAGTAGTCCGTATGAGAAGTAGAAATCAGTCCATTTTGCTAAGAAACCAGTATTTTTTCCTTTTTCAGAAGTGAAGGCAAAACGAGAATCTTTTGAAAGTGTTTCTAAATCTTTAAATGTTGCTGGAGCTTTGTCGAGTAAATCTTTATTGTAGTAAAGTACTAGAGTTTCAATAATTGCTGGAGCGCCGTAAATTTTATCGTCAATTGTTACTTGTTTTTGGTCTTTTTCATCGTAATCGTCTTTATTACCAAGTTTTACTTCAGCTAAATGTCCTTGTTGGCCTAAGCTTCCAATTCTATCAAATGCGGACATCATTACGTCTGGAGCAGTTCCAGCAGGGCCATCAAGTGGAAGAGCTTCTAATGTTTCGAACATGTCTTTTTCGACTACTTTTACTTTCACGTCATTGTCTTTTTCAAAATCACCTTTTATTTTGTTCACGTAGTCTTTGTAGCGTGCGTCAACGGAAACGGTTAATGTTTTTTCATCAGATGAGCCAGATTTACTAGTGTCTTTTCCACCACCACATGCTGCTAAGCTTAAAGCCATTACTAAAACCGCCGAAACTATTCCCACTTTTTTGAAACGCTTCATTTACTTTTCCTCCTCTTTATGAAAAAAGCCGCTCTTTAATGTCTGATTTCTAAGTCCCCATCTTTTTTCAATTCTTTTTTTTAAGTTTGTGAATTAGGTTAACCTATGCATTTATTATATGCTGATTCCGAAAGCGTTTACAAGGAGATTTCACATGTTACCGATAACAACATTTTTTCGGTAAACATGTGAAAAATTCCTTTACGCCATTGATTTAGCTGTTTTCTTTAATAACAAGAAATCCTTTTGCTGGGACAACAAGATTTTCTGTTACAGCTCGGTTATTCCAAATATCTGTCGCTGTATTCTCAAATGAAATTGTGAAATCCTTATCTTCTTTTGCTTGGTTGAAAAGGAAATGCAGTTTTTCACCATTTAATTCTTTAGAAAATGCTGTAATGCCCGTTTCGCTACTTGCACCTAGCCAATTTAATTCGCCGGATGTAATAATTGCTTGATTTTCTTTTCTAAGCGCAATCAATTTTTTCGTAAATGCTAACATATCCTGGTTTTGTTTTGTTTCGTCCCATTCCATACATTTACGACAACCAGGGTCATTTCCGCCGTCCATGCCGATTTCAGTACCGTAATAAATACACGGCGAACCAGTGTGCGCGAACATGAAGGCAAGCGCTTGTTTCACTTTATCCTCATCATTATTAGCACGTGTTAAAATACGCGCCGTATCATGGCTATCAAGCATATTAAACATTACTTCATTCACTTGATTTGGATAGCGCATATATTGTTCATTAATACCAGAAACCATTTGCTCTGGAGTGATTTTTTCTTCAATAAAGTTCTCAATAATCGTTTGTGTAAATGGATAGTTCATTACGGCGTGGAATTCATCTCCAAGCAACCAAATCCACGAATCATGCCAAATTTCACCAAGAATATAAATATCTTCTTTTTCCGCTTGGACCGCTTTTTTGAACTCTTTCCAGAAAGCATGATCAACTTCATTAGCAACGTCTAAGCGCCAACCATCAATGTCAAATTCGCGAATCCAGTAAGTTGCAATATCCAATAGATACTTCTGAACTTCTGGGTTGGCAGTATTTAATTTTGGCATATGTGTCGTGAATGCAAATGTATCGTAGGAAAGCGTTGGTTGTCCTTCAATATTGCCATTTTCATTTTGACGAACAGGGAAACTATGGATATGGAACCAGTCGCGATATGCGGATTTTTCTTCTTTCTCGACAACATCTTGCCACTCTAGAGAAGTGTCCCCAATATGATTAAACACTGCATCAAGCATAATACGAATACCGCGTTTATGCGCTTCTTGAACTAATTTTCTAAAGGTTTCTTTATCACCAAAATGCGGATCAATCTTTTTATAATCAATTGTGTCGTATTTATGGTTGGTCGGTGCTTCAAAAACAGGCGTTAAATATACCCCATTGATGCCAAGCTCTGCTAAATAATCTAAGTGCTGAATGATTCCTTCAAGATCTCCACCGAAAAAGTCTGTTGTATTCGGATCTTTACTTCCCCACGGCAAGGCATTTTCAGGGGAAATAGCCGGGTTACCATTTGCAAAACGTTCTGGGAAAATCTGGTACCAAATGGTATTTCCAACCCATTCAGGCGCTTCAAAAGTATCTACTGCATGGATAAACGGAAATTTAAAGTAATAATCCATCGTAGCTAAATTCGCTTCAGTCGGCTCAAAAAAGCCACGTCCGCCGTAAAATGTTGTTTCTCCTTCTGTATCTGTTAGTAAAAAGCCATATTGAAGGCGTCTATGTTCTGGTGTTATCGCGAAAAACCAATAATCATGCTCTTCGGTCTCTGCAATTTTGCGCATTGTATAAGATTCACTTTGCCATTTTCCGTCTTTCCATAAGTAAGGGTCGGCAGCAATTAAAGTAACTTTGCTAATATCTAAGCGTTTCGTTCTAATTCTAATATGTAGTGTTTTAGCGTCATAACTATAAGCATAGCTACTCGCTGGTTGATGATAAATCCCTGCTTTTTCCATTTTTTCTCCTCCTATATCACCTATCGTTCTATTTCAAATTAGCATTTCCATTAAAGCGTTTGCAACCTTTTCTCGCTCGTTAACGGTAACAAGATTTTTCGGCACTGTAAAATATTATAGAAGAAAGCCAATTCTCTCTCCTCCTTTAAAGTGACAAATTAGTAACTTTACTGATTTAAAGTAAAGAGCTATAATAACTCATGGACTAATGAGAGTCATTATTAAGGTCTAAAAGGAGGATAAAATGGAAAATACTTTAAGCTTAAAAAAACAAGGGTATTGGTTATTTTCCAGCGCAATCATTATTGGTGTTCTTTTTCTTCTTTTGCCACACATCATTTCCAATATTGGAGTGTTAGAATTCATAGGCGCGTTTTTCAATGCACTATGCATGGGAATTATTGCTTTTATCATACTTAAAGCAGAATTTCTCGATTGGTTTAAACATTTTAGTTTCAAATGGATAATTATTGGTGCTCCAGCATTAATTATTATCAGCTCTATTTTCAACATTGCCTGGGCTTACTTTGCAGGAAGTACTACTGAAAATGGTATCAACAGTGTGCTTACATGGTCTTATGTTTTTACAAGTATTCCGTTCATGTTACTTGGCGAAGAATTGCTATCGATTAGTTTACTCTACGCCGCTTGGAAAAAATGGAATTGGAAATTTTGGCAAGCTTCCTTATTATGTGCCTTGCTTTTTGCAACCTGGCACTTAACTTCTTATGATTTTAATTTCCTACAATGCATCATTACATTAGCACCAGCTAGACTCATTTTGAACTACTTATTCAAAAAAACCAACTCCATTTGGGTTACTTTCATCGTTCACTTCATTTTTGATTTCATTGCATTTCTACCAGTTTTACTCAAATAAAAAAGACGCTAGGAATAAAGATTCCTAGCGTTTTTATTACTCTTCTTTTCCAGTTGTAGAAGCTCGTATCAGTAATTCTGGAGTAAATAATAGGTTTCCTTGAGGTTTTCCATGATCATTAATTTTAGCAAGTAACATCTTTGCAAGCTCTTCTCCCATTTCAACAACGGGTGATCGAACGGTAGTGATTTTCGGCGAAGAAATCCGGTCTAAGAAAACACCATCAAAGCCTGTTACAGCAATATTTTCACCAAAGCGACGACCAAAAGCTGCTGCTGCACGAACAACACCTATCGCGATTCGATCCGATGCGCACACAATCGCAATTTTTTCTGAGTTATAACGTAATAATTCAAATGCTTTTTCTTCGGCAACACTCGAGCTATTTGCAATAAAATAACTTTCCGGCTCAAGTCCATGTTTTCGCACCACTTCTTCGTAACCTTCTAAACGTGATTTCATAAATTGTTCATCAAGTAAATCAATCCCTAAAAAAACAATGCGCGAAAAGCCAATTTCTACCACGTGCTCCGTTGCAAGCGCCGTTCCTTTTTTATTATCTACATCTATAGAATCATAGCCGCGTTTATTCTCACCATAAAAAATAACTGGTTTATCAATATCTAAAAGTCCTAATTCATAATCTTTATCACGTATTCCCGTGACAATAAGCCCGTCATAAGCTCCAATATTCCTGGATCTTTGTGTAACGAGTTGAAGCGAATAATAATACTTATCTAACTCTCGACTAATTCCTGTTAATAAATTCATATAATAAGGTTCAACTGTATCAATTTCTTCTAAAATCAAAAATTTAATAACTTGTGTCCTATTTTGAACAAGCGCCCTAGCAGCATAGTTTGGTACATACTCTAGAGCTTCCATTGCGCTATAAACAAGCATTTTCAGTTCATCTGAGACTTGATCTGGATGATTAATAACTCGTGAAACTGTCATTTTGGAGACATTTGCCCGTTTCGCAACATCTGCTAAAGTCGCCATCTCCAACCTCCTCCATTCATAATCTTCCTTATTGTACCATCTTTTACACAAAAAAAAATAAGAATTAACCCACAAAAAAAGCATTCTCCCCAAAAACGCGAAAATGCTTGGTTTATTATAATTATGTAATGACTCATTTTAAAGTGTTTGCCACTTTTTTTGAGAAACTCTGCGTTCCTTTGTTTGTTGATAAGCTTTAATAATAACGCGACATAATTGATGTGCTCCGCCGATTAAAACTCCAATAGCGATAGCCACGAGCGTAGTTGTCAGAAAACTAATAAATGGAAAACTAGATGTATTCATAGCAGCGATTCCCAATATAAAAACGATAATAGTAGGTAGTACATAATACCTAATGTCCTGTTCCTGCATCCCAAGCGCTCCTTTACTAAATTAATGACTCCTATCAACTACTGAAATTATAACGCGAAAATCGGCTTTTTTCAAGGCTTGGAAGGAATTTCAAAGTTAGCTCAAAAAAGTGAGAATGGCTCTATGTAGGGCTTTTACTACCCACTAAAAATCCACTCAATCTGAATTCATCAAAAAGAAAAATTTGTTACCACTTTGTAACATTAATTAAGTCCTTTTACTTATTTTGCATACAGCTAATATTTATTCATTTTTATATATAAGTATTACTTTTTATTTAATGATAGATTCATTTATAGCTTCGTATTTTTTATAATATATACAAAAAAAGTTTCCCACTTTTATAGCGGGCAACTTTTTTTATTTTTCATGAAAAAATCTTTTTTTGGCTTAAAATGGAATTTATTTTCGTTTTCTGCTCGCAAAAGAAGGTTTTTGCTTAGGGTAAAAAAGCATTTTCTTTCTTTTTGTGCTCTTAAAATCTTATTTTCCACTTTTTACAAATCCGTTTCATCCAGCTATGCTTATATTGTTCCATTATAAAAACGGAAGAGCATCCCCCTCTTCCCCCGAAGGTCTCTTCCGTTTTTCTCTTGTTATTCTTTTAAATGATATGGATATGTCGAAACAACGACATCTCTTTTCATTAAAAGTCTTGTACGAATCAATAGGCTTGTTTGATTATGAAGGACGTTTTGCCACCCTTTTCTAGGGATAAATTGTGGAATTAACACCGTAAGTGAGTAGTTGTCTTGATCTGCTTTTTGTTTTGCTGTATCAATAAATTTCATTAATGGATCTGAAATCGATCGATACGGAGAATAAAGATTAGCCATACGCACTTCCGGATGAACTCTATTCCATCTCTCAACAAATTCTTTTTCCTGCTTTTTATCAATAGAAATATGAACAGCAATGACTGTATCACCAATAGACTTAGCATACTGTAATGCTCCTTCTACAACTTTGGTGGTATCCGACACACAAATGATAACGGCATTTCCTTTGAAGTCAGGCAAGTCCATTGTTTCGTCAATTCTAAGTTGTGGTCCTACCTTACGATAGTGGTGTCTAGTACGATGGAAAACATAAATCATAATCGGCATAAATACAAATACAGGCCATACTGATTCAATTCTCGTTAAGAATAATACTAGAAGCACGGTAAATGAAATAGACGCACCAAGTAAGTTAGCTGATAAAGACTTCTTCCAGCCTTTCGGACGCTGTTTCCACCATTTTACAATCATGCCTGTTTGCGACAGAGTGAATGGTATGAAAACCCCTACAGAATATAACGGAATTAGTAACTCTGTTTTCCCTTTAAATAATATAATTAGCAAGATAGATCCCACTGCTAGAGTAATAATTCCATTGGAATAGCCTAACCGATCCCCTCTAGCTAAATACATTCTCGGCATAAATTTATCTTTAGCTAAGTTAAAAGCTAACATTGGGAATGCTGAAAATCCTGTATTAGCTGCTAAAACTAAGATAAGTGCCGTTGTAGCTTGAATGAAATAAAACATAAAGTTTCTGCCGAATACATTTTCAGCAATTTGTGATAGCACCGTTACTTTCAATTCGGGTACAGTTCCATAAACAAAGGCTAAAACCGTAATCCCTACAAAGAAGAAACCTAGTAGTCCGGCCATTAAGGTTAATGTCTTAGCCGCATTTTTAGGTCGCGGTTCTTTAAACAAAGGCACAGCATTTGAAATAGCTTCAATACCAGTCAAAGAAGCCGATCCGGAAGCAAATGCTCTTAATAGTAGAAAGATTGTTACACCTTGTACGTGAGTTCCTACTGCGGCTGTTTCATGACTTGCATCCATACCAGTTAATACTTTAAATAAACCTGTAAAAATAAGAGCGATAATAGAAAAAACGAATAAATAGACTGGAATGGCAAGTAAACTAGCTGATTCAGTGATTCCTCTAAGATTAATGATTGTTACACCAACAACAAGTAATACGGCTATTGGCACTGCAAAAGGATATAATGATGGCACTGCTGAGACAATTGCATCTGTACCTGAAGACACACTTACAGCAACTGTAAGCATATAATCTACTAGTAAAGATCCTCCGGCAATTAATCCAGCGTTATTTCCTAAATTTTCTCTTGAAACAATATATGCTCCACCACCATGCGGATAAGAGTAAATAATTTGTTTATAAGATAAATTCAGTGCAAACAAAAGAACAAGGACACAAAGTGCGATTGGTAATGAATACCACATAGCTGCAGCACTCACAGTCACAAGTACCAACAAAATCTGTTCCGTACCATATGCAATAGAAGAAAGTGCATCTGACGACAGAACGGCTAAAGCTTTTAATTTCCCCAATTTTTGGTCTCCAGCTTCTGATGTTTTCAGAGGGCGGCCGATTAATAATCTTTTTAGCGGCGATGCCATTATATTCCCTACCTTTTTTATGTGATTTTTTAGCTAACTCCAAGTTGACCAGACACATTATAGCACAGCTGATTTTAGATTGTAATACTAATTTGTATTATTTTATACACCTAATCATTCCCTACTCGAATAGTCGTTCATAGAGCTTCCTTTTTCGTTTATTCCAGCTAAATATTTTTTTCCTATGCCTTTCAATATACATACCCATTAATAAGATAAATAACCCGTATTTCATGCTTTTATTTTCAGAAAAAAAAGAATTTAATTTGGGTATTTACAAATGATAACCTTTTTTTATATAATAGTTTCTAGCGGTAAAAAACTTTTATTTAAATGGCCCGTTGGTCAAGCGGTTAAGACACCGCCCTTTCACGGCGGTAACACGGGTTCGAATCCCGTACGGGTCACTTTTAATCAAAAAAAGCAGCTTGAAAAATAAATTTCATTTTTTTGAAAAAAAAGCTGGTAAAAATACTAAAAATGTTATATCATGTATTAGTATCTGTTTTAAAGAATTAATTATGCAAGAGATTTCGATTTGCCAGCAGAGAGAGCGATTCTTCGCCGACTTAGCTCAATCTGGTAGAGCAACTGAATCGTAATCAGTAGGTTGCAGGTTCAATTCCTGCAGTCGGCATTTTATAGCGGAGGGGTAGCGAAGTGGCTAAACGCGGCGGACTGTAAATCCGCTCCTTCGGGTTCGGTGGTTCGAATCCACTCCCCTCCACCATTTTCTATTATTGGGCTATAGCCAAGCGGTAAGGCAACGGATTTTGATTCCGTCATGCGCTGGTTCGAATCCAGCTAGCCCAGTCATATTTAGAGCCGTTAGCTCAGTTGGTAGAGCATCTGACTTTTAATCAGAGGGTCGCTGGTTCGAACCCAGCACGGCTCATCCTTAATGAACAAGAAAAGAATTCTTTTCTTGTTTTTTTATACAAAAAAATCATTTAGCATTTAAACAATGCTAAATGATTTTTTCGTTTCACTACGTAGATGTTGCTTTAGTTCGAATTCTACTGCAGCTGCCTTCGTAATTTTTTAACAAAATAAAAGACTTCGAATTTTCTGCTAAAAAACCAGTTTCTATCAGTTTTCCACACAAATGTGTAACCGAGCGTACGGAAAGGTTGGCGTAATTAGCAATTAACTTCCTTGTAAAACACTTTGGAATACGAACCACGCCTTCTTTTTCTGTTCCAAAAAAACTCCCTAATTGTTCTAAAGACTCCCTTAATCGACTTTCTCCATTCCCACGCATTAAGTTGCATTTCGCGATTAAAACATTTTCATGATTACGATTATTAAGATATAAATAGAGCCACCCCTCTTGCATCCCAATAATCGAACAAAAGATATCCTCCTTATCGAATTCATACGCTGTAACCGTTTCGATGACTTTTGCTGTATAGACATTAGCTTCCGCCATAAAATAGTCATTTAACCCAGCAATTTGGTTGGAGCCTAGAAAGCTTACTATATTTTTCTCCTTTTCTAATGAAACAATCCCTTTTTCAATAAAGTAAACCTTTGTATTTATAATATCTTCTGTTAATAAAATTGTATTGGTTGAAATTTTTGTTTTTTTATACGGGATCTTGTTATCAATTAAAGTTTGTAAAAATCGTTTATAACCAAATTCTTCTTCTAATACTTTTTTACTATATAAATCTTCAAATAGCGATTGCATGTCTTGTCATCTCATTTCTATTTTGTGTCTTAAGCAAATAGTTTTACAATGCGATGAGTGGCTTCTTACAAGTGATGATACTACCAAACACTTTTAAAAGAAACCCAACAACAAAACCAAACTTCCACCTTTTAGCAACTATTTTTGACTTTTTCGTCACATTTAAAACTTATTCACTAAGTAAATTATTTTCTCTGTTTTTCTTGATATTTATATTATATTCCTTGTTAGATAACGCCTAAATTTGTTCAAAATTATTACTTTGATATTTAAGCCAAAAATAGTATTTAACTGAATACTATTTTTGACTAATATTGTAGTTTTCACCTGTTTTTCCAGCTAATTATGAACCTTTTATGAATATTTGTAGCTAGCCTAATTGTTCTTTTATGAAGGTTATTCTGTGGAAAATATGCTCCTACAAGAATATTTGTGATTACGTTTACTGTAGAATAATAAGGGAATTTAAGGTAAAAAGGGGGAAGTCATATGTATTTGAAAGAAACGTTGGATCAATTTACTTCTATTAATAATATACTTAAATTACTAAAAAAAAGTCCTGGCTTTAATAAATATTGTATCCAAGAACGCCTCCCGAAAGAAACCGTTATTACATCTGACAAAAGAAGAAAATATATCTACATAATAGAAGATGGCTTTATGAAACTTGTTTTTGAAGGGACGAATAAACATAACTTCTCTTATATCTTACAAAAAGGCGCCTTTCCCCATCTCCCTGTATATACCGAGGATATTCCTAAACACATGATGCTAATAGCGCTAACAGATGTAGTTTGGTGGAAAATCGAATTTCATTTTTTCAAGGAAATGATGGAATTAGAAGACCCTAGAAATTACATAATGCTACATCAACTTGCTGAAACGCGAAGAAGGCTTTATGTCATCGCTGTCCAAGAAAAATTAAGTTCCCGCGAAAGTATTTATTTTTCTTTAAATACGATGATTGATTACGGCTTACGTGTTTCTGAAAAAGCAGTCGAGTTGCCTAAATTTTTAACCTATCAAATCCTTGCTGACAACTCGAACACTTCAAAAAGTTACACATCCAAAGTGCTTAGTAATCTACGTGAAAAAGGGATTTTAGAATCACAAAAAAAGCCTTGGCGCATTAATGATGTCCAAAAGCTACAAGAATTGATTGATGCAGAAGCTTTACTCGCAATATTATAGAAAAAAACTAAGAGTAGTAGCTACTCTTAGTTTTTTCTGTTTAGATTTCGTCACTCCGCCAAGCTGCTGTACCTGCTAATTGGTACTTTTGCACTTGATTAACAGACTGGAATAGTTCCATTTTATATTTTACCACTGCTTTTGCAGCATCAATACAGTCTGGATAAATCGCGTTAGCATCCCATAATTCCGTTGTACTTAAAATTTCGCGACATTTTTTATAGAAAGCATATTTATAGTCACTGGAAATGTTGACTTTTTGAATTCCAATTTTAACTGCTGCAGCAATTTCAGCGTCAGGATTTGCCGAGCCACCATGGAGCACGAGCGGTATATTAACTAGGTCTTTGATTTCTTGTAAAATATCGAGGCGTAATTTAGGCTCTTTGTCTTTTGGATAAATCCCATGAGCCGTTCCAATAGCTACAGCGAGCGTATCGACACCTGTTCGCGAAATATATTCTTCCGCTTCTTCCGGTTTCGTATAAATAATTTCACTAACGCCACCTTCAATACTATTACCAGTTTTCCCAATAGTTCCAAGCTCTCCTTCTACGGAAACGCCTAATCGGTGGCAAACATCCACGACTTCTTTTGTTACGCGAATATTTTCTTCAAATGGTAATAGTGAGCCATCAATCATGACAGAACTAAAACCACAGCGAACAGCTCGCATCACATCACTCATATTATCACCGTGATCCAAATGAAGGACAAATGGTACTGGGCTATTTTTAATTCGTGCTAAAACATACTGGAAAAAATCATCTTTTGTAAAATCAAGTTCTGTTGGGTGCACGGCGATAATCGCTGGAGCATTGTTTTTTTCAGCTTCTTCTACCACTACGCGTAAAAAATTACTATCGGCTACATTAAATGCTCCTACCGCGAATTTATTTTCTTTGGCTACTTCTAATAATTGCTTCATATTTACTAACATGTGTTCATTTCTCCTTTTAAAGTGATTTTCCAGTAGAACCGGATAATTGAATATAATATTTTACAACTTCTTTGCCAGCTGTAATCGTATCGCTAATTAAGTCGACATAATTAATCGTTGGCGTTTCTTTTAAATTAGTTTTTATTTTATCGACTTGAGCTTTCATGAAGTCTGAGCCAACGTTGATTTTATTAATACCAAGCCGAATGGATTCCAAAATGTTTTCCTCACCACAACCAGAACCTCCGTGTAAAACAAGTGGCATATTAGTCGCGGCTTTAATTTCTCGAACAATGTCAAACTGAAAAGCGGGCGTAAACCCTTCTGGATAATCACCGTGCGAAGAGCCGTAAGAAATTGCGAGCGCATCAATTCCAGTCTGGTTAGCAAAATCGATAGCTACCTTAGGATCCGTATACATAGCTTGATTTGTATAATGATCCCCTGTCACAGCGCCAATATTTCCAACTTCCGCTTCAACACTAGCGTTATAAGTTTCTGCAAATTCGACCATTTTTTTCGTAATTGCAACGTTTTCTTCATAAGGATAACTGGAAGCATCCATCATCACGCTTGAAAAACCATCTTCTAAACATTGCTTTACGATGGCAAC
This sequence comes from Listeria innocua, assembly GCF_028596125.1. Lineage (GTDB taxonomy): Bacteria > Bacillota > Bacilli > Lactobacillales > Listeriaceae > Listeria > Listeria innocua. The sequence goes on from NZ_CP117229.1 coordinate 2,109,098, forward strand.
ATCCTGCCCGTGATCTAAGTTAATCGCTACTTCTACACTTGCTTCTTCTGCCATTTTTATAATAGGTTTCGTTAAAAAACGGCTTCCTAAGTGGCTTGTTAAATGATCTTGGAGCAAGTCAATAATAATTGGTGCACGGAGTTCTTGAGCGGCATCAATGACCGCACGCGCTGTTTCTAAATTAAAACAATTAATTGCCATGACAGCGTAACGCCCTTCGTTTGCACGCTTTAAAATCCCTTTCATCGAAACATACATTTTTATATCTCCTCGCCTTATGAAATTTTAATTCCAGACAAATCGACTTCTTCCTCTTCTATAGCTTGATCTGCAATTAACTCTTCTTCTTTTGTTGGTTCTCGTTTTAAGATTAGTAGCATTGCTGCGGTCACACAAGTTCCAATCAATAGTGCCAAGCAGAATAAAATTGGTTCGTTCATTGCCGGGACGATAAACATTCCGCCTGATGGTACTGGTGAGCCAATACCCCATGTCATACTAAGTCCTCCGCCAACTGCAGCCCCAAGCGTACAAGAAATAATGACGCGTATCGGATCAACGGCAGCAATCGGAATAACGCCTTCTGTAATCATACAAATTCCCATTGGAAAAGCGATTTTGATATTATCTTCTTCTGATTTTGTATATTTTCTCTTTTTAATTAATTTCGAGATTACCCAAGATAGAGTTACTCCAAATGGCGGTACCATCGAAGCTAGAATTTTTACGGCTTCTGGTTCTTTAACTCCCTCTAGCAGTAATCCATCCGCGAATAAAGAAGCTACTTTATTTACCGGTCCACCGAAATCAAATGCCGCCATAGCACCGAGCACTGCTCCGAAAACAAATCGCATGCTTCCTTGCATTCCTTGTAAGAAGCTTGTCATCGCCTCCGTGGCCCAAACGATTGGTACACCTACAACAAAATACATTAGCAATCCAATAACTAAACTACTAATAAGCGGAATAATCATCATTGGCATTAAACCTTGTGCCCACTTTGGTACTTTTAAATATTTCACTAGTATTAGTACAAAATAACCTACTAAGTACCCGCCGAGCATTCCACCCAAGAACCCTGCACCAATTGAGTTGGCGATAAGTCCCATTAACAATCCAGGAGCAATCCCTGGCCTATCTGCTATCGAATAGGCGATCGCTCCTGCAATAACTGGCGCAAGTAATCCCATACCAAGAACACCGAGAGAAACGAGTGCATCTGGAACAGAATACGGTGCTTTATAGTTTTCAATCACTTGCCCATTTGTTAAATTTCCAATGGCAATAAGTAACCCCGAGGCAACAACTAACGGTAACATATACGAAATCGCTGTAAGTGCATGTTTTTTGATTTGCAGTTTTTTCATCATGCCAGTTCACTCCCTAGTTATTTATTTCGTTGTCTATTTTATTAATAATTTGTTTTGGTGCTTTAATCGCTAAGTCTGTGGGTATTTCGACAATACGCTTCCCTTTAAAACGGTCTTTGCCACTAATTTTAATGTCAGCTGCGATAATAACGACATCCGCATTTTTTACTTGCTCTGCTGAAAGTTCGTCTTCAATCCCAATTGTTCCTTGTGTTTCAATATGAATAGTATGTCCAAGTGCAATACCAGCTTTCGTTAGTTTTTCTTTTGCGATATACGTATGCGCAATTCCTGATGTACAAGCAGCAATTCCAATAATATTCATGTCAAACTCCTCCTAATCTTGGTTTTTTGCTAACAATTTAATAAAAGCTTCTTTTGTTGGGACAGTTTGAAACTGACTTATCACCTCATCATCTGCGAGTAAAATCGCTACTTTTTGAAGCAGCTTAATGTGTGTTGTCGTAGCATCTGAATTTTTCACAGCGAAAAGGATAATGATATTGACTGGTTTATCATCAAGCGACTCCCACTCTACCGGGGTTTTTGTTCTACCGACAGCAATGGACGTATTTATGACGCTTGCTGATTTCCCGTGTGGAATTGCTACACCTTCCCCGAGCCCCGTTTTACCTTCTTCTTCGCGGTACAACACATCCGCTATAAAAGCTTTTTTGTCCGCTACTGCACCTGTTTCGACAAGTAAATCTGTTAATTCTTCAATTACTTCTAATTTTGTCGTTGCTTGTAACTCTAAATTTACAAGTGCTGGACTTATTACTTTGCTTATATCTAATTCTTGAATATCCATCGATTCGCCTCCTATAAACTTTCCATCAATTTTTTCACCATCATTTTATCTTTTTCTGTAAACATCGCGCTTACAAGTAATGAAGGGATTTCTTTTGTACTTTCTGCGTTGATTGTTGTTAGAATAAAGTCAATATTCTGATAGTCTTGCAAGCTATTTTTGAATCTAGTAGATGATAAAACGTCTACTATTTCGACATCTGGAAAAGCTTTTTGGACCTTTACTTTTAAAAGTTCTGACGTTCCGATACCGCTTGAACACATAATAATAATTCGTTTTACAAGAGGTGACTCTTCTATGTGTTTGGCGAAATAGATCGTTATATAACCGACTTCATCATCTGATATGGTATTTAACTTAAAGGTCTCCGCCACATCCCGAGCGGTTTCTTTAATAATGTCAAACAGCTGTCCGTACTCTAATTTAATATCGCTTAATAAGTTGTTTTTTATGTTTATTTGATGATTCATTCGGTTCACCATTGGCTTCATATGACTAAGTAATTCGATTTTTAATTGCTTTTTATTAATAGGCATATCGATTTTCGCGGCAACTTGATTAATATAAAAATCAGTCATTTCCTCCACGATTGGTAAAACATTACTCGAGATTAATTCAATTTCATGATTAAACCGAGAAGATATTAAGTATTGTAAAAAGTTGAATGTTTCACGCTTAGGTAATTTCATTTTTAAGTATTGTTCGATTGATTCAATGGCTTCTACAGCAATAGTATGCAATTTTTCATTTGTCACTAAGTAAGTCTCGTTTGTTTCGTCAAAATCTTCCACTTCTCCTTGGCGAAAACGATTAATTAGAATGTACAAATGGGAAAAAATATTAATATCATACGGATACGGAATGCTAATCATTAACTTATTTTCAATAATTTCCATTTGCCTAACGATAAACTGTACATCGGCATTATTGAGATTGCTGTATTCTGTCTTTAAATCGTCGTAACTAGATAAGTCTAAGTTGTTGATGACTTCATTGATTGCGATACGAATGTTTTCTTCTGTACCAACAACACGGATTTCTTTTTGCTTTTTTTCAAGAGCTAAATGGTATTTCTCGATAGATTGATTTAAAAGCGTAAAATCATTTTTTATCGAATTATAACCAACGTAATAACCTTCATATAGTTTGGCAATATTTAAGTACTTAGGTGATTTAAACAATACTTGAAGTAAAATCTTTTCACGACGCTCGGATGGTGTATAACCGAAAATATCACTGGTTGTTTCTAATTTCGCCTGAATATATGCTTTATAATTTAGTTTGTAACCGCGGCCTTTTTCCGAAATAATAATCTCTTTTTCATCAGTGGCGCTATTGATATTTTTAATTTTACGGTAAATTGTTTTAGAGGAAACTTCGAGCATTAGAGCAAGTTGATTCGCTGTTAAAAAATCATTTTTCGTTAAAAATAAGTTAATTAATGCACGCTCCGTTTTGGTTAGAAGCATTTCATCACCTCCCTCTACGGTCTATTATACACAAATAAAAGAAAACGGTTACAACAAGTTATGTCCACTACACTAGACAATTTTTTGGCAAAGATTGTGAACGTAGCTTTAGAAATAAACTTCCCTTTTAAGAAGACAATCTTCTAGTAAAACCGTATAATGAAATTTGAGAAGACTCAGAAAGGGGTGCTTTTGTGACACTTGAACTACATAATGTTACGAAGAAGTTTGGGGAAAAAATCGCAGTTAATGATTTATCTTTTCGAGTAGAACCAGGGAAAATACTCGGAATAATTGGTCAAAATGGTGCTGGTAAAACAACTACTTTCCGGCTAATTTTACATTTTTTAGAAGCAACTTCAGGAAAAATCACTTGGGATGGTAAGGAAGTAAGCAGAATAGATCCAAATATCATTGGCTACTTACCAGAAGAACGCGGTTTATATCCTAATGTTACGATTGAAGAACAATTAATTTTTTTTGCTGAACTAAAAGGTTATCCGAAGCAAAAAATAAAAGCAGAAATCGATAACTGGTTGGAACGCGCAGAAATTGTCGGTAAAAAAACGGACTTAATTAAAACATTATCCAAAGGAAATCAACAAAAAATACAACTTCTAAGCACGATCATTCATCAACCTAAACTAGTTATTTTAGATGAACCATTCAGCGGGCTGGATCCTGTTAATGCAGAGATTTTGAAAAAGTTTGTATTCGACCTGCGCGCATCCGGAGCAGCGATTATATTCTCGAGTCACCGGATGGAAAATGTGGAAGAACTTTGTGATTCTCTTTTAATGCTGAAAAAAGGAAGTACGGTGCTTCAAGGTACGACTGAATCCGTGAAATCTGTTTTTGGTCGCAAACGTATTTTGATTGAATCTACTCATAAGGCAGAAGAACTAGCTATTTTGCCTGGTGTGCTAAATGTCCAACAGCATCGTGACGGCGTTCTCCAACTTGAAATTGCTAACGAAACAGATGCAGAAAAGATTTTTGAATATGTGACAAAGGATGGCTTCATCCAAACTTTCAGCCTCCAAGCTCCAACGCTTGAAGAAATTTTCAAATGGAAAGCGGGGGAATCTAATGAGTAAATTTTGGGTGATAACAAAGCAAGTTTACAAAAGACGTGTCAAAACCAAATCATTTTTAATTTCACTTTTGTTTCCTGTTTTAATCGCCGCATTGATTGCTGGCATTCCAAAAATGGTAGACTATTTCGACTCTGCTAAAACTATTACAAAAATTGCTGTACTCTCTGATGATCCGGTTTTCGCCCAGTCGCTCGCTAAAGACAAGAGCCATTTTAAAGTAAATACTGACATTAAAGACAAAAAATCCGCCCAGTCCGCTCTAAAAAACGGTAAAATTGACGGATTCGTCTCTATTACACAAAAAAATGACACGGTTAGTGCAGTTTATACCACGCAAGAAACAGCAGGCCAAGATGTTTTAACCCGTTTAACAGAAGACCTCACCGCAACAAAGATTGCTGAAAAAGCGGCCGCCTATAAAATCACCAATGAGCAATTACAATCAATTACTTCTCCTGTTTCAGTGACAAATGATTTAGAATCAAATAATCAATTGACTAACCATGAAAAAGACGTTATGAGCGCAGCAGTATTGATTTTAACACTTGTTATTTTTATTTTCGTTATGAGTTATGCAAATATTGTTGCTTCTGAAATCGCGACAGAGAAAGGCACACGAATAATGGAAGTTATTTTATCAAGTGTATCTGCTAGAACGCACTTATTTGCTAAACTAACAGCCATTATCTTCATGCTTCTCACCCAAATTGGCTTTTATGTCGTTTGCGGAGCCATCGTTCTTATTGCTGGACGAAATACGGATATGGTCCAAAATGTTTTAGATCAAATTGCTGTTTTTCCAGCTTACTATCTTGTTTTAAACTTAGTATTTGTTATTTTAGGTTTACTGTTATACATTTTACTCGCAGCAATGATCGGATCGATGGTGCCAAATGTAGAAACAGTAGCTCAGTTCATTTATCCAATGACAATTCTCGCTATTATTGGTTACTGGGGTTCCATTGCAGCTGCTAATGCGCCGGACAATTTACTTGTTATTATCGGCTCGTATATTCCAACTTTTTCACCGATGATGATGTTAGCGCGGATGGACTTATTATCTGTTTCAACGGTTGGTATTTTTAGTTCATTAGCAATTTTAGTCGCAAGTGTCGTTGGGGCATTTTTCTTAACTGTTCGTCTTTATCAAGGAAATGTGCTGCTTTACAGTAATGACGGCCTATGGAAAACTTGGAAAACCTCCCTTTCCTACGCGAAAAGAAAATAAAGAGAGTTGGTAAATTATGCAAATCAGACTATCTAAAAGAAAAGACTCGGCTTCAATGATTGAATTAGAACATTTAGTGTGGACGCCTGGGACGACTCCTGGTGATGTCCATTTCGATAGTGAAGCTGAATTTTTATTAAAGAATCCACCTGGCTCCAAAATAGTCGTTGAAAAAGATGAAAAAATAATTGGCATTCTCGGCTATAAATCCCCTATCCCACTGCCCTCCAATAAACATGTAGTAGAGATAGATATTGCCGTTCACCCAGATTATCAGCGCGAAGGCATCGGTCAACTTTTAATGGACAAAATGAAAGAAGTCGCACGCGAAAAAGGTTTTATAAAAATCTCGCTACGGGTGCTGTCAATTAACCAAAAGGCAATTCGTTTTTATGAAAAAAATGGTTTTAAACAAGAAGGTCGACTTGAAAAAGAGTTTATTATTCAAGGTAAGTATGTAGATGATATTTTAATGGCTTATTTCCTCTGACAAAAGACCCTATTTAAAGCTAGGACTATGACTTTATAATCATTTTTAGGATAAAGCGTTTACATTTATTTAGAACGGTTATATATAGAGTACAACGAACAAAAAAAGGTGATGCGAATGACAAAAACTTGGTGTACAAGCTGATTTTTTTCTCAGCTTTGTCATATGCCGGCAAAACGTCTGGTGAAGGATTTTAGTGTCAAGCAACTATGGTTAGTTTACAGGAGGAAGGCGAGGAGTATACGCCGCGTCAAGGACTTTACGCTAACTTAGTTGTAGGAAGACGGAATTTCGTTACGTCGCTCGTTTATCAATATTTTTTATCCTCACTACATTGGTAAATAAGCGAATAAAGTATCGTATCATTCATGGCCACTATTTAAGCAAGTTACGGGCGCTCATTTATTCGTAAGTTAGAATATCTTGAGAAGTAAGTAGCAAGACAAAGAATTCGCCTACTTGTTTGAAAATGCCTCACCGTTTTCCGAATGTTGTATGTTTATTCAGAAACATCCAGACATGGTCCGGCCCATCAGATGAGTGGCAAGACAAGCTCATCCGAAAAGAAAAACCCCGTGTGGCGAATTTGCCATACGGGGTTTTTCGATTAGGAAAATAAGATTGAGATATTTTTATCGTAGAATTTTTGAATGACTAAGTGGCATTTTTCAAAATCTTTCGCTTCTAAAGAGAGCACTAACTGTTCTAGTGAGTCTGCTAAATCTATCATAAAAGCTTCAAAACACAATTTTTCATTGTTATCCTTCATATTTAAAATTGTCTGGTTAAGAATATCGATATTTTTTTCAAGTGCTGGCATTCCAGTATAGTGAATCATACAACCGTAAAAGTTTTTCACGTGATTACTAAATACACTTATATCTTGCTCCCTAGCAGCTAGCTTAATATAAACTAACTCGTTACGAAGACACGTTGCGCATACTTCTGCGTTTTTTTCTTGAAGTTTTTGTACCGCATAATTGAGATGAAAAAAAGCTAACTTTAAACGAGATTTTTCGCGATGCTCAGCTTCACTATGAATTGCCACTGAAAAACCTTTTTCTCCAGAGTTTTTGCAAATAATACCACTTTTATGTAAACATTGGAGCGCACCAAAAGCTACTCGTTTGCTGACTTGAAATCGTTTCATGATGTCTTCTATGTCCACTTTATCGCCATTTTCCAAAGTGTTAGTCATAATCTCATTCTTGATTTCTGCGTATATAGGATCTGCAACAAATCCACTTTTTTCCATAATTTGAACCTCTTTAATTTTGATTGCTTACAATGTTATATTTTACACGAAAAAATTCCATTTAGATATGATTTTTCCGAAAAAAATGTGTACATTCTGTTACAAGAAAGATAGTTGTAACAGAAGAAATTAGCTGACATGTTGAAAAAATAACGACAATATGTATAGTTATCTTTGCAACATAAAAAGTAGGACTATACAGCCCTACTTTTTACCTGAATTTACTGCAATTCAATCGTTAAATCACCTGTTTTCAAGCGTTCCTTTTTAATTAGAAACGGTCTGACAATAAGTGCAATAACACCTGGCAAGACAACTGCTACCAAAATAAAAGCAGCCAGTGTGCTGAATCCGTAATTTGCTATTAAATAAAGTGGTGCAACAAAGGCACATAATCCGAGACCAGCGACTTCACTTGCGGCTTGGATATGGAACACCATCACGCCAAGAGGTCCAGCAATCAGTGTTGTTAGTAGTGGTACTAACATAAGGCTGGGTTTTCTAATGATGTTGGGTGTTTGTAATTTGGGTGTACAGATAAGTTGGGCAAAAAATGCACCCCAGTTATTATCTCGGTAACTTAATACCGCAAATGACACGAATTGAACCGAACAACCAATTAACGCTGCAGCACTTGCTGTTGGATCCAGTTGAAGCGCAATTGCGAGCGCAGCAGAGGAAGCCGGGCTAAGAATAAGTAGTCCAAACACAAAAGCGATAGCCATTGATGAAATCAGCGGTGAGCCACCAATTAACGAGCTAATTCCAAGACTTACAGAAGCCAAAATCGGTGCCATAATCTTTGCAAATAAAATACCGCTTAGTCCGCCCGCGAGAAGTGAAACACCAGGAATTAAAATCATATCAAATTTTGTTTTCCCAGTCACCCTTTTCCCAGTCCAAACTGCAACAATAACAGCTAAAATAGCTCCGACTGGTTCTCCGCTAGTAATAGCAACTCCACCACCAGCTAACGCCGCCACTGCCCCGCCGCCAATAACAGCAGAGGCTGCCGCGCTTATCGTCACAAGCGTATTTGCGTGCAAGCACATCGCAATACCAACACCAATTCCCGGAATTAACATCGTTTTACCAATTGCGCCAACCGTTACAAGAAATGAAAGTCCTGTCATCTGCCCAATTGTCTGCAAAAGAAGTCCAATTCCAAGCGTTACAAGAACCGCATTCGCAATCCCCATAGAAGCCTTATAGGAACGATCTATAAAATATTCTTTCATTGCTTCTCCCTTTCTAAAATGTATTCTTTCTCATTGTAATCACTAGTTAATTAAAAAGCTAGTTTTATTTACCGATTTTCCTTTAAAAATGTTAAAAAGGTTTCAGCAATTCGATTTTCAAGTCTTTGTCTGTTTTTTAGTACCGAAAACTTCCGCATTAAGCTCCCAGCCTCATTAAATGTCTGCAGTTTTCCCGCTGTAATTTCTGCTTGAACAACACACTTAGAAATAACTGTGTAGCCCATCCCTTCAAGAACCATTTGTTTAACTGCCATATTACTCCAGGCAACAACTTTTTCAGCAACATTCCAGCCATTGGTACTTAATACATGATCCAAATATTCACGCGTTCCTGAACCTTCTTCTCGCGCAATCCAAGTCGCCCCTTGCTCGATTTCTGTATGCGAACCATCTGCTCGACCAACGATACACATTTCATCATCCGAAAAAGCACTTATCTCTAAATCTTTCTTACTAACCTGGCCTTCAATCAGCCCTGTGTCCACTTGAAGAAGTTCAACTTTGTCAGCAATTTTTGCGGTATTTTCAATGATAAGTTCTATTGTAATATCCGGATAAAGGGCATGAAATTTCGCAATCACTTCTGGCAGATAATACTCTCCTATCGTAAAACTAGCACCAATGCGAAGTCGACCTTTTAAATGATGGTGATATAAACTTATTTCATCTTCCACTTGTTTATATAGTCCTTCTAATTGCTTGGCACGGTGGTATAAAATTTCTCCTGTTGCTGTTAAAATAAACTTTTTAGCCTGTCTGTATATAAGTTCTGTTTCGTAAAGCTCTTCTAATTTCTTTAATTGCAATGATACTGCGGGTTGCGAAATGTGTAATTCTTCAGCTGCTTTTGTAAAACTTTGCAATTCTACTACTCGGATATATGTTCTTAATGCCTCGTCCATCGTAACACCTCCATAAAAATAACTTATCAATAATATAATTAATATAAATTTTACTAATAAAATCAAGAATGGTAAAGTAAAAGTATAAACGAAAGGGGGATGAATATGAGTCAAATTTTATTTAAAACGAAGACTTTTTGGTATGGTATTGCGCTTACTTTCTGTATTGCTACCTTATCTTATTTTTTAGCGAAGTTACCATTTTTAATGATTCTCGGACAACTTGTAACTGCTATTTTAATTGGTATTATCATTCGTGCACTTTTCCCAGTTCCGGAAAAATGGTTTACTGGTATTCAGTTTTCCAACAAGGTCATTCTTCGTGCCGGGATTATTTTACTTGGTTTTCGCTTGAACTTAGTTGATATTTATCATGCTGGCTGGCGAGTGTTTCTAATTGCTGCCTTATGCCTAAGCTTTGGTATTACTATTGTTTATTTCTTAGCTAAACTTTTTGGAGTGGATAAAAAACTAGCTATTTTGGTCGCTTGTGGTACGGGGATTTGTGGTGCGGCTGCAGTAGTTGCGATTTCTCCACAAGTAAAAGCTGATAACAACCAAACGGCTGTCGCTGCTACGATTATTGCATTACTTGGAACTATTTTCACCGTTATCTATACGTTGATTTATCCAATTCTGCCACTTGGACCAGATGGTTATGGGATTTTTGCAGGTGCTACACTTCATGAAATTGCCCACGTTATTGCAGCTGCAGATCCAGGCGGCTCATCTGCTGTCGATATGGCGGTTATCGTTAAATTAACACGTGTAGCCTTACTTGTTCCAGTCTGCTTTGTTGTCGCAAAAATGGTTAATGCTGGGACTAAAAATCGCTTTTCATGGGCGGAACTTCCTGTACCATGGTTTATATTCGGCTTTTTAGCAACTAGTGCAATTAATAGCTTTGGGATTATTCCAACATCTGTAACCGATTTTCTTGTCATCTGTGCATATTTCCTCATTGCTATGTCAATGGGCGGACTCGGTTTAAATGTCCACTTGCCATCGTTCGGAAAAATGGGTGGAAAACCTTTTGCTGCGGCGTTAATCGGTTCTGTTTTCCTTTCAGCATTTGGTCTAGCTTTAGTACTTTTGTTTCATTTAGCAGGTTAAGATGTCCTCGTCACCTCGATTTGTGATACAATAGCAAACACGAGGTGACTATTTCATGACGAAAGCAATTTGGACTTGCCGAGCGTTCTTACTCGGATACTTTCTTGTGCTGCATTTCACTGCAGATACTTACACTTTTCTAATTTTAAATGTCGGGCTTGCTTATATACCTTTCGAAATAGCTGTATTTCTCACAAAAAAACCTCGCGTCTGGTGGATTTTTTGGCCACTAGGGATTGTTTGGCTAGTATTTTTCCCAAATGCACCGTATCTTTTAACTGATTTACTTCATTTACAACGTTTAGAAATTTACGGGGCAGAAGGAATACTTTCAACAGCACCTTGGTTATGGCGACATTTCACTTATATTATCGTCGGTGTGTTCTTTGGATTATTTATTGGATTCTGGTCTTTCGCAAAAATGCTTGCTGAAATAAGAAGACGATTTAATTGGACTAGTTTACTAAGTTATCAATTACTTTTGATTGGGTTAATTTTATTATCTAGTTATGCGATATACATTGGACGGTTCTCTCGTTTACATTCCATCCATTTACTTACGCAGCCAATTGATTCATTGCAAATTATGTTAAGTGTTTTTCACTGGCCATTTTGGAATTTTGTATTTTACTTTTCGATTATCCAATATGTAATTTATACGCTATTTAGCAGGTTTTCTAGCTCACTAAAAAACTAAAAACGTTTGTATTTTAGGAAAATTAATTTTCTTAAATACAAACGTTTTTTTAATCGATATGGAGCTTACTTCGCTCTTTTGAAAAACCTTGAGGATAACGACGCTTTAGTTTCTCGATATTTAATTCTGCTACTGTTTCCATGCTTATATCTGCCCATTTAGCAATTTGCGATACGTACCAAAGTACATCTCCTAGCTCTTTTGTTAGAGACTCCTTATCTAAATCATGTCCATGAAAAGCATATTTCTTAATCAAATCGGCAACTTCACCGGCCTCTCCAGTAATACCAAGTCCGTAATTTGTTAGTGCCTGTTCGTGTGTTGCAGCAGTTCTATTTGCTAAAATTTGATACTCTTTAAAATCCATATGTTTTCCTCCTTGCTTCTCTCACTTTCTTACTATAACAGATAATTTTTTTCCTTTGCAGTCTTGACTATTTCCAACTTATGCGAACTGGTGCTCTATCAATGCATTTCATCTTTAAAAATTTTTTATCTTTAAAGTCTTATTTTTTTCAGATAATTCCTATATAATAGAGATAAGATTTCTGAAAGGAGTTTTCAAATGAAACTAGCTGGCTTAGTGTTACTTCTGATTGGTTTGATTGGTTTTGGCTTTTCGTTTAGCATTACCGGACTTATCGGTTTTGGTGTATGTATCATTTCTATTATTTTAGTTATAGCAGGAATTTTTACAATGATTCGTTCCAAAAAACGCCGTAAACGTTCTTATTCCTATTAAAATAAAAAGCTGCTTTATCATTATTTGGTAAAGCAGCTTTTTTTCTATTTTTTCGGCCAAGTTCTCATACGATTTTCTGCTAACTTCATTCGAACAAGTTCCTCGCCGTCCGCTCCCATACTTTCTGCAATTTGAAGAGCATAGATAATCACATCAGCTACTTCTTTTAAAAGTTCTTCCCGATTCTCTTTTAGCGCTATTTCATCTGTTTTCCACTGAAAGCATTCAAGTAATTCTGCTGCTTCAAGTGACAACGAAATTGCTAAATCTTTTGGATGATTGTATTGATCTAACCAATCACGTTCTTTTAGAAAAGTAGTAATTTCATCTTGTAGTTGTCTCACTGTTTTAGCTCCTTTAGAAGAATTTATTTGTGAAAAAAATTGCAAACTCTTATAAAAAAATGAGCACCAAGCCGCCTATTTATAAGGAGACTTGCTACTCATTAAATTATGCGTTTAATGAAACTGCTTCTTCAATTTTGTTTGGTGGGATAAATCCGTTTAAACGGTGGATTTCTTCGCCGCCTTTGTATAGTACAAGTGTTGGCGTTTGTTGTACATCACGATCAAAAAAGAAGTTTTCGCCCATTTCTTCTAATTTTACTTTTAATACTTTCACTTTGCTTGCGATTTCAGAGTTTTTGAATTCAGCAAACGAAAGATCAAGCATTTTACAATTAGGACAATTATCTTTCCAATAATCTACATATACTAATTCTTCCCCATTAATATGAGCTTGGAACTCTTCAGGTGATTTAATTTCAATACTTGTCATTTGATTCCACTCCTTAACGCTAAAATTTTCTTGACCCAATTGTCTATATCAGCCACATCTTGTTCTGTGTGTGGCATTTGCTCTATTTTTAAAGTTGGGTAGCTTGTGCCGAAGTATTTTGCCATTCGGTCAACAGCCCCGCAATAAAACTCCATACCCCATTGTGTTTCCCCAGTGCCAAAAATGGCTACATTCTTGGGCTTAACGGCTAGTTCCGCGATAAAATCTTTCATATCCGGCGGCGTTCTTCCGTAGTCGACTGTCCATGCCCCCAACACGTACAAGTCAAAATCCTCATCAAGCGGATACTCGGCTAGAGGAGATACGCGAAAGGACACAACTTCATGTCCTTCGCTTTGTAAAATCTCTTCAATTTCGTCAGCCACCATTTTCGTATTGCCGCTTAGAGAATCATAGGCTAACAAAATTCTCATAAATCGTCGAATCCGTTATCCATATTCGTTTTTTTATAGCTTGAATTGCGCATTTCGAAAAAGTCGGTTTTTGTTTCTGTAAAGTTATCTGCGTAGGCTTTGATCCATGTCATTGTATTATCACTATGTCCTGGATAAAGTTCTGGAATACCAAGCATTCCTAGCATTTTGTTGGCACGATATTTCACGTAGTCAACCATTTCTTCCACATCAATACCTTCAATACCTTGTAACACTTCTTCAGACCATTCTGTTTCAAGTTCAACAGCGTGGCGGAAAGCATCATGCGTATATTCTACTAGCTCTTCTGTTTGTAATTCTGGGTTTTCACCAAGGATTGCCCGGATTACTTCTGAAATGAACTTCGAGTGAGCTAGTTCATCACGATTGATAAAGCTAATGATTTTCCCTGTTCCTGTCATTTTATTTTGACGAACAAGATTGTAGAAGTAAGCAAAACCACTGTAGAAATTAATTCCTTCTAAAATAGACGATTGAATTAAAGCTTTTACAAGTGTTTCACCTGTTTTATTATTCATGAAATCATCATATGCAGCCATGATTGGCTCATTACGTTTGATGATTGTCGGATGTGTTCTCGCAAGTTCAAAAACACGATTTTGTTCTTGTAAATTTGTAATAGAAGCAAGTACATAAGAATAACTTTCATTATGGATAACTTCTTGTTGCGCGATAATTGCTGCATTCGCATGAACTGCTGGATCGGTAATGTATTCCGCAATGTTATAGATAAAACGTGTTTGTGGTGAATCAAGTGTTGCTAACAAGCCAATGATTGCATCAAAAGCATATTTTTCTTGTTCTGAAAGAGCGGGATATTGTTTTGCATCGCTTTTCATATCTACTTCATCTGGAATCCAGTAGTTAGTAGAAAGTTCTTTATAAGCACGGTAGAAAGATGGATACGGGATGTCATTCCAATTCAAAATCCCGCTAGTTTCTCCGTTTATGATTGAAGTAGAACGATTAGGAAATAAAGGTTCTAAAATTTTAATACGTGTCAGTTGTTCTTTTTGGTTAGCCATCTAGGCAAGCCCTCCCTTTCTTATTGTGTTATCGATAAAATGTTTTAGAGATTTATCAGCTTGAGCACCATTCACACTCTTCAACATCAATATCGTTGGAGCGGACATAGTAAGTTGTTTTCAGTCCTTCATTCCAAGCAGTCATGTGTAGTTCAAGTAGTTTACTTGCTTTAATACCACTTGGTACATAGAAGTTAAAGCTTAGTGATTGGTCTACGTGACGTTGACGACGACCGTTTTGACGTACACTTGCGAATTGGTCAACTTTGTAAGCACCTTTTTCGTAGTATGGGTATGTGCTTAGGTTTAAGTCCGGTGCAATTACTGGACGACGGTAATCTTTTTTCTCTTCATAATAGAATGCGCTGTAAATTGGATCAATCGAAGCAGTTGAACCAGCAATTTGCGCAGTACTCATATTTGGCGCAACAGCTACAAGGTAAGCATTACGCAAGCCTTTTTCTGCTACTTCTTTCGCTAATTCTTGCCATTCAGGTGAGTTATAGTTACGACGTGCGAAATATTCTCCAGTATTCCAGTCGCTTCCTTTGAAGACTTTATAAGCACCTTTTTCTTGAGCTAGTTTGTTACTAGCGCGAATAGCTAAATAGTTAATTTGTTCATATAATTCATCGGCATATTTCTCAGCTTCTTCTGAGTCCCAAGCGATATTTTTAAGAGCAAGCAGGTGATGCCAACCAAATGTTCCAAGTCCGATAGAACGGTATTTTTGGTTTGTAATAGTAGCTTGCGGTACTGGTAGTTCGTTTAAATCGATAACGTTATCTAGCATGCGTACTTCTACTTCGATTAAACGTTCTAAAGTACCTTCTTCAGCAACAACCGCACGACCTAGGTTAACAGAAGATAAGTTACATACAACAAAATCTCCCGCTTGTTTTGTAATGACGATTTGATCTCCAGAAATAATTTCTTGAATCATTTTTGTTGGGCTCATATTTTGCATGATTTCAGTACACAAGTTACTAGAATACACCATGCCTTCATGTTTATTTGGGTTCATTCTGTTTACTTCATCACGGTAAAACATGAATGGATTCCCTGTTTCTAATTGACTCATCATGACACGTTTCATGATATCAATTGCTTTAACGATTTTTTTACTGATTGTTTCATCAGCTACTAATTCGTCATATTTTTCGCGGAAAGTACCTTCGCCTTTTGATTCATCGTAGAAATCTTGTAGGTACCAGCCTTTTTTCGCTTTTACTTCATGTGGATCGAATAAATACCATTCGCCGCGACGTTCTACAGCTTCCATGAAAATATCAGGAATACAAACTGCAGTAAACACATCATGTGCGCGCAAACGTTGGTCACCATTGTTTAATCGCAAATCAAGGAAAGATTCAATGTCTTTATGGAAAACATCTAAATAAACTGCAATCGCGCCTTTACGTTGACCTAATTGATCTACGCTAACCGCGGTATTGTTTAATTGTTTAATCCAAGGAATAACGCCACCACTTGCGCCTTTTACGCCGCGGATAGCAGCTCCTGTTGAACGAACATAACCAAGATATGCTCCAACACCGCCGCCGTGCTTAGAAACGCGAGCAACGTCTGTATTACTATCGTAAATCCCTTGTAAGCTATCATCTACTGTATCAATGAAGCAACTAGACAATTGTCCGCCAACTTTTCCAGCGTTTGCAAGTGTCGGTGTCGCAACTGTCATATATAGATTACTTAGCGCCCAGTAAGCTTCTTCAACTAACTTCATACGCTTTTCTTTTGGTTCGTTTTGCATTAAATAAAGTGCGATAGTTAACCAGCGTTCTTGTGGCAACTCATACACATTACGTTCGGAGTCAGTTGCCAAATAACGTGTCGCAAGTAAATACAAACCATTATAAGTAAATAATTTATCTTTTTCAGGGTCAATTAATTTCCCTGCAGCAATTAAATCTTCTTTAGAATAATTTTTTAGGATATTACCAGAATAAATACCACGCTCGCCTAAACTTTCTTGAAGTCCAACGTATGAACCATATTTATCATCGTCATTATAAAAACGATTTTTACTCGCTTTTTTATATAATTTATTTAAATAAAGACGTGCCGCGAAATGTTCCCATTCAGGAATATGAATATCTGTACGAGCTTCTGCTTCCCTAATTAGATAATCAACTAATTCGTCAGCCGCATAATCTTCCTTCTTCTCAACAAAATTAAAAACCTTACGTTTGTAATCTTCTAAATCAAGTTTTGGAAATTCTTCATGGATTTTCTCTAAATATCCATCCAATCGGCTTTTGTCAAAAGGTAGCTTTCTGTTTCCCCCGTCTTTTACTATGTAAGTTGTCATTTGCAATCCCCATTTCATCCTTTTTTCCTCGTTGTAAAAATATCTGATTCATTTTGCGCTTTTTCATTCGTCCGCTGAACTATTTATGGTCGTTCCATGGAGCAAAAAAATTAACTTTTAAAGGAGCAAATTCCCCTCAATAAAAGTTAAAAGGCGATGAAGCAATATTTCGCTTTCGATACTATATATAGTATAACTTTTTCATTGTGAATGCAAGATATAGTGCTTTGATTTTATCCGTGAAATCTCCAAAACGACGATTACAACAAGGTTTTTAGCAAATAAAAAATTTTTTCGAGTGAATTCATGTGTTTTCTTGCACATTTATTCTCTTAAAAAGCCACTACTTATAGTGTCTGTTTTTTTCTTCATTTCTACATTTAGTAGGTAAAAAAACTGTTTTTTATAACTTCACAAACTTATGATTCGATTTCGTCACCATTCTGACAAAATTGTAAGGTTACACGAGGATATTGTTAGTTAACAAACAGGATATTATTCTGTATTCATTGTAAACTTAATGTAATAAAGCAAAGGAAGGATGAGGGAGAAATGTTTACTAAAAAAAGAGTTTTGATGGTGTTAGCGGCAGTTCTTCTAGCTGTCTGTGCTATTTGGGAGTATGCGATGCCAACCGATGCCGCAGTCAAATCCTATTACCTTAAAGTAGAAGAAACTGGTAAAGCTGTAACAAAGAACCAATTTAAAGGTTATAAATATGTTTCCAAAGTCTATGATGATAAAGGAAAACAAAAAAACATTACATTCTATTCTGAAAAGAAATTAGCTAAAGATGACCAGTTTAAAGTATTAATCGGCGAAAACAAAATGGTTGTTAACTATAAAAAAATCAAAAACGTCCCTGATAAAATTAAATACCTAGCTGAAAAATAAAAACACTTTGTTCTAGCCTAATTAACAGGCTAAACAAAGTGTTTTTTTATTGAAGACTGAATCCGACTCCGCATAAACCTATCTCGTTTGGAACAAAACCTTTTGCCATTAATTGACAAAAAAAACAGGCTTGAAAATTTCAAGCCTGTTTTTTAACTTATTCGGATAATTTCTTTTTAGCGTCGCCCGTTTTATCTTCTACTTCGCCTTTAGCTTTTTGAGCTTTACCTTCTACTTGTTTGCCTTTATCATCTGTTGCTTTACCGAACTTGTCTTTTGCGTCACCTACTACTTTGTCTTTAAGTCCTTTTGCTTTGTCTTTCATACCTTTATCTTCGCTCATTGTTATTGCCTCCTAATTAGAATTTATGTTCTAATGAAGAATCTTTATCTCCATAGTAGTGTTTTCCACATTATAGAAAGCTAAAACATCTTTTTTAAATAGAATGAACGGTTCGATTGGTCTCAGCCGCTTCAAATATGGCTTCAATCAATTTTAAAACTTGATAAACTTCTTCGTTTTGAACGATTGGTTCACTCGTATTATTTAAAACATCGACAAAGTTATTATAGAAAGATGGAGCTAATTTGGCAGGTGCCGGAAGTGATAATGTATTGGTTGCTTCTTCGCTTGGTGGTGCCATTGTTTTTGTCAGTCCTTGCCCTGCTTTAATTGGCGTTGGCTCTGAAGTTTTAGCAAGTGCGGTTGGTTTGACGATTTCCCCACTTAGATCCCAATCGTGGATAATTCCGGTTCCTTCTGTGCCTTTGACATACCAGCGAGGTAGTTTAATGAAGTTCGTTGTGCCTACTTCGATTTGAGCAGTAATACCATTTTCAAAAGTAATGAACGTTACGAAGCCATCATCGACTTCATCCCCAAGCGCAAAACTTAAATTAGCAGATACGGACTTCACATTGCTATCCACTAGGAATAACAATTGGTCAAGTAAATGTACGCCCCAATCAAGTACCATCCCGCCGCCATGTGCTTTCAAATGACGCCAATCTCCTGGAATACCATTTGCTCCGTGGACACGTGATTCTAGGTGGAACATTTCACCAATCGTTTTTTGTTCGAACATTTCTTTAATAATAAGGAAATCTTCGTCCCAACGTCTATTTTGATGAACCATAAAATGTTTATTTACTCTTTTAGCCACGTCCATAATTGCTAGTAAATCTTCACTTGTCATTGTCACTGGTTTTTCACAAACAACGTGTTTCCCTGCTTCAAGTGCGCTAATTGCAAGCTCTTTATGGCTATCGTTTGGCGTTGCAATAAGAACAGCATCTACTTTTTCGTCTGCTAAAACAGCTTCATAACTTTCATAGATTTTTAAGCCTTTTTGAGCGGCGGCTTCGCGTTTTTCTGCTAGAATGTCGAATACGCCATGAACTTCTAAATTATCAGCAGCCGATGCAAGCGTTACATGATAGCTTCCCATTCCGCCGTAACCAACAATTACTAATTGATATTTTTTCATTCTAAGACATCCTTTCTTATTGTTACGCCCACCACATATCCAGTGGTTTGTCTTTAATTAAGATCGATTGTAAGTTTGTAACAGCACGATCGAAGCCTTCGTCAATCGACATTAATGGATCTTCGTGTTCGATACTGACTACATAATCATAACCATATGTTCGAAGCGCGCTCATAATATCCGACCATTCTGTCAAACTATGACCACAACCAACCGAACGGAATGTCCAACTTCTTGTTTGAACGTCGCCATATGGTTGCATATCCGTCAAACCGTACATATTGATATTATCTTGATCTAAATACGTATCTTTAGCATGGAAATGATGGATTGCTCCAGCTTTCCCTAAGATTTTGATAGCTCCAACTGGGTCAATTCCTTGCCACCACAAATGGCTTGGATCTAAATTAACACCGATAGCATCATTTGTTTCTTCACGCAGTTTTAAAATGGTATATGGTGTATGACATAAGAAACCACCGTGCAATTCGATACCAATTTTAACACCAGAAGCCGCTGCAAGTTCGCCAATTTCTTTCCAGTAAGGAATTAGCTTAGTTTCCCATTGCCATGTTTTAATATCGCTATAAACAGTCGGCCAAGGAATTACCGGCCAGTTCGGCGCTTTGGCATCGTCACTATCTCCCGCTGTTCCAGAAAATGTATTAACAACCGGAACGTTCATTAAAGAAGCTAGTTTGATTGATTTGCGCAAAATTTCATCAGATGCAGCCGCTTCTTCTTTATTGGGAGAAATCGGGTTATCGTGGCAACTAAAAGCACTAATTGTTAATCCTCGACTAGTAAATTTTTCTAAATATTCCTTGCGCGCTGCTTCACTCGCTAAAAGTTCATCGGTTGGACAGTGATGATTCCCAGGGTTCCCACCAGTCCCGATTTCGACAGCATCAAGTCCTGCCGCTTTTACTTTATCTAACATTTCATCTAATGATAAATTTGCAAATAATGGTGTAAATACGCCTAATTTCATGTTTATTTCCTCCCTATTTTTTCAAGTGGTTGATGATTTCCATATTTTGGATATGTTTTTCGACCTTCTGCACACCAGTGAACGCCGTTAATAATTACTTGTTGAATATCCGGGTGGTGATACGTTGGATAAGATTCATGGCCAGGTTGGAAGTAGAAAATCCGCCCATTGCCTCTTTTGTATGTGATACCGCTTCGGAAAACTTCTCCGCCTTCAAACCATCCTAAGAAAATGAGTTCATCTGGTGCTGGTATATCAAAATGCTCGCCGTACATTTCTTCTTCATCTAATTCAATAAATTCACCAATACCTTTTGCGATTGGATGCGTCGGATCAACTACCCAAAGACGCTCCCTTTCATTTGCTTCACGCCATTTTAAATCACAACTCGTGCCCATTAAACGCATAAAGATTTTTGACATATGTCCAGAATGAAGTACGATAAGCCCCATACCTTCTAAAACACGTTTTTGCACACGATCGACAATTTTATCTTCTACGCGGTCGTGCCCCATATGTCCCCACCAGATTAGAACATCTGTATTCGCTAAAACTTCTTCTGTAAGCCCATGTTCCGGTTCTTCCAACGTAGCTGTTTTCGTATCAATTCCTGCTTTTTCTAGGAAACTAGCAATTTGTCCATGAATTCCATCTGGATAAATTGCAAGCACAGCATCATCTTCTTTTTCGTGTAAAAATTCGTTCCACACTGTCACACGCGTCATATTATTTCTCCTCCAATACATTCGCTAAATACGTATAACCTTTTGCAACACTTGTTAACGGATCTTCAACAAATGCTTCTTGCTCAATAATTAACCATTCTGTTCCTGCATTAAGCGCTGTTTTCACGTATCCTGGAACATCGAGAATTCCTTCGCCGATAATGGTGCTTTCTTTATTCGTTTTCGCTTTATCTTTAATATGGATTAGCGGTACTCGATTACGATATTTTTCGATAAAAGGAATGACTCCTACACCAGCGTACTCTATCCAGTAAGTATCTAATTCTGCAACCATTTCAGGAACATTCTCAAGTAAATTGTCCAAAATGATTTCGCCATCTAATTTTTCTAATTCGTGAGCGTGATTATGATAGCCAAACGCCATTCCGGATTGTCGGATTGCTTTTCCGATGTTACTTAGCTCTACGCTGAATTCAAGCCATCCTTCTTTTGAGTCGAAATCGGCATATGGACAAATAATGTATTTATTACCTAATTCCCGTTCAAAAAGAATGACGTTTTCTAAATTGGCTTGAAGCTCTTCTTTACTAATATGTGATCCCGCTACTTCTAGTCCAAGTTCGGCTAATTTCGCTTTGATTTCACTCGCGGATTTACCATAATAGCCAGCAAATTCCACGCCGTCATAACCCATTTCCGCCACTTTTTCTAAAGTTCCAAAGAAATCGTCTTCACAAGCTTCCTTAACACTCCATAACTGCAAAGCTATTTTTGCTTTCATAAAAGCACTTCCTCCTTAATTAAAATAAACTGGTTGTCCTGTTTTTGAGGATTCATAGATAGCTTCTAAAATTTGTGTTACGACAAGAGCTTGCTCAGGTTTTACAACTGGATCAGTATCATTTAAAATTGCCTCTAACCATTGTTCTGCTTCGATTAAGGCTGGATCATCACCTGTTCCATCGTAAAAATCAACGCCGCCTGCTTCTAATTGGATTTTCTTTTCATACATTTGGCTGTGTGCCTCACCGTTAATTCGTAATCCATCTTCCATATCAGCGCCACCTTCTGTTCCCGAAAGTGATGTTCTCGCTTCACCAACATCTAATGTGTTTAGCGCCCAGCTTGCTTCTAAAACAATCGTTGCGCCATTTTCCATAGTGATAAAACCAAATGCAGAATCTTCTACTGTAAATTTACTTGGATCCCATGAACCCCACGCATTCGCTGCATTTTCTTTTTTCGCAAGTTTATGGTAGCTATTTCCTACGACATATTTTGGTTTATAGTTGTCCATCATCCAAAGTGTTAAATCAAGTGCGTGTGTTCCAATATCAATAAGTGGTCCGCCACCTTGAGCTTCTTCGTCCAAGAATACGCCCCAAGTTGGTACTGCCCGGCGACGAATCGCTTTAGCTTTTGCATAATAAATATCGCCTAATTCACCATTTTCGCAAACTTGATGCAAGTAATCAGAGTCTTTACGGAATCTATTTTGGTAACCAATTGTTAGTTTTTTCCCTGTACGATTAGCAGCTTCAATCATGCTTTTCGCTTCTGCTGTTGTTTTTGCCATTGGTTTCTCGCACATAACATGTTTTCCAGCTTCCATAGCCGCAATAGAAATTTCTGCATGAGAAATATTTGGTGTACAAACATGGATGACATCAATGGATTTATCTTGGAGTAATTCTACATAGTTTGTGTATACGCTTGCATTTTCGCTGCCAAATTCTTTTGCTGCCGCTTCCGCTTTTTCTAGAACAATATCACAAAAAGCAACCATTTCTGCTTTCTCAGCTTTTAATAAACTTGGCATATGCTTCCCGTTTGCAATGCCTCCACAACCAATAATTCCAACTTTTAATGTCATAATAAAAAACCTCCAATAGTTTTGATAGTTACATCATACAAAACTACTGAAGGTAATTCTTCCTATTTTATTGCTTAATTATTCCCGTATATTGTCTTCCTGTATTTAAGAGGCGCTACCCCCATCGCTCTTTTGAAAGCATGGTGGAATGTTTTAACGCTACTAAATCCAGCAAGTTCAGCTACTTCGGTTACAGGGAACGCTTCATTTAACAACATCCATTTCGCTTTATTTAAACGGTAATCATTTAAAAAAGTCACAAACGTCATACCAGTATTTCGCTTGAAAAATTTCGTGAAATAATACGTACTAAATCCAGTATAATCCGCAACTTCTTGTAAGCTAACTGGTTCTTGATAATGTTTTTCTACATATGAAAAAATCTGATCTAGCTTTTGGAGTGTTTCTTTTGATTTAAGTACAGCTTTTTCGGAAATGACGCTATCAGGTTGCGTTTTTTTCTGTGGTATTTCGCGGTAAATTAAACCAATAATCGCTAGCAGATCGGCTTTAAGAATATAATGTTTGCCCGGGGAATCATTACTCGATTCTAAATGGATATTTCTAATAAGTGATTGTACCTTCGCCGTCGTTTCTTCTGGCCATTCTCGGCTTAAATGAGCCATCTCCGTGAGCATTTCTCGAAGGGTGCCATTTTGTCCGTCCATTTGCATTTCTTCTTGAAATAGGCTTAAATCAAATTGAATAACAATACGCTCACTATTTGGTGAAGCTAAAAAATAATGTACATCTCCGCCGTTAATGATTTGTATTTCACCCTCATTAAGTTGGATGGGCATATCATTTACTCCAAGGTTTAGACTGCCTTTTAGTGCATAAATAATCTCAATTTCTTTATGCCAATGAGGATAAACAAGAACTTCTCCTTCATTAACAAAAGATCGAAACGGAAATGCTTTATTTAATTCTGGAATTTCCAAGTATTCACTCATTGCGGAACTCCTTTTTTCTTTCATTTTAGCATAAAAAAGAAGACAGCCGGTAGACTATCTTCTTTTATTTATAAAATTAAAGATTCATATGGAATTTCATTGAATAGTTTTTCTACATTGATAATTACAGGAATTTTAGTATTTAATAAATATCCTTCTTTTTTGAGTTCGCTAAGAGTTAGACTAAGATATTCTCTTGTGATTCCCATAAATTTAGATAAAAATGTAGTTGATAATTCTTGTGGTATTTGAATATTGTCACCGTTTGAAATGCCATATTCATAGCCAATCGCAGCAATCACGTGCTTGACGCGATCTTTTACTTTGAGTGTGTTAAGTAAACAGCGACGTTGCAGAATCATAATTTCTTTTTTAGATTGAAAAAGCATAAATTCTTCAATGCTCACATGTTTTTCCACCATAAAAATAAAAAAATCTCTATCAACTGCAGTAATCACACTAGAACTAGGCGATAATAATTTTGCGCTAATATTACGTTTTAAATCTGAGGACATAAAAGATGAAAAATTGCATACATCACCATGTTTCAGTAATTGATCGTATCCTATATAATCATCTATTTGCGTTCCTTTCATAACAATCCCTTTTTCAACAAAATAGATCCCTGTTACAAAATCAACATCAAACAGCTCGTTTTTAGAAAGCTTAATACTCATACTATGTTTAGCAAAATCCCCAGACTTCTTACAAAAATGAAGCGGATTGGTCAAGATTTCATGTTGTCTTTTTTCTAATGTGTTCATTGCAAATTCCTCCTCTAAAGTATAATATCACAGAATGAAAACACCCTAGAGAAGGCTTAAACCAAATAAAATAACGTTATTATCAAAAAACAAGATTTTTTTTACTATTACGCATTAAAAATAAACATTTTTTAGGCGAAAAACAGCTAAATAAGTACTTTTTGTGACATTTTTTCTCACGTTTTTTTAGATGTTTTTTTAAATTTTCCACCTTTTACGCACAGAAAATCAATAAATATTAAGTTTTATAAATTATAGTTCATCGATTTTTTTTATTACCCACGGTTTATGGCTATCGTCTAAAATTCCTTCTTTTCTTAGTTTGAGTACGATAATATTCGTGTACTCTCTTGTCGTATTTGCGTATTGAGCCAAAATAGAATTATTAATTTCATCTGGCAAAATAAAATCTTTCTCTTTTGTTACTCGTCCCATATACAAACCAATTTCTTTCAGACAAGCTCTAATGCGAAGTTCCTTTTTCATAAAAGTACGTTTGCTCGCTTTAAAATAAACTTTTCTTGTATAAAGTAAATTCGATAATAAAAATTTAGCTTTTTGATTATTTTCGTCTAACACTCGTCCTACAAAATCAGGATCAAGCACCCAGCAACGAACTTGCGTTAAACACCGTAAAAAAGCGTCTTCCGGTTCTTCTTTGATTAGCGGAATTAAATTGATGGCAATCTCACCACCAACAAAACTAATAATGCCAAAGTCGCCATATTCATTTTTGAGACAATAGGCAAAATATCCACTTTCAACTAAGTAAATCTTGAAGTTTTTGTTGTCGTTCATTTTGATTTCTTTGCCTCTTGGGAAAATTTCTTGGTAGCAATATTCATGAAAGTCTATATCTTTTTTTAGTAATTGGAGTAGGGCTTTAGTTGTTGTATCTTTGAAAATTTCTTCATCTGAATGCATGTTCTAACATCCTCTCTATTAAATTACAAAAAAACTGCAGACTAGGTGCTTCTGCAAGTTCTTTTTAGTTGAAATATGGGTTTGTTTTCTTTTCATGACCGATTGTAGTTGCATCTCCGTGTCCTGAATATGCTGGCAAATCATCTGGCAGTACAAATAACTCTGTTTTAATACTATTGATTAACGTGTCAAAGTCACCTGTATATAAGTCAGTTCGGCCAATGCTTCCTTTGAAGAGCGCGTCACCAACCACTGCAAAATCATCGAAAATAAAACTTACGCTACCGATAGAGTGTCCTGGTGTTGGCACCACTTTAAAACGAAAACCTTCTATATTATAGTCACCTAATGTAAATTCGTATTCAGCAGGTTGTGCAACAATTGCTTTTCCCGCGATATGCGCAGATAGGTTTAAATCTGGATTTGAAAGCCATTCTTGTTCTAATGGGCTAACATATACCGGAATTTGATAAGTCGAGCGAATTTCTTCTAAAGCGCTAATATGATCATAATGACAATGCGTCAGTAAAACAGCAATTGGTTTCACTCCCAAACTAGCAATTTCCGCTTCAATTTTATTAGCTTCATCGCCCGGATCAACAATTAAAGCTAAATTATCTTGATAAATGATATAACAATTTTCTTGGATTATTCCTGTCATAATTCGTTTGATTTTTGTCATTTCACTTCCGCCTTTCTTCACATTCATCATTATACCGAAAAACTGGCTTTACTTCCATCAATATTCCTTGTTTGTATTCACTTCCGAGATATACTACAATGAAGAAAGAAGTTTAAAAGGAGGAAGAAAAAATGACTGCAAAAATGTTACATACGTGTATCCGCGTAAAAAATCTAACTGAATCCATTGCTTTTTATGAAAAAGCATTAGGGTTAAAAGAAGTTCGTCGTAAAGATTTCCCTGATTTCGAATTTACTTTAGTTTATATGGCGTTTGAAGAAGGCGGTTTTGAACTAGAATTAACTTACAACTATGATCAAAAAGAAGCTTACGATTTAGGAAACGGCTATGGTCATTTAGCTGTTGGTGTTCCTGATGTACGTGCTTTACTTGAGGAACATAAAGAAGCTGGCTACACTGTCACAGACTTAAAAGGACTTCCAGGTGAAGATCCATTCTATTACTTCTTAACAGATCCAGATGGTTATAAAACAGAAATCATTCAAGATGGCGCTTTATAATTAGGAAGAGAACTGGAGACTTCTAATGATAAAATATTTCATAATTATTTTAATTGCATTAGCCATCAATGGGATTAGTTTTCTATTCCATAATGATGTAGCTAATCTTATCGCTGTTATCATTACAGCAGTATTGCTCGTTTATTTAATGGTAGATTTAACCAAAATGTATCGACGCAAATGAAAAAGGACCAGCAAAATCTAATAGATTCTGCTGGCTCTTTTTTATTATTGAATGACTAGGTTACTTGCGACTTGTTTTGACTCTTTCATCAGGTTTTCGATAATATCACTTGTGGAACGAATTTCAGTTAACATTCCACAAATTTGCCCAGCCATAACGGAACCATTTTCAACGTCACCTTCATGGACTGCTTTTCTAAGAGAGCCAAGTGTTAATTCTTCTAACTTATCTCTAGAAGCATTTTCGTTTTCTAGTTCTACATATTTCTTAATCATTGGGTTTTTAATACTTCTAACTGGCGCACCATTTCGGCGGCCTGTTACAGTTGTGCTCGTATCAGTGGCGTCAAGTACCGCTTGCTTAAAGCTAGCAGGAACAGGACATTCCTCAGCAACAAGGAAAAGTGTACCGATTTGGACACCGCTTGCACCTAATGCATAAACTGCTGCCATTCCGTGGCCATCTGCAATACCACCTGCTGCAATGACGGGGATATTTACTGCTGAAACGACTTGACGAACTAGCGCCATCGTTGTTGTTTCACCAACATGCCCTCCTGCTTCTGTACCTTCTGCAACAACTGCATCGACACCGATTTCTTCCATTTTTTGTGCAATTTTTACAGACGGGATAACGGCGATAACTTTAATTCCAGCTGCTTTAAATTTTTCCATAAATGGTTTAGGTGTTCCTGCCCCAGTTGTAACAACGCGCACATCTTCTTCAATAATGACATCGACAAGTTCTGGACAATTTGGCATCATCAGCATGATATTTACAGCGAACGGTTTCGTTGTTTTTTCTTTACAAAGGCGAATTTGTTCTCGTAACGTGTCTGCTGACATTCCACCTGATGCGATAATTCCTAGCCCACCTGCATTTGATACCGCGGAAGCTAATTCATATGTGGCAATTTGTGCCATTGCCCCTTGTAAAATTGGATATTTGATTTGTAGCATTTCAGTTAAACTCATTTTCTTTTCTCCTCTCTATTTTTACGCTAATTCTTTCGTTGGTTGTTTTTTCTCACGTAATTTATAAACAATATTAATACAAAGTCCTACAGCAGCAAGCGCGATAGCTATATAGAAAGCTTGTGTGAAGTCGCCACCGTTTTGACCGGCAATTTGCGCTGCCATTTTTGGTGCAAAGAAAGCTGCTGTGGAATAACCAATGAAGACGATTCCGTAGTTGACGCCTTGATTTTTCGGACCGTAATTTTCCATAACGATAGATGGGAAAACACCCATTGTCCCGCCAAAGCAAAGTCCAAGTCCAATGATTCCGATAACAAACCCAACAACCGATTGAAGCGTTGCAAGTGCTAGTAAAGATAAAGCAATAACTGTATAGATAATCATTAATGTATTAGATCTACCTAGACGGTCAGATACAGCGCCCCAAACTACTCGACCTAAACAGTTGCTTAGTGAATAAATACTAACGTAAGCAGCCGCCGATGCAGCCGTTAAGCCAAACATATTTTGACCAATTAAGGATGCATTAGAAGCAATCATCAGACCTGAGAATGCGCCAATACCTAGCATTAAAAGAATCAGATAAAAAGTAACTGTTCGAACCATTCCCGTCCAAGGTACATTTACCATACCAGCTGCATTTCCAGCAGGTGGTGTCCAGCCTTTTGGTGCATAACCAGCTGGTGCGACGCGAATAAGGAAACTACATCCAATGACAACTGCGATATAAACAGCTCCCATAATTTTAAATGCTGTCATTACGTTATATGTTTCAATTAAGTGGTTCGCAATCGGTGCAGCAATAATTGTCGCTCCACCCATTCCTGCAGTAATAAGTCCAGAAGCAAGACCACGTTTATCTGGGAAAAGACGAATCGTGTTACTAAGACAACCTGAATACGCAAAACCTTGTCCAAGCCCAGCAAGAACACCATAAGACAAGTAAAGCATCGTCGTTGAAGTAGCAAAACCTGTCAGTGCAAAACCAAGCCCAAAGAGGATTCCCCCAATTAAAATGGCCCATTTTGCTTTCCCTTTATCCGTTAAAATCCCACCTAAAATAGTTGGAATCGGTCCAATCGCCGCATTAATTGTAAATGCCATCATAACTTGTGGAATTGTCCAACCATGAGCAGCACTAAGCGGTCCAGCAAAAACACTAAACGCATATACCGCACCGGTACAAAGCAGAACACCAACAGAGCCAATCAAGACTCCCCAACGGTTTATTTCTTTTGTCATATAGATACTCCCTCTCTTGTTTGTTTTTCAATAATAGCTTTTAAGCCACCCCATTGTTCGCTAAACATACCGCTATCCATTACTTTTAAATCACTCGCAATAACGGGTTCGAATTCCATTTGTCCAAGAATATCTTTTTCTAAATCAACGCCTGGTGCGATTTCTGTTAGAACCATTTTGCCATTTTCTAAACGGAATACAGCTCGTTCTGTCACATAGAGAATTGTTTGGTCGGTCGTTGAAGCGTATTCGCCGCTAAATGTGATTTGTTGAACTTGTTTGATAAACTTTTTAGCTTTTCCTTCTTGTAAAATCTCTAGTTTGCCGTCAGCTACTCGCGTCTTTAATCCACCTGCAGTAAAAGTTCCGGCAAAAATTAATTTTTTCGCTGATTGGGAGATATTAATAAATCCACCACAGCCAGCAACTCTTGAGCCAAACTTGCTGACATTCACATTACCGGATTCGTCTGTTTGCGCCAAACCAAGTACGGATAAATCAAGTCCGCCACCATCGTAAAAATCGAACTGCGAATGATGATCGACAATAGCTTCACTGTTATACGCATGACCGAAATCTGCTAAACCAGCTGGAACACCGCCAACAGATCCTGCTTCGGTTGTTAGTATTAATTGGTCACTCACGCCTTCTTCCGCTGCAACAGTAGAAACATTTACTGGAATTCCTACACCTAAATTTAAAATGGTTTGTGGTTCTAGTTCTGCTGCAGAACGACGCGCAATCACTTTACGGTCATCTAACGCAAGTGGCTCAATATCGCCAAGAGGAACTTGAATGTGTCCAGAGAAAGCTGGATTATACTGTGTATTTTCAGTTTGGAAATGATTTTCTGGTTCTGAAATAACAATATGATCAACTAAAATTCCTGGAACTCTTACATCTTTAGGATTAAGCGATCCTTTTTTCGCAACAGATTCTACTTGAGCGATAACAATTCCGCCTGAATTTCGAACAGCCTGCGCAATTGGCAAGACTTCCATATGTAAGCCTTCTTTTTCTAAAGTTAAGTTCCCAAATTCATCTGCCACAGTTCCGCGAATGAGTGCAACTTGAATTGGAAAACTTGGATAAAATAGCCATTCTTCGTCTTGAATCGTCAATAGCTCTACTAAGTTATCTTTAGAACTCGCGGACATTTTCGCCCCTTCAATACGCGGGTCTACAAATGTTCCCATACCAATTTTTGTAATAACGCCTGGTCGCTTAGCTGCGATTTCCCGGTAAAGTTGCGTAATTACACCTTGTGGTAAATTGTATGCTTCACATTTGTCTTCTTCAATTAGTTTCGCCATTTTAGGAGAAGCAATCGCAATTCCGCCAATCCAGCGTTTAATTAATCCTTCATGTCCCCAATGACTCATTCCTTTTTCCCTGCGATCACCAAGCGCACTAGCATGCATAACGGTTAGATTACGCGGAGCCCCTTCTTCTAAAAAACGCTTTTCAACCGCGATAGCCATTTCTTCATTAACACAAGCTAAACCGAAACCACTAAAAGCTACAGTATCGCCATCTTTTATTAATTTTGCTGCTTCACTTGCTTTTATTACTTTTGACAAATTCCTCACTCCTTATTGTTCAATTATTCACATATATTTGTAATGATACGCACTTACTTATAAAGCAACTTTCATGCCAACATTTAAAATGGCTTTATATCAACCTTTTTAAATTTAAGCATTATTAATCGTCGCAAAAAAGCGACATAAAAATTAGCACTGTTACAAAAAATAGTCGCGAAAATGCAACAAAAAAACCTAATCGCGTATTCCGATTAGGTTTTCTAAAT
This sequence comes from Listeria innocua, assembly GCF_028596125.1. GTDB lineage: Bacteria > Bacillota > Bacilli > Lactobacillales > Listeriaceae > Listeria > Listeria innocua. The sequence continues at coordinate 2,140,105 of NZ_CP117229.1, forward strand.
TAATGAAGTGTTTTTAGTTTTCGATATAAAACAGAGCGATGAATCCCAAGCACACTAGCCGCTTTTGTCACGTTTCCATCACTTTCTTCGAGCACTCGCAATATAAAGTGTTTTTCCACGTCTTGTAAATAATCTTTTAAATGAAGTGATTCTTTTTTCGTTTGCTCTTTAAAATGTAAGTCTAGCGCAAAATCATCTGTTTCAGAAACTGTCACTTCTTTATTACCAGACATAACAACTAAGCGTTCAATCTGGTTTCTAAGTTCACGTACATTTCCTGGCCAGTTATGAGAAAGTAATTCTTTCGTTTTATCGCCGCTTAATTGAAAATCTTTTTGATACTTTTGATTAAATTTTTGAATGAACTGACGTGCAAGGCCAATAATATCTTGCGGTCGCTCTCTAAGTGCTGGAATATGAACCGGCACTACATTAATACGATAATATAAATCACGCCTAAACGTTCCTTTTTCAACCATTTCGCCAAGGTTTCGATTTGTCGCTGAAATAAGTCTAAAGCGCCGTTTCGTCTCAGTTGTTGAGCCCAGTCTTCTTACCTCGCCAGTTTCAAGCACTCGGAGCATTTTCGCTTGAAGCTCTAACGGCATTTCAGAAATTTCATCTAAAAATAGTGTGCCGCCATCAGCTAGCTCAAGCATCCCGGGTTTTTCAATATCCGCACCGGTAAATGAACCTTTTTCATGTCCGAAAAGCTCAGATTCAAATAATGCTTTTGGGATTGCCGCACAGTTAATCGAGATAAATGGTCCAGCAGCTTGTTCACTTTTTTCATGAATATAGCGCGACAAGACTTCTTTACCAGTACCGGACTCCCCGTATAATAAGACTTTACTGTCAAACGGGGCTATTTGATTGCATACTCGAACTATCTGTTTCATCGCGACGCTCTCCGCTACTATCACGGTGCCATCATTTTCTTTATAATCTTCAAGAAGAAGTGACTCTTTATTGCCCGAAATTGCCTCACCACGCCATGTTTTAAAACTATCTGGTTGCGTTTCATCTGACATCGTAACAACTAAATGCACGGTGCCATCTGGATAGAGAATTGGCGTAGAAGTCGAACGAATACTAAAACCTTTCTTCGTATTGATAACTTTTGTTTTCTTTTGTTTGGTTCGGATTGCTTCTAGCGTGACAGAATCATTGTACACACCGTCTTCCACTAAGTCCCTTACATTACAACGAAGTAATTCTTCAAGCGACATTCCGACCGTAAGCGCAGTGAATTTATTAGAAATTAAAATATTACCGTCTGCATCAGTGACAAAAAGCGTCGTCGGCATGTCCTTATTTAATTCACCAAATGACTGTACTCCCAGCAAGTTATCCATTAAGTCAAACATTAAAAGCTCATCCTTTTGGACTAGTTTCCTAGTTATTTGCTCATCATTACACAATCTATTATAACATAAGACGTCTGCTAGAAGTACTCGTTTTTTTGCGACAAGCTAATTTCCATCTGCAATACAAACACGATTTCGTCCGGTTAATTTTGCTTTATACAGGGCTTCATCGGCAGATTTAAACAAACCTTCACTTGTATTAGCACCATCTTTACTACTGCTAACACCAACTGAAATCGTAATTTTCACTAGTTTTCCACTCGGTATCATAAAATCGTGCTCTTCCGTTTCTTTTCGCACTTGTTCAGCAAAAAAATTACCTTTTTCAATCGGACAATCTAATAAGACAATGGAAAATTCTTCCCCGCCATTTCTAAATGCCTCAGAACCATCTGATGTGTTTCGTTTTAAAATAATAGCTAATTGTTTCAAAATGGCATCACCAGCGTCATGGCCGTATGTATCGTTAATATTTTTAAAGTAATCTATATCAATTAACATTAATGTCACTTGTCTACTTCCGGCGTCCATCACATGGTTGATTTTTTCATCAAATTGCCTTACATTCGATAACCGCGTCAGATAATCGAGTGTAGAGTCTTGTTCGTATTTTTGAAACAATTGCTTTGATTTAATCATATTCTTCATTAAACCTGCGGAAACAGCGCCAATTACAAGCGCGATAGATACAAATGTAAACATATTAACCCAGAAGTCTGGCTCTTTTGCTAAAATCAAATGTAAATTAATGACTACAAAACCGCACGCAATAATATTCAAAATAAAAACGCCCCAAATATTATATTTTTCTAAGCGTTTGCTAAAAAGAGCTGTTATAATGCCAATCAACATCATGATTACACCAGCCATCACTGCTGCAGAATTCACTGAAATTAAAAAGCGTGAAGTTGTAATAATGACCGCCGAAACAATTGCCGGAATGGGCCCGCCGTAAAAGCCCACCATAATAATAGGAATATGACGCAAATCAACAATTACATTATTTGAAATCGGTATCCCAAAAATCATTAGTGCAAATCCTAGCAGCCCTGCCCATACACCTATCACCATTTTTCTATTTATCGATAATTCTTTCGTAATTGGCTCTTTATAGACTAAAGAAATAATATAAAATCCTGCGAGTAATATCGCTGCATTACTTACCAACTGTTCAACCAAAAAGCATCCCCGCCTTTCACTTTGTTATTTAATACCCCATTATGCTCACAACTATTCATTCTCTCTATACAAAGAAACAACCCCTAAATGCGAAGTTGTTAAAAAATATCCATCTTTCTATTTTCTCATAAAAAATCCGCAAAAGAAAATAATTCTCTCATGCGGATTTGTTATTTTTTAGTAAGCTGTCCAACCAGCGTCTGCAGTAATTACCGTTCCGTTTACAAAACTAGCATCATCCGAAGCTAAAAATAGAGCTACTTTGGCGATTTCAGAGGCATCACCAGCGCGAGGGTTTGTTCCCATTCCAATCATAGCTCGTTCTTGCCCAAATTGATCTGGAGCATAAATAGTAGTACCAATATTTGTATTTACAGCTCCAGGTGCTATAGCATTACAGCGAATATTTTTATTAGCATACTGGAAACCAACATTTTTTGTAAAACCAACGACAGCATGCTTAGAAGCTGTATACGCTGCCCCTGCTCTTGAGCCAAACAAGCCTCCAGCAGATGCGATATTAACGATAACTCCCTGTCCTTTTTCTTCAAAGATATGAAGTGCTTTTCTAGTTGCTCGCATTACTCCAGTTGTATTTATCGCAAACACTTTATCCCAAAGCTCATCTGTTAATTCGCCGGCTGGGACAAAATTATCCATGATGCCCGCATTGTTTACTAAAATATCTAACGTTCCGTATGTCTCAGTAGCTTTGTTAATCATGCTTTCAATATCGTCTTGTTTCGTGACATTCGCAACAACCGCAAGTGCTGTCCCTTGTTCGTCTTCAATTAATGCGACTGTTTTTTGTGCCGCTTCTAAATTTAAATCCGCAACAACAACCTTCGCCCCTTCTTTCGCAAAAAGAACCGCAATTTGTTGCCCCATTCCAGAAGCTGCCCCTGTTACAACTGCTACTTTTCCAGCTAATTTCCCCATTATTACTTCCTCCTTCACTTTTGATACGCTAAAAAGGATTAAATTTCACTCCTTCTTATTTCAATTATAGCCCCGATATAAAGCGCTTTCAATATGTAAAGAAAGCCTGTTTTGTTGATTAAGCAACACTTTTGCGTTATATGTATAGTAATAGGAAATTTTTCTCGGATGGGAGTTTCAAATGATGGATAGAAGGATTAAAAAAACAAAGCAAGCCTTAAACCAAGCTTTATTTACTCTTCTTGATGAAAGACCTTTTCAACAGATTACGATTACGGATATTGTTACAGTAGCAGATGTTAACCGAGGCACGTTCTATAAACATTACCGTGACAAAGAAGAACTTTTAGATAGCATCATTGATGAAGTGCTGGCTGATTTACAAAAAGCGTATCAAGACCCTTATACACATAAGACGCCTTTTTCCATTCAAACACTTACACCTTCCATGATAAAAATTTTTGATCATGTTTATGGTCATCAAGCTTTTTATACACAAGTTATAAAATCTACAATCCGTCCCAGTTTTCAAAATCAAGTTTGTGACGTTATTCGAGAACTGATTTTGAATGACTTTGATTATTCAGCTGATAGTTCGAGTATAGAGCCCATGTTACTTGCGTCTTATCAAGCACATGCGATTTTCGGCATGATTGTTTTTTGGGCCGAAGAAAATTTTGCTCATTCGCCGGCGTTTATGTCAGAGCAACTTCTTCATATTATTCAGGCTAAAAACAAAGTCGTATAATTCTTACATATTTGTTATATTATTTTCCTTCTTTGTAACTTGAAACGAGGGCTTCATAATCCTAGCCTTGCTATAATAAAGACATCTTAGAAAGGTGTGTTGATTATGAATGATCATCGTATTTTAAATGCTTTAAGTTATTTTAGTATCCTCTTTGCACCAGTTATTGTGCCAGTATTGATTTGGATTTTTGCTAAATCAGAGGATGTTACTCATCATGCTAAAGTTGCATTACTAACTCACATTATTCCGACTATCGCTGGTGTTCTATGTTTCTCCAGTGTTTTCGTTACAGCTTTGACAAACGGCGGCTTACTCGCAAATGTATCATTTTTCGTTACCGGTAGCTTATTTATATTTACACTAATAGCTATTGTTGGATTGTTTATCTTTAATATTGTTCGAGGTATTCAAATGCTTTTAACGAAAAATGAAGAAGATGCTTGGATTTAAATGAAAAAGCTATCCTAAATTTCTTAGGATAGCTTTTTTGCTATTTTATTTGTTTAGATTTTCTTAAAAAGAATACTCCAGCAACACTAACAAACAATCCAGTGAATAGCATTGTATAAGGGAATTCATCTCCTGTAGAAGGAAGTTTTCTCTTATTGTTTGTTGTTTTAAAGTTTTGTTTTATAGGTTTTGGCTCTGCTACTGTAGCTGATTCTGTTAGCTGTTCTGTTGGTTTTGATGGTTCAGTAGGTTCCACAGTAATCGGCATTGCCTTTTTCTCATAGACAAAGGTTATTTCTTGTGAAGTTTCTTTATACATACCTTTTTTGTTAGCGGAATCTTTAACCAATGTATAGCCAACGATTTCTTTAGCTTTCACACTGTATTCTTCACCAACATTTCCAGTATGCACTTCCTTGTCATTTAATTGATTGCCGTCTACATCTATAAAGTTAACTATAATTGTACCAATTTTTTTCTTGTTGGTTTTAGTTACCTTGGCTGCTTCTGATTGGTTAAAATCAATCGTGAAGTTAACTGGTGTCGCGTCTAATTGGTATCCGGTTGGCGCTTTGGTTTCAATTAGCTTATAGTCGCCTGGCGCTAAATCAGCTACACTAATTTCTCCATTATCATCTGTTACAAGATTTTCGCGGACTAATGTGTCGCTCTCATTTCGCAACTCAAATGTAGCATCTGCTAGCTCGGCATTTGTTGCGCTATCTTTTTTCGTTAGCACTACCGTGCCTGTTTTTGCTGTGTTGATTTTGCTTACTTTCGCTGCTTCTGACTGATTAAAATCAATCGTGAAATTAACCGGTGTCGCGTCTAATTGATAACCAGCTGGTGCTTTGGTTTCAATTAGCTTATAGTCGCCTGGTGCTAAATCAGCTACACTAATTTCTCCATTATCATCTGTTACAAGATTTTCGCGGACTAATGTGTCGCTCTCGTTTCGCAACTCAAATGTGGCGTCGGCTAGCTCGGCATTTGTTGCGCTATCTTTTTTCGTTAGCACTACCGTGCCTGTTTTTGCTGTGTTGGTTTTGCTTACTTTCGCTGCTTCTGACTGGTTAAAATCAATTGTGAAATTAACCGGTGTCGCGTCTAATTGGTATCCGGTTGGCGCTTTGGTTTCAATTAGCTTATAGTCGCCTGGTGCTAAATCAGCTACACTAATTTCTCCATTATCATCTGTTACAAGATTTTCGCGGACTAATGTGTCGCTCTCGTTTCGTAACTCAAATGTGGCGTCGGCTAGCTCGGCATTTGTTGCGCTATCTTTTTTCGTTAGCACTACCGTGCCTGTTTTTGCTGTGTTGATTTTGCTTACTTTCGCTGCTTCTGACTGATTAAAATCAATCGTGAAATTAACCGGTGTCGCGTCTAATTGATAACCAGCTGGTGCTTTGGTTTCAATTAGCTTATAGTCGCCTGGTGCTAAATCAGCTACACTAATTTCTCCATTATCATCTGTTACAAGATTTTCGCGGACTAATGTGTCGCTCTCGTTTCGCAACTCAAATGTGGCGTCGGCTAGCTCGGCATTTGTTGCGCTATCTTTTTTCGTTAGCACTACCGTGCCTGTTTTTGCTGTGTTGGTTTTGCTTACTTTCTCTACTTCTGATTGGTTAAAATCAATTGTGAAATTAACGGGTGTCGCGTCTAATTGGTAACCGGTTGGTGCTTTAGTTTCAATTAGCTTATAGTCACCGGGTGCTAAATCAGCTACACTAATTTCTCCATTATCGTCTGTTACGAGATTCTCACGGACTAGTGTTCCGTCCTCGTTTCGTAACTCAAATGTGGCGTCAGCTAGTTTGGCATTTGTTGCGCTATCTTTTTTCGTTAGCATTACCGTGCCTGTTTTTGCTGTGTTGGTTTTGCTTACTTTCGCTGCTTCTGATTGGTTAAAATCAATCGTGAAATTAACTGGTGTCGCGTCTAATTGGTAACCGGTTGGTGCTTTGGTTTCAATTAACTTATAGTCACCGGGTGCTAAATCGGTTATTTCTATATTACCGCTCGCATCTGTTGTTAGTTTTTCTTTTAGTTTTGACCCAGTGGCGTTTTGTAATTCAAACTCGGCATCTGCTAATACTTCATGTGATGCACTGTCCTTTTTCGTTAAAATAACATTGCCTTTTTTCATTGCATTCTTGATGGTTAAAAGGAGTTCCTCACCAGATGAACTTACAGTAATTTCTTTTCCTTCTTTGTATTCATCGCTAATGTTGTAACCTTCTGGTGCTTTGGTTTCAACTAATTTATACTTTCCAGATTGAATACCATCTAGTAAAATTTCACCTTCTGAATTAGTTGTTATTTCTTGTCCAGATTTTTCACCATCTAGTGTGTAAAGCTGAAATTTTGCGCCTTCTAATTTCTTCGTAGTATCGTCTTCATCCACTTTTGTGATTTTAATCGTACCAATCGTTGCAATACCTGATCCAGTTCCCACAGTAAAGACTGGTGATACTGCCACATTTCTCTTTTTAAAAAACATTGGAACATTACTAAAATCTTCTGCTTCCACCGTAGTTTCGTTAGAAATTGGTCCTGAAAGTAAACTTATTGTGCTGTAGTTTACTTTGATTGGCGCCATTGCAGTATAGTTTTTAAATTGAATGGTAAAGGTATTTCCTTCAAAAGTAATATCATAATTTTCTTCGTTTATCGGTTCGTTCGTTTTTGTATTAATTACTTGAAAACTATTTTTAATAAACTGAGCACCCGTATTTCCTTGTTCCAATCGATTGGTAATAACTGGATTAGACAGTGTTCTTTCTGGAGTAATATTCAAAAGTTCCATATTCCAATTCACTTTATTTCCAAATGTACTATCGATGTTTCCAGCTACCTTAATAACTTCATTTTGCAAAAAAGCAAACTCTTTCGTTTCGTATATTTGTTCATCTGCTCCATTATCTGAAACGATAGCTTTATTGTTTACCCACTGTGAGAAAAACCAATTATCTTTTGGTTTTGTTTTATATTTAACAAATACACGATTAGTATCTAAATTACCAAATTCTAAATGTATTTTATTGGCTGATGTGTCTATTTTGGTTGGATAATTAGCATCCCCAACTTGTGCTAAAGTCCCTTTTATCTCTAGAGGAATACTCAAGTCGGTCAGCTCGGATGAATTAACTACATTACGATACTGTAAAGATCCCTCTACAAAGGTTGTACCATCCAGAAATTCATCATCTAAAACCAATTTATTATATTTTTTCCCCATTGCATTGACAGATACAATCCAATTTATTTCACCAGTTGCCGGGTTCCATTTGCCGACCTTCCCACCGTTAGCTAAAATACTAGTTTCCGGTGTTGCTTCTGCCTTTATTGTTTCTGAATACTGGGTTAAACTACCGTCAAAATATGAAAACGAGGCTTTATTATTTAGCGTGTTTGCTCCATCAGTTAAATCAATTTTTGTTTTCATTTTCACAACAATTTTATTATCTGTTGTCGCATAGTTACCGATAAGTTTAATTTTAAAACCATCTGGCGTGACGTCTTTTTGGATGGTGAAGTCTCTACCTTCAGTTAATATGTTATAGCCTGAATCAGAAGGATAAGCGTACACACTGTAGCTGATTAAACTTTTTACACCTGTAGAAAACTCGTCAACGATATTAATATTTTGCATATTAATACCTTCCGAATTAACTGTAATAGTCCAATCCATTGTATTATTATAATAATCAATCTCTCCAGCTTCTTTTTTTAGTAAGTCTGGCTTGAAATCAAAGTTTTCTGTTGCTTTAACACCTTTTTCATCCGTTACTTCATTTTTAATTTTTCGTGGACTAAAATCGGTTAGTTTTGTAGAATACGTTACTTGATACGCTTTTTTATCTGTTTTCTTGTAGTTCATATTAAAACTACCGTTATCTGATATAGTCGAAACAGTCCAATCATTAGACGCATCCTCGCCTATTACTACTTCTCCTGATTCTTCATTAAAAGTGACTTGCTTGATTTTCAAAGAATCTGCGACATAACTAACATTATCGTCTGTTAATACATCTTTTAAAACCGTATCAGGTGTCAAATTTGCTAAATCACAATTAACATTAATTGTCCAATCAATACATTGAGTTACAGGGTTATAAACTGCTTTTTTAGTTAAATGATCATATGCTTTTATTGTTACTGAAATGGTCATACTTCCATTTGATAACATGCCAGAGCTTCCAACTGTTGTTGCTGAAGTCCCTAAAGTAGTCAAAGACGTATTTGTCTTATCAATGGAACGCTCATAGGTAACTTGATATCCTTTTGCTTTTAGACCTTCTTTTAATTTAATTGTTAATCCTGAAGGTGCATAAATCAATTCATAATCTGTACCCTCGTTAAGTAATTGCTTTGACCCAATGAATGTTCCTTTAGCACTAATATCTGTTGAGTAGACCTTAATACTATTCCTATTAATAATAGTCGAACCTCCGTAAGCAGTGTCCGATAGCCTAAGTTCCCCTAGCTCATTACTTTCTTTTGTTAAATTAAACCTTGCATCCACGGTAGCTTTATCAGGATTGAGTTTACCCGGAGTTGCTTCTAGCATTACCTGTGTAGCCTTGTCTACTTCAGGAATAATTTCTAACTGGTAAATTGTATTACCACCCGCCGTATTAAAAACTGCTTCCTGCCTTGTTTTATCTGTCTCAGAGAAACTTTTTAGCGCAGTACTAAGCTCAATATCATAATTACCTTCTTGCACACCATCTTTTAAAAAGGTAATAGTTAATTCCCGAGTGCTTGCATTCAGGTCCCATTTCGCTTCAGTTGAAGGCAAGAAATCTCCTGTTAAATTGGTTGTTCCAAAGTTGAATGTCTCTGGTAAAACCGTTTTAAATGTATCTCCAGCTTTATAGTTTTTCCCCGAAAAAGTAAAATTCATTTTCAGAACTACTGCTCCGCCATTTTTTATGCGGTTAGTCGTACTAAGTTCATTCCCAGTTCCATTTTCTACCTTTACTGCAGTAAAAATATTATCTGCTATAACTGCTTTCAGATTTCCTTTTTTAGAGGGTTGTTCTGTAACAATTGGAGTCTTTTCTGCTTCGTCTTTGGTTGAAATAGAAGTTATAACCTCATCTTTATCAGCTAAGGTGACGTTATAAGTTTGTTCGTCTAAAGTAAACCCTGGGGCAGCCTTCTTTTCCTTAACAATATATTCTCCTTCTGAGAGTGAATTTTCTACAATTGTCCCGTCTTCTGTTATAGAAACTTCTTTTGTTTCTCCAGTTTTTTTATTTTTAATTTCAAAAGAAGAACCATTGATTTTTTCTTTTGTATCTTTATCTTCTTTAATTATTTTAAGCGTTATCATTTTTGTTTTTTCATCTATAATCGTTGCTAATACCGGCGAAAAGTTTTGAAAAACGAGTAAACCAATAATTGCAGCGATAAAAAAACTTCTCCATTTTACCATATATTTCATTAAGCTGTTTTCCTCCTATGCAAGCTATGTCTGTTGTATAAGACCTATGACTCGTTGAATTATAACAAAAGACGAGGGGTCGAAAATGTTCTTAGAGAACCAAAAAATCGATTTATTATGGCTTTTCAGTGAACAAAAACAGTATACTTTATACTAAAAATATACTGTTTCAATACTAAATCTCCTTTTTCTGCATTATTAGATGGAATTCTTTCTATATATAATAAATAAAAAAGTCGCTATTCTTCACAGAATAGCGACTACAATTATTAATCATTTACTTTTTTGGATTTTCTTAGTAAGAAAAGTCCAAGTGCACTAGCGAATAATCCCGTAATGATGAGATTAGCTAGGGAATCATCTCCTGTTGAAGGAAGACTTTGTGCTTTTTTCACTGTAGCTTGTTTTGAAGGGTTTACTGTTGATTTTACTGGTTTTGTTGGTTTAGAAGGTTTAATTGGTTTAGTAGGATCAACAACGAGTGATGATTTATTTTTCTCATATACAAAGGTTACTTTTTGATCTGCTTCTTTGTATAGGCCAACTTTATTCGTAGGATCTTTCGTTAGTTTATAACCTGCGATGGATTTCGCTTTGGTTACATATTCCTCCCCGACTATACCTGTATGAATCTCTTGTTCTGCTAATACATTTCCTTTTGTATCAACAAATTCAGCTATTACCTTGCCGCTTACAATAGTTTTAATATTTGTTTTAGTTACTTGAAGCACTTGATTTTGATTAAAACCGATTTTCACATCGACTGGAACGGTATCTAATTCATAACCTTTTGGTGCTTTTGTTTCAATTAATTGATAATCACCAGGAGCTAAATTTGTTATTTCCAGTTTACCAGAAGCATCTGTTGTTAGATTTTCTGTGACGTTATTATCTGCGTCTACTAATTTGAATGTTGCGTCTGCAAGAGGGGCTTTTGTTTGCCCATCAGTTTTAGTTAACACAACTGATCCAGTAGACATTTTATTCGTTTTAGTCACTTGAACTGCATCTTTTTGGTTAAATTCAATGGTGAATTCAACTGGTGTTGCATCAAGTTCATAACCTGTTGGTGCTTTTGTTTCTACTAATTGGTAGTCGCCTGGTGCTAAGTTATCAATTTGCAACTGACCATTTGCTTCTGTCACTACCTTATCTTTCAAACTGACACCAAGTTTTGTTTGTAATTCAAACTCTGCCCCAGCTAAATTACTTTTTGATTTACTATCTAGTTTAGTAAGAACTACACTACCAGTTTTCGCAACATTTTCTTTCGTTACTTTGACTGCAGTCGCTTGGTTAAATTCGATAGTAAATGTAACTGGTGTAGCATCTAATTCGTAGCCTGTTGGTGCTTTTGTTTCTACAAACTTGTAATCGCCTGGTGCTAAATCAGCTACTTCTATCTCACCACTTGCATTCGTAGTAAGATTATCTTTTACTTTAGTTCCAGTAGCAGTTTGTAGTTCAAATTCCGCATCAGATAACGCAGCTTTTGTTACGCTGTCTTGTTTTGTTAGAACTACGCTACCAGCTTTGGCTGTGTTTTCTTTTGTTACAGCTACTACTGATGTTTGGTTGAACTCCACTTTGAATTTCGTTGGTGTTGTATCTAACACATAGCCTGCCGCAGCTTTTGTTTCTACAAATTGATAATCCCCTGGTGCTAAATCGTTTACTTCGATTTTACCGTCAACATCTGTTACTAAGTTTTCGGATACTTTAGTTCCGTCTGCTTTTTGTAATTCAAATTCAGCTCCGGCTATCGTAGCTTTTGTTACGCTATCTTGTTTTGTTAGAACTACGCTACCAGTTTTGGCTGTGTTTTCTTTTGTTACAACTGCTGCTTTATCTTGGTTAAATTCAATTGTGAATTCGCTTGGTGTTGAATCTAATACATAGCCTGCCGCAGCTTTTGTTTCTACAAATTGATAATCCCCTGGTGCTAAATCATTTACTTCGATTTTACCGTCAGCATCTGTTACTAAGTTTTCCGATACTTTAGTTCCGTCTGCTTTTTGTAATTCAAATTCTGCTCCGGCTATCGTAGCTTTTGTTGCGCTGTCTTGTTTTGTTAGAACTACGCTGCCAGCTTTGGCTGTGTTTTCTTTTGTTACAACTATTGCCGCTGTTTGGTTGAATTCCACCGTGAATTTCGTTGGTGTTGCATCAAGTACATAGCCTGTTGGTGCTTTCGTTTCTACAAATTGATAATCCCCTGGTGCTAAATCGTTTACTTCGATTTTACCGTCTGCGTCTGTTACTAAGTTTTCGGATACTTTAGTTCCGTCTGCTGTTTGCAATTCGAATTCTGCGCCAGAGATAGCATCTTTTGTTACACTATCTTCTTTTTGCAGAACCGCGCTACCAGTTTGTTCTGTGTTTTCAATTGTAACGCTCGTCGCTACATCAGCAGTAATCGTGATTTCTTTACCATCTTTGTATTCATCACTAATTGTATATCCTGTTGGCGCTGCTGTTTCAACTAGTTTATATTTTCCTGATTGAAGGCCGTCCATGACGATTTTCCCTTCTGAATCAGTTGTTGCTTCTTGCCCAGCTTTATCTCCTTCAGGCGTGTAAAGTTGGAATTTAGCTCCTGTTAGTTTTTTCGTATTATCTTTTTTATCAACTTTGGTAATTTCAAGTGAACCAATTGTCGCCGTCCCGCTGCCACTACCAATGGTGAAGGCTGGAGAAATATTCGTTGTTCTAGATTTGTATGACATTGGGAGACTACCATAATCAGGTGATGCTGTTGTAGCCGTGTTACTAATCAAACCTGACATCAAACTAACTGTACTATAGGTTACTTTGATTGGGTCTGTTGCTTTGTAATCTTTAAACTGGATGGTGAAATCTTTATCTGTAAACGTTATATCATAGTATTTTGAGTCAATATCGTCCCCAGTTGTTTCATTAATTACTCTAAAACTACTTTTTACAACTTGCGCTCCTGTTGTTCCGTTTTTCATCGTATCAGTAATTGTTGGGTTATTAATAGGACGATCTTTTGAAATATTATTAAGTGTTACAGTCCAGTTAACTTTATTATTATAAGTTGAATCAATGGAAGCTGTTTTTGTCATCGCATTGAAAACTTTACTCGCATAGGCTTGATAAGAATATGTGTGCTTATCTGTACCATTATCAGTAACTTCTGCTATATTCGTCACATATTTATAGAAATACCAATTTTCATCTGGTTTTGTACTATATTTAATAAATACACGAGTGTTGTCTAAATTGGCAAATTCTAAATGTATTTTATTGCCAGTTGTATCTACTTTGGTTGGATAATTTTTATCCCCTGCTTTGGCCAATGTCCCAGTAGAATTAAGTGGAATTTGTAAACTCATCATTTCAGTTGATGACTCCACATTACGATATTGTAAAGAGCCTTCTACATATGTTAATCCAGTCGGGATTGTGTCATCAAAAATCAAGTTATCGTAGCTTTTCGCCATCGCATTTGCAGAAACAATCCAATCTATATTTCCTGTTGTTGAATTGTACGCACCGTATTTCCCACCATTTGTCATCATTTTCGCATCTGGTGTAGCTGAAGCAGTTATTTCTTCCACATATTTGATAGTTCCCCCATCATAGTAAGAGATAAACGCTTTATTATCAATCGTCTTCGTCACATCAGACAAATCAATATTAGTAACAATATCTACTACAATTTTTTTATCTGTAGAAGCATAATCACCAATTAATTGTATATAAAACCCTGCTGGAGTGACATTCTCATTAATAGTAAAGTCTTTTCCTTCTGTTAATACTACGCTAGTGAAATTATCTGTATAAGCACGAACAGTATAGCTTTTCAGGCTTTTTATACCTGTAGAAAATTTATCTGTAATGTTAAGATTATCCATTTTAATTTTGTCTGAATTAGCAGTGATTTTCCAACTCATTGTATTATTGAAGTAATCAATGCTTCCTGCTTCTTTTTTCAGCAAATCAGGTTGAATAGCAATGGTTGCATCAGCTGAAACGCCATTTTCATCCGTAATTTCATTTTTAATTTTACGATCTTTAAAATCAGTTATTTTAGTAGAATAAGTGATTTGATATGCGTTTGTATTAGTGTTTTTATACGTTAAATTAAAATTCCCATTATTTGAGATTGTTGATGTTGTCCAGTCGCTTGATGCATCACTACCAATAATTGGCACACCAGTTGTCGTATTAAATGTTACGCGTTTGATTTTGAGTGAATCTGCAACATACTCTACATCATTATCTGCTAACACATCGGTAAGTACAGTAGTAGGAGAAATTTCATCTTGGTCATAGTTGAAATTAATTACCCAATCAATACTTTGTGTCGTACCATTATAAGTAGCTTTTTTCTCCAAATGTTTGTAATTGGTCATCGCTAAATAGACATAAGAAGAATTAGTTGATAGTATACCAGAATCTCCAACCGTGTAAGCTTGGGTAGACATGTACGAAAGTGAATCACTTGGTTTATTGATTGTGCGGTCATATGTTACTTGGTAGCCTTTCCCAGCAAGCCCACCATTAAGCGAAACTACTAAAGCTGTCGAAGAATATGTCAATGTATAATCTGTTCCTTCAACAAGTAATTTTTTCGTACCAATGAAGGTTCCCCCAGCACTAACATCACTCGAATATACTTTGATGGTATCTTTATCAATAGTTGTTGTTCCACCAGAAGCATAATCATTAAGTTTCAGCTCACCCTTAGCATCTTTTTCTTTTGTTAAGTTGAACTTGGCATCAACTTGTCCTTTTGTTGGATTAACAACTCCTGGATTTGCTGTAACAGATACTGTAGTTGGGTACGTAACAACTGGAACTACTTCGATTTGATAAACAGTATCTTTCCCAGCTGTCTTGAAAACAACTTCTTGTATTGTTTCTTCTGTTGATGTAAATACTTTGAAGGCTGTACTGATATTCACATCATAATCGCCTTCTTGAATTCCATCTTTTAAGAAAGTAATCGTAAGTTCACGCGTTTTAACGTCAAGTGTCCATTCTGCTTCTGTGGAAGGTAAGAAGTTCCCACTTAGGTTTTTATTCCCAAAGTTGAAAGCATCTGGTAAAACAGTTGTAAACGTATCCCCCGCTTTATAATTTTTTCCAGAGAATGCAAAATTCATGTTAAGCACAACACCGCTACCATTTTGAATCCGGTCCGATGTGTTAATTTCATCACCATTGCCATCTTTTAGCGTTACTTTGTTAAAAATATTGTCTGTAATAGCAGCTTTTAGATTTGCATTTTGTGTTGCTTTTTTAACCGGTGTTGGTGTTGCTGCTTCTTTCGTTGTTTCTTCTTGCACTTTTGCTGAAACCGAAGTAATCACTTCTTCTTTTTCTGCTAAAGTTACACTGTATTCTTTTTCATCTAGTGTGTAACCTTTTGGCGCAACTTTTTCTTTAACAAGATAGTCACCAGGTAAAAGTGAATCCATAGTCGCCTCACCATTTGCGCTGATTGTTAAATTGTTTGTTTTGCCCGTTTCTTTATTCTTTATTTCAAAGGTAGAACCGTTGATTTTTTCTTTTGTATCTTTATCTTCTTTGGTAATTTTTAATGTTGTTTTTGCTGTTTCATCGTCTGTCATTGTAGCTAGTACAGGTGAAACGTTTTGGAATACTAGCAAGCCAATAACCATTGCAATAACTAGTTTTTTCCATTGTCTGATATTTTTCACTGCGTTTTGTCCTCCTATAATCTATTTCTAACTGTTGTTAAATCCCTTATAGACTTGTTGAATTGTAACAAACAAATGCACCCAATAATCACTTTTTGCGAAAATATAAAATAATATGTGTCTTTTTGGTGAACAAAACTAATCACAAACACCTAAAAAACGTTTAAAACACTGGTGAAATCATTTTTTCTTCATAATCACAAAAGTACTTGATAGTAATAGCATTCCAAGAATAAACCATAAATTAGTTTTCTTAGAATCTCCCGTTTGTGGTAGTTTTGCCGATTTTTCCACGTTGTCAGCCCCTTTATTAGAGGATATTGAAAACGTGCTGGCTTTTTCATACACATAAGTTACTCTTTGTGAGGTGTTCGAAAATTTCCCCGATGCATTTTTGGGTGTTTGATACAATTTATATCCCGAGATTTTTTTTGCTGAAGTTCGATAACTTGAATTTAATTTTCCTGTTAAAACAATCGAATCAGCTAATTTTTCACCATTTTTATCAACATAATCGACAATGATGTTTCCGGCTGTCACTTTTTGATAAACAAAAGTAACTGTCTGTGCTTTTTCGTTAAATGTTCCACTTACATTCGCGGGTGTTTTTACAAGGGTGTAGTTAGTAATTTTCTTCTGTTTTGCAGTGAATTTTTCTCCGTAAGCTCCTGTTAGTGTTTCTGGGCTGGCAATTTGTTTGTGGTTTTGATCAACATATTGCACCGTAACTGGCGCAACACTGTCATCTAAAGCCACTCCTACTTGGGCCGGCTCAATTACTTGAGAATTATTTACAGCAACAGCAAAAGAATTCCATGCAGCTCGGTCTTCTTTTTTCGTTTGCTGATTTAAAAGTTCCTTATCTATTTGGTTTTTCTTTGGTGTTTTTAAATCAAATTGAATTTTCATGGATTTCCCAGGAATCCACTCAATACCTTCTTTTAGCTCCATTTTAAAAGAGTGAATTTTAGACCAATCTTGTACTTCTGAAGCGGTTAACCAATCTGCTTCTGTTGCTTCTCGGTTATCAACTAGAGGTTCTGAACCAGTTGGATAAATCGTGTGCTTATCGAGAACGCCCGAACGTTTAGGATTTTTGGCAGTACTATAAGTTACTTCGACCTTATCTTTCCATTCATTTGGAATTGCTACTGCTTTCGTTAGCTCCAAATTGAATTTACTACCACGTTCGCTGTTATCTGTAATTCCTAAATCTTTTTCACTTGGTAAAACATCCATTAATACCATGTTGGCTATTTTTTCGTCCGAATCATTTTCTAGTAATAATTGATACGATACGATGGAATTTGTTGTGGCATTTGCCAGGCCACTGTATCCTTTATCGAGATTACCCTTAGCTTTTTTACTAATTTTCAAATGATTACTCGTATTTAAAATGTAATGGTTTCCTGATGTGATTCTAGACTCTTCCGAATTCCCATTTTGATTAATGTCATTTGAGTCAATTTCCATTTTTGTATCAGAAATGGTTGGAGTTCCTGTCACTTCTGGCACATTAAAATCTGTATCCTGCAAGAATCCAAACATTTCAACAGACATATTACTTGGAGTGTCTTTTGATACGGTCACATTAATTTTTGCAGTTAATTTTTCTGCTGGTAAAAGCGTCTTTTTGTCCCATTTAACTTTTAGTAATTGGCGTCCTGAATTTTGGTAATTACTATTTAACACGCTGACATTAAAGCCTTGTTGATCCGTGTTTTTCATTTTTACGCCAGAAGGTAAAAGAACCATCGCTTCAAAAGGACCTGTTAATCGTGAAATGGAAGCTTTATTGCTTTCTAAATTAACAGAAACTGAATTATCGCCAATGTTTATCAAATTTCCATCGGTATCATCAAATGCAACCGATCCTTGGACAAATTTATTTTTCCCAATTGGTTGCGGTATGATTTGAGCCGTCCGGTCTCCAGCATATTTCTGCCAATTTTCCGGCCAAGGATTTGTATCATCGAAGTAATGGATATAACCTTGACTATCTGCGCCGTACATATTAATTTTCGTGGTATTTCTAACTTCTCCCACATAGCCTTCTTTGACTGTTGTAAAGAAAGATAAATCTGCGCTGTACATTCCAGCTGGTGCATACGTGAAATGAAGCCATACTTTACTCACATGTTTATCATCTGGAATTCCAAGGTCTTTTCTCGAATACATTTTGCTCAGTTCTACATCTTCTTTTAACGTAGTCCAGTCATTATCACCATCATATTTCACGAGTAAATTGTATTTAGGTGATTTTTTCAGTTGCGGCCAACCGGGATAATTAACATTTGGTTTAAAATAAAAATCGCCACTTCGGAAATAATCCAGATTTAAATTATCATCAATATTGTAGTAAACATCATAGTAGATGAAGTCATAGGAAGGTGAGTCATTCATTGCCGAATTTAGCATCAAACTAAAACCTAATTTCGCACTATCATATGCTTTTATATCTGGATTTCCAGTCACAGTAGCAATTCCCCAATTTTCATCCACTGGTCCTCTGTGGGCTGGAGCATAGACGCTTCCGATAGTCGGCGGAATTGTCGCTGGATCACTTGCAGAAACTGAAACTGATGCTTTTGAAGTATCCACAATGCTATCAGTTAAAGTAATAAAGTTCGTTGTTGCAACCGCTTTGTTTTCTACAGTCGCAAAATTCGGTATGCTTGTTTGGAAGAACGTTCTAATTTGGAAAGTCTTATTAAGTAAACTAGTTGCTTTTTCTTGTTCCAAATATGTAGGTGCTGCAATTTCCCAAGTTAGTTTTTGTCCTTCGATTTTTGTTGGCTCCGGTGTATCCCCTGCTACTCCCAAATAATCTAGCTTATCCGCTAACGTATATTCAATAATAATTTTCTTTCCTTCTTCAATAAAAAGGCTCCCTGTAGACTTTTTCGGTATATTTAAGTTGAAAGACCAAATCCCAATATCTCCTTGGCTTGGATTATTATTGATACTATTTTCCACTTTCGTAAATTCATTTGACAAAGCTGTTGTGGCTGTTGCATTCACGGTTGTTTCAGCTTGCTCCGTTACTTTTTCTGATAAATTATCCGCGCTAAATTCCCCTGTTACTTCTAATTTCGTTCCATTTGGCGTATAACCATTTTTCGTAGACAGCTTGAGAATGACTTTATCAACCACGCCACTATTTAGCGTTTGGTATTTATACACAAGCTGACGGGTTGTCTTGTTATAACTAGGTGTTACTCCGGCAATCTTAAGTTCACTTAATGATTGAGTGAATTCCCCATTTTTCGGTAAATTGATTACCAATTTAGCATTTTTATAAATTGTGTTTGGTCCAGTTATTTTTAAATAGATGTTATAGTTCACTGTCTGACCAGACTCAATCACGTCTTTTTGAGAATTAATACTAAAGTCCCCAGAATAATTCCCAGTTGGAAATGATTTTGTGCTTATTGGTTCATTTACTGTCGTTTCTTTCAAAGGCTCTGTTGTAGTTTCATTTGAAGTCGTTTCCTGCGTAACCTTTTCTTCCGTAGCTGCTTCCCCTACGTTCGTTTCAACTCCTTCTTTGTCTTCTGCCCAAACAGAAAATGGAAGAAGTGACACTATAAGCAAAGTACAAATTAATATAGTTACTAATTTTTTCAAACGATTCACATCCGCTCCTCCTTTGTTTACTTAACATTAATTATTTCATAGGAGGAAACCGTGAAATGTTCCCAAGATGCAAAAAAAGGGACAGTTTGTTACAAAAATGTGAACTATCTTACGTTTTAGCTTATTTAAATAGTTATTATTAACAAAAACAACCAAAATCATTAAAAACTTTAACGATTTTGGTTGTTTTATTTATCTTATTCGAATCGATTCGCTTTCTACTAATCTAGCACCTTCTACTTCTTCACCAGATTTTAGTATTTCTGCAATTCGCTTTTTATCAATTTTAGGTTCTTGTAGTAAAAAGAACGGTTTTAGCAAAGCTTCATCCACTATTTCGACACTCGCTGGATTCTTCTGTATTTGAATCGTGAAAAGTGTACTATTTATTTTTCTAATTTCCATTCGTTCCATTTCTGTTTGTAAATAGGTTTTTAATTTCTGAACATTATTTTCTAATGCTTGTTTTCGTTTTAAAAGCCG
The DNA here is from genome assembly GCF_028596125.1 of Listeria innocua. Lineage (GTDB taxonomy): Bacteria > Bacillota > Bacilli > Lactobacillales > Listeriaceae > Listeria > Listeria innocua. The sequence continues at coordinate 2,160,055 of NZ_CP117229.1, forward strand.
TTTTGCTTCTTTTCCTGCCATTTCGGCATCTGCTGCTAATGATTTAATTATTTTAACGATATTTTCTGCTTTATCATGAAAACCATCTGTGAGCGCATCTAACGTATCTTCCACAGCCTCGGTTTTATTTTCTTCCAAAAGTTCTTGCACCCGTAAATAATTATCGGTTAATTGATATAATTTCATCGTTCGCACCCTTTCAAAAAAATAAAAAAGCCCCAAAAATCATCCTATTTTGGCGCTTTTTCATTTTGCTACTAGTTTTCCTTGAATAACCATGCGTCCTTTTTCATAATCTTTTTCAGTATCGCAAGTAGAAAGTGTAATAATTCGGTCCTTGCCGCTTACTTTGACATTTGATTGATAAATAGATTGTTGCTTCACTTTTTGCAAATAATTGTCAAAGTCTTTTGGTTCTGGAAATTCCGTTTCAATATAATAGAAATCAGTCGTCGTTTCATATACAGCAAAAATTTCTACTTCATAATTCGCAAGGCCTGATTCATACGAAAATGTTGGATGTGCCGCCAAGAAATCTTTGTCCAAATATTTTCGTAAATCCGCAAACATCGAGCCATCCTTCATATTATGCCCGTAAATAATCGTATTCTTGTCCAAAAATTCATTCGTATTCCGATAATCTTTAAAAATACTTCCCGCTCTTGCTTTTTCATTTTTGTAATTATGATGCAAATAATAGTCATTGTCCGTACTTTGCAAAATCGGGTAATCAATTTCTGTATCAGCAATCGTTAGCCAACCAGCCATATCTTTGTTCAATTTTTGCAAAGCTTTAAGTTCATCTCTCACTTCGCCGTTCACATTAGTCGTAGTCACTTCTTTCGTGTAGACTGCCTTCGCATCATCTAAAATTGTACGGTTATGGTTATTTTCATAAAGTTCTGCACCGATTTTCCAACCAGAAAAAAGAAACACAGCTAATACAACTAAAGTCAGGCTTTTCCCCAAAAACGACTTCATTTTCACGTTCTAAAACTCCTTTCGCTTCTGAGGAACAATGTATTTCCCTGTTTTCGCGTCACAAAGCACCTCTGCAACAACTCCATACGTTTCCGCTATTAGCTCTGTTGTTAGTAAAGTCTCAGGATTCCCTTTCGCTACCACTTCTCCGTTTTTCATAACAACTAATTGATCGCTATACGTAAGCGCTTGGTTCAAATCATGTAAAATCATTACAATAGTCAATTTCTCCTCTTGATTTAACCGCTTTACCAACTCTAAAATTTCCAGCTGAAAGTACATATCAAGAAATGTCGTTGGCTCATCCAAAAGCAAAATAGGCGTATCTTGCGCTAACGCAGTCGCAATGAAAACACGTTGTCGTTCCCCACCAGACAAACTATCAACAAATTTCTCTGCTTTTTCACTTAGCTCCGTTTGCTTCAAAGCTTTTTCTACAGCTACGTCATCCGCTTTTGTTCGTGTCATTCGCCAATTTTTATAAGGTAGCCGTCCAAAATAAAGCAATTCTTTGACCGTTAATTCACTCGGAAGAATATTATTTTGATGAACAATTGCTACATTTTGCGCAAATTCTTTCGCTTTCCATTCAAAAATCGATTTTCCTTCTAATAAAACTTCACCAGAATTAGGAGAAAGAAGTCTAGCCAAAATTTCTAACAAAGTAGATTTCCCACTACCATTTGGTCCAACAATCGTATTGATTTTATTTTTTTGGATAGTAAATGAGACATTTTTCAAAATCGCATCTGTTCCATTATAACTAAAACTAACGTCCCTTACTTCCATAAAAATCACCCTTTCGCATTAAAAAGATTAAGAATGGACCGCCGATAATGAGCATAATTACTGAAGCTGGAATTTCCATTTGTTGAAATAACGTTCTGCCAAGTGTATCAGCAAATAATAGCAATAAAGCACCAAATAAAATCGAAAATGGAACTAAAATTTGATAATTACCACCAACTAATTTTCTAGCAATATGAGGTACGAGTAAACCTACAAACGCTATAACACCGACGACTGCTGTTGTAATTGAAGCAAGTAGGACAGCAATCAGCGCAAGCCATATCCTCGTTTTATTAACTGGAACGCCAAAACCTCTAGCCATTTTATTCTCAAGACCTAATACATTACACCATTTAGCAAGTACCAGCGCACAAATAAGCCCAATCGTTACATAGATTACCAATGTCTCAACATCAGACCATTTTTTCATTGCAAGGCTAGCTGCACTGCTCGCAGATTGGCTAGAAACAAGCGCTACTTGAGATGATAACGCATCACTCAGCCCTGTAAAAACCGCATTAATTGCAATACCTATGATAATGAAACGAAGTGGATTAAAATCAGAACGATAACTAAATAAAAAGACTAAAAAACAAGCAAGAGCCCCACCAATAAAAGAAAAAAGTGGCAACCAAAAATACAATTCCGGTAAAAATAAAATGATAACAAAACTAAAAAACTTCGCCCCCGCTGAAATACCAATCACACCAGCATCAGCAAGCGGATTTCTCATCACAGCTTGAAGCAACAAGCCAGAAACCGAAAGCGCCGCCCCAGCGAGCAAGGCAATAATAATCCGCGGAAAACGCAAATCAATTACAACATCCACCATCTCATTTCCACCACTAAAAAGCCCTCTTAGAAAAGCCGGAATAGACATCTGCAAACTTCCCGCCTGCACAGCCCATAAAATCGTCCCAAAGAGCAAAACAACAACTGCACCAAAATAGCTTTTTTGTTTAATTGTCATAAAGCATCTTTTCCATTTCCCGTAGTGCTTCTGGAGCGTTTAAACTAGCCGTCATCCCAAATAAATTTTCATCCAAGTCATATACACGATTATTTTTCACAGCATCAAAATGTTTCCAAATATCATTTGTTTTAAATTCCTCATCGAACATTTTTACTACTTCTGCGGGCATACCATGTGCAGCTCGTAAAATAATATCTGGATTTGCGCTTTGTAAGTATTCTGTATTAGAAGCCAAGTATTCTACCTTTTGGTTCGTAATCACATTTTCTCCACCAGCAAGTTTGACCAAGTCGCCAATATAAGCATGTTCAGTTACAACCAAATAGCTTCCCGGAACGCCCATAAGTATTAGTACAGTTGGCTTTTTCTTTTTAGCTACATTCGCCTTCACCTTGTCAATCTCACTTGTTAAATCGTTATTTAGTTTACTCGCTTCCTTGGTGCGATCAAATTCTGTACCAAGTTTCTTAATTTCAGCCTGCATAGAATCAATACTTGTAAAATCTAAAAAGTCCGCGTTTAAATTAGCACCCTCAAAACCCGCTTTTAAGTCAGCTTCTAGCGTTTTTGTAGAAAGAACCATATCCGGCTTTAACATCCGAATAATCTCTAAATCCGGCCCCATAGGCGACCCTGTTTCCTTTACATCAGCATACCGTTCCGGAAGTTTTTTAGAACTAGTCGGAATTCCAACAAGCGGCAAGTCCAGTTTATCCATAATTTCCGTAATTGCTACAGTAGTCGCGACAATTTTGGGATTATTCTCCGGTTTTTGTTCGGACTTTTGAACCGCTTCTTCATTCCCGCAACCAACTAAAAAAAGTAATAACACCAATAATAGGACAGCTATTTTTTTCATCACTTATTCCCCCATTTATAAAATAAAATCGGTAAAGCGAGTTAAGCAAAGGATAACCCCAACCTAACTCGCTTTTACCAGTTTTATTAACTCAATCTTTTACGTTTTAATCGATATGCTAAATAAAGGAAGGAAGCCCCAAATAATGTAATATACCATGCCATACTCGATGAATCACTAGTTTTCGCATTTTTTTCAGCTTTGTTATTTGTTGTCGCTGTTTTTTGAACTGAATTTGTATCATCAAAATCTGGTTTTGCTAATTTTGGTCCAGCATTATTATTGTTTGCTAAATTGCTAGTATTCAGGTCATCATTTTTCACAGGTTCTTGTAACGTTACATCCTTCCCTGTAATATCTTTGATTGATGCAGGATCTAATTTAACTTGAACAGTATATTCATGGTCATAAGAGAAGCCTGGCATATTTTCAATTAATACATGTGTTTTTACATCCGTATTAGCCGTACCATCTTTCACAGGATATTTTACAGTTCTGGTATTTTTGTTAATATCACCAGAAACCACTTCCATATCCTTCCAAACGCCATTTTGTTTATACTGGAAAGTCTTAATCCAACTACTATTTGTTAAAGTTAAATAAACATATGGTTGATTATTTTCTACTTTGATTATAGCTGGTTTCATTACGTAACTTTCCATCATGGAAGTTTCATTTGTTCCGTCTTTAAAAACATCAAAATCTATCGAGTACGTATGATTGTTTAGTAAATTTTTAGGGTCAACTACTACTGGTTTGCTTGGTGTCGTAGGCGGTGTTGTCACTGGAGGATTAGTTGTGCCTGGATCTGGGTCTGGTTTCGTTACTGGTGGATTTGTTTCACCTGGATCTACTGGAGGTGTTACATCACTACCCGGGTAAGAACTCGCCGCTTGTGCTTTCGTTGTATCAAAAACATATCGGAAGTCTGCTTGCCCTTTATATACAGAACCATTGAATGGTGCTTCATAATTCACATGAGCCGCAAGTGGTTGATTTAAGTCCTCCACTTCAAATTCAACAATTCGTGTGTTAGCGTCTTTATCTTCTGAAACCACTTTTACATCTTGCAAAGCTCCAGAAATTTGTGTTTTTAAAGCTGTTACTGTTTTATTATCATTAACCGTCATTGCAACAGTTTTCTTACCATTTTTCACTTTCAACCATGCAGGATTATCAAAATAATTTTGCATACTTGAATTACTGTCATCATTTGCTTTTTTCGCTACAAACGGAATCGTATAAATTCCATCTGCCAGAGTTACCGGTGTAGTAACAGCCGGTTCAGAAATAACTTTGAACGTACTCGGATCAATTGTTAAGTCCACTTGATACCAATGATCGTAACTAATTGCATCTACTTTAATGTGCATATAAGAATAAATAATATCATCTAAAGAACTAAGCTTGAATTTCTCTACACGCGTATTATTCGCTGCATCCGTACTAACAGTTTGAACATCTTGGTAGCTATCTTGATAAACTTCTGCTTGTGCTGGTTTTGCAGGACGAGTTCCATCTTTTGAAACCGCCATTGTTTGCCAATAGTTACTGTTTGTAATAGTTAAGTACATATATGGTTGACCATTTTCAACTTTAATTGTAGCAGTATGGTCAATATATTTATCCGCTTCTGAAGATTCTTTCGTTGTCTTACCAGTGTTATCTTTATAAAAATTCACTTGAACCTGATACTCCCCGCCATCTTTTAAACGAGAATCAGCCGCACTGGCAAATCCAGGTATCAATTGAAAAATAAGTGTCAAAGCTAAAAATGCTACTAAACCTTTTTTCCATAATTTCTTCATAATAATCCCCCTTTATTTAAAAATCGCACGTCTTTTAAGTAAAACTAACCCTGTCCCCGCTGCCACAAAAATAATTCCATATAAAAACATTTTGCTAGAATCACTAGACTTTGGATTTGCTACTTTATTATTTGAATCACTTGTAGTTGCTGGCGTTGTTGTACCATTATTATCTGAAGATTTCACAGCTGCACCCGATGATTTAACTGCCCCTTCATCAAAACGTAACTGGATTTGATATTCATGATGATAATTTAACCCGTCATCATCAATATCCACTTTAATTTTTGCATTAACAGGACTACTCAAAGTTGATACTGGGAATGACACTTTTCTAGTATCACTCGCTGTGTTTTTTGAAGTTACACTAACCGCATTTCCCTCAACCCACAGACCAGTAATCCACTTACTATGATTTACTTGCAAACTAACAGTAGATTTCCCTCCATTTACTGTCACTGTTGCAGGCTTGTCAAAATAGTCATTCGCCATTGATACTGAATCACTATCCCCTTGAAGCACTGTATAATCAACCGAATAAGTTCCGTCTTTAAGAGCAGCTTGTGCCGTTACACCAGCTGAAAGAAAAGAAAAACTAAACAAAACTACAAAAGCAACTAAGGCTAATACTTTTTTCACTCTTAACTCTCCCTTCTTTATTAAAAAACATCTATTTATAAAAAACCCCCACAGACATTTGTGGAGTAAAAGATTATGTAAAATTCATACGTCAACTATCATTTTAATTGATAATGATTATCATTGTCAACCACATTTTATTTTTCAACAGCCTTCACAACAAAAAAATCCATGGACGGCAACGTTTGTCCACGGATTAATAAATATTTACTGTTCTACTCATTCTCACTTATCTTGAGAAAATGTTCATATAACAATTCACCTTTTAAAGTTATTGTATATCTTTTTTCTGTAATATTGTTGTTTCTCGTTAAATATCCATTTTCTTCCAACCAGTACAGTGTAAGTAATACTTCATTCTTTGTATAATTGCGAAGATCCCCAAAATCAATCACTTCAAGCGACATATCATTAATTTTTGTATCTACACTTCTAGCAAAAAGAAGGACTTCTCGTAACAACTTTTCATCTTCAAATTCCATTTTTAATCCTCCTTTAATTCTAAGTTAGTAAACATAAATAACGTAAAAAGCCGTAGCTAAATGCCACGGCTTCTTACAGCGCAATCAAAAGGAGAAATTCACACAATCAAATAAAGGGGGTATTTGTTTGTGATTTATTTCACGGTTATAATATACCATATAACCTCACATAATTCAATAGTTCACATACCGTTTTTTATACTTATTCTTTCCTCTACCGCTCGAATGCTTCTACTACCCAAAAACAAAAAAAAAGACACGATGCATATCAGTTGCAACCGTGTCTTTTTTTAGTAATTTTCACAATGTATTATTTGACTAGTTTTTCTAATTCATCTAATCTTTGTTCAAAAACTTTTAAAGCGTCATCCACAGGGTTCGGTGTTGCCATATCAACTCCTGCTTTTTTCAACACCTCAATTGGATAATCAGAACTTCCTGCTTTCAAAAAGTCAATATAAGCTGTTACCGCCTCTTGACCTTCAGTTAAAATTTTCGCACTTAAAGCTGATGCTGCCGAAAACCCAGTCGCATATTGGAAAACATAATAGTTCATGTAAAAATGTGGAATACGAGACCATTCATAACCAATTTCAGCATCATAAACAATTGCATCACCATAATATTTCTTATTAATATCAAAGTAAGTTTCTGTTAAATAATCAGCTGTTAAAGCAACTCCTTCTTGATCTGCTTGATGAATAGCATGCTCAAACTCAGCAAATTGCGTTTGACGGAATACAGTTCCTTTAAATCCATCTAAATAATGATTTAACAAATAAGCGCGTACTTTCGGATCATCATATTTTTTCAAAAGATAGTCCGTCAGTAAATTTTCATTAGTCGTAGAAGCAACTTCTGCTAAGAAAATCGAATAATCTCCATAAACAAATGGTTGATTCTTCCTTGTATAGTAACTGTGAACACTATGTCCAAGTTCATGAGCTAGCGTATAAACATTATTAATATTATCTTGCCAATTCAATAAAATATATGGATTTGTACTATATGAACCAGAAGAGTATGCCCCGCTTCGTTTACCTTTATTTTCCATCACATCAATCCAGCGGCTATCAAAAGCTTCTTTTAAAATCGATTGATATTCATCCCCAAGTGGCTTCAAGGCTTCAAGGACAATCTCTTTTGCTTCCTTATAAGTGAATTCCAAATTAACATCATCAGAAAGCGGTGTATAAAGATCATACATATGAAGTTCTTCTAATCCAAGCAATTCTTTACGTAATTTTACATAGCGATGAAGTAAACTAGCATTATTGTTTACTGATTTTAATAAAGAGTCATAAACTGTCTCCGGAATATGATTTCCTGAAAGTGCTGCCTCACGAGCGGACTTATATCCACGTGTAGAAGCATAAAAATTAGATTTTTTCACTTGCCCATTTAAAGTAGATGCTAAGGTATTCTTTAATCCTTCATAAACAGAATACACACCAAGAAACGCGTCTTTACGAACACGCGGGTCATTACTTTCTAACAACTTACCATAACGACCATGCGTGATTTCAATCTCTTCGCCATTTTCATCTTTAATTGTAGGGAACTTCATGTCCGCATTATTTAATGTGTTAAACGTATTAGAAGAACTACCCAAAACTTCGCCAGCATTCGCTAATAATGCCTCTTCTTTTTCACTTAAAATATAAGGTCGGCTTAAGTTTAATTCCTCTAATAAGTGTGCATATAGTTGCAAATCTTTATTTTCATTTAAAAATTGTTTTAAAACACTCTCATCCATCGCTAAAATTTCAGGATCATAATAAGATAATGCAGACATTAGTTTTGTAACTAAACTTCCTGCCCGACTATGTAATCCTTGGTATTTCGCATTAGCTGTATCCTGGTCCATTTTCAAATGAGCATAAACATATAAATTACTAATTAAATCATAAGCTTTATCACGAAATTGTAGTGCTTCATAAAGCGTTTGGCTACTTTCCGCTAGACGACCTTTAAATTGATCGCTTTCTTCTGTGATTTTTTGTAATTCTGTAAAGGCTTTTTCCCAAGCCTCATCATTTGGATAAATAGTAGTCAAATCCCAAGTTAAATTTTCTGGAACTTCTTCTCTTAAAGGTAATGCATTCGTTTTACTCAATATAAAAACCCCCAACCATAGTCATTTTGTTTTTATTATGAGCCAAAATAACTAAAAATGCAAAACAGATGTTTACACCCGACTCACGCGATTACCAGAAAAAGTCATAACTCGCTTCACTCGGTATCGTTTTTCTGGCACTACTGATAATACTCCTACGCTTATTAAGTAAGCAATGTATGATTTTCCTAATTTCAAGCATTCATTTGGAGAAAGCCAAATTGTCATTATTTGTGTTACTACTGATTGAAACTTCTCTAAAAAACATTCTTCACTAAAAGTATCGCCTTTTTCCAACATATTAAAAAACGTTTCCCATAAATCGAATTGCCATTCTACAGCAGGAGTAATGACTAAAAATTGTTCTTCTAAATCCACACCAATTTCTTTCGGTAAATAATGCAAATAATAACCTGCACTATATAATTTTTGCATGAATTGTCCATGTTTTTTGAACTTCGCGTAGTAAAAACATATTTTCTGCCTTTCTAATTCTCTATCTCGCTTTACATATGCATGGCGTGTAATAATTCGAGCTATTTTCTGCTTCCATTCATTCATCGGTGCTTTGCTAGAAAATTTCATCTCACTAGCAAAAAAGCGATTGCCTTTTTCAAATGTCAGATGATAATAAAGAGTAGTTATCTTGTCGCTTGCAGAATAATGCCAAAAATGATAACCCAACTTCTGCTCAAATTGAATAAACGCTTGTTGAAAAATAGTGAGACTAATACGTCCTTTTTCTTTTTTTATTGTTTGGCCGAGCATCCAATGAACTTCTAATCCAATTGATAAGTAATCCATCGTCCGCTGAATCATTTCACTAATTGGGACCGATGATCTTTGAAATTCGATTACAGTAGCATCACTCACATAAATATCCGCTTGCCGGCTAATTGCAGGAAAATAATGCTCTAATTCAACAGGAATTCCTTGAAAGCCAAACCAAGCCATAATTTGCCTCTTAGCTAATAAATGCTCCTCACTCTCTCCTTCAGAAGCAAATGCACACTTAGTCGCCTTCTCATGAGCGAAATGCGGTATTTTAATCTCGCCGGCTTTTATCATTACAGGACTATCACATGATTTACAAAACAATCTTTCTTCTTGCTTGATTCGCTCTACATTCATCTTTGTAATAGTAAAAGTATCTCCATTGTTGTTCTTAGCTGTAAAAATAAATATCACTCTCCTATTAGCTCTTTAATACTAATATTCGACATCTTACAGCTTTATTCCTGCTTTATTTTTAAAATCGCAAAAAAGACCCATTTGGTTGATTTTCCAACTCAAATGGGTCCTCTAAATAAAGTTTTAGAAATATTTTCTTACTTGCTTTAATGCAGGAACGTCAAAGATTACTTTTCCGTACTCAGCTAGCATATAACCAGTTAAATTCGACTCTAAACCGTACTCAAGCAAAATACTAACGGCATTGTCAATGTTAGATTCATCATACTTATTCTCAGGAAATTCTACGTTCAAATAATACTTCCCTTGATACGAATATAGCTTAGTTACTAAATTTTCCAGTCCTGTTGCACGTGAAAGTGAAATGAGATCTTCAAAATCACGGAACTCTAAAATAAACTCTAGCGTATCATCTTCTCCAAGTGATTCTTTCTTCACTGGATTGAAGTTTTCTTCGAGTAGTTTTTCGATTTTTTCTTCTGCAAGCTCATCTGGGGAGCTAAGCGTGACGTCAAAACCGTCCTCGCCTTTTCCACCAATTGTAGCTTTTGTTACGAATACTTCTAAGCCATGTTTTAAGGCTTGGACTTGTATCCAGAGCGGACCTTCAGGAGAGAACTCTTCTTCATATTTCAGCTCATCCATCATATCCCAGAAAAGTTCTTCACTTTTCTCGCGGTCATACCAAACATCTTCTTGATTAAAACCACGCTCTTCCAAATCCAGATAAGAGATATAAAACTTGATAGTATCCTCATTAATTCGTTCAATTTCCATCGTCACACTCTCCCTTCCTTCTTAGTCATTGACAATGAAGGGTGAAACTTAATTGGTTAAATTCATTGTAGCTCATATTACAAAATAGTACCACCATTTTTCCTTGGTGGATTATTATCTTAGCTGAAAAACGAAAAAAATTCAAGAACAATTACTTAAATTACAAAAAAAGTGCCAAGAATCCAATTGAATGGAATTCTCGGCAACCACTTTTATCAATCTTAGTTAACCATTTTTTGCGCTTCACGTAGTTGATACGTACGTACACGGCGCGGTAAGAAACGGCGAATTTCATCTTCATTGTACCCAACTTGCAAACGTTTTTCATCAATAATGATAGGACGTCTTAATAAGCCAGGATTTTTCTGGATTAATTCAAATAGTTGTTGCAAAGGAAGACTATCTAAATCCACGTTCAATTTTTGGAAAGTTTTTGAACGAGTGGAGATAATTTCATCTGTACCATCCTCAGTCATACGAAGAATTTCTTTAATTTCATCCAAACTAAGTGGTTCAGAAAAAATGTTTCTTTCCTTATAAGGGATATCATGTTCTTCCAACCATGCACGAGCTTTTCGGCAAGATGTGCAACTAGGTGAAGTGTATAACGTTACCATTAGACATTCACACTCCTTATCGGGTATTGTTTCATTCATATAACGAAATTCTAGCAATATCTCTATTTGGAAAATTCATTAAAGAACTTACACTTCATTATACACTAATTTTGTGAAATTCTATATACTAATTTTAAAATTTTTCTTTCCAAATATGTAAAACCATTGTTAGCAAGCCGTTATGTATATGATACCCCTACTATAACTTGTTTAAACTAAAATCACATGAAAAAAACAGCTTTTTTATGAGAATTTCATGAGAATTTTAATTTTGTAAAAAAACACCAATCAGATTTTACCCTGATTGATGTTTTTATTTTTACTTAACAGCAGCTTCAGCAGTTAGTTTAGCATGCTTTTCTTTATACATAACTTCTTCTTCTTCTGAACAATAAACAAAGTGTCCAGGAGCAATTTCGCGCATTTTAATTTCATCGCCATCTTTGTAATTATGAATAGTTGGATCATATGCTTTACGCACACGAGTACGTTCATAATTAGGATCTGGCAGTGGAATAGCGGATAGAAGTGACTCAGTATAAGGATGTAGCGGTGCATGATATAAATCATTTGCAGGCGCTAGCTCTACTAATTTACCGAAGTACATTACGCCAATACGATCACTAATGTATTTAACCATTGATAAATCGTGGGCAATGAATAGGTAAGTTAGATTTTTTTCTTTTTGTAATTGACGTAATAAGTTAACTACTTGTGCTTGGATAGATACATCCAGTGCAGAAATAGGCTCATCGGCAATAATAAATTCTGGTTGAACTGCAAGCGCACGAGCAATACCGATACGTTGACGTTGACCACCGGAAAATTCATGTGGGTAACGACCTGCATGTTCTTTGCTTAGTCCAACTGTTTCAAGTAGCTCATATACTTGTTGGTTCGTTTCTTCAGGTGTTTTAGCAAGGCCATGAATACGAATACCTTCAGCAATAATATCTTTAACTTTCATACGCGGATTTAAAGACGCATATGGATCTTGGAAAATCATTTGCATTTTACGACGGAATTCAAGCATTTCTTTACGGCTTTTACGTGCGTGCACATCTTTACCGTTATAAATAACTTCTCCACCAGTTGCATCATACAAACGAATAATTGTACGTCCAGTTGTAGATTTACCACAACCAGATTCACCTACTAAACCAAGTGTTTCACCTTTATAAATATCAAAAGAAATATCATCAACAGCACGTACTTCACTTGCAGTACCTTTGTTAAAGTATTGCTTTAGATTATGAATCTCTAATAATTTTTCTTTTTGTTCAGTCATTCTACTTCTACCCCTTTCGCATGGACAGCTTGCATGCCAGGATGAAGTTCCGCAAACTGTTCTTGGCGACGTAATACAGCATCAGGAGGCGTTACTTCAGGTGCATCAGGATGAAGCAACCATGTAGCCGCATAATGTGTATCAGACACCTTAAATAGTGGTGGCTCTTCTTCAAGGTCAATTTGCATTGCATATTTATTACGCGCAGCAAATGCGTCCCCTTTTGGAGGATGAAGTAAGTCTGGTGGCGTACCTGGAATAACAAATAATTCTTCATCATCTGTATCCAAAGTAGGCATAGAACTAATTAATCCCCATGTATAAGGATGTTGCGGATTATAGAAAATTTCATCGACTGTACCGATTTCTACAATCTTACCACCGTACATAACAGCAACACGGTCTGCAACATTCGCAACCACGCCAAGGTCATGGGTAATGAAGATAATCGATGTATCAATTTTTTTCTGTAAGTCTTTCATTAAATCCAAAATTTGCGCTTGGATTGTAACGTCTAATGCTGTTGTTGGTTCATCAGCAATTAGAATTTGCGGGTTACATGCAAGTGAAATCGCGATAACAACCCGTTGACGCATCCCACCAGAAAATTGGTGAGGATATTGTTTAATTCTTTCTTCTGCATTTGCAATACCAACTAATTGAAGTAAACGAAGAGCTGTTTTATGAGCTTCATGTTTACTAATTTTTTGGTGTTTAATAAGTGGTTCAGAAATTTGTTTTCCAATTGTCATCGTTGGATTCAAGGATGTCATTGGATCTTGGAAAATCATAGCTATATCTTTCCCACGAATTTTTTGCATTTGTTTTTCGTGAGCTTTAGCGATATCCATTCCGTTAAATAAAATTTGGCCACTTTTAATTTCTGAGTTACCTTCTGGAAGTAAACGCATAATCGATTTTGTCGTTACTGATTTACCAGAACCAGATTCGCCAACAATCGCTAAGGTTTCCCCTTTATATAAGTCAAAATTAACTCCACGAATCGCCTTAACTTCTCCGGCATATGTGTGGAATGAAATATTTAAATCTTTAACTTCTAATAGCTTTTCCATTTTTCCTCACCTCTCTTTTAATCGCGCATTTTAGGATCAAAGGCATCACGCAAGCCATCTGCAATTAAGTTAAATGCAATCATGATGATACAAAGTACAATACATGGATAAAGAATCATATACGGTAATACTTGTAATGTTTTATATCCATCATTTACCAAGACACCAAGAGATGCTGCTGGCGCTGGAAGACCTAACCCAATAAAGCTTAGGAAGGCTTCAAAGAAAATCGCACTAGGAATACTAAACATAATGTTAATGATAATAATCCCAGAAATATTTGGTATTAAGTGTTTTACAAGAATTTTCGGAGTAGATTCTCCTAGAGTCATGGAAGCCATAACAAATTCTTGGTTTTTAAGTTTTAAGACTTGTCCCCTGACTACCCGAGCCATCGTTATCCAACTGGTCATGGCAATTGCTATGATAATGGAAACAATCCCTGGATCAAGTATCAGCATCATTAAGATAACAACAACTAAGTTTGGAATTGCACCAATAACTTCTAGAATACGTTGCATAACGTTATCTACTCGACCACCAACATAACCGGAAATCAATCCGTAAGTTACACCAATGATTAAATCACATAGTGCTGCAACAACAGCAATAATAAGTGATACACGTGTACCAGCCCAAATACGAGCAAATTGGTCACGTCCGAGTGTATCACTACCTAACCAGTAGTAAGTACCCTCTTTAATGTTATTTTGTTTATAAATATCAACGTCTTCTCCACCAATAGACTGATGACCATTCCAAAATGGCATATTTTCAAATCCTTGAACTTTCGGTGGAAGACTTGCATTTTCAGTAATTTGTCTATTAATATCATTTTTTGGTCCTAGATTTTGTGATAAATAAGGTCCAACAATCGCCATGATAATAACAAGGGCTAATACAATAAGTGAAACTAAAGCCGCTTTATTTTTACGAATACGAAGCCAAGAATCTTGCATAAATGTTAAACTTGGACGATTAATTTTTTCCGCTTCTGCATCAAGGATGTGTGCTGGCTGGAATCTTTCTTTTGCAATTTTATGTTCTGCCATTATTTTCTACCTCCAGACACACGGATTCGTGGATCAATCAATCCGTAAAGAATATCTACTACCAAGATAACAAATACAAGCATAGCAGCAAATAATAATGTAGTTCCCATAATTACTGGATAGTCATTCATTTGAATAGAAGAAACGAACTGACTTCCGATACCTGGGATACTATAAATGTTTTCAATAACAAGGGAACCAGTCATCAGTGCAACCGATAATGGTCCTAAAACAGTAATTAAAGGAATAAGTGCATTACGAATCGCATGTTTTACTGCTACTTCAGTTCTGCTATTCCCTTTTGCTTTTGCAAGTAGAACATAATCAGATGCAAATACATCGATTAATTCTGTTCTCATAAAACGAGCTGCTGTTGCAAGCGGGAACATAGCAAGTGCGAACGCTGGCAAAATTGTATCTGCAAACGAACCCCATCCTGCCACTGGGAAAATTTGTAATTTAGCTCCTAACCAGTATTGCAACACAGTCGCAAATACAAATGATGGAACTGATTTACCTAGTATTGCTATAAATGTACTCGTATAATCCGGCCACCTATTTTGATACATGGCCGCTACGACCCCAAGTAAAATACCAAAGATAACACCAAAAACCATTGCCTCAAGTGCTAATTGGACAGATGGACCAATCAGTGCACCTAAAATCTCAGACACTGGTCTATTATCAAGTTGGAAGGAAACACCAAGATCTCCTTTTACCAAACCTGTCATATAATTTAAGTATTGGACTGGAATTGAATCATTTAGTCCATATTTTTCATTCATCATGTGAATTTGTTCGTCAGATAGTTTCTCCTGATTACGGTAAGGCGTACCAGGCAAGAATTTCATAAGAACAAACGTAACCGAAGCAATGATGAATAACGTTATAAGCATATATAATACTCTTTTTAACGTATATTTAACCATCTATCTCTACACCTCCCAGTTTTAATAAATATATAAAAAAGTTATTCCTAACCAAATTCGCAAGTTTAGTGAGCCTTTTTCTTCGTTTCTAAACTTTTATTGCAAAAGTGCAAATTAGTTAGGAAAAAAACTTCATTTTTCGAATGTTAGGTTCTAGATAAACTAGAAAAGGATACTTTAATTTTTTATTATAACACATCAAAATCATCAGCAAAAGGAGAGAGCATATCGAAATATACTCTCTCTTTCCGTCAAGCATTTCTTAAAGACTAATATTTTATTTAGTCAAGTATGTTTCTTTGTAAGTGTAGTCTGGACCAAATGGATTTTTTTGCAAGTTTTTAATGTAGTCTTTTTGTAGGTATGCAGTAGAACGTTGATAAAGTGGTTGAACAGCTACATCATCCGTAAGAAGGATTTTTTCTGCTTTAACCATTTCATCCCAACGTTTTTGTTCGTCAGCTGCATAAGTTACAGACGCATCATTTAAAATCTTGTCATAGTCTTTGTTAGAATAACTCATTCTGTTTTGTGCACCATCAGTTACGAATAGATCTAAGAAAGTGGATGGATCTTGATAGTCAGGACCCCAGCCGCTCATAGAGAAGTCGTAATCTTGGTTTTGGTCATTTTGTAAACGAACTTTAAATGGTACGTTTTTAAGTTTAACTGTAAGACCATCTAAGTTCTTTTGTAGTTGGTCTTGAATGAATTCAGAAGATTTTCTCGCATTTTCAGTATCATCACTTGTGAATTCAACTGTAATTTCGTTAACTCCTAATTCTTTCAAACCAGCTTTCCATGCTTTTTGTGCTTCTTTTACATCATATTCTAAATGTGCACCAGATTCTTTTGTATAATCTTCTTTGTTACCTGGATCAAAAGTGAATCCTTCTGGTACAAGATTGTTTGCAGGTTTAGATCCGTTTTTAAGAACTGTGTCAGTGTACGATTGTTTGTCAATCGCAAGTGCAATAGCTTTACGGATGTTTTTGTTAGCAAATACTGTGTCTTTGCCAGCACGTTTTTGGTTAAATTTAATGTAGAAAGTTGAAGAATCGTTCACTGTTACATAGTCTTTATTGTTTTTGTTTTGAGCTGCATAATCAGCACTTAATACTGTGCGATCAACTTTGTCAGTGTTGTATAAGTTAAGTCCAGTACCGGAGTCTTGAACAACTTGTACGTTGATTTGTTTCAACTTAACTTTATCTTTATCCCAATATTTATCATTTTTTACGTAAGTCCATTTTTTGTTTGTTCCAGTCCAATCTTTAAGTTGGAAAGGTCCGTTGAATAACATGTTATCACTATTTTGTGCATATTTTTCGCCTTTTTCCGTAACGAATTTTTCGTTAAGTGGGAAGAAAGTTGGGAATGCGAATAGTGAGTTAATGTAAGCAGTTGGTTTAGAAAGAGTAACTTCTAAAGTATAATCATCTACTGCTTTAATTCCTAATTCTTCAGGTTTTTTCTTGCCAGCTACGATATCGCCACCGTTTTTGATTGCATCAAATAGGTAAGAATATGTTGCTGCAGTGTTAGGGTCAACCGCACGACGCCATGAGTAAACATAGTCATTTGCAGTTACAGGATCTCCGTTAGACCATTTTGCATCTTCACGAAGTTTGATAGTATAAACTGTTTTGTCATCGCTAATTTTTGGCTCTTCAGCAGCACCGGCAATGGCAGGAATACCATCTTTGTTAAGCGCATATAGACCTTCGTTTGTTTGGTTTACAACGTTTAAACCAACTTGGTCATCCGCTTTTGTGCTGTCTGCAGAAGGAATTAATGCACTTTCTGTCAAGTTAAGTACTTGCTCTCCTGAAGCTTTTCCTGAGTTTGAGCCTTTTTTGTCGTCGGATTTGGAATCTGATCCGCCTCCACATGCTACCAAGACTAAGCTTAGTAATAGTGTTAATCCAAGTGTAAGAAATAATTTAGATTTTTTCACTAAGTAGACCTCCCTTTTTTATTTTTCTGAAAAATTGTTTCGATACCTATTATACTCTAAGAATTCTGGCTTTGTAAATTATTTTTACAAGATAAATGAAAACAAGGATGAAAGATACAAGTTATTAAAATATTAAGGCAAAATTGAAATTGCGCGAAAAATCTGAACAGAGATTGTTACGCTATCCATTATTTTGCAATAACTAGAATTAATTATGTATACTTTGCTAAACCTTTTGATTAAGTTTTCAGAAAACATAACCATTTAAATTGATAAATTTACAATCGACTTGGCCAGTTATGTATAAATCCAACGAAGCCATCTTTTTCTGTATAAGAAAAAATATCGAACCCCTTTAAAATTTTTTAAAGGATTATTATATTTATATACTTTTTTTGAGCTGTTGTCTAGATAAAAATATCAAAAATTTAATTAAATTTTGTAATAAATTCGAAAAACGTTGGTATAGTGGGATTTTTTTGTTAATAATATGTAAAGACAGTTTAGCGATTTTTTTGCAGAAAAGGTCTAATTTCTAACATTGCATGATAGCTTCCTTCTATCATATAGTGTTTCTGTTAGAATTGTGATAAAGTGAATTATGAATTTTAATTAGAGGTGAAGTTATGTTTTTACGAATTTCTATTTATACACTAATTCAAGAAGCTATTGTATTTGGAATCCTGCTTTTTGGAAAAAATGGTGTAAGTTTAAGCGGTTATATAGACGTCGCGTTTCTCGTCTCACTTATTACATTATTAATTGGTTTGCTAGTTTATATTATGAGGAGCGGTTTTTTAGACCGAGTTCATAACGGCTTCCGAAGTATTTCTCGTAAAATCAAACGTGAAGAAGAAAATGAGTTCTCGGATATGCTCCTTTCAGAACTTGTTGGGCTCCGATATGCTGGGATTTTAATTAGCGCACTGCTTGTTATGCTCTCCAGTATTCTCTGTATGTTTTTATGATTGACAAGCCGTTTTGTAAACTGATAAAATGAACTTAATATAACTGATGCGTTAATAAGAAGAATAGTACATTTTGTTGCTTTGTAATAGAGAGTCTGTGGTTGGTGAAAACAGATAAAGCGCAAAATCGAATGGACTTCTGAGGACTGTTTGTGAAAGAAAAGTAGCAAGCAGCGGCTAAAGACCGTTATCTTCTTTAATAGAGTTTTTCTATTACTAAGAGCCTTTAAGAGGTACTTAGGGTGGCACCGCGGATAACCGTTCGTCCCTAAACATTTATATGTTGGGATGGACGGTTTTTTATTTTCGCAATCAGTGAAAAAATTGGAGGAATACAAAATGAAAAAAGTAATATTTTCCGGCATTCAACCTAGTGGACAACTAACTTTAGGAAATTATATTGGCGCTTTAAAACAGTTTGGACAGTTTCAAGATGAATATGAATGTTTTTATTGTATCGTAGACGAACACGCTATTACGGTACCTCAAGATCGACTAAAACTACGCGAACAAACAAGAAGCCTTGCCGCTCTTTATTTAGCCGTTGGACTTGATCCTGAAAAAGCAACGTTATTTATTCAATCTGAGGTTGCAGCTCACGCACAAGCTGCTTGGATTTTACAATGTAACGTTTATATTGGCGAATTAGAACGTATGACACAGTTTAAAGATAAATCAGACGGTAAAGCTGGTGTGAGTGCTGGACTGTTAACTTACCCTCCATTAATGGCTGCGGATATTCTACTTTATCAAACAAACTTAGTACCTGTTGGTGAAGACCAAAAACAACATATTGAGTTAACTCGTGATTTAGCAGAAAGATTCAATAAAAAGCATGCTGATATTTTCACGATGCCTGAAGTATTTATCCCTAAACAAGGCGCTAGAGTTATGTCGCTTCAAGACCCAACGAAAAAAATGAGTAAATCTGATGCAAACTTAAAAAATGCGATTTTCTTATTAGATCCACCTGCTACAATCAGAAAAAAAATCAAAAGCGCTGTTACTGACTCTAGTGGTATCATTGAATATAACAAAGAAGAAAAACCTGGTGTCTCTAACTTACTAACGATCTATTCCGTTATCACAGGTGAAACAATCGCTAATATAGAAGAAAAATATGTTGGTAAAGGCTATGGTGACTTTAAAACAGATTTAGCAGAGTTAGTTGTTGCTGAACTTGAGCCAATCCAAGAACGATATTACGCTTACTTAGAATCTGAAGAACTGGATAATATTTTAGATGCAGGGGCAGAAAAAGCGGCTCGTGTTGCTAATAAAACATTGAAGAAAATGGAAAATGGTGTTGGACTAGGACGCAAACGCAGAAAATAAATAAAAGGCGAATACTTGGATAACCAAGTATTCGCCTTTTTACTATTAATTAACCTACTTTAATTTCCACATCAATGTTACCGCGAGTAGCTTTAGAGTAAGGACAAACTTCATGTGCTTTTTTAAGAAGTTCTTCTGTTTTTTCTTTATCTTGTCCTTCAATAGTTCCTTCTAATAATACTCCGATTTTGAAACCATTGTCTTCTGGGTCGCTATACAAGCTTACAGTCGCTGTTACAGTACTCTTAGCTTCAATTCCAGCTTTTCCAAGTACTAATTCTAATGCACTATTGAAACAAGCTCCATATCCTGCTGCAAATAATTGCTCAGGGTTTGTTCCACCGCCGCCGTCTCCACCAAGTTCTGTTGGTGCTGAGATTTCAAAATAAAATACGTTATCTGGAGAATGTACTTCACCGCTTCTTCCACCAGTGTTAATAACCGTTGTTTCATAAAGTTTTTTCATTTCCTATTCCTCCTAATTGATTAGTAAGTGCTTGTAATTTAGTAAGTAATTGTGTGTAATCTTGTTCCTCGAAACCTAGTAATTGAAGGCAAGTGTCCACGCTTTTTAACACAGCGGGTTGTATTTCTATTGCTTTTTCTGTTAGTTCAATATAGACACGGCGTTCATCTTCCGGATGACGACTCCGTGTTACATATCCCAAATTCTCCATTCGTTTTAACATTGGTGTTAATGTCCCGCTGTCTAAAGCTAATCTTTTTCCAAGATCAGTAACCGTTTGTTTTTCACCTTCCCATAAAACAAGTAACGTAATATATTGTGGATAGGTAAGTTGGAACGGATCTAGTGCTTCGCGGTAGAGTTTGGTAAATTGTTTGGATGCATTGTAAACAGAAAAACAAAGCTGTTCCTCTAATATACGCGTGTTCGTGTCCAACATGTTCTCCTCCTTTTAAGTTGTGTACAATTTAATTTTATACAACTTTATTAATTAAAGCTAGTTTTTTGCTCAAAAAAAGCCTTGATTCCATTTTAGGAAACAAGGCTTTAGTTATTTTAGTCTTCTATTCTTTTGAATACTAGTGTCGCATTGTGGCCACCGAAGCCAAAAGAGTTAGACATTACGACATTTACTTCTGCTTCACGAGCTTTGTTTGGAACATAGTCCAAGTCACAAACTTCATCTTGATTTTCCAAGTGGATTGTTGGCGCGATAATATTATCACGAATACTTAATAAAGCAAAAATAGCTTCAATACCACCTGATGCACCTAAAGTATGTCCTGTCATTGATTTGGTAGAGCTAATAGCCAATTTCTTCGCATGCTCACCGAACACAGTTTTAATCGCTTGTGTTTCGTATTCATCATTGTAAGGAGTACTTGTTCCGTGCGCGTTAATGTAGTCAACTTTGTCAGGAGTAAGTCCCGCATCGTCAATCGCCATTTTCATTGCACGTGCAGCGCCTTCACCATTTGGCGCTGGTGCAGTAATATGATATGCATCACCTGTTGCACCGTAACCAACAACTTCTGCATAAATTTTAGCACCACGAGCTTTTGCATGTTCATATTCTTCTAAAATTACAACCCCAGCACCTTCACCAATAATAAAACCATCACGGTCTTTATCAAATGGACGACATGCTGTTTCTGGGTCTGGGTTTAATGATAAAGCTTTATTTGCTGTAAATCCTGCTAGTGACATTTTTGTAATTGGCGCCTCTGCTCCACCAGTAATCATTGCATCTGCATCCCCGCGTTCGATAACTTTAAATGCGTCACCGATAGAGTTGGTTGCAGTCGCACATGCTGTTACTGTAGTAGAGTTAATTCCTTTTGCTCCAAAACGAATCGAAACTTGTCCTGAACCCATATCCGGAATCATCATTGGTACAAAGAACGGACTAACGCGACGATGTCCACGATTTAGGAAAACTTCATATTGCGTTTCGAATGTTTCCATTCCACCGATACCGGATCCAATCCATACACCAACACGAGTGGCATTGGAATCATCAATAATTAAGCCAGAATCTTGTACAGCCATTTCAGCACTTGCAATGGCATAGTGGGTGAAACGGTCCATTTTACGAGCTTCTTTTTTCTCTAAATATTTTTCTACATCAAAGTCTTTTAATTCTGCTGCAATTTTAACCGGAAAGTCATCCGGATTAAGTCTTGTCATTTCTGCAACACCATTGACACCTTTTTTTGCGTTTTCCCACGAAGTTTCTGCATCATTCCCAATTGGTGTAACTGCTCCAATACCAGTAACAACTACTCTTCTTCTATCCATTTACTCATCTCCTTATTTTGCAATTCATAAAAAACAACTTCTGTCTGTGCGACAGCAGCTAGTATAAAATTAAGGCTTTATTTAAAATAAAAATATTGCACAAACAAAATAAACCAAAAGCCTGCTCTATTATAACATAAATAAAGAAGAGTTGCCCTAACTAAAATAAACGTTAGGGCAACTTTCCTTTTGACGTATTTTTTTATTTACCCCAACGAATGATTAGGGCGCCCCATGTTAAGCCGCCACCAAAGCCGACAAGTAACACGTTATCATTATCTTTAATACGACCTTCTTCAACTGCATCCACTAAAGCAAGCGCAATAGAAGATGATGATGTATTTCCGTATTTATGAACTGTTTTCATTAGTTTTTCTTCTGGAAGATTTAAACGTTCACGAGAAGCTTCCATAATACGAATATTAGCTTGGTGCGGAATTAGTAAATCTAAGTCTTCTTTTTCAAGTCCAGCACTTTCTAGTACGCGTAATGAAGCCTCACCCATTTGACGAACTGCGAAACGGAACACTTCACGTCCGTTCATATAGATTTTTTTGTTTTCGTCTAAGTTCAAGTATTTACCTCCAGAACCGTCCGAACCCAAGTCAAAGGAAAGTAAACCGTGGTCATCTGATACAGGGCCCATAACAACTGCCCCTGCTCCATCACCAAATAATACTGCTGTTGCGCGGTCGTCCCAGTTAGTAATTTTAGATAATTTATCTGCACCAACTACAACAATATTTTTATACGCGCCAGTTTTAATGAATTGAGCTGCAGTAACAACCCCAAATGTGAATCCAGCACACGCTGCTTCAACATCCATTCCCGCAGCATTTTTTGCTCCTAAGCGATCTTGGATAATATTGGCAACGGATGGAAATGTTGCTTCTTGTGTCACAGTTGCAACGATAAACAAATCAATATCATCTGGAGTAAGACCAGCATTTTCAATTGCTACTTTTGCTGCTTCATATGCTAAATCATGTGTATACTCATCGTCACGAGCAATTCTTCTCTCTTCAATTCCAGTACGAGTACGAATCCACTCATCAGACGTTTCCATCATTTTTTCTAAATCAAAGTTTGTTAATATTTTTTCAGGTACGTATTTACCTACTCCTAAAATTCCTGCGTTCATGTGTTCTCCTCCATATCAAACTACATCAGGATAAAAGTTCTTCTCCTGGATATTTTTATGACCTGGTGCTAATTTTAACAGAGAAACTTCAATTACGCAATTGGATTGCTACTTTTTATTTTACTTCAAGTGCTTTATTTGGATTATTTTCAGCAAATCCACCAGCTTTAGACCAGCCAATTATTTTACCATCATCTGATTTGATACGGTACCAATACTCATTTTTCACATCTGCTCGGCGGTCAATATCTAGTTCTTGACCTAAATAATCATTTAAATCTGCTACGACTTTAGAATTATCTTCTACAGGGTATGCATAGATTTTTTGATCTGAGTCAGTTACATATTTATCTAGTTTCATATTTGTTTCATTTTTAGGGGTGTAAAAAATAGTCACTGTATTACTATTTATCCATCCAATTGATTTGCCTTGATCTTGAAGTTGATACCAAGTACCTTTTTCGGTAACTGCTTTTTGAGTTATTCGTAGCGTTTTACTTTGGTAATCTTTGGCACTTCCTACTTGTTCTGCGCCTTTTGTGTTATAAGGTTTTGTCCAAATAATTTCGTTAGCGGGTTTTGTTATTTCAGCATAAGCCAATTGGCTCTCTGATGAGGTTACTGTATCGTAAATTTGATCATAATCATCTAAATTATATGTTTCTATAGTAGAAATTAGTTTTTCTGCATAAGTCGGGTCAGTTGCATATCCAGCATCTTGAATCGCATGGGCTGCTTTTTTATAGTCTGTTTCTCCGATAACCGCAGAATATAAATCTGGATTTCCAGATACTCCATTAATAAAAAGTTGTGCATGATCGACTAATGATGATTTTTTATCAGGGTATTTTCTGAAATCAGCTTGTGTATGATAAGCTTTACCATTGCTAAATTCTTGTGTACCCATTGAAACTGAACTTCCTTCATAGCTGCCTTTAATTCCAAACAAGTTGTTAGCAGAAGTTGATAAGCCACTTTCACCCCAATTGGATTCTAAGATGGCTTGAGCTAAAGTAACACTCGTTAATATTTTTTCTTCTTTTTGTAAATCTTGTGCATCGCTAGCAATTGATTGTATAAATTGCTGTTGTGATAAAGTCATTCCTGCCTGACTCACTGCGGTTTGGCTTGCTTCTGCCGCTCCTACGTTAGCAAAAGGTAACAAGGTGGAACTTACGATAGCACTTGCTAGTAAAATCTGCGTGAATTTCTTTTTCATTATCAGTTGGCACTTCCTATCCAAATTAGTTAATTCCCCAATTTAAATGGCTCTGTCTCTGTTAACCTTCTTCATTCTAGCATTTTCATTCTGAGAACTTACTAACTTTTTGATGAAAGGTTTATCATAAAAGTTAGTAAATGGCTAGTTCAAAGGATTTGAGAGTACCTATTTACTTTTGACAATATTATGTCATTCCATTTAACCCTCTTTACACTACTATTCTCCGTTTGGTGAATTATTCCTCCCTGTTTTTCGATAATCGTATTTTCAAAAGATATATGATTGGATAATCAAGTTTTATGTGCTAAAATGTATAATGAAATAGATGAAATGGGGTGTAAGGATGCGTTACGTGGTGACTGTGTTTTGGGTATTCTTACTTTCTTTAATGGCTGAATTCGTTCTTTCTTCCATGTTATATGTATCATTTGATATGACGCGGGCTATTATTTTAACAGTAGGGTTATCCTTCTTCATTATTTTAATCACTTTCTTGATGCCTAAAGATAGCGAAGTTTATGACTTTAAGTAAACATCCAACTTTCTGATAGCGAGAACTCACTTTTCGAGTGCAGCTCAAAAAAAGAACCTCTTTCCACATGTTGGAAAGAGGTTCTTTTTTTATTTATCCAAGTAATATTTATTAACTGGTTTTAAATCATCGTTTAATTCATATACAAGCGGTACACCTGTTGGGATTTCAAGTTCCATAATTTCGTCATCACTAATACCTTCTAAGAATTTTACCAAGGCGCGTAAACTATTACCGTGAGCTGCAATAACTACACGACGTCCTGCTTTAATTTCTGGTGCAATTGTATCCATCCAGTAAGGAATAACTCGTTCTAAGGTTACTTTCAAGTTTTCACCCGATGGAATTGCATGGGTATCAAGAAGTTGATAACGGCGATCATTTTTCGCTTGTCTTTCGTCGTTTTCTTCTAATAATGGTGGAAGAGTATCGTAGCTTCTGCGCCATTTTTGTACTTGGTCTGCGCCGTATTTTTCAGCAGTTTCTTGTTTATTAAGTCCTTGAAGCGCTCCGTAATGTCGTTCGTTTAAACGCCATGATTTATGGACTGGAACCCACATTTGATCAGATTCTTCTAAAACATAATTAAGCGTTTTAATAGCTCTAGTTAAAACGGAAGTAAAAGCTACATCAAATTCCAAGCCAGCTTCTTTAATCCGTTTTCCTGCTGTCATTGCTTCTACAACGCCTTCTTCTGATAAGTCAACATCATGCCAACCAGTAAATAAATTCAATTTGTTCCATTCACTTTGACCATGACGAATTAATACTAATTTCATCTTCCTCATCCTTCCATTTTCGCTTATTTTCTAAACGACTAATCCAACAAAAGTTTTCCCTTTCGAGTCGTGAATCAAACATTTTCCATGTTATTCTGTGACTTTAAAAGTAAATTCTTTATCTTGTAAATCAATTTCAACGGAAGAATGCGGCATAATTTTACCAGATACAATTTCTCTTGCAAGAGGCGTTTCGACATGACGCACAATATATCGTTTCAGTGGACGCGCACCGTATACTGGGTCATAAGCTTCTTCTGCAATAAAGGCTTTTGCGTTATCTGAAATAGTAATCGTAATTTCTTGATCAGCAAGGCGAATTTGAAGTTCTTCTACTAATTTTTCCACAATGCCTTTAATATCAGCGAGTGTAAGTGGTTTAAATAGAATAATATCATCTACCCGGTTTAAGAATTCTGGTTTAAATTCACTTTGCAAAATTTGCATTACGTCTGATTCTAGTTCAGGCGAGATTTCACCTTCTTCGGTTCTTTCAAGTAATAAATTAGAGCCGATATTAGACGTCATAATGATTACGGTGTTTTTAAAGTCAATTAAGCGCCCTTGTGAATCCGTAATCCGACCATCGTCAAGTACTTGTAAAAGGATATTAAATACGTCTGGATGGGCTTTTTCGATTTCATCAAGTAAGACAATCGAATATGGGTTGCGTCTTACAGCTTCGGTAAGTTGTCCGCCTTCCTCATATCCAACATAACCTGGAGGAGCCCCGACAAGTCTTGATACGGAATGTTTCTCCATGTATTCAGACATATCAATTCGAATCATATGATCTTCAGAATCAAACATATTATAGGCTAATGCTTTGGCTAGTTCCGTTTTACCAACACCGGTTGGGCCTAAGAAAATAAAGGATCCGATTGGTCGTTTTGGATCTTTAATCCCCGCACGAGCACGTAATACTGCATCACTAACTAACTGAACCGCGTCGTCTTGACCAATTACTTTTTGATGAAGAACATCGGCTAATTTAAGCAGTTTTTCGCGTTCTCCTTCTACTAACTTAGTCACTGGTATTCCAGTCCATCGTCCAACAATTTCAGCGATTTCATTTTCTGTTACTTCTTCTTGTAAAATTCGATCTTCTTGGGCTGTTTTTTCGCGATTTTCCGTTTCTAATGCTAATAATTCTTTTTCTACTGCTGGAATTTTACCGTGGCGAAGTTCAGCAGCTTTATTTAAATCGTAGTTGTTCTCTGCTTCTTCTAATTCATGACGCAGATGATCGATTTGTTCGCGAACTTCACGAATTTTACTGATTTCGCTTTTTTCGGATTCCCATTTAGACTTCATTTTATTTGCTTCTTCTTTATAGTCAGCTAGTTCCCGCTGTAACATCTCTAAGCGCCGTTCACTTGCTGGATCTTTTTCTTCTTTTAGTGCAGCTTCTTCAATTTCTAGCTGCATGACTTTTCTTGTTACTTCATCAAGTTCACTTGGCATCGAGTCAATTTCGACACGAATAGTTGCACACGCTTCATCTACTAAATCAATTGCTTTATCCGGTAAAAAACGATCCGTAATGTAACGATTAGAAAGGCTAGCTGCGGCAACTAAGGCATTATCATGAATATTTACGCCATGATGGATTTCAAAACGTTCTTTTAAACCACGTAAAATGGAAACTGTATCTTCCACTGTTGGCTCTGGAACAAGTACTTTTTGGAAACGTCTTTCTAGTGCAGCATCTTTTTCGATATATTGGCGGTATTCGTCCAAAGTTGTTGCGCCGATACAGTGAAGTTCACCTCTTGCAAGCATAGGTTTTAACATGTTTCCAGCATCCATAGCTCCATCTGTTTTACCTGCGCCGACAATTGTATGAATTTCATCTATAAAGAGCAAAATTTGTCCATCGCTTTGTTTTACCTCTTGAAGTACTGCTTTTAAACGTTCTTCAAATTCACCGCGATACTTAGCTCCAGCAATAAGGGAACCAATATCAAGGGAGATAATAGTTTTATCTTTCAGTCCTTCTGGAACGTCTTTTCTGACAATACGTTGTGCTAAGCCTTCAACAATTGCTGTTTTACCAACACCTGGCTCACCAATTAGAACTGGATTATTTTTTGTTTTTCTTGATAAAATTCGAATGACATTACGAATTTCTGCGTCGCGTCCAATCACTGGATCAAGTTTCCCGCTTCTTACTTCCGCGACTAAATCTCGTCCATATTTTGTTAAAGCTTCATAGTTTTCCTCTGCATTTTGAGAAGTCACTTTTTTCCCTCCTCTGATTTTTAAAATTGCTTCGTTAATTTGTTTTTTAGATTTATTTTGCTTTTTTAATTCGGCTGTGATGGGATTTGACTTTTGGTCCATTACAGCTAAGATAAGATGTTCTGTCGATACAAAATCATCGTCTAATTGTTTCTGTTCTTTTTCTGCATCTCTCATTAGTTGGAAAAGTGCTTGACTCATTGCTTGGCCATAGTTCACTCCGCTTCCTGAAACAACAGGAATTTTTCTTAAAGATTCGTCTACTACTTTTTGAAGTGCCTCAACATTAACTTCTGCTACATCATATACGCGTTTTGCAAAGTCACTCTCCGTTAATAACACTTTAAAAACATGTATAACGTCAATTTCTTGATGTTCTGATGCAATAGCTAGATTTTGTGCGTCCGCAATTGTTTGCTGGACTTGTTGGGTAAATTTTTGTAAATCCATTTTTTGTCCTCCTTATAAAAGATAAGTCTGACCTTTTTTGACCTTAACTTTATTATAGTTTTTTATCTTGCTTTTGTCTAACAAAAACCATCTTTTTTTATAGAAAAAGACCTACCAATTTTTAGGTTGGCAGATCTTCAGAATTTCTTAATCACGACCTGTAAATAGGCGGAGTAAGAACATGAATAAGTTAAGGAAATCAAGGTATAAATTTAGCGCAAGCATTGGCACATCTGCAAGTTCCACATCGCGCTTCATAATTTGGTTAAAATCATACAAAATGTATAATGAGAAAATAATTGTCCCACCTGCTGAAATAATAGTTGTCAGCATAGAACCTAGTGGTAAAAATACTCCAGCAAAACTAAAGATGATAAGAATAATAATCGCAGCGAATAATGCGCTACTTAAGAAAGATAAGTCTTTTTTCATTTTTGCGCCAATAAAAGCTAGTGTTGTGAATGTAATGGTTGCTGTAACAAATGCCATCAGAACGGCGGCACCTTGTCCTGCACCAAAATAATATGTCAAAGTTGGTCCAAGCGTTAAGCCTGTGACAAACGCAAATGCTAGTACTACTGGGTACCCTACCACTTTATTAATTGTTTTACTTCGACGCACTACCATTGCTGTGATAAGTAACGCGACTTCTAACACGACAAGAGGCAAATAAAGTTCTGGACTTAATTTACTCCCAATCGCAGCACCGATAGATGCAAGTAGCAAAGAAAATACAAACCAATTAAGTATTTTTTGCATAATAATTTGTTTATTTGTTCTTTTCTCTGTGTTTACTCGCTCGGATGTTGGATTGATTTCGTTCATGAACATTTCTCCTCTTCAATTGATTAGTTTTATTATATCAAAAGAATTATTACAATTCTATCGGTCTTGCGTTGGAATTTCACAAAAAAAGAAGCGCACGAGGCACTTCTTTAAATTAAATCAAATTGTTTTAAGCCAAGCATTATTCCGTCACTATTATTATCTTTTGTAACGAATGATGCTTTTTCTTTTAATAATGGTACGGCGTTTTCCATTGCAATCGCATAATCCACAGCGCCAAACATCTCTAAGTCGTTCATGCCATCTCCAAAAGCATAGGTTGGAACATCTTGATAGCCCATAACTTCAAGTAGTTTCGAAATACCGACAGCTTTAGATCCGCCATTTCTTAAGACGTCATTACTAAATGGTGTATTGCGAACGAATTGTAATTCTGGAAAACGTTCTGGAAAATAGTCATCACCTGACTCGAGTAAAAGAAGCGCCATATTGATAGTTTCTTCTTTATACATATTCGGTCTTACTTCTGGCATTGGCTCGCCTAAAAAATCATAATGCGCTTTTACAACTGGTGTACTTGCAGTTGCGCCAATTCTTTTATCATTATAATAGCAAACCTCTACATTTTGTGATTTAGCTTCTTCCGTCAAACGATCAAGCAAATCAGCATCAATCACATCTTCGTACACTTTTTCTCCTTCAAAAATAGCCATTTGTCCGTTCATCATTACTGCGGATTCAATGCCGGTAATTTTCATTTGATGACTGATTTCTATAAGGGTCCGACCAGTAGCAATAACAGGAATAATATTATTTTCTCGAAGTTTATCAAGTGCTTGAAGCGAGGTATCAAGTACTTTAGATTCACTATTTAATAGTGTTCCATCCATATCAAAAAAACAAATTCCACGTGGTTTCACATTATTCATCCTTTACTAACATAATATATCCATCATACCAATCTTACGGATGCAAAGTAAAGGTTATTTATACATAACAAAATCTCCTGTGTGCTCAAAACCAAGGCGGTGATATATTTCACCAGCAACTGGGTTATCATAAAATAAACATGGTTTCTTTCCTTCTGCTAATACATCGCAACATAATTTTTTTAGAAGCGTACTTGCAAAACCGCGTTGTCGATATCCATCACTTGTCGCTACACCTGTAATCATTGCTGAAAAGGAATTTTCTGCCGATGTTTCTGCTACGGCAACTACTTCTTGGTCTTGTTCAATATAATAAATTCGTTTAACGCCTTTTTCAATTTGGCGAATAATTAATTCTTCATTTTCATCGCGTGAACCAAATTCTTTAATGTGTTTGCGCATTTTAATAATTGGAGCTACGTCTTCTGCTACTGCCGTTCTTACAATAACGTCTTGATTTACAGAAATACGATTTACATGTTCGCATTCGCAAAAATAAGTGTCTTGTCTTTTTTCGGCAAGCTCTGGTAAAAATGGTTCTAGTTCCTTTGTGACACGAGAAATACCGCTAACTTCATATGTATCATGCTTAGCAATAATTTCTGAGAAAGCTTTTGCATCAAAATTAGCGTCTTTTGAATAGGGTAAGAAAAACGTATCGAATCGAAGTAACAATGCATGTAATTTACCTGATGAATCGAATTCGCCCCAAAGATCTTGCACATCACTCTCGTAACCAAAATTTTCGATATCCCCAATAATAAATAAATTGAGGGTTGCTTCGGGTTTTAAAAGTGCCATTACTTCTTCATTATCAGATACAGTTAGTTTTCTAATCATGTGTCACACTCCTATTTTGAAAATTGTCTTCATTTTACGTGAGTTAGTGAGGTTCGTCAAGCCCTGAATCTTGCTATTTTACGGCATATAAAAAAGCTCGGGATTATTAGTCCCAAGCTTTTTATGATTCGTAATGAATTTCGCCAATTTTTAACATTAAGCTGATAGCATTGAATTTTTCGTCTCCAAGATGCATTTTGTTTGTATCTTGAAAAGTGATAGGTGCTGCTGTAATAGCTTCTTTTGGTTGTTCAAAGAATTTTTCGTCTAATGTCAAACTTTCTGTAATTTGTGTTATGTATTTTTGGAATTTATTTTCGTTTCTCATTTTCCCAATCATTAATGCTTTCAAAGTGTTTTGGGAAATCCCGACTGCAAGCGCGAATGTTCTATGAGTATATCCATTTATTTTCATATAAAGTGACAAATTAGTGGCAATTCTTTGTTTTTCTGCCTTGTTTTTCATTTGGGTGAACCTCCTGTCTTTCTATAGTTATCATTATGCCCGGCAAAGATGAGAATCTGATTAAAACTTCATAGTATTTAGCTAAAAATATTGAAAACGTTTTCTTTCTTTTATAAAAAAGTGCCGGAATAACGAATATCCCGGCGCATTTTTTTATTTTGTGTATGCATCCCAAACGACCGTTCTTAAAACTTCTAAAAATTCAGGGTCAGCATTTGGCATTGGAGGTCGGTGGTAAGCTGCACCAACTTCATCTGTTACTACTTTACATTCATAATCATTATCATAAAGTACTTCTAAATGTTCTGCGACAAAACCAACTGGCGTATAAATAAAATGTTTGTATTTTTCTCGGCCATGAAGTTCTCTTGTTAAATCTTGTACATCAGGTCCAAGCCAAGGTTCCCCGGTTTTCCCTTCACTTTGCCAACCTAGCGCATAATGAGGTACTGCTACTTTATCAAAAATTAAATCCGCTGTTTCTTGAAGTTGGTCTGGATACGGATCGTTATGTTGTTTAATTTTCTCTGGTAAACTGTGTGCGGAAACAATTAACACAGTGTCTATTAATTCCTCTGCTGGAATTTGTTTAGCTGTTTCATTAATTCTATCAGCCCACATTTGAATGAATTTTGGTTGTTTATACCAATCATTAATTGCTTGAATATGAATACCGCCCAATTTATCAGCAGCATCTTTCGCTCTTTTGTTATATGCTTCTACACTAAAACTGGAATAATGAGGCGCTAAAACGATGGAAATAGCTTCTTCTATACCATCTTTATGCATTGCTTCAACCGCGTCCTCAATGAATGGTTCGATATGTTTTAAACCGATATACGCTTTAAATTCTACTTCATCTTGCGCGTCGTTTAATGCTTTTTCTAGTCCATAGGCTTGTGCTTCGGTGATTTTCGCGAGTGGTGACAGGCCTCCGATAGCGTGGTATCTTCCGCGTAAATCTGCAATCATTTCTTCACTTGGCTTATGTCCGTGACGAATATCTGTGTAGTAACGTTCAATATCTTCGTCTTTATACGGAGTCCCGTATGCCATTACAAGTAAACCTACTTTTTTAGTCATTTTTCATCATCCTTTTTTTAATAGAATTTCGCTTCTTTCGTGGATGTACTTAGTTAATTTTTTTAGCATTTCTGGTGGTACTTCTGGAAAAACACCGTGTCCTAAGTTGAAAATGTATCCTGGTTCTAGTATACCTTCTTGCAAAATTCGTTCCGTTTCTGCGATACATTTTTCTGGTGCAAGAAGTGTGGATGGGTCTAAATTTCCTTGAATTGCTTTTGTTGGTACTTTTTGTCTAGCAGTTGTAATCGTTTCACGCCAATCTACACCGACTACATCTAGTGGCATTGTTTCCCACTCTGCTAAAAGATGACTCGCCCCAACCGCTTGCATAATAATCGGTGTTGTTGGATGAACAGCTTTCACTTCTTTAACAATCATTTCAATAACAGGTCGGATGTACTGCGCATAATCCGCACGGCTAAGTGCTCCTACCCAAGAATCAAACAATTGAACAGCAGAAGCCCCGGCGTTAATTTGCGCTATTAAATAATTCGCAGTCATCCGTCCAAGTTTTTCCATTAAAATTGCCCAAACTTCTGGTTCACGGTACATAAAACTTTTTGTTTGGTGATAATTTTTCGATGGACCACCTTCTATCATATAACTTGCAAGCGTGAAAGGTGCTCCAGCAAATCCAATTAAAGGTACATCTAACATATCATCAGCTAGTAATTTTATCGTATCAAGCACATAAGGCACTTCAATTTCCGGTTTAAAAATCGTCAGTTTCTCGACATCTTGGAAAGTTCTAATTGGATTATGTATGACTGGACCAATGCCTGACTTAATCTCTACGTCTACTCCCATCCCCGGAAGTGGTGTCATAATATCTTTATATAAAATTGCTGCATCGACTCCGTATTGATCTACTGGTAATTTAGTAACATAAGCACATATTTCTGGTTGATGAGTAATTTCAAATAGCGAATATTTTTCTTTTAATTTACGATATTCTGGTTGAGATCTCCCTGCTTGTCTCATGTACCAAACCGGAATTCGGTCCACTTGTTCTTTTCGCGCTGCTTTTAAAAATAAATCGTTCGTTATTTTTGTCATTGAGTCGCTTCCCTTCTTTGTTCATTTACACACAATAGGCAACAGAACAATAAATAACTTCTCCAGATAAAAGGATACTAGAAATCTTGTATAAAACCAAACAAATTGCCTATCTACTGTTTCAATTATGAAAAACGTGGAAAACAAAGGTGTAATCATTTATCTTAATTGAATAAAACTGAAAGAAGGACTTATCATGAAAAAAGTATTTATCACAACTGGAACAGAACATTATCTTCGTCAACTAATGGAAAACTATATTGGCGAGAATGTGACACTTCTGCAAAACTTTTCGCAATCTCTTTTGTATCAAGAGTCAACTGGAGAAAAACTTTTCCAAGAAGGTAAAGAGTATCGAGTTTTACAAAGTAGTGGTTCTTTAAAAGGTTTTGGAATTGTTGTGTTTGAATATATTCAACTTCGCGATGAAGAGATTCCGATTTTCTTACAAATGTATCAACATGCTAGCTTACATTTTAGTGAAACACCTGGGTTACAAAGCACAAAACTTACCAAAGCGATGAATACAAATCAGTTTTTAATTGTTTCTTTTTGGGATTCCGAAGTTTTCTTTCAAGAATGGAAAAAAACTCCTTTACACAAAGAAATTACAAGCATCATGAAAAAAAATAATACGCAAGTTGGTTTCTCACATGAAGATATTTATCATTATCCAGAATTCTCACATGATGCTAAATAGGAAAAAGCGATTTGGACCAAAAATCCAAATCGCTTTTTTTATTCGTACATTTTTTTCATTCTGATTGGAGCATAAAGGAAAGTAAAAATCGCTACAAAAGCTAAATTTATTCCTAATATCACCATCCCGCCGATTGTTCCATTTTGGGCAATTCCAATAAGGCTAAAGAGTATTGCTTGGCCAAGTAGTAAAATTCGTAAAAAGTGAATAAAACTACGGTGGCGATAAGCATCATCAATCGGATAAAGACGTAACATAATTTGTGCATCATAATGTTTTAGCATCGGGATAAATTGAAAGCCAGTTAAATATAAGAATAACAATGAAAAAATAATATTCAAATAAAATCCTTGCACAAAAACGAGCAGAATAACAGCAATTACAGTGAGCCTAACGTAAAGTCCGATGTATTCATTCGTTCTTACAAAAGTGCGGCTAAACAAATAAGCAAACGTTTTTCTTTTCGCATAAGGAATTGGCTGATATAAGAAATCAAGATAGTTCCGTCTACGAACCGTCCCTCGTAAGTGTGGTACATCCGTAAATAAATTAACCAAACGATAGAAACGATTCATTCGCGCTTCTTCTTTATCTACTAAATATTCCCATCTAAGCGTCACTTTAGAAGTTTTCTTCTTAATCCAGTAATAACTCGCTAAAATTACAACTAGAACAAGCGGAATCGAAATAAAAGGCGCAGAAATTAACGAAATATAAATTAAAATAGCATTTACAATAACGCGAACAAACATCCATGTTGTATCAGCATCTTCCAATTTCATACTTTCAAAGCCAAAATAAATATTCCAAGCTTTAAGTAAAGCAAGCACGATAAATAATGTAAAGAACTGGCTATAAGGTATTCCTGTCACTTCTACATACATAGGCATACAAATACCGAGAACGATTACGAATACATACAATTGCATAAAGAAACTGGCTATTTTTGCTTGAGAAAAATATGCATCCATTGCTTTTTCTTGAACGATTAAGTAAACTACGTCCGGTTTTTGTAGTAGCGTTGCGACTGGGCTAATTGCAATAGAAGCTGTAAGTAAAATAACCATCAGCGGAATAACTGGGAAACTAGGCTCAAGCGTTTTCACCCAACCTGCGTAATAAAAAATACCGGCACCGAGCCCAATGATAAGAACAAACAGCAGATGATCATTAAACATATAACGGAGATAGCGCATTACTTCTGTAGTATAAGCGCTAAAACGTTCCTTCCAGAGCGCTTTACTGTCAAATATCATCTTCATCAGCTTCCTCTTCCTTTGTCAACTGGATGTAAATTTCATCAAGTGAAGCTCCTGGCATTTCAAAGTTCGTTTGTAAATCTTTCAAAGTACCTTCTGCACGAATTTCACCTTGATGAATAATGATAAAAGTATCGCAATATTTTTCAGCTGTCGCCAAAATATGCGTTGACATTAAAATACTTGCTCCCTCACTTCGCATTTCATCCATCCAATTAAGTAGTGACTGGATTCCAAGTGGATCAAGCCCAACAAAAGGTTCGTCAATAATATATAATTTAGGCTCAATTAAAAAAGCCGACATAATCATTACTTTCTGTTTCATCCCTTTAGAAAAATGCGCTGGAAACCAATTCAATTTTTTCTCTAAGCGAAATTCTTTTAAAAGTGGGGGCATTCTTTCTTGTAATTCTTCTTGTGAAAGACCATAAGCCATTCCGGTTAATTCTAGATGTTCTTTTAATGTTAATTCTTCATATAATACCGGGGTTTCTGGGATATAAGAAAATTGCTTTCTATATGTTTCTGTATCTTCCACTAATTGGTGACCGTTGATTTTAATTGTCCCTTGTTTTGGATGCATTAAGCCAGTTATGTGTTTAATGGTTGTACTTTTTCCTGCTCCGTTTAGGCCGATTAATCCAACAATTTGTTTTTCTTCAATCGCAAATGAAATATCTTTTAGGACTGGTCGCTTTGTATACCCGCCCGTCAGGTGTTCTACTTCTACTAAAGCCATTTCCATACCTCCTTACGTATCTTTAGTTAATAATAGCATATTCATACCTTGAACTGTCAAAATAATCCATTGTCCACTATCTCATACATGCTTTTGACTCGTTTTTATGTTAAATTAAAGTAGTACATAATTAATATGTTGTGAAAGGTGGTCATACTTAATGGACGATTGCATTTTCTGCAAGATAGTTCGCGGTGAAATCCCTTCTGCCAAAGTGTATGAAGATGATGAAGTATACGCATTCCTTGATTTAGGACAAGTCACAGAAGGTCATACACTCGTAATTCCTAAAAAACATGCTAGGAACACATTCGATTTACCTGAAGAGACGGCTGCTGAATTATTCCGCCGCGTGCCAAAAATCGCGCGAGCTTTAAAAGAAGCTTTACCGCTACAGGGATTAAATATTTTAAATAATAATGAAGAAGTAGCTTACCAATCTGTTTTTCATTGTCATATCCATTTAATACCAAGGTATAGCAAATCAGACGACTTTGGGTTAAAATGGAAAGATAACGCAGACTGGTATACACAAGAACGTTACCAAGAAATTGCTGAACTTATTGCAGCAAAAATAGACTAAAATGACTTTATGGATGGAGTGGAGTATAAATGAATAAAAAATCACTTATTTTTGGTATTTTAGCTGGTGGGGCAATTGGAGCCGCAGCCTCGGTATTATTTGCTCCAAAATCCGGCAATGAACTTCGAAAAGATATTGTTGCTAAATCAGGTGAAGCAAGTGTCATTTTAAAAGAACTAGCATACAATGCAAATGAACTTATTCAATCTGTTCAAGTTCTTGGCACAGAAGGCTCAACACTACTTAAAGATGTTTCTTCAGACATTATGGAATCTGTTTCTAAGTGGAACGAGGAAATGGAACCTGAAAAGAAACGCTTAAAAGACGAAATTAAAGATATGCAAAAAACAATTTCTGATTTAGAAAAAACACTCAAAAAAGATAATAAATAAGTATAAAAACTGGGCGCTTGCTCAGTTTTTTTCTGTGCTTAAAATCACCTTCATAAAAACGTCAAAATTAGGCAATTATTTATTAAAAAAAGGGTTGAATTTTATTCCAATTGAGCATACAATACTATGGTGCCTTCTGACGGAGCACTATTTTAGCTTTAACTGGAGGAA
Source organism: Listeria innocua (assembly GCF_028596125.1). Taxonomy (GTDB): domain Bacteria; phylum Bacillota; class Bacilli; order Lactobacillales; family Listeriaceae; genus Listeria; species Listeria innocua. The sequence continues at coordinate 2,197,524 of NZ_CP117229.1, forward strand.
AGTTTACAATGCGCTGCTTAAAATCAATCAACACAGAGCGACGAGATGAGTTTAATCGACTTTTCCTAAAAGGTATTCTTGTTTGGCTAGCTGCCGTATGTATTTGTTTTTTAACACAACATTTAATGTACCCCGGCCAACTTACAAATGATTATCAATTCATGAGCTTTTTGGGTATTGTTTTAATTTATCCGATTCATAAGTTGCTTCATATTATTGGGTGCTTTAAATATCGCGAAGGTACAGTCATTCAGTGGCGTATCCATTTCTTTATTCTTCCCTGTATAAAATTAAATATTAAACGGATAATTCCAAAATGGCATTACATTTTTTCATTAATTTTGCCTTTTGTCGTTATCACTACTATTCTAATCACTTTAATGCTTATAACTCCAATTGGGCACTCGGGAATGTTCCTAATTTTATTATCTGTCCACTTTGGAATGAGCTTTTCTGATTTTACTCACATTAAAAAACTATGGAAAATGCCAAAGAATTGTTTTGTAGAAAGTGCAGAACGTGGCTTTTCGATTTTAATTTCTGACTAAACCATAAGAATATCATTAAATTTCTTTCATCTTTTCTTTTTATCTTTAATTTATGTTATGATAGTTATTGTGTTAAGCGGGAATTATTCCAACAACTAAGGAGTGTGTTTTATTTAATGAAGAAGAAATTAATTCTTGGACTTGTCATGATGATGGCATTGTTCAGTCTAGCAGCGTGTGGTGGCGGCGGTAATGTCGTTAAGACTGATTCTGGCGACGTAACGCAAGATGAGCTTTACGACGCAATGAAAGATAAATATGGTTCTGAGTTTGTACAACAACTTACTTTCGAAAAAATCCTTGGTGATAAATACAAAGTAAGCGACGAAGATGTTGATAAAAAATTCAAAGAGTACAAATCCCAATACGGCGATCAATTCTCTGCAGTTTTAGCTCAAAGTGGCTTAACTGAGAAATCATTCAAAAGCCAACTTAAGTACAACTTGTTAGTTCAAAAAGCAACTGAAGCTAATGCTGATACTAGCGATAAAGCACTTAAAGAGTACTACAAAACTTGGCAACCAGATATTACTGTAAGCCATATTCTAGTAGCTGATGAAAACAAAGCCAAAGAAGTTGAACAAAAACTTAAAGACGGCGCAAAATTTGCTGATTTAGCAAAAGAATATTCTACAGATACTGCTACTAAAGAAAACGGTGGCCAATTAGCACCATTTGGTTCTGGTAAAATGGATCCTGCATTTGAAAAAGCAGCTTATGCCCTTAAAAACAAAGGCGACATCAGCGCTCCAGTAAAAACTCAATATGGATACCACATCATCCAAATGGACAAACCAGCTACAAAAACAACTTTTGATAAAGATAAAAAAGCTGTTAAAGAAGCTTACCTTGCATCCCAATTAACTACAGAAAACATGCAAAAAACGCTTAAAAAAGAATACAAAGATGCTAACGTAAAAGTTGAAGACAAAGACTTGAAAGATGCTTTCAAAGATTTTGACGGTTCTGCTTCAAAAGATTCATCTAAATAAGTAACTAAAAACACGATTGGAACTAGTTTCCAATCGTGTTTTTTTATATAGAAAAGCTGTTCAGTTACGCTCCCTGAACAGCTTTTCTGTTATTCAAAAGTTGGATTATAAAAGGAACGATTATCTAACCCAAATACTCTTTCACTAAATTCGCCTGGTTTGGTATGTTTTAATACTTTATCCATCATATTTAGCGAAGCATCCATTAAATCAATTTGATGTAAAATTTCAGCTTCACGAACTAGTGGCGGCTTCGGACTTCCCCACTCGCCTTTACCATGATGAGACAACAGTACGTGTTTTAAGACAACTACTTCTTCTCCATCAATCGATAGCTCTTCAGCAATTTTACTTACTTCCTCAACGATGATAGAAATATGTCCAATCAAATTACCTTCAAGTGTATAAGTGGTCGAAACTGGTCCAGAGAGTTCAATTACTTTTCCTAAATCATGTAAAATAACGCCAGCATAAAGTAGGTCGCGATTAACTGTCGGATATAAATCAGCCACTGATTTAGCTAAACGCAACATGGAAACCACGTGGAAACTTAATCCCGAAACAAATTCATGGTGATGGCGCATCGCAGCTGGATAATCATAAAAATCATCCTGATATTTTTTTAGCAAAGCTCGCGTAATTCGTTGCAAGTTTGCATTTTTCATTTCGAAAATATACTGGGTTATTTCGTCAGCCATTTCATCTTTATTAATAGGCGCTGTCTCCATAAATTCACTAGCGCTAACGCCATCAAGTGGTGATGCTTGTCTGATTTGGCGAATTTTCAATTGCTTTCTTCCCCGATAATTTTGAATATCTCCCATAAGGTGAACAATTTGCTGCACCCCGTAATTAATTTCATCGCTTTCTTTTACATCCCAAAGTTTTGCTTCTAATTCACCTGATTTATCTTGTAAAACAAGGCTTAAAAATGGTTTTCCATTACTCGCCGTTCCTTTTACACTTGATTTAATCAGCAAGAATAACTCAACTGTTTCCCCAACTTCATAGTCTAATAATCTTTTTTCCATTGTATCGCCTTCTTTCTTTCTGTAGTAAGAAGTTTCTCCAACCATTATAGCACGCGTATGTCTTCACTGGAAAAAAATTTGCGAGTTTCTTGATGACATGTGAAAAAAATAACCTGATTTGTGCTCTTTCTTTTTTGAAGCAACTGCATCATTTGCACCATTCTAGCCGAGTCAAAATGAACAAAACCATCATCAATAATTATAGGTAATGGAAAATCTTTATGAATAACATCAATTAATGCAAAACGGATTGCCAAATACAGTTGTTCTTTTGTTGCTTGACTCAGTTCTTCTGGGAAAAATGAAATGACTTCTTTACTCTCGACTTGAATCCGGTTCTCTTGTAAGTACACTTTTGTATAATTCCCATTCGTTAAATGGTTGAAATAGTCAGTTGCTAAAGCTAATGTTTTTGGTAATTTTCCTTCTTGCAAACTCCGCATAGTTTCTTGAAGTATTTGAAGTGCTAGTTTAGTTTCTGTCCATTCCCGAGTCATTTGTTGCAATTTGCTTTTTTCTGAATAGAAGTCTTGCATGAGTGCAGCAAACGTTCCACCCTCTTCTAAAGTTGCTATCTCATGATTTTTTGCAGCCAATGAGGCATGAATATTTTCTTGTTCTAATTCTATTTTGCGCAGTTTTTCTTCTAGTTGAAGTTCTTTTTCTTTAATGACTTCTTGCGCTGAAAACTGACTTAATGCTAGTCGCTTATCTGGTTCGAGTTGCGCTTCTAGTAGAATTAAACGTTCGCGCCATTGCTGTTCTTGTTTTACTCGCATTGCTGCTACACGGAATTCGTCTTCATTATTTACTTTGGCTTGTTCTAATAAGTCCGCTTTTTCCTTTTTAACAAGTAGTAGATCTTGTTTTACTAAATTTAATTGCATTGTAACTTGTTCCATTTTTTCTGCGAGTTTGGCGTTTTCGGTCAAATTATTTCGGTAATATAGCAAACCTTGGCGTAAGAAAGATATTTTTTCTTCAATATTTGCCGATTCTATAGGTGCATCTAGTTTTTCTAATCTGAGCTGGTATGAGTGTTGTTTTTCTGCTAATGGTTCTAATTTCAATGTCAGTTCTGCAGCTAATTGATTTTTTTCGCTATGTTCTTTGTAGGTTTGAACTATAGCCTCCCAGTTTTCATCTGGAAGTTCATTAATCGCTAACGTATCAAATAAATGGTTTAGTTCTGATTGATAGTCGTATTGTGATTTGTTTATTCTGCTTTGTCGTTCTTCTAATTGTGCTATTTGTGAAGCAATAATGTCCATTTCGCTCAGTAATTGTTGCCATTCTTGCCTGATTTTTTGCTGTTCTAAAAACGCTAAAATTTGCTGATTGCTAGAAGGCGCGGGTGTTTTAGTAAGAACTAATAAATAAACAGATATAAGAGCCACTAGAAAAACAACAGCAACGCTCCAAATCGATTGAAAAATCACTAAAACTACTAAAGCCGCTAGAAAAATACCAACAGCTACAATCGATTTAGTTACGGGTGTTTTTTCTTTTGAATTTATTTTTTCTTTTTCTTGTTGGAATCTTTTATTATCCCACATATTTGTTTCTATTTTATCGATCTTTTGTTGCAATTTTTCTTCTGATTCTTGAGTAAGCTTTAATTCTAATTGAATATCATGCTGTTGTTGTTTGTTTATTTGCTCGAGTTCTTTTATTCGAAGTACTTTTTGATCTAGCTCTTTTGTCCATTTCATCGGTGTTTGTTTAGCATCTGTTTGATAGTACTTGATCTCTTTTTCTAAACTTTTTTGTTGTAATTCGCGCTCATTATAGGCGCCATAAGTTTCGATTAAATAGGTTATTTCTGCTTCGTTTTCAGCAAAAAAAGCAGTATGTTCAAAATTATTTTTGTTAATCAAGTTTTTTTGGCGTTCTTCTAATTGAATTAATTGATTTTGCCATTCTTTTTCTCTTAGTTGCAAATGTTCCAAACGGATAATACCATCTGGTGGAAAAGTAGCTTCGGTTAGAGGTACCGCTTTTTCGCTTAGTGCCTTCCATTCTTGGTAAATGGGCCATAAATCTAGCAAGGTATTTAGTGTATCTAGTTCGACACGAATAGCGGTTTTTTCTTCTTGTAATTCAGTTTGTCTTGCTCTTTCTTCTTCTTTTCCAACCAAAAGCAACTCATATTTTGCATTTTGTTTTTTGGCTTCTTGAAACGCTAATTGGCTATCTTTTACTTTTTTGAGTTGTTGATTGATTGCAGGATTTCTTCCGCTTGGTTTAAAAAGGGCTTCCAATTTTTTTTGTAATATTTCAGCCGTTTTTAAAAGTGCATCTGATCCTGTTGTACCTGTGGCAAGCAAATATCGCTCAAATTCTTTTTTCTTCCATTGATGAATATTTTGTAGTCCATGAATATCAAAAGAAAAAATAGCTTCAAACGTATTACGGTCGATTTCTCCAATAATTTCCGTTAATTTTTCTTCTCCAGCTACCTGGCCATCTCCGTAATAAATACGTACATCTCCAGTAGCTTTTCCTTTTAAACGTTCGACAATCACTTTACCCATAGGTGTATCCTCGAGCGTCAATCTCCCACCATAAGGTCCGCCGTTTTTAGGTTCCATACGTGGAATAGATTGTTGTCTAGTTGGGAAACCAAATAAAATACTATGTATAAAAGCCATAATAGTCGATTTTCCAGCTTCATTTTCTCCAAAAATAACTTGAAAATCCGAAATATGATTAAAATGAGCATCGGACCATTTGCCATAACCAACTATATCAATGGACGTTATTCTCATTTCTCATCACCTTCCACTTCTTTAAGCACCGTTCCTAGTTCTGTCAAAGCTGCGTCTAACATTAACTGCCGATCTTCTTCTGATAAATCGTCTAAATATCTACTCACACCACTTTCAAAATATAGAGCCTCCACAGTTTGATAAAAAGCTGATTCATCTTGTAACTTTTCGAAAGCTTGAGTTATTTCTTTACTCGCTAAATGCTGCTCATGCCAGTTCTTTAAATCGCTTTGGTTTGTCAGTTCTATTGTGAGTTTATGAACCCAAATAAAGGTGCTTCCCGTTAAGTCTGTTTCTTCTTGAAGCATTTGTAGCCAGTCAGTTGTATTTATTTTTTGTTTATTGGCCATTTGAACAATAACATGCAGAAAAAAGGAATTACTCTGACCTTGGTATGTAGCTAAAAGTTTTGTGATTTCCCGGTAAAAAGTATTGAGTTCGCTATTTTCAGGCAAGGTAATGATTACTTCTTCCCAAATAATAGGGCTGGTTGCTATGAAATCAATGGTCGTATTTGACGCCGATAATGTGACAATACTCGCTCCTTTTCCGCCTGACTCTTTGCGGTTTCGTCCTTGAATATTTCCCGGGTAATAAACGCTTGGGGATTCTGCTAATAATTGGCGTTTATGGATGTGTCCGAGCGCCCAGTAATCAAATCCTTTTTTAGTGATTTCCTGAATGCGAAATGGTGCGTAAACGTCATGGTCTTCACTGCTTGATAGTTCAGAACCATGTAAAAGCCCGATATGAAAATCTGCCTCTCCTTGTTTATTATATTCGTTTATACGACTAGCACGAATGTGACGTTCTCCGTAGCTAAAGCCATAAATATGAACAATTGCTCCATTCTTTGTTTCCATGGCAGCCATTTCAACTTGTTCTGAAAAAACATGAACATTTCCAGGTAATTGAAGTTTTTCCTTATGTTTCTCTATAAAATCATGATTTCCGTGAATAATGAATGCTTTTATCCCAGCTTGCTCTAATCGCTTCATTTCTTTTGAAAAACGAGCTTGAGCACGGACACTTTGATCCTCACTATCATAAATATCTCCTGCAATTAATACAAATTCCACCGCTTCTTTTATTGCTATCGTTATGATGCGTTCCAACGATTGAAATGTACTTTCTTGTACGGCAGAAAAAAGTGGTTGTGGCAATGTCGAAAGCCCAATGAAAGGACTATCCAGATGCAAATCTGCTATGTGTAAAAATTTGATTTCTTTCATGACTTTCGCCTCCTTAAAAAACCGAATATACGTTCTTATTATACCTTACTATCTCTTTACGTACAAGCATTTCAAATAAAAAAATGGTTCTACTATTTGCTAAATAAATAACAAATAATAGAACCACTTCGATTAATGAAAATTAGTCGTTTGCTACGTTATATAGGTCTTGTAATGGCGTCATAATAATGCGATTTAGATCATTAATAATTGTGCTCATTGCTTGCTCTTTTTCCATTAATTTAACGATTAGTTCATTTTCTTGAACTTCTTGTGCTACTTGTTGTGCAACATTTACTGTTTCGTCGTCAATTTCTTGACCAGTCATTTGTTTTTCTTGGATTGTTACTTGAACATCACGGAAACGTTCGAATTTTGCTTTTGCGTCCGCATTTTCGTTCACTTCACGGTATGCATCTTGTAAGCTTATGAATTCAGGTGTTTCACGAATTCCTTTGTCTAAATCATGTGCTACATCATAAATATTAACTGCCATTGATAAATCCTCCAAATATCTGTATTTGTCACTTCTGTTTCACTATAACAAAAAGTCGCATGTTATTCCAGTATAAAAGAACTAAATCCACATCGCGAGTATTCCTTGAATGATTCCGATAAATCCTCCTAAAATCCCGCCTAGATAGGTTATCATTTTTAATTCTCTACCGGAAATCTCTACAACAAGTTTTTCGATTTCAGGTAATGAAAAAGTCGCTATTTGTGTTTCGACAAGTTTTGCTAAGTCCATTCGCTCCACTATTTCTGCACTATGAGTCGCTACAAAATCAAGCATTCGCTCTACTGCAAAAGGAATCATTTTTTCTGTAATGGCGGATTCATAATTGCGTAGTATGCCTTGAATGGGTTGATTAAATAGTTTTTCGTGTGGAACAGCTTGAATAATTTCTGAAGTAAGCTGCCCTGCCAAATGTGCTTGTTTTTCTGTCGGGATAAGTTCTTGTAGCTCTTTTGCTTCAAAATTATGCCATTCAGTTGTTAGCAATTGGTTGATGATATTTTTAGTGTCTTCTTGGTTAATAAGTTTTAAGCCCTCTTGTTGAATTTTTTCTGAGAAACTATCGATATTGATGAACATTCTCGCCATGCTGCCCATTTTCCCATGTTCTTCAAAGAATTTTTGAAGCATTTGTTTAATCTGAATTTTGCCTGCTTCACTCGCTATAAAAACACTCATTTTACTCGTTATTCTGTCTGTTACATGAGGTAGTTTTTTAGTTAGTTCGTTTTCTAGCATAGAAGGAATTAACTCGCTCATTTGTGTTGATTGTTTTGTTGTTAAAAAGCGGCTAATTTCAATCTCTAGCGTTCTTTCTAACCATGAAATAGAGCGAACTTCTGCATTTTCGTATCCTAAGTGGTGCAGTAATTCGTTCGTCGTTGTTTCTAATTTCATTTTTTCATGAAACATTTTTGTGATGGTTTCTGTTACTTCTCTTTGTAAATTCTCATCCAATAGTCTGGCGCGAATAGCATCCTCTGTTAGCAAATGACTTACCACTACTTTTCCAATATGTTCCGCTAGTTCATCGCGCCTTTTTGGAATTAGACCTGGTGTAAATGGTAAACGTTTATTAAATAGGTAAACGGCTTTGTACGGACGAAAGAGCATTCGGATAGCGATATAATTCGTCATCGCTCCAATAAATCCGCCAATCACTGCCATTAAAAGTATCGTAAATAATACTGACATGTTTTGCATCTCCTAATATTTGTCTAGTAAAAGTGGTTTTATTATACGTGAAAAATCCCTAGACAACAATTGTTTCTAGGGAAGTTCATTCTAAAGTATGAGATTACAAATTAGTCATTTTTAGTGGGTCTATCCATAAATCGAATTCTTTTTCTGTTACAAAACCAGTTTTAATTGCTGCTTCTTTTAAAGTCGTATTTTCATCGAAGGCTAACTTGGCAATTCTGGCAGCTTTTTCGTAACCTATATGTGGATTCAAGGCTGTAACAAGCATCAGCGAATCATTTACTTTAGCTTCAATCACACTTTCATTGGCAGTTAGTCCTTCTAAACAATGAATTCGGAAGGAGCGCATACTATCAGAAAGTAATGTGATAGATTCTAAGAAATTAAAAATAATTACAGGCTTATAAACATTTAATTCAAAATTACCTTGGCTTGCAGCAATATTAATCGTTGTATCATTTCCCATTACTTGAGCGGCCACCATCGTAATTGCCTCACACTGTGTAGGGTTCACTTTTCCTGGCATGATGGAGCTGCCTGGTTCGTTAGCCGGGAGCGTTAGTTCACCAATGCCACTACGAGGACCACTTGCTAGTAGACGAATATCGTTAGCAATTTTCATTAAATCAGAAGCAAGGCTGCGAATGGCTCCATGGACGAAATTAATCGGGCTATGACTCGTTAAAGCGAAATATTTATTAGAATCAGAAGTAAAAGGATAACCAGTTTGTTTCATTAGTTCTTCTGCAACTTTATCACCAAAATCTTTGGAGGCATTTAATCCCGTTCCAACTGCTGTCCCGCCAATTGCAAGTGGTAAAATTGCTTTCATACTAGACTCAAGGTAGTTTTTATTATTTGTCAGACACGCTTCCCAGCCGCTAATTTCTTGACCAAGCGTTAGTGGAGTCGCATCTTGCAAATGTGTTCTACCAATTTTAACGAGTTGCATATACTGATTTTTCTTCGTCGTTAAAACTTCTTCCATTTTAGTTATTTCTGGTAAAAGTTTCGTTACTAAAGCTTGATAAGCAGCTATATGCATCGCTGTCGGAAATGTATCATTCGAGCTTTGCGACATGTTAACATCATCATTTGGATGAACTTTTTCCTCACCTAAAGTTAAATTGGCAACGTGCGCAATAACTTCATTAACGTTCATATTGCTTTGCGTTCCGCTTCCCGTTTGCCAAACGACTAAAGGAAAATGTTCATCTAGTTCACCTTGAATGATTTGATCACAAACGTTTCCGATTGCTACCGATTTCGCTTCGGATAACTTTCCTTCTAAGGCATTCACTTTAGCCGCAGCTTTTTTCAACTGAGCAAAAGCGTAGATAATTTCTTTCGGCATATAATTATCACCAATAGCAAAGTTTCTTCTACTTCGCTCTGTTTGGGCTCCCCAGTACTTAGTCGCATCAACTGAAATTTCTCCAAGTGTATCACGTTCAATTCGTTCCATTTTGCCACCCCTTTTTATTCTATTTTATTATATTCCGGATGTTTACGCAAAACCAACAAATAATGTTCGCTATTCTGTTTTTTGAAGTGGTTTTATTTTAATCATTACAATGGTGAGAATTATTAATAAAGCGATCCAAGCTATTGAAATGAACAGTGTTGGTATAAAGTAGTCCATTGTTTTTTCTGACATTATTAGCATGGTTGCATTTTTGCTTAAGTAAGCAGGATTAAACATTTGTATCCAACCGCCAAAACCGCTAATAACACCTAAGAGAATGGCTGTAAATACGCTAATCATTGAAACTACGGCATTGCTATCAAATACAGCACTGGCGAAAACGACCAAACTAATAACAAAAACAAACCAAAGTGCGTAGACAAAAAATCCTTCGATCAAAGAATTCATATCTAAATCGCCAAATAAAAAATACGTGTAATATGCTGCTAAAACATAACCAATGAATAATGAACTTAAGCCAACAATACACTGCATAACCCACTTGGATAGGACATATTCTACGGCTGATACTGGTCTAGTCATAATAAAAGCAAGCATCCCTCTAGAACGGTCATTTTGAATGCAAGCCATCGCCGCGACAATCATAATGATAACTCCAATTTGATCAAACTGAGAGCCAAGTGTTTGCGACATTACTTCTTGCGCTGATTGATTTCCCATCAAAGCGACAACTTGCTCCGCTTCTGCGCCAGTTCCGACCGCTTTAAGTATTTCTGGTAAAAAATAAAGCATTAATGGTTGTGTAAGTCCAAGAAGTGCAAAGACAATTGGCATCCAAATGATTCTCAAACTCCGCCGCTGTTCTAACCATTCTTTTCCGAGCAAAGCACTAAAATGCGTCATTATCTCACCTTCTCCATAAAAATTTCTTCTAGACTTTGGTGTCTGTTTTCTACACGAATCAGCTCACCTTTCGTTTTTAATAGTGCCTCTAGAATAGCTTCTGAGCCAGCTTTTTTATCTATAGCATACACTTGATAAACCATGCCTACCTTTTCGATTTTTTCAATATGCTGATTTTGATTAAGAAGCGCTAACCAAGCTTCCTCATCTCCAATAAATTCAACATCAAATACCGGGGAACTTTCTTCTTGCATAAGCTGTTCAACTGTTTTATCCGCAACTAATTCACCGTTTTTTATAATTGCAATACGGTCACAAATCTCTTCCGCATCTTTTAAAATATGAGTTGAAAACAAAATTGTCATTTCACTTTTCAGTTTTTCTAAAAGCACGATAATTTCCCGGCGACCAATTGGATCCAGTGCGGATACCGGTTCGTCCAAAACAAGCAATTCCGGTCGATGTAAAATTGCCTGAGCGATCCCAAGACGTTGCCGCATTCCTCCTGAATAGGTGCTAATTTTTTTGTTAGTACTATCTGCTAATCCAACTAGTAGTAAGACTTCTTTGATTCGCTCTTCTAAATCTTGTTTTTTCATGTTAGACAGTTTTCCCATAAAACGAAGACATTCTAATGCGCTCATCCAACCATAAAATTCTGGATATTGTGGTAAAAAACCAATTTTCTCACGCACTAACTTTGCTTCTTGGCCATCTAGTTTAATTTGACCCTCGTCTTGCGCTAAGATTTGGACAATCATGTTAATCATTGTCGACTTACCCGCGCCATTTGGTCCGATTAAAGATACACATTCTTTATTATTTATAGTTAGATCGATTCCTTTAATAACCCATTTTCCGTTATATTTTTTCTTTAGTCCTTCGATTTCTAATTTTTTCATTAGCTTTCATCCTCTTTTCGCCCAAAAATAAAATATGCAATTGGACCAAAGATATTAATAAATATAATGACAATTAACCAAATAATAGGGTTTTTACGGGTTTGCCAATTTTTAGCTAAATCTATAATCGCTGTTAAAAGTAAGGCTAAATAAAGAATTATTACGGGAATTAGTAATGCTATTTGCGTTTTATCCAATGTATTCACCTCATTTATTTGTTATACTCATTGTATAACAGTTATAATATTAAAGCAATATAAAAAAGCACATTTTACTAAGAATAAAGTAAAATGTGCTTTTTATTAGTTACCGATAGAATCAATTAAGTTTCCAATACCATCTGAAACTTTTCCGCCAAATTCTTTTACTTTCTCGGCGCCTTTTTTAATCGTTTCGCCTGCTTCACCTGCTTTGTCTTTTACGCCACTCCAGAAGTCGCTGCCACTATTGTTGTCGGATTCTTCTTCTTGTTTTTTCGCAGCAGTTTCTTGTGCGGCACTTTTAGTATCAAAGTCAGCAGATTTTTGGTAACGTAAGCCACTGTTCATTACATAATGAGCTAGGCTTGATACCCCGGCAGAGCTTGTTGTAGTGAGGTAATGGTCTTTGTCTGTTTTATCAAATCCCATCCAAACAGCGCCAACTAAATTAGGCGTGTAACCTACAAACCACTGATCTTTTGTCCCATTAGTATCATTGAAAGGAACTTGAGTCGAACCAGTTTTACCTGCCATTTCGTGACCGGAAACTGCTGCACTCTGACCAGTCCCAGTATTGATTACGTCAAGTAACATCGATGTCATTTCTGTTGAAACAGTTTTTGAGATAATTTGTTTTGTTTTTGGAACATTTTCATAAACGGTATTTCCTGATGGATCAACAATTTTAGTAATGATATGCGATTCTGGTTTTGCGCCGTTATTGGCAAATGTAGCATAGGCAGTAGCCATTTCAACAGGCGAGGCACCTTTACTCATACCACCGAGCGCTAATCCAAGTGTTTGGTCTTTTTCTGGTACTTCGATGCCAAATTTTTCTACAGATTTAACACCTTTGTCAATACCGATTTGATCTAACAACCAGACCGCTGGCGCATTGATTGAGTTTGCCACCGCTTTGTACATTGGGACTTCTCCATTATAAATTCCGCCTACGTTGGTTGGAGTATAGTTTCCTTTGTACGTTACTTTTTCATCTTTTAACATCGAATCGACATTATAACCCGATTGAAGTGCTGGCGTATAGACAGCGAGTGGTTTCATCGTGGAACCTGGCTGAGCCTTCATTTGCGTAGCTCTGTTAAATCCACGGAAAACGTGCTCTCCTCGTCCACCAACAAGCGCCCTAATTCCTCCTGTTGCTGGATCCATTAGAACAGCTCCTGATTGGACAAGCGTGCCATCGTTCGCATTTCTAGGGAATAAAGAATCGTTATTATACACTTTTTCTAAAGAGGTTTGATAGTTTTGATCTAATTCCGTATAGATTTTATATCCTTTTTGCATAATTTCATCCTGAGTGATGTCAGCTTCATTTACTGCTTCATTGATAACTGCATCAACATACCAAGGATATTTGTTTGCAAGTGGATCTTTTGATTGGTCATTTAAAACGATTTTGGTCGCTTTATATTTGTCGCCTTCTGCTTTGGTTATATCGCCGGTTTCAACCATAGCATTAAGTACCATGTTCCGTCGATTAGTTGCCTTTTCAATATGTTGATACGGGTCATAGGCGCTCGGTGCTTGGAGCAGTCCCGCAATAGTCGCAGCTTCCGGGATGTTTAAATCAGCTGCTGGCTTTCCAAAGTATTTCAAAGAAGCGTTCTCAACACCCCACTCCCCGTTTCCAAAGTAAGAGCGGTTTAAGTACATTTCCATAATTTCATCTTTGGAGTAGGTTTTTTCAATCTCTCGAGCCATAAAAATTTCCTTCGCTTTTCGCGTAAAGGTCTGTTCTTGGGTTAGCAAGGCATTTTTGGCAAGCTGTTGTGTGATAGTACTACCACCACCCGAAATTCCCCCGTTTGTAATCAGGTTAACTCCAGCACGAGCGATTCCTTTTAAGTCAAAGCCCTTGTGTTCATAAAAACGTCGGTCTTCAATGGATACGACTGCATTTTGGAGATTTTTAGAGATTTTATCAATTGATACAAAGGTTGCGTCAGTTGATGACAATTCTCCCGCTTTATCTCCGTCTTTATCGTAAACAATCGTGGCTGATTCTAAGCCTTTTTTCAAAGCATCTATATCTGCGGACTTTGCTACTACAACAAGATAAATAATAAAACTTAATAAAAATACGAGTCCTGCAAGTAAAAAAATCTTGCCAATATGTTTGTTTTTCCAGAAGCGTCTAAATTTCCGCCATAAGGTGCTAATCCATTTTCCAATAAATCCAAAGAATGATTTAATGTATTTAATGAGTTGTTGTTTAAATTTGTCCATGTAACTCTCCTATCTTTCTACACGGTATTAAAGAAAACTGTAAACACAGTTATACACGTATTTTACGTTAAAACACAATTTTATGCCACCAACTTTAGACCGATTTTTGTAATATTTTTGTAATAATCCATATTTCCTACATATTTATTTACTTCTTTTTTACAATTTCTTCATTTTAATGTTTCCAGTAGTTTAAAAAGGGTAGATATTAATGTTACCATTACTAGTGTTTTGGTAATAATAATCGCCTATATACTGTGTACAACTAGTAATGGCAGCAAGTTTTACATGGGTTCATTAATAAGCCGGAAAGGATTTGGAATATGACGCAAAAGCTGATCTACTTTTTATCACAAACGCATATTCGAAGTGCCATTGCTGAAGCTTGGGCGAAGAAACTTTCACTTAGCAATGTCAAATTCATTAGCGGTTCTTGGCATAAATCCAAAGCAACTCCATTTATTGCAGAAGCGTTGAATGAGTTTGCGATTGAGCCACCTGAAAGCTTGTCTTATTCCCCTAGCTCTGAACTACTGGCAGATGCTGATCTCATTGTAACAATTTATGATTCTGCACATGAAACTGCACCACAATTTCCTGCTAACATACAAGAAAAAATTATTTATTGGGACATTGATGATCCAGAACAAGAAATAGCGTTACCCAAAAAATGGGCGAGTTATCAAGAAGTCTGTGATAACATTGCCTTATCTGTAAAAAATTTAGAGCACGTATTGATAGAGGCTTAGATTTCGTTGTCCCGCCACTCGTAGGCGGGACTTTTATGTTAAAAGAAAGGGGTATACATACTATGGACGGATATAATGATTTAAAAAAAGCAGAAAAAGCCGCCTTTTTAAGTATATTTGCTTACTTATTTCTTTCCGTTTTAAAAATTGCAGCTGGTCATTTCGGAAATTCTGATGCATTACTTGCAGATGGATTAAATAACACAACAGATATAGTCGCATCCGTTGCTCTTCTGATTGGCCTTAGAATTTCACGCATTCCACCTGACGCCGATCATTCTTATGGTCACCGGCGAACAGAAACAATTAGCTCCTTAATTGCATCCATTATTATGTTTTTAGTTGGTGTTCAAGTCATTTGGAGTTCTATTGTTCATATTATTGAAAAGGAATTCACTGCACCTTCCATGTTGACTGCTATTGTAGCACTTTTTTCAGGTGTATTCATGTATGCTATTTATTTATATAATCATAGACTCGCGAAAAAACTTGATAGTCAGGCGGTCCGAGCTGCTGCTTATGATAATCGCTCGGATGCATTTGTTAGTTTTGGTGCATTCATTGGAATTATCGGAGCAGTACTTGGAATTCCGTGGCTTGATTCAGTGACAGCCTTTTTAGTTGGTGTTTTAATTGTTTATACGGCTGTCAAAATCTTTTATGATGCAGCTCATACATTAACAGATGGCTTTGATGTATCCAAATTAGAAACAATTCACGATTTAATCGCTTCTGTCCCCGATGTCAAAAAAGTTATTGATATAAAGGCGCGGATGAATGGAAATCGTATTTGGATTGATGCAACTATCGCAGTTGATCCAGATTTAAATGTAGTAAAAAGCCATGAAATCACTGAAATTGTTGAACAAAAAATCCGTAATGAATACGAAGGTGCATTTACGTTAGTCCATATTGAACCTTTTTTTGAATAATATTCATTGTCAATAATCGTAAAGTCAACTATAATTTAGATTAAAGTATCATTTGCTGGGAGGGAATATTCGATGGGGCAGAGAAACTAATTCACTTAAATTATCTAACTAGAATGAAAAGTATGCAGCAATACATTGGAGGAGTTCTCTTCCAGA
This sequence comes from Listeria innocua, assembly GCF_028596125.1. Taxonomy (GTDB): domain Bacteria; phylum Bacillota; class Bacilli; order Lactobacillales; family Listeriaceae; genus Listeria; species Listeria innocua. The sequence continues at coordinate 2,213,327 of NZ_CP117229.1, forward strand.
GCCGTTTTTTTCTTCTATATAGATAGTTTTATCATAAGCTTATTTATATTAAATTAGGAGGTGTTTGCCTTAGCAGAAACAGTTTCTGCCAAGGCGATTTATTGATATTAACCATTAAATTTTTAATTATAGCTTTACTTATTGCTATATCGGCGTTTTTCGTGGCAACGGAATTTGCGATTGTAAAAATGCGACCGAGCCGTTTGGACCAATTAATTGCAGAGAAAGATAAACGTGCGGTTCTTGCTAGACATATTTACAATCATTTGAACGCTTACTTATCGGCCTGCCAACTCGGGATAACGATTAGTTCTCTTGGACTTGGTTGGTTAGGGGAATCTACGGTTGAAGCTGCATTGCATCCATTATTCAGCTTGCTAGAACTACCACAATCTGCTATTACGATTCTTTCGTTCACTATAGCCTTTCTTTTTATCACGTTCTTACACGTGGTTGTCGGGGAACTTGTACCGAAAACACTTGCGATTGATAAAACTGAAACGGTTGCTCTTGCGGTAGCACGTCCACTGCATATTTTTTATAAAGTGATGTTCCCGTTCATTTGGATTTTAAATGGTTCTGCGGTTTTCATCGCGCGTTTATTCGGCTTAGAGCCAGCTTCTGAACATGAAATCGCTCATACAGAAGATGAGTTAAAAATAATCGTTGGCGAAAGTTATAAGAGCGGTGAAATCAATCAATCAGAATTCCGTTATGTGAATAAGATTTTTGATTTTGACGAACGTATGGCGAAAGAAGTCATGATTCCGCGAACGGAGATTGTAACGGTTGATACGGGATCTACTATCGGCGAATTATCCGACATCATGCAAAATGAGCGTTATACGCGCTATCCAGTTATTGATGGAGATAAGGACCACGTTATTGGTGTACTTAATTTAAAAGAAATTTTGTCAGCATATGTGGAACACGGATCGAATCCAAGTTTTAGTATTGATCCTTACGTAAAACCAATTATTCGTGTGATTGAAACAATTCCAATTAAAGAATTGCTTTTCCGAATGCAGCGCGAACGCTCCCATATTGCGATTTTACTTGACGAATATGGCGGTACTTCCGGGCTCGTTACGGTAGAAGATATTGTCGAGGAAATCGTTGGTGATATTCGCGATGAATTTGATGCTGATGAAATTCCAGAAATCCGTAAAATCAAAGACGGTCACTACATTGTTGACGCAAAACTTCTGATTGATGAAGTAAATAATATTTTAGGTACTGAAATCGAGGAAGAAGAAGTTGACACAATCGGCGGCTGGTTCTTAACACAAAATTATGAAGTAGAAGTTGGGGACGAAATCGATTACGATGGCTTTATTTTCCGCGTGAAACAAGGCGAACCCCATCATATTGAATATATTGAGATTATCAAAAAAACAAATGACTAATAATAAAGGTAGCTATCCATTCACTTGGATAGCTACCTTTTTAAATGCGATGTTCTAGCATAAATTGTTTGAATCGCTCTGCTGCTGGAGTTAACGTTTGGTTTTTTACAACCGCTAAATAAAAGAAACGTTCCCAGTTTGGACTTCTAATTGGTAAAACTTTAACGTCCACATAATTTAAAATCGGCATATTTGGAACAACGGCAATCCCAAAATTTTGCGCAACCATCCCTGCAATCACTTGATCTACTTCGATTTCATAGGCAATTTTGTAATCCTCGCCAATTTTTCTAAATAAATCATCAATAATTGGTCGTAAGCCGCTTTTCTTTGAGAAAGCAATATGCGGGTATGGCACGGTTTCAATTAAATCAATCCAATCTTTTTCAGCTAATGGATGACTTTTTGGTACAATCAGCACTAATTCTTGTTTTGCAATCGGTGTAAAATGAATATTTCGTTCATTCTCGAGCTTAGAGCATATCCCAATATCGTATTTCTTTTCTTTTAGTCCTTGAATAATATCAATCGAAACACCCGTATGAAAAACGAAATCAATTTTCTTTTCTGGTTCTGTTTGTATGAATTCTTGAACAAGCTTAGGCACAAGTGAGGTTCCAAGCGTTTGTAAAAATGCTAAATCAATCTGCCCTTCTCCGTTTGCGGCTTTTTTGGTAGTTGCTACTCCGGCATCAATCATGTCTAACGATTCTTCTACATAATCCAGAAATACTTTTCCAGCCTTGCTTAATCCAATGTTTCGTCCCTCTTTTTCAAATAAAGGTATACCTAATTCTTGTTCTAACGAAGAAATTGCGTGACTTAAACTCGGTTGAGTGATGAGTAATTTTTCAGCTGCTTTTGTGTAATGTTCCATGTGCGCCAATGTGACGAAATAACGTAAATGGTGTAAATTCATGGCTTCTCTCCTTACTAAAAATTATCTATGTAATTTATCTATCAATTAATAGAATAATACCAATTTGTTTTTATGGAATAGTCATAATACAATTAGACTGTAGTTACACCAGCAGAACAAACTATTCCTTAAAAACCAATATACGGTAGAATACGTTAACTGTCCAGTTGAAATTTCAAACATTGAAGGCGTTATCACATCAGCGATATTTAATGAACGGGAATTTATTTTTTTACTGGTGTTTGTGAAAATATTATCAAAGTTTCTTGTGATTTTTATTCTAGAGAGGAGATAATTTTTATGACAAATGCAAATGGCGACCTAAAAAAATGCCCAATCACGATTAGCTCATACACGCTTGGAACGGAGGTATCTTTTCCTGAACGAGTGAGAATCGCAGCAGAAAATGGTTTTGATGGAATTGGCTTGCGTGCAGAAAACTATGTAGATGCATTAGCCGCTGGATTAACTGATGAAGATATGTTGCGGATTTTAGATGAGCATAACATCAAAGTAACAGAAGTAGAATACATAACTCAGTGGGGAACCGCCGAGGACCGCACAGTCGAACAGCAAAAGAAAGAACAAACTACTTTCCACATGGCGCGTTTATTCGGCGTCAAACATATTAACTGCGGTTTGCTTGAAAAAATCCCCGAAGAACAAATCATTACGGCACTCGGTGAATTGTGTGACCGTGCGGAAGAATTAATTATCGGTTTAGAGTTTATGCCATACAGTGGTGTAGCAGACTTAGCAGCAGCTTGGCGTGTAGCTGAAGCATGTGGCAGGGATAATGCACAACTAATTTGCGACACTTGGCACTGGGCTAGAGCAAACCAAACAGCAGAATCAATTAAAAATGTTCCCGCTGACCGGATTGTTTCCATCCAATTATGCGACGTACACGAAACACCTTACAAAGAACTTCGGGAAGAATCTCTCCATGACCGACTTGCTCCTGGCGAAGGATACGGCGATACAGTCGGCTTTGCTCGAATCTTGAAAGAGCATGGCGTTAACCCCCGTGTTATGGGCGTTGAAGTTATATCCGACTCCATGGTAGAAACTGGTTTAGAATATGCTGCCATCAAAGTATATAATGCCACGAAAAAAGTATTAGACGAAGCATGGCCAGAAATTTCTCCCAAATAATAAAATAATTAAACATGTGAAAAAAGTAACGTAACAAGAAGATTCTACCTTGAAAGGGAAGTGTTTTTTTTGAAATTTAATTCGATGTTCTCACCGATTGATATCGGGCCTATGAGAGTACCAAATCGTTTTGTTGTATCTCCAATGTGTAATAACTATGCGAATACAGATGGCACTTTAACAGATACTTCATTAGCCTATTATAAAGAACGTGCGCTTGGTGGCTTTGGTCTAATTACTTTTGAAGCGACCGTTGTAGATGTTCGGGCAAAAGGCGGCGCAAATAAAGCATGTCTTTATAGCGATCATCAAATTGCCAGTTTTAAACGAGTGATAGATGCTTGTCATGACGCGGGTGCCAAAATCTCTGTGCAATTGCAACACGCTGGACCTGAAGGAAATTCTAAAGTTTCTGGTTATCCTTTAAAAGCAGCTTCCGCCATCGCTTCAGCAGAAGGACGCAATACACCGGAAGCCATTTCACGGGAAGAACTTTATGAATTAATTGAACTTTACGGGGAAGCGGCTTTACGAGCAAAAAAAGCTGGGGCTGATGCAGTAGAAGTTCACTGCGCTCATGGTTATTTAGTAAGTAGTTTCCTATCTGGACGCACGAATAAACGTGTGGATGAATTCGGCGGCTGTTTTGAAAATAGAATGCGACTACCAAGACTCATTATCGAAAGCATTCGAAAACGTGTTGGTCATTCCATCGCAATCCTATGCCGAATTAACAGTACGGATGGCGTGGATGGCGGACTAAGTGTCCAAGATAGTGCGACGGTAGCTGCTTATTTGGAAGATTGTGGTTTAGATGGTTTGCATGTTTCTCGTAGCGTTCATATTCGCGATGAATACATGTGGGCTCCTACCGTGTTACACGCTGGTTTTAGTTCTGACCTTGTAACACAAATTAAACGCGCGGTTTCTATCCCAGTAATTACAGTTGGGCGTTTCACCGAGCCGCATTATGCTGAACTAATGGTTCGCGAAGGTCGGGCTGACTTAGTTGCTTTCGGACGACAATCGTTAGCTGATCCAGAAACACCGAATAAGGCGGCGGCTGGAAAACTAGACGAATTACTTCCTTGTATCGCTTGTCTTCAAGGTTGTGTCGCTAACATGTATGCTGGAAAACCTATTACTTGTTTAGTGAATCCTCTACTCGGCCGCGAATCCGAAGCCTATTTGCCAAAAACACCTAGTAAAAAAGTTGTTGTTATCGGCGGTGGTGTTGGAGGGCTTTATGCTGGTTGGATGGCTGGCTCAAGAGGTCATGATGTAACAGTGTACGAAGCATCAGACATTATCGGCGGCCAAATGCGTTTAGCTGCCTATCCCCCAGGAAAAGGCGACCTAACTAATATGGTTCGCAGTTACATTAAAAAATGTGAGCAATTCGATGTGGAAATTAAAACCAATACACCTGTCACGCCCGAACTTATTCAAGATATTGCCCCAGATGCAGTTATTATTGCGACGGGCGCTACCCCACTCGTCTTACCAATTCCAGGTATTGAAGATTCCGGCTTAATCCACGCAGTCGACTTACTTGATGGCAAAGAATCTTGTGGCAAAAAAGTACTAGTTGTTGGCGGAGGTATGGTTGGTAGTGAGACTGCTGCATTTTTAGGTGAAGCTGGTCATGATGTAACAGTCGTCGAACTTCGTGATGAAGTCGGAGCAGATGTTATTTCTGAACACCGAAAATTCCTTATGCGCGATTTTGACGAGTATAAAATTAAAAGTATTACTAATGCAAAAGTGACGAGTTTCTTACCAGACGGGGTCACGTACTCCTTAGCTGATGAAAAAGAGTACCGCATTGATGGGTTTGATTCTGTCGTACTTGCAATGGGATCAAGAGCTTACAATCCACTGGAGGAAGCCATCAAGAAAATCGTCCCAGAAACTTATGTTATCGGTGATGCAGTTCGTGCGCGCCGAGCATTAGATGCAACCAAAGAAGCACTAGATGCGGTATTGCAATTATAATTTATGGTTGTACTCGCTGTTAAGCCGGCGAGTACAAACCTACTTGGAGGTATATGAACGTGGAAAAAAGAATTTCAGGATCAACTCGGCTTCTAAGTTTAATTGGTACACCCGTAGACCATTCAAAATCCCCAATCATGTATAATTATAGTTTTCAAAAAGCTGGTTTAGATTATGCGTATCTTGCATTTGATATTCCTGTAAGTAAAGTCGCTGATGCAATTGCTGCTATCAAGACTTTTAACCTGCGTGGCTCTAACGTAACCATGCCTTGTAAAAGTGAAGTTTTAAAATACATGGATGAACTTTCCCCTGCTGCGCGAATGATTGGTGCTGTAAATACCATTATAAATGAAGATGGGAAACTAACCGGACATATCACAGACGGTCTTGGTTTTGCTAGTAATTTACGGGATTCTGGTGTAGATGTGGCGGGCAAAAAAATGACCATCATCGGCGCTGGTGGTGCAGCAACAGCAATCCAAGTTCAGTGCGCACTTGATGGGGCCAAGGAAATCGCCATTTTTAATATTAAAGATGATTTTTATGAAAAAGCTAAACAAACGATTGCTTCTATTAAACAAGAAGTTCCTGACTGCATCGTACATATTTATGACTTAAATGACGCAGCAAAATTACATGAGGAAATAGCGACTAGTGATATTTTAGTAAATGCTACACTCGTTGGTATGCATCCACATGAAAATGAAACGCCTGTCAAAGATACGACTGTCTTCAGAAAAGATTTAATCGTCACCGATGTTGTCTACAATCCAAAGAAAACCAGACTTTTGCTAGATGCAGAAGCTGCTGGTTCAAAAACTATAGGCGGACTAGGCATGCTTTTATGGCAAGGCGCAGAAGCATACAAACTGTTCACAGGTAAAGATATGCCTGTTTCAGAAGTAAAAGATTTATATTTTAATTAATAAATTCATCAGGATTTCGAGAGGAGAAAAAAATGAACGCAAAAAGATTTTATCCAACAGCAATTGCACTTTATTTTACTTATTTTATTCACGGTATTGGGGTATCCATTCTTGGCCAATACAAACAAGATTTCGCTGGAGTATGGGGAGCAGACAAGCTTTCCGACGGTACCTTTGATGTCAGTATGGTTATTGCTGTTATCGCAGCACTCGGCCTAGGACGTTTACTTACACTGCCAATTTCTGGACCTTTTTCAGATAAATTTGGCCGTAAACCTTCCGCATTAATCGGTGTTGGTTTATATGCCATTTATTTCATCGGATTAGCATTTGCACCGAATATGTATATTGCTTATGCTTTCGCTTTTGTAGGCGGTGCCGCGAATTCATTCTTAGACACTGCTGTAACACCATCCGTTCTAGAAATTTTCACTAAAAATGGCGCTATTGCCAATATGTTTACTAAATTCTCTATTTCTATCGGACAATTCGTATTACCTTTCGCTATTGGTATGGTAGCAGCGGCGAATATGTCTTTCCGTACACTATTTATTATTACGATGGCATTAATTGTTATCGACGGTTTAATTATCGCATTTATGCCATTCCCACCAATGAATAACAATGTGGGCGGCGAAAAAGCAAAACCAGCGAAAATGAAATTCAATGCAACTAGTTGGGCAATCATAGGTATAGGTTTCACATGTACCTCCACTTTCCAACTATGGTTAAACTGTAACCAAGAGCTCGGAAAATTATATGGCATGGCTGATCCAAGTAAGATTCAATCATTCTACTCACTAGGTACTATGTGTGCTATTTTAATTACAGCTGTTCTCGTGAAAAAATTCATTTTACCAGTGCGAATTCTCATTATATATCCAGCAATTGCTACTTTAATGCTACTAATTATTTACATCGTCCAAACACCGACTATATGCTTAATTGGTGGATTTGTAATTGGATACGCTGCTGCTGGTGGGGTTCTTCAACTAGCTGTATCAACTGCCAACGAATTTTTCCCTACGAACAAAGGGAAAATCACTTCGATTGTTATGATTTCCTCAAGCCTTGCAAACTATATCGTTTTAAACATTGCGAGCTATATTACTAAAGCTGGTGGTATCGAAGGTCCGAAATATGTGTTATTATTCAATGTAGTGATCACAGTTATCGGAATCTTACTAGCAATCTTCGTCAATATGCGTTACAAAAATGAATCTAAAATTGCAACTAAATAAGAAACACTTCAACTGAGCATTCACTTGCTCAGTTGAACTTACATATCATTTGTGAATTAAAGCACAAACTTATGAGTTTTATCTATATAAAAGCTTTTAAAATAAGGGTATTTCTCATGAAAAGGTCTTCCAAAGTAACTACATAAAGGAGAGCAGATTATGAAAAATAAGTATTTATCTACTTCACTAGGACTTTATATGAACTATTTCGTTCATGGTATGGCGTTAATCATCATTGCACAAAATATTGATTTTTTATCTCAAAAATGGCATACAGATTTAGCTGGTGCTGCCGGCGTTGTTTCTTCATTTGGGATTGGTAAATTACTTGCTGTTTTTATATCAGGAAAACTATCAGATAAATTCGGTCGTAAATTATCCGTCATTCTCGGCGTATTTTTCTATATTGTTTTTTTAGGCGGTATTTTATTAAGTCCAAATACTATCATAGCCTATGCTTTCGGGATTTCAGCAGGAATTGCAAACTCTTTCCTTGATACAGGTACTTACCCAGCATTAATGGAAGCTTATCCTAAAAAAGCGGCATCAGCTAACATCGTTGTAAAAGCTTTTGTACAAGCTGGTCAGTTTCTCTTACCATTTATGATTGCTTTTATTTTAGCAAATAACTTATGGTACGGCTGGAGTTTTATCGTGTTAATTGCGATTTTACTTATTAACTTACTGTATACGTTGACCCGTACGTTCCCTCCAATGACCGTTGGAAAACCGCTTGATTTCGAGAAAGAAATCGTTGAAGAGAAAAAAGCATTTCATTTTAGCATTGATGAAATCTGTTTGATTCTCTTTGGATTTGTAGCACAGACGCTTCTATACATTATGAGTCAATGGATAGCAAAATACGGTTCTGAAGTTATTCATATGACTGATAATGCTTCTAGACTACTTGTGAGCTATGCAAGTGTTGGTGCTATTTTATGCGTATGTGTAACGTTTATTTTAGGAAATCGTGGGGTTAAAACACTTCATATTTTAATAACGTATGTAACGATGACGATGTTAGTTTCCTTCACGCTTTTTGCATTCCCAACTGAAATTGTCTGCCTAGTTGGTGCTTTCTTGCTTGGTTACTTCTCAGCTGGTGGTATTATCCAATTAGGTTTAACACTTCTCGCCGAAGTCTCTGCTCGTGGTAAAGGTTTTGTTACTAGCCTTTATACGATCGCTGAAGGCATTGCTGTTTTTGTTATTCCACTTATCGCTGCCGCTATTTCTAGGATTGATATTGCTGCTATTTTCCTACTAAATGCTGGTATTGCATTATTCGGGTTAGCTCTTTTATTAATCGTATTTGCCAGAAAGAAAAAATTTGCTCGTGATCATATTTAAAAAAAGTATCGAGGTTGGGGAATCCAACCTCGATACTTTTTTTGTTATAGTTTTTTTATAGTTTTCCATTTGTACATTAGGAACCAGAATGCTGTAGCAGTAACAATGAAAATTAAAATCATTTTTACGAGCAAAGTTACAGCTTGAGTGGTTGTTATCAGACTTTCATAATTAAATTTAGAGTAATGTCCGCCTAAACATATCGTGATATAAATGGAACCAATAATAAGTATCGGCATACGGAATTTGTTATTCATTAAGAATCTACCGTTATTTTCAAGGGAAGCTGTTTTTAAGGCATACCAGCCAATTATTATCATTAAAATGGATAGAGCAATAAGTACTATAAATTCGCTGATGACCATACTTCCACTTAAAAGCGGGGTTGGTAGGGCTGAAAACAACATAACCGCACCGCCATCAACATCGGCCAATGATTTACCTTCCAAAAAGGCTTTAAATCCAACTATCAAATTAGTTGTTGCACCTGGAAACATGTAGAAAAAGCTTGCTACTGCTCCTATAGCAACGAGGCCTGCAGCGATTATGTCTCCAACAAGATAACCAACAGCTATTGCTAAAGTGAAAGAGAATAAAAATAACAGTGAAAAAGATGCAATATACATACTAGAATCAGACACATTCGGTAAATATAACTCAGGAATTTGCTGATATATATACATAAATCTCAAGGAAATAATTAAAGGAACTATAATAAAGATGATTAATGAAGGAATGAGTAATTTATGCCAAAATATCTGGTTTTTAGAATAAGGTAAGCCATACGTAAAATAATCCATTTGCTTATTTTTTTCAAATACGGTTAACTTTAACCCTAAAAACAAAAATACATAAAAGAACAAGGCTAAATTTCCTTCAAAATCATAAGGAGTTAAGCTTAAATCCATTTTAATTTCATTTGGCGTCAATTGTTGATCATCCACATTCACTTTTTGAAATTCTTCCGACTGGTAATACTTATAATTTTGATTAAACATATCTACTGTATTAGTAGCTGTCATTGCTTCTGAACCAATAAAGGCAATAACAATAAATAAAAATATCCATGCGTTTTGACGCCATTCTTTAAAGAGAAGCCCTGTACTCATTATTCTTCTCCCCCTTGTTCCTCTAGATGATAAACAAACAGGTCTTCTAATGTAACCGCAAGTTCATCCATGAAAATCGGTTTTTCTCGTTTTATAGCAGCATATAATTCTGTATTCATATCCCGGAATAAAATCGTATACACCCGCCCATATTTGTTAATCACTTTACCATTTTCAAGTAAAATAGTTGGTAATTTTTTGTTTTCAAAAGCAATTTGAATTTTGACTGCTTGTTCACGTAAAGTTTCAAGATGATAGGATTCTTCAATGCGATTTCCTTGTAAAATATGGATATAATCGGCAATTGGTTCTAAGTCGTTTAAACGATGTGAAGAAATTACAATACCTAATTTCCGTCGTTCTACTTCTTCTAATAAAATCCCAGTAATTTTCTTTTGAGCGATAACATCTATACCTTCCATAGGTTCATCAAGTAAAATAAAATCTGCTCCAATACAAAGTGACAAAACTAAACCGAAAAGTGCTTTCATTCCTTTAGAATACGTTTGAAACTTAACATCCGTGGCAAGGTTGACTTGATTCATTAATAAATCAAATTTAGCTCCATCAAATAATGGATAAGTCTTTTGATAGAATTTTTTTATTGTTGGAATTTTGTAGCCATCCCAGCAGCCTAAGTTATCTTGTAGCATAAATATTTTTTGCTTTAGTTCGGGATTTTTACTTATCGGCTCATCTAAGTAGACATCCCCTTCATCTGGAATGTAAAAACCCATCATTGTTCGAAAAAGTGTTGTTTTCCCGATGCCGTTTCGTCCAACTATGCCAACAATCTCTCCTGGATTCACTTCAAATGTTATCTTATCAAGCAAAAGCTTCCCATCAATTTTTTTACTTAACGAATCAACCCTCAAATTTTGTCACCTCCAATGATGTCCTGACTGTATTCAACAGATAATTTATGTATTTCTTCCACATTAATTCCAAGATAAACTAAATCTAAAATTATTTCTTTTAATTTTATTTTAGTTTCTGCTAACTTTTTTGGCGAACTGTTCTTTTCTGTTTGGTCCGCAATAAAGGTTCCTTTTCCTTTAACCGTGACGATTACTTCTTGACGTTCTAATTCTTGGTAAGCTTTACTCACAGTGTTTGGATTCACTCCTATTCTGCTGGCGAACTCTCGTATAGAAAGAATTTTTTCGCCTTCTTGAAGTATGCCTTTGACAACTTGTTCTTTAATTTTTTGGACGATCTGTTCATAAATTGGCAGTTGACTTTTCGTATTAATAGTAAACATCTCTCCCCCCACTTTCATGACTTTTAATTATAGAGAACTAATTGTACTAGTTATAATAGTACAGTAGATATAAAAATAAATCAATTCCCTTTTAAAAAGAAAATTGATTTACATTCTTTTTTTCTAATGTTAATAGCGCTTGTTTCATTGGTATTCCGCCACTATACCCTGTTAGTTTCCCGCTTTTTCCGATGACTCGGTGGCACGGGATAATTACAAGTAAGGGGTTTTTTCCAATAGCTGTTCCGACTGCACGGACTGCTTTTGGGCGATTAATTTGTTCAGCTATTTCTGTATAGGTTCTAGTTTCTCCATATGGAATCGTTTTTAAGGCTTCAAAAACTTCTAATTGTAATGCTGTTCCGGATAAATCAATAGGGAAAGTGAAATGAATGCTTTCTCCATTTAAATAAGCAAGTAGTTCTGCTTTATATTTCCTCATTTTCTCTGGGTCATGTATCGCTGATTGCAAGTTTTCCTTATTTTTCCCAACATAAAACAAACCTTTATCAGTGGCGGCGAAATAAATTTTTTCTCCCGCAAAACGGATGGAATCATCATAGAACTTCTCCATTTTCTTCACCTCTTTCAACTATTAATTATACGCTTAACAAATTAGTTTTTCTATAATACCTGGTTGTAATAGCAAGATTAGAAAAGTTTTTCTCGCAATTTAACGCTATAACGTTTATGATTAAGAAGAAGTTGAGGTGATTACATTGTCAGATTATTACTTAACTAAAAAAAGATGGCAAGCAATTTCAACGAATGATCGCACTGCTGATGGTACTTTTTTCTATGGTGTGAAGACTACGAAAATATTTTGTTTTCCTTCTTGTAAATCGCGTTTACCTAAAAAAGAAAATATTGTTATCTTCCATAGTAAGGAAGAAGCTACTTCGCATGGCTTTCGTCCTTGTAAACGATGCAAATCTGGAGGGAAAAGTTTACCCGATACAGAATGGGTAGGCAACATTAAGGCTTACATTGAAGAAAATTTTGCAAAGCCATTAACTTTACAGATTATTGCCGATGATTGTCACGGGAGTCCATATCATCTCCATCGAACGTTTAAACGGATTACAGACATCACACCAATTACTTATTTAGACAATATTCGAATCGACTATGCAAAAAATCAGCTCCAAAACACAACCTTATCTATTGAACTTATTGGAAAAATGTCTGGTTTTCCTAATTCCTCCCATTTTTCTACTACTTTTAAAAGACATACAGCTTTATCGCCAAACCAATTTCGAAAAGAACAAAAATAAATTAGAACGGATGAAACTTATATGACGCATTTAACTTTACCTATTTTAGAAGACTGGGAAGGTCTTACTCTAACTGCTATTTTGCAAGAAAAATTTCACCTTGGAAAAAAAGCACGACATGAGATCAGAATGTCTCAAGATGTTTTACTGAATAATAAACCGCTAGACGACTGGAATACTCCGCTTTTTGTTGGCGCAAGTCTTTCTTTACCGATTATTTTGCACGATAAAATCCCGGTTTATGAATATGACTTAGAAATTATTTATGAAGATGATTTTTTACTAGTAGTTAATAAACCTGTTGGGATGAAAACTCACGCAAATGACAGCTACGAAACGGATACATGCGCAAATGCAGTGCAATATTATTTAGAAAAAACGGGACAAGAAGCAAACGCTCTTGCTGTTCACCGGCTCGATCAAACCACTTCAGGATTAGTTCTTTTTGCTAAGAACAAGTTAGCTATCGCTGGATTATCGTGGCAAATGGAAAATAGAGCGATTCACCGGACTTATCTTGCTGCGGTTGATGGCACTTGGGGACTTGTGATGCAGACGATTAATAAACCTATTGGCGAAGACCGTCATCACGGCTCAAGACGCCAAATCAGTCCTTATGGTCAACCTGCCGTTACTCACGTTAAAGTTTTAGAAAATGACAATGAAAATAATACGTCTCTTGTAGAATGCCAAATCGAAACTGGCCGGACGCACCAAATCCGTGTTCACTTAAGCGGAATCGGTCATCCAATCATTGGCGATACACTTTACGGCGGATCAAGTCGTGCAAACCGAATCATGTTACACGCAGAGAAATTACATCTTAATCATCCTTTCAAAGGCAAAGAAATGAATTTTTCCGCACCAGCTGGAGATGATTGGGTATTTTAAAAAGCCACAATATTAAATTGTGACTTCTGTACAAATCTCTACTTTCATACCATCCGGATCTTCAAAAAACACAGCATAATGATTTTTACCACCAGCAAAAGGAAACCTGTCTTCGTATAGAAGCTTGATTCCTTTTGCTTTTAATTTAGCTCGAAAGTCATCCACACGTTTCTTTGTACCACCGTGAAAAGCTAAATGATTAAGTCCAATTCGCTTACGATGATAACCCTCTGAGAGAAATGGCTCCTCGGTTTGAACAAAGACTAAATACGTCTCTCCAAATTTATAGCTAAATCCTTCATTCCACGTTTGATATAATTCATAAGAAAGCTCTTCTAACAGCTCCGACCAAAATAGCCGGCTTTTTTCGATATTAGCTACATAGATTTCCACATGATGTAACATTTCACGCCTCCCCGATATGTTTAAGCGCTTCTCTACGACTAAGTGGCGCAAGCGTATGGCTGTTTACAAAAACGCGAACTGCCTCACTATCTACTTTCGCATATTGTCTAAGCGCCCAACCGATTGCCTTCTGAATGAAAAACTCTTTAGAACCTAGCCATTTTTCACAATTTGCAAATAAGAGTTCAGCATTTGTTTCTTCTTTATATTTTAATTGAAATAAAATGGCCGTCCGAGCTAGCCAAATATTATCTCCGTTTATCCATGCTTCATTATAGATAGGGATTAAATCGGGATATAGTTTGAAATGATTACTTACGACCGTTCCAGCTAAGCCATCTACCGTATCCCACCATGATTTCGTCGTAACTAATTGCTCATAGATTTCAATTGCTTCACTGGCTTGTTTTTTACCATAGCGACTTAATAAATCAATTGCCGCGTATTGAAGTTCACGCTCTTCTTCTGCAAATAATTCCACAACAAGTCTCAGTAAATCATCCGGCATACCATTTTCTCTTAAAAAATCTGCTACTAATTTTTTTCGTTCAGTGGCTCTAATTCCTAAAAATGGGAATTGGTTTTTCATGTATGCTTCCATTGGCTTCGAATCTGCTACAGAACGATTAGCACGGAATAACGTTTGAATAGTCGTCATTCTTTTTCCCCACCTGTTAAATAAGCTCGTTCTCGTTCAATACTGCTTAAAAAATATTCTAAATCATCTGGGTCTGGCCCAACTCGTTTACCTGTTTCTAGTCGGTCGATTTTTTCCATGTCACTTGCATCCAACTGGAAGTATGAAAGTCGTGAATTTTCTTCAATACGGCTAGACGTAATCGACTTAGGAAAAATAATCGTATTCCGGTTCAAATGCCACTGTAAAATCACTTGGTCAACAGAAGCTTGATGTTTTTTCGCAATTTCTGTAATAACTGGATTTTGCATTAATATCCCTTTAGCAAGCGGTGACCAGGCAGCATGCGCGATATTCTGTTCCGCCAAATATTTTCGAAGGTCATTTTGCGGTAAAAGCGGATGCGTTTCTACTTGGTTTAAAACTGGTTTTTCATTTGCGGCAACCAATAAATCACTTAAATGATGTTGTTTAAAATTCGCAACCCCAATTGATTTAATAAGTTTTTCATCATGTAGCCGCTCCATTGCCCGCCATGAATCCCGGTATTTCCCTGCAACTGGCCAGTGAATTAAATATAAATCCAAATAATCCAACTTCAAATTTCGAAGCGTCCGTTCAAAAGCAAATAAGGTTTCATCATAACCAAGATCGCCATTCCACACTTTCGAGCTTATAAATAATTCTTCTCGTGGCACTGCACTATCCAAAATCGCTTGCCCAACAATTGCTTCATTATTATAAACTGCTGCTGTATCAAATAAACGATAACCAACTTCAATGGCTTTCTCCACAGCACCAGCGATAAATTCTTGCTCAGTCACTTGAAATACACCAAGTCCAATATAAGGAATTGTCTCATTCCCCGGTAGTATCATTCTGTCTTGTAAAGTTTTTGTCAAAACGAAACCCTCCTCACGAAAACTAATTGTGAACTTTTTCTCTTAAATGAATTATACACTATTTTCGCAAATTTATATTTTAAAACCAGTATACCGAAATGCGCCTTACTCTCCTAATAAAAAGACGCAAAAAATCTACTTTTTTTATTCATTTTCTTAAATACCTAAAAACAGCCATTGGAAACGCTGTCAGGTCGTTTATTTGCGCTTTCTGCAAAAAAAAGTTTCCTATTTATTCCCATCCTATGTTAGTATTAATTTGTGGTAAAGATCTATCAAATTTTTTATTTGTTTTTGTTAACTTATCGTTAAGAAAAAAGCTCCCTTTTTAAAGTAAAAGCGAGCTGATTATTAATGACCAAAAATGATCGGGGGAATTAAGAAAATGGCTTTTAAAAATAAAAAAGACCGTTTTGCTTCGTTGTTGCATGACATTGCAGTAAATTTACATGAAGGTGCAAATTTCTTTGCAACTTACAACATTAATTCGGTGGAGGATTTACATACTTTCTCGAATAAAATCAAAGAATATGAAACAGCTGGGGACTCCATGGTTCACAAAATGATTATGGAATTAAATGACGCTTTCATCACACCAATCGAACGCGAGGATATGTTAGAACTTACTAACCGCCTTGATGACGTGATGGATGCACTTGATGAGACAGCTTTCTCACTTGAAATCTGCCAAATCACTCATTACGATGAATACATGACTAAATTTATCCAAGCTATCCAAGCAAGCACTGTTGAAATTGAAAAAGCAGTTGACCTTGTTTTTGATAAAAAATTAAAAGATGTTCGTAAACTTGCGATTCAAATTAAAGATTACGAATCCCAATGTGATGATGTTTACCGCGAATCACTAATCCAACTTTTCCAAAACGAAAAAGATCCAATTAAACTTATTCGTCTAAGAGAAGTTTATGAAAAATTAGAAGACATTGCTGATAGTTGTCAAAGCGTTGCCAATACGCTTGAATCAATTGTCATGAAAAATGCGTAAGGGGTCTAGATAGATGGAAGGAATGTTTCTAATCACCCTTGTCATCGTACTTGCTGCGCTTGCATTTGATCTAATCAATGGATTTCATGATACAGCCAACGCAATTGCGACTAGTGTCTCTACAAAAGCCTTAAAACCACGACATGCGATTATTCTTGCAGCAGTAATGAACTTTGTGGGTGCTATTTCATTCACAGGGGTTGCTAAAACTATTACAAAAGACATTGTTAACCCATTTGACTTAGATCACGGGGAACTTGTTATTTTAGCAGCATTACTTTCGGCAATCGCATGGAACTTAATTACTTGGTATTTCGGGATTCCTAGTAGTTCCTCTCATGCCTTGATTGGTTCCATTGCAGGTGCAGCTATTGCATCAGCCGGATTTGCAGCTATCGAATACAGTGGATTTACTAAAATCATTGTTGGTTTATTAGTATCTCCTGTACTTGCTTTCGTAGTCGGTTACACGATATATTCACTCTTCAAGATTTTCTTGAAGAACCTAAACTTAGCCACGACCAATCGGCGCTTCCGGATGATTCAAGTCGGTACAGCCGCGCTACAATCTTACACACACGGAACAAATGATGCACAAAAATCAATGGGGATTATCACAATGGCTTTAATTGCCAGTGGTTTCCAATCAACAGATGATGTGCAATTATGGGTTCAAGTATCCTGTGCGGTAGCTATGGCGATTGGTACAAGTATTGGTGGTTGGAAAATCATCAAAACAGTCGGCGGTAAAATCATGAAAATCAAACCCGTTAACGGTGTAGCAGCTGACTTAAGTTCTGTTATTATCATTTTCGGTGCCACTTTCATTCATTTACCAGTTAGTACAACACACGTAATCAGCTCTTCTATTCTTGGTGTTGGAACAGCTCACCGTGTTAAAGGAGTAAAATGGGATACTGCACAACGCATGATTATTACATGGGTTATCACACTTCCTATTTCTGCAACGATTGCAGCTCTTATCTTCTACGTACTAAGATTCATCTTATAATTTATTTAGAGCCTTGTTATAGCAAGGCTCTTTTTATACATTTTTTTGAATAAAACTAATAAATACAAGAACAAATCAAGTTTATTTTAAAAACTTATTGCATATTTACTCATTTTGATGTATTATAATAAACATCGATAATAACGATTTATTTATCATAAATTACTCAAATACTAGAGGGAGTTGTACTTATGCAGAAGCATGTATTACAAAAGTTCGCAGCAATTTTACTTATTTTTATATTTGTATTTTCTGGCTTCACAACAGTGTTCGCCGCTGATACACAAGATGAAACTTTAACTAAAATCCAAGAAAAAGGTGTTTTAACAGTTGGACTTTCCGCTGATTATCCGCCGTATGAATTTCATCAAACCATCGACGGTAAAGATAAGGTTGTCGGTTTTGATGTAAGTATCGCTGAAAAAATTGCCAAAGATTTAGACGTTAAATTAGATATTAAAGAAATGAACTTCGATAGTTTGCTCGGTTCACTAAAAACCGGCAAGATTGATATGATTATTTCTGGTATGTCACCAACTCCAGAACGTCAAAAAGAAGTCGATTTTTCTGACCCGTATATGTTTGTACAACAGCGCGTTGTGATTAGAAAAACGGATAAAGAGAAATTTACAAGTGTAAATGATTTTAATGGCATTAAAGTTGGTGCCCAAAAACAAACAACCCAAGAAGAATTAGCCAAAAATGAACTAGTTGGTTCAGACGTTGTTTCACTTCAAAAAGTACCTGATTTAATTTTGAACCTTAAAAGCAACAAGCTCGATGCAGTAGTTTTAGAAGGACCTGTTGCAGAAGCTTATATTAGCCAAGATAAAACACTCGCATTAGCAGATATTAAATTTGTTAATGGTAGCAAAGAAACAGCCATTGCAATGCCAAAAGGTTCCACTGCTTTACAAGAAAAAGTCAACGCTTCTATTAAAGATATACAAGATACTGGCTTACTGAAGAAATATCAAAACGAAGCCAACAAATTAATGTTCCAGGATGGTAGTTTTTACGAGAAGTATGGTAATTACTTTATCACTGGTACATTGATTACGATTGCTCTTGCTGCAATTGGCGTATTATGTGGTGCCATTCTCGGCTCATTACTAGCTCTCATGAAACTTGCAAAAACAAGATGGTTACGCTGGCCAGCAGCTTGTTATATAGAATTTGTCCGTGGTACGCCACTTCTAATTCAAATTTTCATCGTCTTTTTCGGAACTCAAATTATCGGTATGGACGTATCCGCCTTTGTTTCTGGTTGTATCGCCCTATCGCTAAACAGTGCCGCTTATGTTGCTGAAATTATCCGCGCAGGTATTTCTGCTGTCAACAAAGGGCAAATGGAAGCAGCTCGTTCTCTTGGTATGACACAAGGAGCAAGCATGCGTTACATCATCTTGCCACAAGCCGTAAAAAATATTCTTCCTGCGCTTGGGAATGAATTCGTTACTGTTATTAAGGAATCTTCCATCGTATCCGTCATTGGTGTAACAGAACTAATGTTTATGACTGGTGTAGTCCAAGGCGCAAGCTTCAAACCATTTATCCCACTAATCATCACATCATTAATTTACTTTGTACTAACATTTAGCTTGTCAAGACTACTAGGTGTTGCTGAAAGGAGAATGAGAACAAGTGATTAATATTAAAAACTTACACAAACATTTCGGTAAATTAGAAGTCTTAAAAGGCATTGACCTTGAAATCGCATCCGGAGAAGTGGTCGTAGTTATCGGCCCTTCCGGAAGCGGGAAAAGTACCTTCTTACGTTGCCTGAACTTATTAGAACAACCAACAACCGGCACGATTCTTTTTGAAAACAAAGACCTAATGGCAAAACAAACAAACGTCAACGAACTTCGTCAAAAAATGGGCATGGTTTTCCAAAACTTCAACTTATTTCCACATAAAAATGTTCTTGAAAACCTAATGCTAGCCCCAATGAAAGTAAAAAACGAAGATAGCACAGCAGCTAAAGAACATGCGCTTTCTCTACTTGAAAAAGTTGGCTTAGCTGATAAAGCAACTAGCTACCCTTCTCAGCTTTCTGGTGGACAACAACAACGGGTAGCCATTGCCAGAGCCCTTGCAATGAATCCAGACGTAATGCTATTCGATGAACCAACTTCCGCACTCGATCCAGAAATGGTCGGTGAAGTATTAAGCGTTATGAAGTCGCTTGCTAAAGAAGGCATGACGATGGTTGTCGTCACACACGAAATGGGATTCGCAAGAGAAGTTGCCGATCGCGTTGTCTTCATGGATGCCGGCGTGATTCAAGAACAAGGCACGCCCGAAGAAGTATTCGGAAACCCGCAAAACGATCGTACTAAAGACTTTTTAGGAAAAGTTTTAGCATAAACATAGATTACGTCTCACTTATTTCTCGGTGAGGCGTTTATCTGCACTTATAGAGAAGAGGAGCTAATTAAACATGATGAATAACTCAAAAATTGCTAAAAAACATCAACAAATGCCCGTTAATATCCTAGCTGATATTGGAACGCTTGCAAAAACAATGCCGGATATTCTAGATTTATCTATTGGCGACCCTGATTTAATCACAGATGCATCAATTATTAACGCGGCTTTTGAAGACGTACGCGCTGGTCATACAAAATATACAGAATCTGGTGGGGATGTTGAATTAATTGACGCCATTCGTGGTTATTTCAGTCGCAATTATGATCTGTCTTTTGAACGAAGCCAAATCCGTGCCACAGTTGGCGCACTTCATGGTATGTATTTAACCTTGCAAACGATTTTAGATGACGGTGATGAAGTCATTATTCACGAACCATACTTCTCCCCTTATAAAGATCAAGTGTTAAACTCAGGTGGTACGCCAATCATTATTCCAACCTACGAAAAAGATGGTTTTGCCATTAATGTTGATATTTTAGAAGCAGCTATTACGAATAAAACCAAAGCTTTAATTTTAAATTCGCCTAATAATCCAACCGGTGCCGTCTTTTCTCCAGAAACTTTTGAAAAAATCGCCAATCTAGCGAAAAAATATGACTTCTTTATTTTATCTGATGAAGTGTATGATGGTTTTAGTTTTTATGAAGACTTCGTACCAATGGCCAAATTCGCGCCCGATCATACAATCACGTTCGGAAGCATGTCAAAAAATTTCGCAATGACAGGTTGGCGCCTTGGGTATATGATTGCTCCTACCTATTTAAATGAAGCAGCAAAAATTATTAACGAAGGAATTACTTATTCAGCTCCGTCACCGTCCCAACGAGCTGCTATTTACGCTTTGAACCATTCTGAGACACTAATTCCTTTAGTAACAGAAACCTTCCAAAAACGCCTAGAATATATCGCAAAACGAGTAGCAGAAATTCCATATCTTTCCTTACACCCGCTAAAAGGATCCATTTATGCATTTATTAATATTTCTAAAACAAAAATGGATTCCGTTTCCTTTACAGAATACGTTTTAAAAGAAACACAAGTACTCGTTATTCCAGGGTTAGCTTTTGGTGAATCAGGTGATAATTACGTTCGCCTAGCCGCAACGCAAGATATTAGCGTACTAGAAGAAGCATTCAACCGTTTAGCCAAATTAACCTTCTAATAAAAAGAGCAAACTCGCTTCATCAGCAAGTTTGCTCTTTTTTTTATTTTAATTTGATTTCTGCAAAAGAAGAAACAACTGTCGCTTCTTTTGGAAAAGTAATATTTTTCGTCGCTTCATTAGGTACGATGTAAACTTTTAAGCCCGCCTGTAGTGCTGATAACGCACCATTTTTCGAGTCTTCTATCGCGATTGCTTCTTCCGGCTTTACACCAAGGGCTTCCACTGCTTGTAAATAAAGTGCTGGATGTGGTTTAATTTCCTCGACATGATCTGCCGTTTGTATCGTCTCGAAATCAGCTAAAATGCCCAGACGATCCAGCGTAGGTTCAATCCAATCAAATCCCGAACTCGTTGCAAGCCCAATTTTATAACCATTCGCTTTTACTTGTTCAAAAAATTCTTTAAAGCCATTACGAAAACCAAGTGATTGTTGCCCGAGATGACAAGCTTCCGCCACGGTAGTTAAAAAAGCTTCTTTATCAAAAGCCCCGTTCGTTGCTTCCATCATATAGCTAATAATTGGTTCTTCACTTGTACCGATAATTTGCTGATAAATTTCATCTGGCAAATCAATATTGTACGTATCTTTCAAATATTTCATTGTCTCCGTGTACCATAAATTCTCCGTATCAAGCATAGTTCCATCAAAATCAAAAACAACTGCTTTCACATGCATCCCCCTAGTATAAGTGATACTTTCATTGTAACATAGATAAACTATTTAAGAAATCTTCCAAAAGGGGTTGCTTTTTTGGTAAAAAACGAATAATATTGAAGTTGTGGTTTTTAATGTTCGTTATTTACCATTAAGCATGATTTTAAAAAAGGAGTGAAACACACGCATGTTTCAATTAAAAGCAAACGGTACAGATGTAAAAACTGAAGTTATCTCTGGTTTTACTACATTCCTAACGATGGTATATATCGTAGTAGTTAACCCAGCAATTCTTTCCGCAGCAGGTGTTCCATTCAATACCGTATTTATGGCAACTATCATCTCTGCAGTCATTGGTACATTATGGATGGCGATTTTCGCTAATTATCCAATCGCAATTGCGCCAGGACTTGGTATGAATGCTTATTTCGTAACAGTAGTTACAACTCAAAAACTAGATTATTCGGTCGCATTCGCTGCGGTCTTTGTAGCAGGTATTATTTTCTTACTATTATCTTTAACGCCGCTTCGTGAAAAAATCATTGAAGCCATTCCACATAATTTAAAAGCTGGGATTACTGCTGGTATTGGTTTATTTATCGCTTTCCTTGGCTTCCGTATGACAGGTATTATTGTTTCTAACGATTCTAACTTAGTAGGTTTAGGTGACTTACATTCCAAAGAAGCTATTTTAGCTATTGTTGGTCTTTTAATCACTTTAATCTTGCTTGCTTTAAATGTAAAAGGTGCTTTATTCATTGGGATGATTGCAACTGGTATCATCGCTTTTATCACAGGTGAACTTAAATTTACAGAAGGTATCGTCAAACTTCCGCCAATGCCAGAATTCGTCTTCACTAACCCTATTCACGCTTTTGGTGATGTGATGAGTTACGGGCTCTATGCTGTCGTCCTGTCCTTCTTACTTATAACGATTTTTGATACAACCGGAACAATGATTGGTGTTGCAAAAAAAGCTGGCCTAATGAAAGGTGAATCATTACCAAATGCGAAACAAGCATTAATGGCTGATGCGGTTGCAACAAGTGTTGGTTCTATGTTTGGTACAACTCCAACAAGTGCCTACATTGAATCTTCTGCTGGCGTTGCAACTGGTGGACGTACTGGTCTTACTACACTTACAGTAGCTATCTTATTCATGGTGTCGGCATTCTTCGCTCCACTTGTTGGCGCTGTATCTGGAATTTCTGCTATCACTGCACCAGCTCTAATCATTGTTGGTAGCATGATGATTGGTGCTGTAAAAGAAATCGACTGGGATACACTAGATGAAGCTTTCCCTGCTTTCTTAGTTATTCTAGCGATGCCACTTACTTCAAGTATTGCTATCGGCTTAGCATTTGGTTTCATTTCTTACCCAGTATTAAAAGTATTTACTGGCAAATGGCGCGAACTTAACTGGTTCTTAATCGTTATCGCCGTATTATTCTTCATCCTCGTTGCATTTTTACCACATTAATAAACGACTAGCGTCTACCAAACTTAGGTAGGCGCTTTTTTATTGGACAAAAACTCACTCTTTTGCTATAAAGAAGAGAGAAACTAATTAGAAATGAGTTGAACTTGTCGTGTTTTTAAAATCACTGCTCGCTGGTGTCGCACTTGCTGTTGTAGTTTTCCTAGCAAGTTTTCTGATGCCTGACTACACTGTATCCACCTTATATTCCATCGTAACAACTATCATTGTTTTTGCCTCCATTATCTTATCTGCATTCGTATCCTTTGGTGGGCGTAGTGGAAATCCAAGTCGAAAAAGCCAATTACGCTGGAGTATCCTGTTTTTAGTTGCAGCAATTCCTAGCTTTATCGGCTTTATTATTACTTTTTACTTTTAAAATAAAAAGAAGCATTCCCAAAACGGAAATGCTTCTTTTTTTAATCTTCTAAAGCGGAAATGAACGCTGGTAAATATTCTGGTAGATCTGGCGGGCGGCGACTCGAAATAATGTGCCCGTCTGTTACAACTGGCTCATTATGCCAAATAGCTCCCGCATTAGTCATATCATCTTTAATTCCTGGCGTACTTGTTACATTTACACCTTCTAAAATTCCGGCAGAAACAAGTACCCAACCAGCGTGGCAAATTTGTCCGATTGGTTTTTTCGCTTTATCAAACGCGCGAACCAAATTAAGTACGCTGTCAAAACGACGCAGCTTATCTGGGGACCAACCACCTGGGACTAAGATTCCATCATAATCTTCTGCGCGAACAGAATCAAAATCATAATCAGAAGTAACAGGAACTCCGTACTTACCGTGATAAACTTTTTTAGCTTCCTCTGCAACTAAATGTACCGAAGCACCTGCCTCGCGTAATCTAAGCACCGGATACCATAGCTCTAAATCCTCAAAGTCTTCACTAACAAGTGCAATAACTTTTTTACCTTTTAAAGTCATATAAATCTCCTCCTATCCTCTTCTATAGTATAACAATAACTAGATTGTTATTAAATTATTCCGCCTATAAAAGAAGACAAAAAAAGACGCTCGAAATAAACATTTCCAGCGTTGCCATCATGTTCGGTCGTCTATGCATAACGGGATGAGGCATAGACATAAACTACACGGCCAATGAGATGAATGAAAACAAATAATGATTTTGGTGTCTAAACAGATGTCTGACTAGTTGCCATTCTATTGGAAGATGGATACACCAAAAGTCATTATAACCATGATAGGGTCTTATCCCCATGAAAATCACATTTATAAAATGAAACTTTCATCGAGGTAAAACTCTATCCTATAACTTATTTTACTATTCTTCTCAAAAAAAGCAAGTAAATAAATATAGATTTTTTGTGACGAACTTAAAAAAAACAAGAAAAGCTTTACTATTATCGCATACTTTTGTATAAATTAATTTTTTATAAATAAAAAGGAGACTATTACAGGCTCCTTTTAACCAAAGATTTCAACAATCATCCATGAAAAAATAGCGACTAATGGAATTAAAACCCATACATTGTGTCCAATCAGGCTAGGACGAGCAGCTGGTCTATCTTCGAGTAGTTGAATTCTTTCACGTAAATCGTGTACTTCTAGCTCTAAATCCTGCACTTTATCTTCTAGTTCATACAAACGTTCTTCCATTTTAATCCCTCCACACCTTTTTCTACATCTCATTATACGCGCAACGAAATGAAATACATCCTTCCATAGGCTGATTTATTGCTAATTTATTGTCATACCGTTCAGCCATTTGCTACAATAAAAGAAAACAATCAACTGTTGGGGTGGAAAAATGGAAATTCAAGTAGAAGAAGCTGTTGTAAAACTCATTTTACATGGGGGAAACACACGTAAAGAAGCATATAAAGCAATTGATTATGCTGAAAAATACCAATTTGATCAGGCAGACAAGCATTTGCAAATGGCCCAAGAACAGTTTCAAGAAGGTCACGTTTGGCAAACAAAACTAGTCTCAATTCGCGACACTGAAACCGTAGCACACCCGTCATTTTTATTAATTCATGGACAAGACCATTTAATGACTGCCCAAGCCGAACTACAACTAGCCAAAAGAATCATTGAACAATATAAACATCAACAAAACTTAGAAAAACGCCTAACAAAATTAGAAAATCAGCTAGCTTAAGCATGAGACGTAGCTGGAAATAAGAAATAAGATTCACTTGTAAGGATTTTCGGACGCACAAACAATATATCTTCTGTCTCAATAATATAAGCCGCGTCAATACGCGTATCTTTTTCAGGCGTAAATAAGAGATGTATCGTCATGATTCCGTCACTAAGCAAATAACTTAAAACTTCCACCACATCTAGTTTTTTGACACTAAGAATATCTAATACATATAAGTCCGTCTCTTCTCGCTCAAATAAAACAATTGCATCTATTTCTTCTATATAATAAATATCATTTTTTAAAGCTATCAATAAATAAAACATAAGCAAGTCTTCACTATTTTTCACATCAAGCGTACTAGAAAGTGGTACTCGTTCGGATACAATACGCTGAATTAGCTGGAAATCGGTTTTATTATCGGGATTCAGCTTTTTTATTTTGGAAAATTTCTTTTTTAGACTACTAGCATCCACGGTAAAACTACTCTCTTCCACTCGCTCAAATCCAAACTTCGGATAAAAATCAAGCACAGAATCATTTGCAAAAAGATAAAGAAAATCATAGTCATGTTCATACTTAGTAATTACGTGATTCAATAACTGATTCATAAGCCCTTGGCCGCGATACTCTGGATGAGTCATTACTGTGCCTATTTGAAGCGCCTTGCAATCCTTCCCCTGATAAATCAAATCCATTTTATTGATAGAAACATTCGCAATGATTTCATTTTTATCCAAATAAGAATAACAAATATATTTATCATTCCAAAACCCTTTTTGAAACCATTCTTCAAAATTAATATCAAACGTACTTTCTGCAAGTTTATTAAAACTATCACGGTACATTTTATTGTCTTTATAATCACTTATTAGTTCATAGTTCATTTAAAATTCCTCGATTCATTCGTATAAAAATAACAGGCACGACGCAACATACGCCCTACCTGTTAATTTTATTTAATTTAACGTATACCAAGTGCTATTTTTGCATAGCGTGACATACGATCTTTCGTCCAAGGTGGATTCCAAACAAGATTCACATTCGTATCTTTTACTTCTGGGATATCACTTAATGCCATTTGCACTTGCTCTGTTAAAATCCCTGCAAGTGGACAGCCCATCGTCGTAAGCGTCATTGATACGGTACAAAGCCCATCTTCATCTAACTCAACATCATATACAAGTCCAATGTTTACAATATCAATTCCAAGCTCCGGATCAATTACTTGTTCCAGCGCGCCCATTAGATTTTCTTTTAGTTGCTCATCCATGAAGCATATGCCTCCTTTTTGCAATTTTGTACATTTATTGTATCATATATGAGAATGATTTTCATTATAAGAATTTCTCAAAAAAGCTAACTCCTTGTAGCATTCCTTCAACTGAAACTTTGTGTTTTGCATTATCATCAATAATAAATTCGACATTGTCTGCTAAGCTCTCTTCAACCAATGTCTGATATAGTTTTTCACTGTACGCAAAGGGAACTACATCATCTTTTTTCCCGTGCCAAAGTAACAATGGGCGGTTATTAATTTTCGTAATGTTTTGGGTTAAATCGTATTTTTGTAAAGCTAAAATCCGTTCATCAACATCATAAGGAAAAGTTAATCCCTGCGCCAAAGCATATTTAGATAATTCTTTAGCAAAGTCAACATAATAAGCGCTTCCCATTAAACTAACTGCCACTTTAATATAATCATATTGTCCGAGTAAACCAAGGGATGTAATTGCTCCCATCGACACTCCTCCAACACCAATACGGTTGGCATCTGTTTTTCCTGTTTTAATTAATTCCTCTGTAATGAGCGGAAATTCAGTAATATTCGTTTCAATAACATCCCAAAAATAAGTAGCTTGATCTTCCGGATTCGCGCCTTGAAGACGTTCCCCGTGTAACTTAGCATCAGGTAAAACTACCCTAAAACCTCGTTGTGCAAGCAAATACCCGTAATGTAAATAAAGTTCTTTTTGTGAAGTGAATCCGTGATAAAAAATAATAGTCGGTAACTCTTTTTCTGCATTTTCACGATTACTAATATGTAAAACTGGAATTCCCGCAATTAGTTCATTTTCTACTTGAATCATTGTGAAGCCTCATTTCTATAGGTTTTATTGAGTTATTGTAAAGAACGGAATCATTTACAAATAGGTAATAAACGTCTATCATTAACCTGTGCCCTTATTTTAGCATGAAGGGCAGTTATGAACTAACCATATGAATTAAAGGAGCAAACTATGTCTAAAAAATTAATCGTACTAGACCTTGATGGCACAACACTTAGAGATGATTTAACTATCTCCTCGCATACTAAAAACACATTAGAAAAAGCACGAATGGCCGGTCACGAAGTAATGATCGCAACAGGACGCCCTTACCGCATTAGTGGCTCGTATTATCATGAGCTTGAATTAACTACACCTATTGTAAATTTTAACGGTGCTGTTTATCATCATCCAAGACTCACTACTTTTGCTGAAGGCTATCATCACGCAATTGATTTACAAGTAGTTCGAGAATTGCTTGATTTCTCCAATGATTTCGCGCTAGATAATATTGCGGCTGAAGTAGAGGATAATGTCTTTTTGAAAGAACGCAATAATAGTGTACCAGAGACATTCCATTTAGGAACAGAAAATATTGTATTTGGAAATATTCGCGACGCCATTACATCAGATGCTACATCGCTATTATTTTTCGGTCAACTTGATCAACTAGATTTAATTAGTAAACATTTAGATGAATCACTTTCTGGCGTTATTTCTCACCATACTTGGGGAGCGTCTGCTTGGCCAGCTGTAGAAATTATCAAGTTTGGCATTCATAAAGCAATCGGTGTCCAAGCCGCTGCAAAAACACTTGGCTTCGACCGTAAAGATATTATCGCTTTCGGTGACGAAACGAATGATTTACAGATGCTTGATTATGCTGGCGTTGGCGTTGCAATGGGTAATGCCGCTGAATCCGTGAAAAACGTCGCAAATGTTGTAACCGCATCTAACCAGGATGACGGAATCGCTTTATATCTAGAAGAAAACTTAAACCTATAATAAAAAGCTGCAAGTATGGCCTTACAAAAGTTAGAATCTCTAATTTTTTGTTTCAACCATGACTTTGCAGCTTTTTTTACATCATTTTATTTTTATACATAGCTAGTGCTAATTTTTGGTCTGCTTCTGAACGGAAATCTCCAAATACACTCGAAGTTTCCATGACATTAATAAATGCTTTAGGGTCAAATTCTCCAACAATATGTGTAATGTCATATAGCTCATAACGCGTAATAACCATGATTAGCATAGCAACATCCTGTTTTGAATATCCACCCATCGCATCTACCACTGTTATTCCTCGTACCATATTTTCATGGATAGCTTTAATAACTGTTTCAGAATGCTGAGTCATAATCATCACAGTTAGTTTTTGATGTCTAGTATGGATAATGTCAATTACTCTACTTTGTACATATAAAGAAATTAACGTATAAAGAGCAAAAGTCCAATCATAAGCAAATCCTGCCACAATAATGATAATACCGTTTAATAGTAAGAAATACTTCCCAAATGAACGCCCTGTTTTAATTGTAATATACATAGCTAAAATATCTAGCCCGCCTGTCGAAATCCCAAATTTCAATGCTAACCCAACACCTACAGAAGCAATTAATGCTCCAAAAATCGCATTAAGTAAAATGTCATTTGAAACTTGTACTTCCGGAATAACAATTAAGAAAAAAGACATAAAAGCAACAGTTAAAAAGCTAAAAACAGTAAAGCATTTCCCTACTTTTAACCAACCTAAAATAGCAACGGGAATATTTAACAACAGAACAAGTAACCCTGTCGAAATCGAAATATTCATTGTATCACGTAACATGTCTGATCCTAATTGCGCAACCCCATTTAATCCAGCAGCATAAACTTGAGCTGGTATTAAAAAGAAGTTCATACCAATTGCATTTAAAAGTGCTGCTATGATTGCAATAGCGGTTTTTTTAGCATATTCTTTATACACTAATTTTGAACTCATTTTCTTCTCTCCTTTTTTGGCCCTAACATAACATACCAACTTTCTAGAGAAAAGAGAAGTCTTTTTTATTATTTTTTTGATTTTTAATTAAATAATGGATAACCGCCTGATAAATAAAAGCCCAGTGATACGGTTATTACTACAACTATAATGAAAATCATTAAGAACATTCCCGTTGGCTTTTGTTGTTTTCTATAACTAAGCAACATTTCCACCACACCAATTACAATAATGCCCATTAAGATTTTAAATATAGCTAAAATCCAGCTTTCTTTCACACTGTACTGCACCATCATAATCCCACTTAATATGACTAAAATATAAAAAACTCGGTTAATCATTTGTAACATGGTAAATCCTTTAACAGATTTTGAATAGATTAGTAACGCTGTGACGGTTAAAACAACAATTGCTACCCAAGAAATTAAATGTACATATCCCCACATAATACTTCCTTCTTCCCTATTAAGATTTTCTAACTGTATTCATTAAAGTACCAATTTTATCAATTGTAATTTCCACTGTATCTCCGTCTTGTAAAAAGGTCGGAGGATTCATCCCGCTCCCTACACCACTCGGAGTCCCCGTTGCAATTATATCCCCTGGAAGTAAAGTATGACCTTTTGATAAATCAGAGATAATTTTCGCTAAATTGAAAATGAATTTTTCTGTAGAATCAGATTGTCTTACTTCACCGTTTACTTTTGTTTCAATATGGAAAATCATTTCTTCTTTAGGTTGATATTCAAGTACATACGGCCCAATTGGACAACTAGCATCAAGGCTCTTCCCAATGTAAAATTGTTTATGTTTTTTCTGCAAATCTCTAGCTGTAATATCGTTCAAAATAGTAAACCCAAAAACAGATGATAAAGCTTCACTTTCAGATACATCTCTAATTTGCTCTCCAATTATAACCGCTAGTTCGCCTTCGTAATCTAGTTTTTTTGTTATATCTTGATGCAACTCAATCTCGCCATGATGTGGCAATAAGCTATTCGCACTTTTGGTGAAAACGAGAATATGTTCAGGCACATCCTCTTTACTTCCCATTTCTAATACATGATTATAATAATTTTTTCCCACTGCGATAATATTGTTAGGAGGCATAAAAGGTATTTGGATTTCTACATCTGCTAGGTCAATACTTTCCTTTGTCATCTTTATGTCCTGAACAGCAGGCTTTTCTTTAATAACATCTAATAAAGTAGCTGGCGGATCTTGAAAGATAGCTTGTGCAGGAATAATTTTATTTTCATTTACTAAAGCACCGTAATTATGTTGCCCTTTATAAGAATAGCTTAACCATTTCATTTAAATACCTTCCTCTATGTTTATTTGGCAAATATGTTGTCCGTCGAAAAAATATAAATATGCATGAGAAACTTTTTTCCTACTAATTGCTTGAATAGCTTCCGCATAAAGTTTAATTTGAATTTGATACCGTTCCTTCATTACTTTCTCAGCGGCTTCCCAGTTATCATATCGTCCTTCAATTTTATCTGTCTTGTAATCGATTAAAATAATGGAGTCTTCTTCCTCAATCATGCTATCAACAACACCTTGAATGAGCACGTGTTCATCAAGATTTGTTTGATTGTATAATTTTGCTGCAGGAAGTAAGTAACTGAATGGAACTTCACGCTTCACTTTATCTTTTTTCTGCAAAACGGTTTTTCCTAGAGCTGATTCAAAGAACGCAATAATTTGATTAACATTGATAGCTTTAATTTGAGCTTCTGTAAGAATATCTTTTTCTCTCATTAATTGTAATAATGAGACTAAATCTTTTTCGGTCGGTTTATCATCTAATGGTACAGCTTGCATTAACGTATGCATTGCCGTCCCAATTTCCGTAGCTGACAACTTATTTTGTTGCAAAAATTTAGGTCGGTCTAAAGATACTTTTTGGAATTCTTTTAGGATAGATGTATCACTCCAACTATCTTGCAAAGAGAATTGTCTTTTAAGCTCTGTCACAGACTGCTTAGCACGAATTCCAGTGGCTTCCTCATCTTTATATTGGTAATGCATAAAACGCTCAATTTCATCCTTATATGGACTTTTAACTGGCACTTGCTTATGTGCTTTTACATTCTCCATCCAGTTATCTGATTTTTCCTTTTCCAAGTCATCAGTTAGGAACATTTCTTTCGTTTTAATTTCAACTTGAAGCTTCATATCAGTTGGCAGTGTTTTAATCTTTTCTTCGCACAATAATTCTTTAAAATGGCTGTGGCGGATTGTAGCATTTCCAATCCAATCTAAATAACACTTCGCTTTTGCTCGAATTGCTGCGGGTAAAATAGTTTCTTGTTGGTTACTTACTTGTAACCAATTTTTACTTGTTTTTTCAAAATCTGGAACAGTTGCAGTTAAAATTAGTTTTTCTTCCGCACGAGTAAGTGCAACGTATAAAACACGCATTTCTTCCGCAATCATTTCTCGGTATTTTTTTTGCTTAATCGCTTGTTGCATGATAGTTGGATAGACAATCATCTTTTCTATATCTCGATAATTAGAAGCAAAACCATAGTCTTTGTCTAAAAGTGTTTTACTATAAATGTCACGCATATTAAATTTTCTACTTAATCCTGAAACTATAACTACCGGAAACTCCAAACCTTTACTTGCATGAATCGTCATCATACGCACAACATCTTCTTTTTCACCTAGCGTTTTTGCTGTACCTAGATCATCTCCACGAACTTCTAATCGCTCAACAAAACGCACAAAACGGAATAACCCTCGGAAAGAAGTTTTTTCATATTGATTCGCACGATCATACAAAGCGCGTAAATTAGCCTGACGTTGTTTCCCGCCTGGTAACCCGCCTACAAATTCATAGAAGTTTGTTTCTTGATAGATTTGCCAAATTAAGGCAGTCAAATTTTCCCGAATAGACAGTTCACGCCAATTGTTTAATTGTGTTATAAAACGACTAATTTTATTTGCTGCATCCGAAACTGTAATATCTTTATAAGCTAGCATCGCATCAAAAAAATAGCCTTTTTTCTTCGCCATCCGAATTTGTCCTAATTCTTCTTCATTTAAACCGATTATTGGAGAACGTAGAACTGCTGCTAGTGAAATATCTTGATATGGATTATCGATTACTTTCATTAGTGCAATCATTGTTGCTACTTCAGTCGTTTCGAAATAACCAGAATTATTATTGGCATAGAAAGGTATATCTTTTATTTTCATTGCTTCTTCCATATCTGGCGCACTCGTCATAGCTCTTGCTAGAATAACAATATCTCTGTATTGAATGGGTCTATTTTGTTGTAACTTTTTATCATAAATTGGAAACTTATTATCTATCATTTCTCTAATTTTTGTCGCAATCGCTCTTGATTCAACTTGATTTTTTTGCAACTCTTGTGGCGATAATTCATCCTCAGATTCTTTTTCTTCTGATTTCATATCAATTAACAAAAGTTCTGTTGCCATATTGTTAGCTTCAGGAAAACTAGCTCCTAAAGTTAACTCAGCTGCCTCATCATAATCGATTTCTGCAATATGCTTATCCATCAACTGATGAAAAATAAAATTGGTAGCATCAAGAACTTCTTTCCTACTTCTAAAGTTTTGAGATAAATCTATTCGTATTCCGCTGCCTTCTCCGTCTTGCTGATATTCTTGATACTTTGCCATGAACAAAGTTGGTTCCGCTAATCGAAAGCGATAAATTGATTGCTTTACATCCCCAACCATAAACAAGTTTCCTTTTGTATCATTCGAATTAGTGACAAGCAAAAGAATAGTTTCTTGTACCATATTAGTATCTTGATATTCATCAATTAATACTTCTTTGAACTGTTTTTTATAACTATTTGCCACATCAGAGGGCGCGCCATTTTTTAAGAGGATTTTTAAAGCTAAATGTTCTAAGTCATTAAAGTCTAATACCCCACGTTGTTGCTTTTCCTCAAAAAAGTTTTCAGCAAATTTTTTCACTAATTCGCTTAACGTTTTAATATCTGGTTTCATTTTTTCTAAATCACTTAAATAATTTTCTTCTTCTCTTGAAAACCAATCTATTAAAACATTTTTCACTTCTTTTTTTGCAGCATCACGGAATTTTTTTGCTTCTTCTACATATTCTTCATCAAAATCAGCTTTATTTTTAAGGGCAGGTATTCGTTTGAAATCAATGCTCTCAAAGCCAAATTTCACATCTTGCCAATTATCCCAGCTAATACTTGATAAAGTGTTAATTTGTGCTAAATCATTTTCTAATGTGCTTAAATAAGGAGCTGGTCCATTATTTTCATTTGCATAGTCTATGGCGGTTAACAAGTAACTTTTAGCTTGATTAATTCTAAGTTGAATATCTTCTTTAATAATTGGAAAATAAGGTAATTCCGTGATAGAAGTAATCGCCTGTGTATCGTAAAAGCTTACCATTTGTTCTAACCATAAATCCGGGTTTGGATTTGCTCTAGAGAAATCATAAAGTTTCGAGATTAGCGTATGCAACTCCGCATCAGATCTATCCCCAGTAAACGATTCAACTAGATGAAAAAAGCCCTCATTATTTTCTATACTATATTCTTTTTCTAACAGGTCCTCTAAAACTTCATCACGAATCATACTGCTTTCGATGGGTTCAATCAAACGGAAATTAGGATCAATATCAGCTTCAAAATAATGTTTTCGAATGATTTCCAAACAAAATGAATGCAAAGTCGAGATAGAGGCATAGTTTAGTAATGCAACTTGTTTTTTTAAATGTACAGATTCCGGATTTTGCACTAATGCTTCTTCTAAACTTTTACCTATTCTATACTTCATTTCTGCAGCTGAAACATTGGTAAAAGTTACAATTAACAATTCATCAACGTTTAGATTTTCTGTTTCATTTATTAGTTTTTCAATGATTCTTGTAACTAAAACAGCTGTCTTACCAGAGCCCGCAGCAGCTGCTACAAGAATATTGTTTCCATTTGCTTGGATGGCTTTCCACTGGTCATCAGTCCATAAAGCATCTTCTGGTTTGGTTGGTATATTTAATCTCATACTACTGCGTCCCTCCTTCTATATCCATTTTTGTTAAAATTGTTTCTGTTTTTTCATTTGTTAAATGTCTATATTGATTACTCGCTAAGGATGGATCAAATCCACAAAACGAGCGAAATCCACAAAACTGACAAGGTGTTTTTTCTTTTAATTTATAAGGATTAATGGAAACAGCTCCATCTAGTATTTTATTTCCTGCTTCCTGATATTTTTGTCTTATAAATCGGCGCATTTTATCAAACTCTGCTTTTGTCGCAGTTCTGGAACGCGCACTTAGCTCACCGTTTTGCTTAATTTCAGCTGGAATAATATTGGAAGACTTTCCTTTTTCCAGATTTGTATCCATAAGCGAAACAGCCACAGGATCCGATAAAATTAAGCCTTTCATTTTGGAACTTTTTTGCAGTTCTCGAGCAATTGCTTCATCACTCAATTCTTTCTCTGCTTGGACATATTGATTATGCATATGAAAGTACAGAACCCCAGCAGGCTCAGCAGTTTTGCCTATCATTTTTTGCGCATTTGTTACAACGATGTCTAAGTAAGTCAGCATTTGAAGAGCCAACCCGTAATAAACTTCAGTAAGAGCCAAATCATGTGAACTAGATTTATAATCAATGATTCGAAGGAAAGTACGATCATCTTGTTCAGCTGCATCAATTCTATCAATACGTCCTTGTAAAAGAAGTTCGCTATCTGATTGTAATGGAATTTTTAAAGGCGGAATATCTCCTTTCAAACCAAAATCCACTTCTAAACCAATTGGACGAAACGCACTGCTTTTCGCTTGTTCATTTAAAACCGTAGTAGCTCTTGTAATAATTTGGAGTAATTTATATTGAATATATTCCATCCGTTTTGAACTTAATAAAATTTCATGTTGAATCTTCGGAGCTAAAAATGTCATCGCAAGTTTAGCCATTTGCCTACATTCTTCTTCCGTTAAATTACCCCAATCTCGGTTAGTTCGTTTTAATTCAGCGGAAATCCATTCCATCGCCCCGTGGAAAATTTCTCCCATGTCTACAGCTTGTAGCTTATAATGAGCTCTTTCTTCTAATTTCAAGCCATATTGCGCAAAGTGTTGAAACTCACAACTAAAAAACTTCTCCATCCGCGAAACACTCGCATGAATATTTTCACCAAATAGGTTTTTAGCAGTTGTTTCTTGGAGTGGTTTGGTTTTATTTTCATAATAAAGGCTTGAAAGTACTTGTTTTGCTGCCTCAGATTCTTTGCTATCTTCAAAATAACTATTATAAGCATCCCACCATACATTTGATAAAGGATAGCCACGTTTATACATTTGTAATTGGCTTGTTAATAAGCCCAGTGTAGCTTGTTTAGAACGAATATAACTACTTTGTTCTTTATCATTCAGTAAACTTGGGTCAGTTAAATAAACCGATTCATTTAAATTTTTGAATTGGCCTTTTATTTTTCTTAGATAATTCGACTCACTAAGAACTTTCCCTTCTTCATCTGCAGCTGGATAACTAAGAAATAATTTGTCGCTTGGCAAACTCATTATTTTATAGGCTAATAAATCTTCTTCACCAATGTTATTTTTAGCAGATGGCTTTAAATTGCTATTTTCTACTCGCAAAGAGTCGCGATCTTGATCTGACAAAATCCCTTTATCTTTTTGACGTAGTGGCATTACGCCATCATTCATTCCAATCGCAAAAATAACTTTCATGTTAAGCAACTTTGCATTTTCCATATCAGCTAAAACTACTTGATCTAAAGAAGGTGGTAGTAAAGAAAATTCTAGCGCATCCAAGCCCGTCGTAATTATTTCAGAAAAACTATTAACATCTAATTCTTCTTCACCTAAAACTTCTACAAATTCATCTAGCAGTTCTGATATTGAACTCCAAGCTTGTTCATGTTCTCTAGCAAGTTCCAAATAACCATTTTCTTCTGCTACTTGTCTCCATGATTCTAAATGTTCTACAGCTTTAACTTGCTCCAAATAATGATATAGAGCCATGGCGAACTCTATGCCTGTTTTTGCTTTTGTTATATTATTTTCTAATGTTGAAAGAGGCTCAACTATAAGATTCCTCATTTCATTAATAACACTTTGGGTTGCTAATTCTTCATCTGTTTGTGGCAAGACATTGGTAGAAAGCCCTCGAATTTTACGGTAAATCCAATCGCCTTCTTTTTCCCATTTCCACTTATTTTGAATACCATTTTCGAGCACATAATTTTCAAGTATATCTGCTTTTCTTCTCATAATAGTCGCATTTTCAGCCACATCAAAGAAAAATTCTGTTTTAACTGCTTGGAAAATCGGCTCATATTTCCAATTAAATAAAATTGCATCAATGCTAGAACGAATAAATTCAATAAATGGGTGTTTAGCCATTGCTCGTTTTTTGTCTATAAAAATAGGAATATCAAAGGACTCCATTACTGTTTCACATAAAATATCATAATCACCGATGTTTCTAGTCAAAATCGCTATATCTCGGTATCTATAGCCGTTTAATGCTAATTGCCGAATTTCGCGGGCAACACCTTCCATCTCAGCACGCCTATTATTAGCTTGATGGATGGTTAAATCATTTGCTCCCCCTTCATATGACGAGTATTTATTATCTCCCCAAGCGTTGGCTAAAAAGGCTAATGAGTCAGAGTTAGCTCGTTTATTTTCTAAAAGAATTTTCTCCGGTTCCACTTGAATTTTATTTAATTTAGCCATCTCTAATAAAGCAAAGTATGCTTCAGTGCTCGCTTTAAACATACTGAAATCTTCCAAACCTTTATGGATTTCAGGTACGTTTAAAGTTAACGATACTGTTACTTTATCGCATTTTTGCATTAGCTTTTCTATTACTGTTAACTCTTGTTTTGAAAAAGAAGTAAATCCGTCAATAATTATTTCCGTTTGATTTAAATAATCACTCTCAATAATCTTATCTGCTAACAGTCTCAAATAATCTTCATTTTCAAGGAATTTTCCTGCTAATAATTCTTCATATTTTTGATAAATAAGTGAAATGTCATGTACTTTGCTAGATACACTTGTAGATAAATTTGCCGCACTCTTCTCTAATTCGTCTACAGAAATTTCTTCTTGTTTCATTTCTTTGAATAACTTAGCCAGCTCTGAATAAAAGCCTTTTTTTGAAGTAGCTCTAGAGAAAATTTTCAACTTATCTTTTTGATCTAAAGCAGCTTTTCGAATAACCATCTCAATACCTGTTTGACTCAAAAAAGTTTTAGATAAGCCACCAGTTTCTTGAAGTATTTTCCAAGCAAGCCTACTAAAACTGAAAATCTGTGTCCCTAGCATCCCTGCCAAGTTTTGTTTATTTAAAAAGCTTGTTTCCATTTGAAACGTCATTTGATCGGGGACGATAAAAATATACGTCTTAGAAGTTTTTTTGATTTTTTCGCCTACTTCATCCATCAAATGAGTGGTTTTACCTGTTCCTGCTTTACCAGCAATTATTTGAAGTGTCATACCCTCACCACCGAACATATGTTTTTATTTAGTTTACCATATTTGAGCAATCTGTCCAGAACTTTTTTCGAGTCTTTTTTTTCGTGAAAATTTATAAAACAGCTCAAAAAAACTAAGATAGCTCTTACTATCTTAGTTTTTCATATATTCTACTCAAAAGCCAGCATTTCCTGTTGGATTTTATTCATTTTTTCTGTTAGCTGCATAAATTTCGCTTTGTTCCTATTATCGAGAGCTTTATCAATTTCAGCTCTAAGTTGTTCTAATTTTCTCTCTTCTAGGAGCATCGTCAGGAAGCATTCGATAAAAACATTTGTTAATTCTTTTTCTCCTTTAAGGACACCCACTTGATTCATCAATGAATTAGAAAAATCACGCATTTCCACGACTACCACTCCTCCACTCATATTTATTACAATTTCGAAAAACTGTAACATGGCAAGAAAAAACAGAAAACGGCTTGAAAATACAACTTTACGAAAATCTAATGACTTGTAAATTACCATGTGCTATAATGACAAAAAATAACTCATAACTTACTTTGATGCTTCGTCGTTATTTGAAATTTTGTGCATTACGCAATAATTTCAGATTACTTCTTAGACATAAATACAAACATAGAGGAGTTGAATGAAATGAAAAAAGAACAAATTAGTACTCAGTTTTATGAAGTAAATCCCCACACAATGATTATTTTTCCAAAAAAATCTGGAAGTATAGTCTATTCAGAAATTTATGAAGTTGATTCTCATTATACTTCTAAATTTACCCCATTTGAGTTAATTAAAACCAGCTGTAACTTTTTCGGATCGAGTTATGATGGACGTAAAGAGGGAACAAAGCATCTAATAGGTGTCACTCATAAGCCGCCTATTATTATTGACCCTGTTACTTCTACCTATGTATTCCCTACTGTCGCGCCAAGTTCAACAGATTGTATTTGGATTTTTCCACAGCATATTAAGGATTATCATGCAATTGGATATAACCATACGTTGATAAAGTTTTCTAATTTACAGACTTTTGAAATTGATATGTCGTTAGCCTCTTTTAATAACCAAATTGCTAGAACCTCCATGCTACATATGAAGTTCTCACAAAAAATGCGAACAATGGAGAGCAATTTCCCTTCTATGAATATGTTTTTTCCTCCAGCTACACTCGCCGCTGAATCCAGGCGTTATTATAACACTATGCTCTCTGAAAAAGACGATTCAAAAGACCCAGAACAATAAAATTAAAAACCAGATATACACATTGTATATCTGGTTTCCTTCTTAAATTATTTCTTATTCTCAATCGCATCTGCAATTCGTTTTAACATTAATAATTCTTCTTCTGAATATGTATAAGGCAATTCCAGATACCATTTCTCAAGCTCTGGGTTTCCAATTAAAGGAAAAGCATTTACTGAATTTTTTTCCCGTAAACCCGCTACATCATCTAATAAAAAATCTGTTGTAGTCCCAAGAATTTCTGCTAATTTAGCCAAAATAAAGATTGGCGGTCGGTGGTTATCATTTTCATATTTACTGATAGTTGAAGCTGTAGTTCCAATTTTTGCCGCTAATTGTTTTTGAGTTAATCTATTTTTCTTTCGTAAATGAATTAATTTTTCTCCAAATTCCAATACGCCCACCTCTCTTCCTTTTCATTATAGCAATTTTTCAGGAAGAATTCGAGAAATCACATAAAAAGAAATCGCCTTTTTAATTTCAAAAGACGATTCCTCTCTATTATACTGTTGGTTTTTTGCGTAATACTCCGATTAATGCTGCACTTATTATAGTTCCAATCACGATTGCGATAAGGTAGAACCATGGTTGAGATACTAAGAAGATAACAAATACGCCTCCGTGTGGTGCTAATACTTTAATATTTAAAAACATAACAATTGCCCCAGTTATTGCACTTCCTGCGATAAAACTTGGAATCATTCGAAGTGGATCTGCTGCTGCAAATGGGATGGCACCTTCTGTAATGAATGACGCGCCTAAAATAGAGTTCGTTAGCCCTGCATCACGTTCTTGTGCAGTAAATTTGTTTCTAAAAACAAGAGTTGCTACGAATGTTGCTAGCGGTGGCACCATACCAGCAGCCATTGTAGCCGCCATAATCGCGCTACCACCTGTTGCAACGCTTGCTGCAAGCGTTCCAGTTGCAAAAATGTAAGCCGCTTTGTTAATTGGTCCACCTAAGTCAGCAGCCATCATTGCTCCTAAAAGTAAACCTAGAATAACCGCATTTGTTCCACTTAGACTATTTAAGAAGTCATTTAACCATGTATTTAATGCACTCATTGGCACGTTTAATAGTAACATCAATAGTCCGACAATTAGTACAGATAGCACCGGATAAAATAGTACTACTTTAATGCCATCTAAAGTTTTTGGTAATTTTTTCAGCATAACTTTAATTAACTCGACTGCATAACCAGCAAGAAAACCACCTACTAAAGCGCCAAGGAAACCCGCTCCACCGACAGATGCAACACCACCTGCTACAAAACCGGCTACAAGCCCTGGTCTATCCGATATACTGTATGCGATATAACCCGCGAACACTGGAAGCATAAATCCGAATGCAACATCACCAATTTGTTTTAATAATGCTGGAATTTCGTTATATGATCCTAATTTTGCAAGTTGATCTTGTGGTACACCTAGAATTTGATCAAGCATAAATGCGATTGCAATTGCGATCCCGCCACCAATTACAAATGGTAACATATGAGAAACGCCGCTCATTAAATGTTTATAAATTTGTTGACCAATGGAAAGGCCATCTGTACTTTCTGTTGCTTCGCTACCCGATTCTGCTTTATAAACAGGTGCATTCCCAGAGATAGCTTCTTTAATAAGCTCTTCTGGTTTATGAATTCCTGCTGCAACTGGTTTTGCAATTAAATGTTTTCCATCAAAACGAGGCATATCAACTTGTACATCAGCTGCGATGATAACTCCATCAGCCTCAGCAATTTCTTTATCAGTTAAACGATTTTCCACACCTCTAGAACCATTTGTTTCTACTTTAATTCGAACGCCTAATTTGTTTGCTGTTTCTTGTAACTTTTCTGCAGCCATATAGGTATGTGCAATACCAGTTGGACAAGCAGTAACCGCGACAACAGTTTTGCCAGTATCATTAGAAGATGTAGGAGCAACAACTGTTTCTTCTGCATCACCTTGCTCGTTGTTGAAGAGAGTGATTACATCGTCTGGTGTTTTTGCATCTTTTAACGATTGAACAAATGCTGGATGAACTAATAATCTTGAAAGTGCTGCTAAAGTTTCTAAGTGAGTTGCATTTGCACCATCTGGAGCCGCAATCATAAAGAACAAATGAGCAGGTTGACCATCTAAGGAGTTATAATCTAATCCTTTTTCACTTTTCGCAAAGACTACAGTTGGTTCATTAACTGCTTTTGTTTTTGCATGTGGCATTGCAATTCCTTCGCCAACTCCAGTAGAGCTTTGGGCTTCACGGTTCATTATCGCTTCTTTAAAAAGTACCTCGTCATTAATTTTCCCGTTGCTTTTAAGTGAAGCAATCATTTCATCAATGGCAGCTTCTTTTGTTGTAGCTTGTAATGACATAATCATAACGTCTTTGCTGAGTAAGTCTGTAATTCTCATTTTAGTGCCTCCCTGTTATTTTAGTTATCTTCACTTGCGGTAATAATTCATTAATTAAATCTTTTTCTGCTAGATCTGTTGAAAATGCTGTTGCGCCCCCAGTTGCAACGCCTGCAGCAAATGATTTAACTGGATCCTTAGTTTTATCGAAAGTTCCAACGAATCCAGCAATCATTGAATCACCAGCTCCAACTGAATTTTTAAGTTCTCCTTTTAAGGCATCAGCGAAATAAACATCTTCTCCTGTAAAAAGTAGAGCTCCGTCGCCAGCCATGGATACGATTACATGTTGTGCGCCTAATTCTAGGCATTTCTTTCCATAAGGAATGAGATCTTCTACACTATCTAACTTAACACCAAATAGTTCTGCCAGTTCGTGGTGATTTGGTTTAATAAGGATTGGACGATTTGGTAATGCATCTAGTAGTTCTTGTCCAGTCGTATCAATCATGAAGTTAGCTTGTTTTTCTTTACAGATTTGGATTATTTTATCGTAGAAATCATTTCCTAGTGAAGGTGGTACACTTCCAGATAGAATAACGATGTCACCAGCAGTTACCTTATCCATCACTTCTAAAAATTCTTTGA
The DNA here is from genome assembly GCF_028596125.1 of Listeria innocua. Lineage (GTDB taxonomy): Bacteria > Bacillota > Bacilli > Lactobacillales > Listeriaceae > Listeria > Listeria innocua. The sequence goes on from NZ_CP117229.1 coordinate 2,255,425, forward strand.
TTTCTTTTTCAGAGATTGCTGGGCCTAAACCATTAATTTCTGTTTCTTCTCCGTGTTTTAGTTTGATATTAATACGAGTATCGTCTTTTACTATTACAAAGCCAGTTTGTATGCCTTCATTTTTAAGCCAGTCTTTGATAAATCCACCTGTAAATCCGCCTAAAAACCCTGTAGCAAGGCTCGGTACGTTCAATTGATTTAAAACTCTGCTGACATTGATACCTTTGCCACCAGGTAATTTATAATCTTGTTTCATGCGATTAAGTTCGCCAAGTTTTAGTTGGTCGATTTGCACAATATAATCAATTGAAGGGTTTAAAGTAATTGTATAAATCATTTTTCTACCTCGATTATTTTAGTTTTTTGGATAAAGGATTTTCTTACTTCTGAAGGAATATAGTCTGTTACAATAGTAGCTTCATCTATTGAAAACATTTTTGAAAAATTAACTTCATTGAATTTCGTATGGTCTGCTACAACAAAAACGCGATCAGCACGCTCTTTGGCAGCACGTTTTACAAATGCTTCTTCCATATCTGGTGTCGTATAGCCATGCTCCGGATGCATAGCGTTAGTTCCAATAAAAGCTTTGTCAAAATGATAATTTTTAATATTATCCAAGGCAACTGCGCCAATAATTGCTTTTGTATGCACTTTCATTTTGCCACCTAAAAGATAAGCATCAATATTTTGACGAACTAGTTCTTCAATATGGGTTAGTCCATTTGTAACTACAGTAATATTTCGATTTGCTAAGTGAGTAATTAATTCCAGTGTCGTGGAGCCTGCATCTAAATAGATACAATCATTTTCTTCCACTAAACTAGCGCAATATGCTGCGATTTCTTTTTTACTTTGAATGTTTTTGAATGATTTCTCATTCATGCTTGGTTCTTGGTTATGAGAAATAACAAGTTTTGCACCACCGTGTACACGTTCGATTAATCCTTGTTCCTCTAATTCGATTAAATCACGACGAATAGTTGACTCCGAGGTATCTAGCCCTTCAACTAATTCTTGTAATTTAATAACACCAAGCTTTTCAATACTCTCCATAATAAGTTGTTTTCGCTCTGCATTTAACATTCTTACTCCTCCATCCAAAGTTAGTTTATCATCTTTATCTTTCAAAATCAACCGTTTTCATCCAAAAACATTCATTTATAATCAAATTCATTCATATTATATCATGAGAACCGCCGAAAACCTTCAAAATAGTTCAGATAGTTGTTTTCTTATACACTTTTTATTTTTAGCAGTATACTTAATTAGAAGCAATGTTCTATAGAGGAGGAATAAAAATGAGTACTGAAATAACGTTTGATCAATTAGAAAGTTTTTCCAAAAAATGGCGTGAAAATCCTGATAAGTTGGTTTTCCAAGCTAGCATTATGAAAAATGGGATTAAAGCAGCAACAGAAAATCCTGTATCAAAAGCAACAGTACAACCGGTTTTTTCTCATGAGGTTCATACAGATAAAGTTTCCAACCAACAGCAAAGTGGAAGATGTTGGATGTTTGCAGCATTAAATACGTTTCGACATAAATTAAATGGGACACTTGGTCTAAAAGATTTTGAGTTGTCGCAGAACTATACTAACTTTTGGGATAAATTAGAGAAAGCTAATTATTTTTTAGAGAACATTATTGAAACAGCGAATGAAGATGAGGATAGCCGATTAGTTTCATGGTTACTTGATACTCCTCAACAAGATGGTGGTCAGTGGGATATGCTTGTTTCGATTATTGAAAAATATGGGGTTGTTTCGAAATCTGCTATGCCTGAAACTTTTCAAAGTAGTAAGTCTGCGGATTTAAATCACCTATTAAATGAAAGACTTCGCACGGATGCAGTTATTTTGAGAAAAGCTGTTAAAGAGCAGAAAGATACTGCTGGATTGAAGGAAGAAATGCTTGCTGAAGTTTACCAGCTTTTAGTTATGACTCTGGGTGAACCGCCGAAAGTGTTTGATTTTGAATATCGAAATAAAGACAATGAGTTTAAACAAGATTTACAAATTACGCCTAAAGAATTTTATAAACGCTATGTAGATATGGATTTGAAGGATTATATCCCGCTTATCAATGCGCCAACTAAAGATAAACCTTTTAATCAAGCATTTACAGTCGATTATTTAGGAAATATTGTAAATGGGACGCCTATTAAGTATTTGAATGTGGAAATGGATGTATTAAAAAAAGCCACCGCAGATCAAATCAAAGACGGTGAGACTGTTTGGTTCGGTTGTGATGTAGGTCAGCTTTCAGAACGAACTACTGGTATTATGGATACAGATATTTTCTTGCTAAATCAGGCTTTTGGATTTAAAACAGCTATGACGAAAGCAGAACGCCTCGATTATAAACACAGTATGCTCACTCACGCGATGGTTCTAACTGGGGTTAACATTGTTAATAATGAAGTTAATCGTTGGAAAGTGGAAAATAGTTGGGGAGAAAAGATTGGTAACAATTGATATTTTGTTGCTAGTGATGCTTGGATGGATGAGTTTACATTCCAAGTGGTTGTCCATAAAAAATATTTATCTAAAGAATTGATTGAAGCATTTAGCAATGAGCCAATTGCGCTAAAACCTTGGGATCCAATGGGCTCGCTTGCACTTTAAATTGTAAATTCTGAGATGATTTTGATTCCATTCATTTGAAAAAGAGCTGCTGCTACGCCGGTACCATCTTTTATTTTTCCAGAGAAGGTGCCGTCGTAAATAGCACAGCTTCCACAAGAAGGACTTTTTTCCTTCATAATTATTTGAGTAATACCGAGTTCTTTCATTTTAGTCAAAGTTAAACTCGCTCCGTTTTTATATTCTTCTGTTACATCTATTCCTTGATTATCCATTACTTTAGCGCGACCTAGCCAGACGTCTTTACCATCTCCACCTACTATTTCAGCTGGATTTCTTGGTATTTCCAAACCACCTGCAACTTCAGGACAAAAAGGAATCGCCTCTCCGTTTTCAACCATTTGTTTTATTTTGGTAATTTCTTTATCTTTCCCGTCATATCTACAGGCAATTCCTGCCAAACAAGCGCTTACGGCAATCATTTATATTCCTCCTTTATTTTTAAATTTATTTTAACATAAAAAAGCTGCCACCACTTAAAGGCGACAGCTCTATTGATTATTAGATATTTTGATAAGCTACGGCGATTTGAGTACCGATTAGTGCGTTGTGTTTTACTAGTTCGATATTTGCTTCTAAGCTCTTACCGTCTGTTAGTTCTTTTACTTTGCCAAGAAGGAATGGTGTAACGTCTTTTCCGTGGATGTGGTTTTCTTCTGCTTCTTTAAGTGCAGTTTGGATAACATCGTTAATTACTTTTTCATCCATTGCAAATTCTTCTGGGATTGGGTTTGTGATTACAGCGCCACCTTCAATTTTTAGATCCCATTTTGCTTTAAGGGACTCAGCGATAACTTCTGGAGCATCTGCACGTAATGTTAATTCTACATCGCTTGAACGAGTATAGAATGCTGGAAGTACGTCTGTTTGGTAACCAATTACTGGAACGCCTTTTGTTTCTAAGTATTCCATTGTTAAGTTTAAGTCTAAGATAGATTTTGCTCCAGCACATACTACTGCTACATTTGTTTTCGCTAACTCTTCTAAATCAGCAGAAACGTCCATTGTTGTTTCGGCACCGCGGTGAACTCCGCCGATTCCACCAGTTACAAAGATACCGATTTCTGCTAATTCAGCACAGATCATCGTTGCAGCTACTGTTGTTGCTCCTAGTTGTTTTGTAGCAATAAGGTAGCCAATATCACGACGAGAAACTTTTGCTACATTGCTGCTTTTTGCAAATAGTTCTAGTTCTTCATCAGAAAGACCGATTTTAATTTTACCGTCGATTAAAGCGATTGTTGCAGGTACCGCGCCGTTATCACGGATAATTTGTTCTACGTCACGAGCCATTTCAACATTTTGTGGGTAAGGCATGCCGTGAGAGATGATTGTGGATTCTAAGGCTACGATAGCTTTTCCTTCTGCTTTTGCTTGTTTTACTTCTTCGGATAATGATAGATAATTTTTCATTTGAATTCCTCCAGATCTTTTTGTAGTTGGGATGTTGATAAATTTTGGCGAACAGTGTATTCAGATTCGAGTGTTCGCGCAGCATTTACGCTCCCTGCTTTTAAAATTTCTTGTAAAGATTTTCCTTCTAACCATGCATAAATTACCGCAGAACAAAATGCATCTCCTGCTCCTGTCACATCTACAATGTTTTCAATGACAATAGCGGGTTCAAAGATAATGCCTTCTGCGTTGTTTGCTGCAACTGCACCTTTACTGCCATTTGTAACGATGACATTTTTCACGCCTAAATCTAGCCATTTTTGTGCAGCTAAGCGCCAGTCTTCATCGTTTTCAATGGTCATTTCTAGGTGAGTTTCTGATTCGTCTCGGTTGCATATTAGCCAAGTCACGTGATCCAAGCGTTCTGGTAAATGAGACATTTTAGGTGAGGAAACGGGTACCAAGACTAATGGGATGGAATTAATTTCGGCAAAACTCCCAAGGTATTCTAATGTTTCTTTTGGACAATTTAAATCGGCAATAATGGCGCTCGCTTGACTTAGCAAGCCTTCGTTTTTCGCTAGTACATCTGGGGTTAAGTGATCGTATGCATCCATGTCCGCTAGTGCAACGAGCAAATCTCCATTGTTTTCGAGTACGGCTGTATAAGAACCTGTTGCGATGCTTGGAAATGCAGTGACATAATCTAAGTTCATATATGTATTACTGGCATTTTTGACAGCTTCCCAGTCGGAGTCTGTTCCACAAGCAGTGAGTAATATAACTTCTTTTCCAAGGCGACCAAGGTTTTCACCAACGTTCCTAGCAACTCCGCCAGCACTTTGTGTTGAGCGCACCGGATTAGATGTAGCTAGCTGGGCCTTGTCTTTAATGTAAAACTTCCGATCGACGTTCGCTCCACCTATACAAACGATTTGTTTTGCTTCATTTAAAATATAGGCTTTTCCTAAAATGCGACCTTTTTTAATAAGGCCAGAAATAAGGTTCGCTACTGTCGGTCTTGATAAATCAAGTATATCAGCAAGTTCTTGTTGAGAAATGTAAGGATTTTTACGGATGGAATTGAAAATTATCTCTTCCTTTTCGTTCATTTTCGCTTTATTATTCTCCACGATATAATGCACCTCCATTCCAAACTTTTGTTTTAATTTCAAACACATGTTTATTATATATGTAAATGCTTTCTTTTGCAATCTAAAAAACGAAAATCCACTTCTTTTTAGGAAGAAAATTTTCGTTTATCGTTATTTATTTTGAAGGATAAGCAGCTCGTTTTCAGTCAGTGGGCGGTATTCACCGAGTTCAAGAGAATCATCTAGTTGTAAGTTCCCCATTGAAATTCGTTTTAAATAGCTGACTGTTTTCCCGCGAGCAGCGAACATTCTTTTCACTTGGTGGAATTTTCCTTCTTGGATAGTTACTTTTATTTCGTTCGGAGTGATAATTTCTAAATGAGCTGGTTTACAGGTGTAGCCGTCATCGAGAGTGACGCCAGCACTGAAGGCTTCTACATCCTCTGCTGTAACATCGCCATCAATTTTAGCATAATATGTTTTATCAATATGCTTTTTAGGTGAAAGTAAATTGTGAGCGAGCGTGCCATCATTAGTTATAATAAGTAATCCTTCTGTGTCTTTGTCCAAACGACCGACCGGAAATGGATTAGTGAGAGTGTCTTCTTGCTCGAGTAAATCAATGACGGTTTCTGACAGATTATCCTCGGTTGCACTCACGACATTTTGGGGTTTATGAAGCATAAAATATACGAATTCTTGGTAAATGACAGGAGTTCCGTGAACAGTAACTTGATCTTTGTCTGGATTCACTTGGGTTTTACTGTCTTTTTGAATCGTTCCATTTACGACAACTGCCCCGGATTTAAGCAGTGGTTTCACTTCTTTACGACTCCCGAAACCTGTGTGGGACAATAATTTATCTAAGCGCATGGTTTAGCTCCTTTTTTCTTTTATTGTAACAAAAAAACGAAGATCCTTAAAGGCGCTCCGTTTTCTTTCTATTATTTGATGTTGACGGCTTGTTTATTTTTTGGTATTTCAAGACCTAGGTTGCCTCTTAAGGTTGTGGCTGGATATTCGTTTCGGTACAATCCTCGACTTTGCAAAAGCGGAATAACTTGCTCGACAAATGTTTCAAAAGTACCTGGGATGTCAGACGCGATGATAAATCCATCTGCCGCCTCATTTTGAAACCAAATTTCGATTAAATCAGCTACTTGTTCTTTTGTTCCTATAAAAGGTGTTTTCGGGGTGGCTGCTTCGGTCGCTACTTGGCGCAGGGTTAGATTGCGCTCTTTTGCTTCTTTTTTGATTCGATCCGTCGTACTTTGAAAAGCATTTTTACCGATATCGCCAAGGTCGGGGAAAGGTTCATCTAGTTCAAATTGGCTTAAATCATAATCATCGAAATAACGCGCGAGATAGGTGACGGCATTTTCAATCGGAATAAGATTGGCAAATTCAGTGTATTTCTGCTCGGCTTCTTCTAGAGTATCCGCTACAATTGGGCTAATGCCTGGGAAAATCCTGATCTCTGCTGCATTTCTGCCAGCTTTTTCAGCACGAGTTTTCACATCTTGATAGAATTGAATAGCTTCTTCAAGCGAATCTGAATGCGTAAAAATAGCTTCCGCGTTTTGGGCTGCAAAATCCCGACCTGTGCTAGATGCCCCCGCTTGGAAAACGACTGGTTCTCCTTGTTTGGAGCGGCCGATATTTAACGGTCCTTCCACTTGAAAATACTCACCTTGATGGTTCAAACGATGTAATTTTTCTGGATTAAAAAATTCGCCGGTTTCTTTATTATAGGTAAAAGCATCTTCTTCCCATGAATTCCATAGTCCGCGAACCACCTTTAAATGTTCTGCCGCAATGCTATATCGGTCACTGTGGGTTGGGAGATTTTTCTTGCTATGATTTCGTGCTGCTCCTTCTTGCGGAGAAGTGACCAAATTCCAGCCAGCTCGACCACCACTAATATGATCTAATGAGGAAAGTTGCCTTGCGAGCGTGAATGGTTCCGTAAATGATGTCGAAAATGTTCCAACTAGACCGATATTTTCTGTAGACTCTGCTAAAGCGGATAAAATAGTAATCGGCTCAAAACGATTAAGAAAATGCGGAATAGATTTTTCAGAAATAAAAAGACCATCAGCAATAAATACAAAACTAAATAGGCCTTGTTCTGCAATTTTTGCACGAGTTTTATAAAAATCTAAATCTGTACTTGCTGCTGGGTTAATATCTGGGTGGCGCCAACCATCTGTTGTGCCGCCAACGCCGTGAATGATTGCGCCAAACTGGATTGTATCTTTTCTAGTCATTTTACTTCCTCCTTTTGTAGTAAAGCTTTTTCTAAGTATTCGATACCGATTTCAGTTACTGCTTGGTAAGTCCCTTTTTCTATGTCACCAATTTCTACTACTGGAACGTGGCGAATACCGTATTTGGCTTGCAGTACTTCTCGTAAGTAATCATGATCTGTGACGTCAATATCTTGGAAGACAATATTTTGCTCGGTTAAATAATCTTTCACATCTTTACAGTAGTGACACCCTACTTTACTCCAAACAACGACATTAGCCATGGACAACTTCCTCCTTTATTGATTCACTTAATAATTGGTACGAATAGCGTTTGATTTCCGCGGATTTGACAGGTGTTAAAACGACAAAATCTTGAATATTATATTTTTTTGAAAGTCTGGTAATTTCTTCTCCAACGTCTTGTTTCGTCCCAGTTATTGCTCCAATTTTTTGCGTAATAAATCGATATGGTTGGCTGATGTCTTTCACGTAGGCTTCTGCTTGTTCACGTGAACCGACATTGACTCTCCGCCCGTCCGAAAGCTCTACTTTAATTGATTCTCGCTCTGGAATATGACGGTCTGCAGCAGCTTTTGTTTCAGCTACAACAACAATTGGCGCTAATTGAAAACTTGCTTGTTGGTTAATTTGATACTGCTCAAATATATCCCGCGCTTCTTTTAAAACTTCCTCTTCGCCGTTAATAAAATAAGCAAACACAAAAGAAATTCCCAGTTCGGCAGCTTGTCTTGCACTTGCTACACTTCCGCCAAGTAAAAAGATTTCCGGATTATTTTCTGGTAGTGGTTTTGCTTCGACTTTGGAAGCAGATTTCCGTGTGACAAAATCGACTAATTCTATCAGTTTAGCATCAAACGTTTGAATAGGCTTTGCAAAGTCTTTCTGAAGGGCATCGGTCGCTGGTTGAAATCCGCCGGGCGCTTTGCCGACACCAAGGGAAATCCGTCCTGGCGCTAAGTTTTCAAGCACGTGAAATTGTTCAGCAACTTTATATGGACTATAATGTTGCAGCATTACGCCACCGGATGCGAGCTTAATAGTAGTTGTTTTTGCCGCAATATATCCTAAAAGAACTTCCGGCGCAGCTCCGGCTATTTCGTCTGAATTATGATGTTCAGCAACCCAAAAACGATAAAAGCCAAGTTGTTCTGCAAGCTCTGCAAGTTCTACAGTGTTTTGTAAAGCCTCACTAGGACGTTCGCCGGGATTAATAATACTTTGATCCAAAATGCTAAGTCGAATAGTCATATGACACGCTCCTTTTTCACTTCTTTGATTTCATATAAGTAATCGGCCGAAACTCGGTGTAAAAAGCGTTTTGTTCGTTCTTCTTTTGTGTGATTAAATACTTCATCTGGCGTGCCTTGTTCGACAATGAGCCCTCCGTCCATAAAGACGACTTGATCTGCGACGCGTTTTGCAAACTCCATTTCATGTGTGACGACAATCATTGTTGCACCGGCACGAGCAATTTCTAACATTACTTCTAAAACTTCACCGACAAGTTCCGGATCAAGCGCTGCGGTTGGTTCATCAAATAAAATTACATCTGGATTAATCGCGAGCGCACGTGCAATGCCAACGCGCTGTTTTTGTCCGCCTGAGAGTTGGGAAGGATATGCGCTAAACTTATCGGCTAGCCCTACCTTTGTTAGCTCCCGCTCAGCAATCTCCCGCGCAATTTTTTTCGGGATTTTTCTAGCAACAGTGAGTCCTTCCATTACATTTTGAATGACAGTTTTATGGGAAAATAGATTGTATTGTTGAAAGACCATTGCGGTATTTTTTCGTAATTGTAATACTTCTTTTTTGGAAGGTTTCTTGCAGTTAATTATTTGGTCATGCATTGAAATTTCACCGTTTTCAGGACGTTCCAGTAAGTTTAAGCAACGTAAAAAAGTGGTTTTCCCTGAGCCACTTGGACCAAGAATCGTCACTACTTCTCCTTTTTTTACGGTTAAATCTATTCCTTTTAAAACTTGATTTTGTCCAAAGCTTTTTTGAATATTTTTAATGGTAATCATACTGTCCCTCCTTGATATTTAGCGATATTCTTTTCCAAAATATAATTAATTGCTTCTATTAGAATAGTTAAGAACCAATAAATCAGTGCTGCACCAATGAATGCTTCGAGAAAAGCGTAATTATCAGAAGCTACAATCGTGGCCATTCCAGTGATTTCTGGGACCGCGACGATAGCTGCAATCGAAGTTGTATGCAAAAACCCGATGCATAAATTAGTAAAATTCGGTAGCGAAGTCATAAACGCTTGAGGTAACAGCACTTTACGAATCGCTTGGCCATGCGTATATCCCATAGAATAAGCTGCTTCCATTTGTCCAATATCAACAGCAATAATACCAGACCGTAAAATCTCCGTTAGGTAAGCTCCCGCCGTGAAGGATAACGCGATTATCACAAACACCACAACCGGGATTTTATTTGCTGATATGCTTAAATCAAGCGACTTACTTAAAAAATCGACAATGAGCGGAATTCCTAAATAAATCAGCATTATATGTAAAATCGCTGGTGTGCTTCGAAAAAAAGATACGTAAAACTTGGCAATTGGTTCCAAAAAACGGACATGGTACATCCGGATGAGCGTTAGTAAAATAGCGATTATAAAACCGAACAATATCGGAAAGAATGTCATCGCAAGTGTTAATGGTATCGTTTTTAGCATCGCCAATACGGCTGTTCCAATAAAAGGCACATCAAGCGGCATCATCATCTCTCCTTTAAAGTTCTATATCAAAAATACTGGTAAATCTGGTATTCTCTTTTTTAACTCGTTTTTCAATCCATTTGAAAGAATATTCAAGTAGCACTGCGGTAATATAGTAAATAATAGACAACGAAATATAAACTTCAAGGGCGTGATTGCTCAGCGTAATTAAGGTTTGGCCTCTACCTGACATATCCATCACACCTATCGAAAAAGCTAGCGAAGTATCTTTCAAATACCCAATTACTAAATTCCCAAAATTCGGCAATGCTTGATAAAGTGCTTGAGGCAAAATGATTCGTAAAAATGTTTGGCGTCCGTTCAGCCCGACACTATAAGCTGCCTCCGCTTGGCCAGCATCTACACTATTTACACCAGCCCGAATCACCTCTGCAATGGTCGCCGCACTACTTAATGCATACGTTGCAATGGCGGCATAAAGTGGATCCATTTGCGATAAATCAATCCCAAATACGCCAGAAAGTGCTGGAATTCCGTAAAAAACAATAAATAATTGCACCATAATCGGTGTTCCGCGAAAAAAAGAAATATATACGCGAGCAAATTGATTTAAAACAGGGATCTGATAAATTCTTGGTAATGATAAAATAACCCCTAATATAAAACCGAAAATAAGCGAGAGTGCCAAGATATATAACGTAATAGGTAGATAACCCGCTAACGTCGGAATAAAATCAGCAATCATTTTCACATCAAACGCTTTATCCATTTAAATGGCACCCCCTATTTTTTAATACTGTTCTTTTGAATAATCTGCACCAAGCCATTTTTCACTCAACTTTTTTAATGTCCCGTCATCAATAATGGATTGAAGTGCTTTATCTACGTCTTTACTCAGTTCCGTTTTATTTTTACCAAGCATGAAATATACCTTTGCATTTGATAAAACATCGCCTACTACTTTTTCTTTGATGGGGCTTGTTTTATTTTGGAAATCTACTGCAAAAGGTGTGGAAATCGTTGCATCAGCGCGACCTGTTTTTAGTTGGTTGGCTGCATCATTAGAACCTTGTCCTTCATAAGCGATTTCAAAATTATTGCCTTGTTCTTCATTGATTTTCTTTAAAACGAGTGCGCCATTTGACGTCGCACTTGTAATAACACGTTTTCCAGCTAAATCTTTTGTGCCATTTATGCTGTTATTACTATCTAATACGGTTAACTGTAATGGGAAATTATTATAGGCTACATCGTTAAATAAAAATTTCTTCTCGCGTTCTTTACTTTTTTCCATTTGATGCGCTACAATATCCACTTTTCCGGCACCAAGACTAACGAGTAAATTGGAAAAATCCATCGTTTTAAACTTGAATTTATAGCCTGGTAAACGTTTGTCAATTTCTTTCACTAGTTCAACGTCATAACCTGTTAATTTGCCATTTTCATCTAAAAAGCAAACATTAGGAAACTGCGTGCCTGTCCCGACCGTAATCGTTTGAACTTTTTTATTAGCTGCTTCTGGTTCATCTTTCGCTCCGCATGCGCTTAATGTTAACGCGGCTACAAGAGCCAGTGCCAAAACTCCATATTTCTTTTTCATTCTTTCTCCCCCTTTTTTATGTCCAGCTAGGTATTCCGAGTAATGTGGCATCGAATTTTTCCGGAATTAAAATTTTCCGCATCATCACGCCGACATCGCCGTCCTCTTCATGTTCAAAATAAACTTCATAGCCGCGGCGCAAGTACATATCAAGTAGCCACGGATGTTTTCTTGCAGAAGTACCAAGCGTAAGTGCCGGAGCTTTAAGTGTATCGCGAAGTACCCGTTCTTCTACATACGTTAATAATTTATCACCAATCCCTTGTCCCGCTAATTCTGGTGCTGTTGCAAACCACCAAACAAATGGATATTTAGAAGGAGGCGAACTACTCTCCCACGGAAAACGAACAGTAATTGTAGAAATTAATTTACCATTCCGCTCTAAAACAAAAGCCGAAGAATTAACGATATTTTCGGTAACCATCGCTAAATCTGCATTAGTAGAAGGCCAATCGATTCCCAGTTCTTTCACGGACTTAAAAGCACTCGATAACAATTCCAAAAACTCCGGCGCATCTTCCACAGTCGCCACTCTAAAAATATCTTCTGCCATTTTCTATTCGCCTCCTTAAACTTCCACTGAATTTTGATTTAATAACGAAATGAACTGATTTAATGCACTATCCAGTCGTTCTTTCGCCGTAATTTCAATTTCATAAAGCCCGTCACCAAGCCGTTCAATTTGCTTATCGACCGTAAACTGACCTTTCAAAATTATTTCAGCCCCTAGCTCTTTTAAAACTGGATCTAGCGCGTATTGCAGTGCAAGTAAATGTCCATTTGATCCGCCAAGCCCTAGCGGTAAAACTACTTTCCCTTTTAAAGCCTTAAGCGGCAAAAGATCTAAATAAGCTTTTAACACGCCTGAATATGCGGCTTTAAAAATGGGTGTTGCGATAATAACGCCAGAGCTGGACTCAATTTCACTATTTGCTAAATGAATATCAGGATGCGTGAAATCGGCAGTTACTAAAGCCTCTGCTTGGATTTTGTGCACTTCGATGATTTTAACTTCCGTACCATTATTCGCTAATTGATTTGCTGCTAGTTGAATTAAACCGTTCAGCCGAGATTCCGTTTTGATTCCCCCAGCAATAATTGTCACTTTTCCCATCAAATCGCCCCTTTTAATTCCCATCAACTTACTTGGTTTTTAGATATTAGCTATACTATAAAGTAAAAGATTCTGTTTGGCTAATCAAAAAAACTAATAGCTAACCACAGTAATACTAATACTTCTGCTCTAATCCGCATTATTCCTATGAATTTTATCAGATTAATAAATTGCTTCTGGCTATTTTACGGTGTATACTGTTAGAAATATCAAAAAACTCCAATATGAAGGGGGAATTATATTGGAATTTAGAACCATTAAAACTTTTTATACGGTAGTAAATACGGGAAGTTTTCAGCGGGCCGCAGAAGTATTAAATTATTCGCAGCCGACTATTTCAATGCGAATTAAACAGCTGGAACAAGATTTGGACGTGCAATTATTTGAACGGGGGAAAACATTAAAACTAACCCACGCTGGTAGATTGTTTTATGAAAGAGCGGGTCAGCTAATCGCTCAATATGAAGTTTTGGATCACACAATATTTGATTTAAAAAATGGCAATGCCGGCCTTATTAAAATAGGAATCTCAGAACCTAGCGCGAGCCTCGTCTTACCACAAATTTTAAAACAATTTTTAACCGATTTTCCAAAGCTAATGGTGAATGTTTCTGTGGATGATGCTAATACATGTAGCCAAAAACTGATTGATGGGGAAATTGATTTTGCCATTTGCGGGGAACCCGAGCTGATTTTGGAGAATTTTTATTTTCCGTTTTTCCATGATACGCTTGATTTGATTGTGTCAGAAAACCATCCTTTAGCTTCTCGGACGTCTGTAGAATTGCTTGATTTACGCGATGAATGCTTTATTTTCACTCCAGCAAATTGCCCGATTCGCATCCAAATTGAGCAACATTTAAAACGTGCCATTGGTAGTGATTATAAAAAAATGGAACTCACTAGTAGCATGTCTCATAAGTATTTTGTCCGTGAAAACGTTGGTGTTTCTATCTTTACGAGCACCGCACATTCCGAACTCTTAGAAGGAACTGTTCGTATTCCAATTAAAAATTTACCTATTTCACCTCCAATTGGGCTTTTAACTAATCAAAAAGAAAAAGACTTTGATAGTACCACGAAAGAATTTATTGATCGAATTATTTATTATTTTGATGATAAAAAAAGACAGTTAGACTAAATAAATAGTCTAACTGTCTTTTTTCGTTAAAATTCTAATTGAAAACTTGCTTCAATCGCAAGGAGATTATCTCGGTAAACTTTCATTTCCTTCCTCGTAATCGTCCCTTTTTCAAAATAATGTTGAATTGTTTCCCGTTCAATTTGAGAAGCTAAATCAATTGTTGTTTGTAGTTCTTCATTATCTGTTTCTTTTTTATGTTTGCCGCTACCTAATGCTCGTTCAAAATTCATTAAATATAAGGAAATAACTTCAGGGTTAAATTCGTTTTTATCGAGCTCATTTAGCTTTTGAACGACGAATTGATTATTTTCAGTTTGAAGTTTAGCTCGCTCTTTTCTACGTTCTTCAAAAGAAAGAGGTACTATGCGAAAATCACGAATACTATGACTTAGAAGCTGACGATATCTCATTCTCGCCCGATATTTTTGAGCTCTTGTTTGGACATAAAGTCGTTTCCCGAGCCGCATCATAAGCGACAACCCAACCCCAGTGTCAATTTTCCGCTCAAATACGAGTCTTCTTGTATTTTCAAGTTGCCATTCTTGCGTTAAACGTCGAAGTTCTTTCTCAGTAGCACTCACTTCTTTATGTTCCATTAACGAAAAAATTCTGCCGTTATACATTTTTAGTACATTATTCATTTCTACTTCATTCTCGTCTGTTTTATAACGTTGTAATTGACCGACAACATCTCGTAATAGCGCAATTGCAGTAGTATGATCGGCTACTACAACATCTTTTTTAGCTGCAAAAAGAGGCAGTGTGAAGTTAGCTAAAAGTAGTGTCGTAATAATTACTCCAGCAGCAATAAAAATTAATAAATCACGTTCAGGAAAAGCATTGCCCTGACCTAAGACAAATGGTAAGGATAGCGCACTGACTAACGTAATGGTTCCTCGTACACCTGCTACAGTATACAAAAACGTATTTTTTAGCCTGCTCACTAAATCTGCATGGGGATTTTCCTCGTAATTGCGGAAAAACAAAATCCATAAGAACCGAAGCGCAAGTAGTAAAAACGTTATTCCGAAAATATATAGGAACAACATGCTTTTATGTATCCCCGTATCTTCCCAAATAGCTGTCATAATTTGCGGCAGCTGAGTCCCAAGTAAAACAAACACCAGACCATTAAGACTAAAAATAATTACTGACCAAGTATTTTTAGAAAGCAAATTGAGTTGCGCCATTTCAGGATTGATCCTCTTATAACTAAACGAATGCACCATTCCCCCACTGACCACAGCCAAAATACCATTGACGCCAATATTTTCTGCCACCATAAAAATTAAAAAAGGCAGCAAAATTTCCATTAACATAAAAGAAGTCATGTTTTCAATACCGAGTTGGCGCAGACCACGCATTAGCATGATTTTCAGTAAACTAAGCACCACTCCAAGCGCAATCCCGCCTAGCGAAAGCAGCAAAAAACTAGTTCCAGCAGACATAAAGGAGAATGTTCCCGTCACAAGCGCTAAGACTGCGAATTGAAAGGAAACAAGTCCAGAAGCATCATTGATAAGCGATTCTCCTTCTAAAATATGCATAATTTTATGTGGAACCCTTACTTTTTCCGCTAGTGCTCCAACTGCGACCGCATCAGTTGGCGCTAGTGCTGCAGCAAGTGCAAATGCAGCCGCAAAAGGTATCGCTGGAATTAAATAATGAATAAAAGCTCCTAAAACCCCAACCGTTACAAACACTAGGCCAATTGATAATGATAAAATTGCTTTCCGATTTTTCCATAACGATTTTTTATCCGTCCTAGCCCCGTCATTAAAAAGTATCGGAGCCATAAATAGTAATAAAAACAACTCGGGATTTATATCCATCGTATGATCCCCGAGCGGAATCGCCAAAATAATCCCTAGTAGTACTTGAATTAAAGGTACCGCAATACTTGGCAAAAATCGACTTAACACATTTGATAAAAAAACTGCACTTAACATTAATAAAATCAGTTCAAAAATCTCCATTAATACATCCCTCGTTCCCGTTTCCGCGCCTTGCTAATTCGTTCTTTAGCAAGGCATTTGATCCGTTCTCATACTAACAAAAATATTTTTCGAGAACATCCGTCTCTGTATGGAGTTTTTCGCGTTTACTTACTTTTTTTTATAAACTACTTGTTCATTTACAACTGTCATCATAACTTCTAGATGACGAAGATTCGCAGGTTTTATTAGGAAAGGATCTTCTGCTAAAATCGTAAAATCCGCTACAAATCCAGGTGCAATTTGACCACGGGAAGTCGTTTTATAACTTGCAAATGCTGCCCCTTTTGTATAAAGTTCGATTGCTTCATATACGGTAAGTGACTCTTCCGGCCAATATTTCACACCATTCAAATCCGCATTAGCCGTTCTTGTAACAGCTGCATGGATCCCCCAAAACGGATTAGGCACTTCGATCGGAGCATCACTACCTCCAGCTAATGGAAAGCCTGCTCGTAAAAGCGAATTCCAAGCAAAGGCAAGTGGCGGATGATTTTCACCAAGCACATCGATAGCCCACGGGAGATCACTAGCCATAAACTGTGGCTGTACATCAAATAATATCGGTAAGCCCTCCGCTTCTGCTATTAGTTCCTTTGTAAGCCAAGGTGTGTGAATTAATCTATCATATTGTCCTTCTTTAGGTGGGTTTGCTCGTAAAGTTCGAATAACATTAGCAAAAGCTTGGTCGCCTAAAATATGAATTGCTACAGGTAAACCCGCTTTTCTTGCTGACTGAACTAAATCCTCAAAAGCCTCATCGGAATGAATTTGTAGTCCTTTTTCATTCGGGTTATCAGCGTATCCCGCACTCATTAGCGCCGTCCGTGAACCAACTGTACCGTCATAGAAAATTTTCATTGCACCTAATTCTAAAAATTTGTCGCCACTCATAAAACTTTCTTTAGACGTTGAAAAATTAGCTAGTTCTGCATGGTGAATTAACAAATGTGCGCGAAATGGCAATCGATTTGCTCCCACCGTATTCCGAAAAGCAGCAAAAGTAGATTCAAATCCCGTAAAATAATGTAAGTCTTCCGAATGCGCGCCGGTTATACCTTTAGACCATAAATCGGTTATCGCAATTTTTAGCCACGCGTTTAATTCAGCAGGTGTCGCCGCCGGGAATGCATCTATAGCAAGCGTTGTCGCATTATCTCTTAAAATACCAGTAAAATTCCCAGCTTTATCACGAACAATTTCACCACCGCCATCAAAACCGTTTTCCGAAAAGTTTTCAATGTGCGCTTTTAAAGCCGAATTAATCGACACACTATGGTAATCAATCCGTCTAACTAAAATTGGATTGGTTGTACTTACCCCATCCAAATCAACTAAAGAAATCAATGTTTGTTCATCTGACCATTTATTTTCATCATAACCTTCTACAAACAACCATTCTTCACTTGCAAGCTGCTTTGTTCGTTCAAGAATAAGCGCTAATGCCTCTTTTTTAGTAGTTGTTTGGTTTAAGTTCAACCGTTCTAAAGCTTGTCCGTACCATAGCAAATGGATATGCGCATCAACAAATCCCGGAAAAACTACTTTACCTTCCAAATCGATTGTTTCATCAATTTCAGTAGCATATTGTTTTTTGAGGTCCGCTACTTCACCCACCGCATGAATTTGACCATTTTTTGTTAATACAGCAGAAACTTGCTCCCCTTCTGCTGTCATTTGATAAAATGTGCCGTTTTCCCATAATTTCATTTTCTATTCCCCCTGATTGATGGAAATTTTCAAGGCAGCTTTTTCTTGTTGATCCTTTTTCTGTAAAATTTGTTGTAAGGTAATGCTAACTAGCGCACATCCGAGTAAAATAAATGCGCCAATGAATAAAGCTTTGATGCCGCCTAAATGTTGAACTACAATTGCTCCTAAAAATGGCGCGAGCATGCGAGCGGCTGTAGCCATTCCGTTCACTAAGCCTTGATATAAACCGGCCGCTCCTTTTGGTGCAAGTTGATAAGCAATTGTTGGGATTGCTGGCCAAGCAAACATTTCGCCGAGTGTTAAGAAAATCATCCCTAACACAAAACCGCTATATACGCTTGCATTCATTGCGACAACAAAGGATAAAATAAATAAGACAATACCGATATAAATTTGTGCCAGTAAGTATTTTTTAAATCTATTAACAACTGGAATTAAAACTAATTGCCCCAGTACAATAAGAGCGCCGTTTAAACTCCATAAATTACCGTATTCGCTAGAAGTCACACCTTTTATTTCCGTCATATAAGTAGAAAGATTGGACTGCCACTGCACATGTGGTAATTGGCAGAGTAAGTATGTCAGTAATAATAGCACAAAAGAACATAATGCGAGCTTCGTTGGAAATTCTCGTTTAGCTCCTTTTTTACGATGTTTTGTTTCTACATTAACTTTTTCGGATTTCCAGTCTATTTTGTAGAAGAAAAAGAAAAAATAGCCAGCAAATATAATTGCAAATACAAAAGAACCAATATATACGTGGCTCATTCCTTGTTTTGCTAGTAGACCTGCAAGAAGCGGCCCTACTGCAACCCCGATATTTTGAGCAACATAAATCGCATTAAACCCTGTTCTCCCACCAGTTGGATGCGTTAACCCTGCCGCTGCGTAAAGCCCTGAGAATACCATTCCCATCGCAATACCAACCGCCCATAAATTCCAAATAAAGAACGGAAATCCGTGGAAGAAACATAATGAAGCTGTTGAGAGTACTAATATTATCGTACCAATTGTAAGTGAAATAAAGCCTGAAAAACGGTCAAAAATAAGTCCACCGATAATACTTGAAATAATTCCTACACCTGAATTAATCAACAATACCAATGAAGCATCCGTGGTTGACATACCCAACTCTTGCGTCATATAAATCATATTAAAAGGCCAAATAAATGATAGCCCTGTATATAGTAACACCATTCCAATAATAACAATCCATAAATCCTTTGGTAACCATTTCGTCATTTCCTACACTTTCCCTTCTTAAAAACTAACCTTTTTTAGGTTATCACAACCACGCTCTTTCGAAAAGAAAAAGTTCATCAAAAAACCACCTAGCAAATTTTGCTGGTGGCTAATAAGGGACTGGCAATAATTCCCTATCATGGTTATTCTAAGTGTACTATGAATTGCGTCATTTGTCTGTGAAAATGTTAGAAATATTTTAATTATTTTTTTCTAGTATTAAATCATATTCTAAGTTTCTTAAATAAGAGTGAAATTGAGATACATTTATTTCAAAATAATAGCCTAATTCAAAAAGAATATGTCGCTCTTTCAATTCATTTAATTGGGCAATATAGGACTCTTTGGGAAGTATTTGCATAATCTCTTGACGAAAATACCCTTGTGCGATTTTCCAAGAAGTAGTATGAAGTCTATCCGGCATTTTTTTAATGAACCATTGGATACAATCCTTTGTTTCCCGTTTCAAAAAGTTCATTTCTATTGCTGTTAGATCTTCCAGCTTCACTTTATCCATATTTTTCACTATATCAGCAACATATGTTAAAGGAATTTTCCAAGCAACGGTCTTACATAAGGGGTGGATTTTTGTCTTTTCTCGAATAAAACCAAGAACGCTTCCTTTCCCCCAAGAACTATTTTTTTCTGCGTATTGCGTTACGCTGCCTTCATCAATCGCGTAAACAAATTCATTATTTTCAGGACAATCAATAATATCATCCTTGTTCCAATACACCAATTCAGCTACTTCTTGAAACTTCGGATTACTAGTCAAAGTAAAAATCAACTCCGTAGTAAACATTCCCATCATTTATCCCGCCTCCTCAAAATCATTGCGAAATTGCAACTTCTTTAATCATAATAAAAAAAGAGCGAGAGATAAGTTCTTAAAGAACCATCTTCTCGCTTCTTATGTCTATTTTGTGACAGAATTACCACTCCACTTTTAAAAATGTTATATTTTTAACATTTTTATATAAAACAGGATAAAAAATTAGCATTATTTCCGGTGTTCTCCTTTTCTAATAACCCACCAAAGGGATAGACAAGTAATTCCTTGGAAGACGAAAAACAGTCCTAAAATAATTCCGATTGCAATCGCTACTAATGTATTCGTGAACAACGAAATAACAGCAATAACAATTCCTAAAATCCCCATTATGAGCAGTAAAGTCCAGCCCGGGAAACCTTTTACGGCAAAAGCAGTTAAAATTCGTAAAATCGCTGAGGCTAATATCCAAATGGCAAAGATGATAATAAAAATACGTTCGGCCATATTCGATTCAAAAATAGCAAAACCACCTACCAAGATCGATAATATCCCGTCTAGCATAATCCATTTAGAAATGCTCCAATATTTACGTTCGCCAAAGTAAGAAATAACTTCATTAATTCCATTTAGCACTAAAATAATTCCGATAAAAATTGTTAGCGCTTGAAGAGAAGTACTCGGGTTAAACATTAAATAAATGCCAAGCCCAATCATTGCTATGCCGAGAATTAATACAAAGTAAGTATATAATTTCCTCATATTTCCACTCCCTTTTAATGGTTAGTAAGTAAAGATCCGGCTGCCTCATCTATAATAAAGACAACATTCGGGTGATTTCGTAATATAGAAGCCGGACAATCTACGCTAATAGGGCCTTCTAACAACCCTTTAACCGCCTCTGCTTTACGTTCACCAGAAGCTGTTACTAAGATTTGTTTTGCATCCATCATATCCGCAAGTCCCAGTGTAAGCATTTGCGATGGCGCTTCATCTTCGGTTAGATTGTTATACATGATAGTACTTTTAATAGTAGATTCATCGCTATCTGCTAAAAATAAGCGGGCATCAAATGGTGTACCAGGCTCATTTGCACCAAGGTGACCATTTACTCCGAGTCCTAAAATTTGTAAATCCCGCTCGTTTTCTTCCAAAATTTTCTTGTAACGAGCAATCTCATCCGTAAAATCATCTAAGCTTCCATCTAATAATTCTACTCTTTTTGGCATTTTGGTTATTAAATCATAAAATTTTTGATGCATATATGTATAGACGGTAAAAGATGCATCTCTTTTAGCCACATATTCATCAAGATTCATTAAAAATACTTTTTCAATCGGGATTTCACCAGCGTTAATTTCTTTTACAAGCCCTGCAAACATTCCATCGAAACTCGCTCCTGTAGTTGTGTTAATGACTGGGTTGTCATTTTCAGTAATTACTTGTTTTACCACTTCGAGAGCTTCTCGTGACATTTCTTCATATGTTTTTGTTTTAATTAATTTCATCAAAAATCCTCCTCCATACTACTCATTACCCAAACAATATATTCTAAATCAAACCATGTTTTTCGAAGCTTAAATATAAGCCATCTTCATCAACCGATTTAGTAACTTCATTAGCAAGGATTTTTAACTCTTCTTTAGCATTTCCCATCGCAATACCAGTTTCACAATACGTAAGCATTTCTGCGTCATTCATGCCATCGCCAATAGCCATGGTATCTTTTTTATCCGCACCAATATGTTCTAACAGAAACTCAATCGCTGTTGCTTTATGAATATCTGGAACCATCAATTCGCCACTGTCATCTCCAAAAATTGGAACCGTACAATGTAAAACTTCAAATTTACCACTAAATTCTTTTTTTAATTCTTCAAATGGTACATCTTTATTTTCTAAAAAACATGCTTTATTAACATCTGAGCGGTAAAGGTTCGTTTCACCGTAAGTTAAACTTTCCATAAACGGATGTGGGTTATTAACTTTTTTCTCACGTGCTATTGGATCATTTTCCACATCGCCGTAAACTAAATTATCTAAGTGGGCTTCTAAGTTTTCACTAGCAAACAATCCACCATTTGATTCCAAATAAAAATCTAAATTCTTTTCGTGGAAAAAATCAACCATATGAACGACATCAGCATCTGATACTTTTTTATGATAAATAGTTTCATTGTCTACTTCGATATAACCCCCACCAGCACCAATAATTCCATCAAATCCAATGGATAAAATTGATTCATAAAGCTCTGGTTTGGACCGACCAGTACATAAATAAACTTGATGCCCATTACTTCTTGCTTTTATTATTGCTTCTCTTGCCGATTCTGGTACAAGCCCATCATCACTCACTAGTGTGCCATCTACGTCTACAAATACTATTTTTTTCGTCATGTAATACCTCTTTTCGTCTGTTAATAGTTTAATTATAGCATTTCTTTCATAGGAAGGCGTTCAATTATATAACAAAAAAACATCGAATAGTAAAAACTGTCACCATTCGATGTTTTTTATTTTATTTTAAAACTGGCCAAAATGCTTTATTTTCAATAATCATTTCATCCAACACTTTTTTAGCTACTGTTGCATTTGGAACTGATTGATTAAGTGTAAATGCTTGTAATGCTTTTTGATAAGAATTTTCAAAGTAAGCATCTACGAGTAATTTTTCTGCTGCAACTTGTGCTTCCATTAAGCCCTTATGGAAATCTCCAATCGCAGGTAAGGCAATAGCTTCTACACCGGTCGCCCCAACATAAGCTGGTACTTCAACAACCGCATCACTGCGTAAGTTTGGAATAGAACCTTTATTTTCAACTATCAACATAAAGCGACTTTTCTCGTCATTTAATAGAGACGTAGCAATATCAACAATATATAAGCCATGCACGCCAAAGTAGAAATCAAGCACATCTTCTTTTTCTTTATTACGGATTTTATCGGCCATTTCTTGAGTTTTTTGCTCGCGACCGTCCATTACTGTGTTAGCACGCGTATAGTTTGGATCTGCATAATCTACGTACATATCCGGATACAAATAATATTCTAAATAATTATTTGGTAAGTTATCTGGGAAGTTTTGCACCATGAAGCGAATCATATTAAATGCGCGGTTCCAACTTGGATCTTCTTCTTTAATTTCTTGAACTTTTAATTTCTCTAAAAGCTCTGGCATAATATCACGTTTCAATGATTTATCATAAATTTTTGTATACCAACCAAAGTGATTCAAACCGTAGTAAGTTGCAACCCAATTATCGCGGTCATATCCGTAATTTTTCGCTAGCGTGTCTTCAATACCAATTGTCATATCACAAACATTAATCATTCGAATGCCCGGGAATTGTCTACGTACCGCTTCAGAAATAATTGTTTCCGGATTCGTATAATTTAAAATCCAAGCTTCTGGAGCGTATTTTTGAATAAAGCCAACTAATTCTAAAAGTGGGCCAATGCTGCGAAGTCCATATGAAAATCCGCCAAGTCCACATGTTTCTTGGCCGACTAAGCCATGTTTAAGTGGGATTTTCTCATCTTTTTCACGCATTTTAAGTCCACCAACACGAATTTGTGAGAAGATAAAATTAGCGCCAGTAAAGGCTTCTTCTGGGTTTGTTGTCTGAACTAGCTTAATACTTGAAAAGCCTTGTTGTTCTAGCATATATTGCAGAATTAAAAACATGTTTTCATTTCTAGATGCTTCAATATCGTATAAACGGATTTCACTTACTGGAAGTCTTTCTTGTCCATTAAGCACTGCTTGAATAATTCCTGGCGTATAAGTACTTCCACCACCGGCGATAGTAATAATTTGTTTTTGCATGCCTTTCACTCCTTAAAAACTTACTCATTATTGTTATAAATAGTTTGTAATAACTCCACGCATTCACGATAAGTGCTACATTTGCTTATTTGTTCTACATACGATTTATTAGAAGCTATTAACGATAAAAAATCATTAATTAATGGCGCTTCCGTTCCATCTAATTCTTCAATCATTGGAATCATAATTAGACTAACCTTGTGATTATCCCAGGTAATTGGCTTTTTCATAATACAAATAAAAATACCACTTTTAATCGCAACATTTTTAATTGGATGAGGTAAAGCAATCCCTGTTGGTATAGCCGTTGAAAATAACTGTTCCCGGCTAAATAATTTTTCTGTAAAACTAGTTGGTACATATCCTTTACTTATACAATATTCACTTAAAAAATCAATTGCATTATATTTCTGATCATATTCATAATTGGTCAAAAATAAATCTTCATGTAAATATTTCTCTTTAATATATGCAAATTTTTTCATTTTATTAGCTTCTATTGTTGCCGAAAGCTGTTTTTTTATTGTTACTTCCTCAATTAAACCGATATTGTTGGATAAGACAATACACGGGACTTCCGCAGGCAAATCAATTTTTTTAGTAGAAATACACAAATCAACATCTACATTTTCTGATAGTAGTAATTGACACTGTGTATTATCGGTAATCTCTATAACTTCTACGTTTACGGGTCGTAGTACTTCTGCTAATTGCTCTCGTAAGTAATACATCGCAGCTTTACCTTCTAGAACAATGAATGCAATCCGTACCACTTGGTTAAGTTGATGTTTAGCTTCTATTTTGCGGTAGTATTGGTATAAATACATTACGAGTAGAATAATTTCCTCTTGATTGAGAATTACTCCTAGACGTTCTAATAACTTTTCTCCGATGAAAATGGCAATATCTAGTAAGTAACTGTACTGCTGCGTGATGATATGCGTCACTTGATTTTTAATGACAATACCTCTTTTAGCCCTCTCAAGTGCGATAAAAATGTGTTTTGTCATATCGCTAGTTACTTCTAAATCAGTTGTAAAATCTATGAGATAAACGTGCTTAATTTCTTCAAGAATTAGTAAAATTTCTTGGTAAAGTTCGCCTTCTAAAACCATTTTCGTAGTGACTTGATTTTCAAAATTGTTCATCGCAACAATTTTTTCATATTCAGTCAAAATAAATTGTTTCATTTCAGCAGAAATCCCATAACCCGCTTCCTGCTCTATCGCATCAAAGAGCTCTCTTAAAAACGGGTTATCGATTTCTGTAACCGTTGATTGTTCTGGATGTTTTTTTAAGAAGCCACTGCTATAAATTATTTGCGTTAGTAAGATTGTTTCATCAAAATACTTTAAAACAATCTTATGTTTATTGATTATTTTTGATAATATTTGGTGGATTTTTTCATTATTAATTTCTGGAAAACAATTGGTGATTAAAATCGTTTTTAGCGACTCATCTAGCTTTGCGATGCGGTTTAATAATTCCATTTTCGTAGTTGGTGTGGCACTTATAGCATAAATACCGTCACTAGAATGAATGACTACATCTAAACCTAATAATTGTTCAAAGTAGCCTCGCAACCACTGAATATCACGTTGGATGGTAGATTCTGATGTATATGTTTCGGTTGCATATTCATATATGTCTACTCCATCATCTACAAGTAATTTCTTAATTAATTGCGCCATCCGGTTTTGTTCAAATCCAGCTTCTTCCTCAACGTCAACCGGAAAAGGTTTTTCCATATTATAGGCATATCCTAACTTTTTAGAAGTAAAGATAAAGTCCTCTCCTATATTTTCTTTAATAACACGTATATCATTTCTAATTGTCCGGTCACTTATTTGGAATAGATCCGCTAATTTTTTCCCAAGCAACCAATTATTCTCATTATACAGCGTGCTTAAAATATTTTTTTGACGTTGATTAAGCATTTTTAATCACCTATTTCATTTTTTTGGAATATCATGATAGGAAATTAATTCTACATTATTTTCGTTTAAAAACTGGCGCATTCTCGGTGAAATTAAACTTTCTAATTCATTCGCGCGTGGCGTAGAGAATGTTGAATTTTCCAGAATAAAAGTATCTAGATAACCAGGATGTGTCATGATTTCAACATAATCATAACACAAAATAGAAGCTGCATTGTCATAAATATAGTCTAAGTTATCATATTCACCGTACGGGATTTCAAGCGGCTTTTCCCACATAAATTCGACATGTTCAAAACCTTTTGTATCATGATTTCTAAGTGGTATCCCAATTTCTTCTGCTAGCCTTTTCGCGGCACTCGTAACGACTGGATAAATATCTGTTGAAAATAAATGGCTATCCAAGTGGCTTGGCTTTTTCTTCATAAACTCCGTAAAACGATGATATTGTGCTTTAAACTCTTGGTAAACCTCTTCTTCGTTGTAAGGATATTCAGGAGTAGTAAATTTAGGCTTTATTAATTCGCCGTCTTCATTCACTAAAGTTGCTCCATTTGTTAGAGGTTTACCAAGCGTCAAATTAAGATGCAAGCCAATTCCGAGCGTAGGTGTTTTTTTTGATAAATCTACCGCATGTTCAAAAGCTGGCATAGTAACCATTAACGTTGTAGAAGTTAATACACCTAAATTATGCGCATCAATAATTCCATAATTGATAGCTCTTGTGAACCCAAAGTCATCTGCGTTGATAATTAGCTTCATAGCTTTTCTCTCCTTACTTTTCATCTAAACGCTTATACAAATTAAGCACGGATTTAACTAAGTCAGAGTATACAAAAGCATTCATTAGATGATCTTGTGCGTGAATCAGCAGTAAAGAAAGTTCTTTTGAGCTACCGTTTGCTTCTTCTTGAATCAAAGACGTTTGAACATGATGTGCTTCTCTTAAAGATTGATTTGCTTGCTCGATACATGCTTCTGCTTCTGCAAATTCACTTTTTTCAGCGTGTTGAACGGCTTTTAGAAACAAGGAAGACGCATCTCCTGCACTTGATATTATTTTAAAAGATTGTAATTCAGTGCCTTCCATTAGTTTCCCTCCGTCGTAAATGTATTCGTTCCAGCTTCTTTAATTTTTTTAAATGCAGCAATAAGAATTGGTACTGCATTCATATTGCCATAATCTTCTTTATCAATTACTTCTACAGGAACTTTTAACCCGCGTTCTGTTGTAGCTTCTATTACTTGTTCATATGCCATTGATAATTGCGGTCCGAGTAAAACAATAGACACGTTATCTAGGTGGTCAGAATATTCATCTTTCCCCCAAGCTTCAATTGTAATTCCTTTATTCTTAAACTTTTCTGATGCCGCAATAGCCTCTTCCATCTTTTTCACTAAAATGGAGGTGGATAATCCGCCAAAACATACTAACATAATTTTCATGTCTATCGTCCTTTCATACTAAAAATCAAAATCATCTAGACTAGCTTCTTGGTCCCCGCTATTTTCTTGTACAAGCGCTTCTTTTTCAGCAATTTTAAAGAATGGATAGTAAATGAGCGCTGAACAAATCAAGATAAGTCCAAGTACAATAATGTATCTCCAGTCAAAAGA
Organism: Listeria innocua; assembly: GCF_028596125.1. GTDB lineage: Bacteria > Bacillota > Bacilli > Lactobacillales > Listeriaceae > Listeria > Listeria innocua. The sequence goes on from NZ_CP117229.1 coordinate 2,282,474, forward strand.
TGCAACAATGGCACCGATTGGAACTGGTACATATGGAGAAACCATCGTAAATGGATTCATAAGACCTAGCTTGATTGAGAACCAACCAATTAATGCTGCAATTTGTGGCGCAACCATCATTGGAATAAAGAATCTCGGGTTTAAAACAATCGGAACACCAAACATTACAGGTTCATTAATACTGAAAAATGTTGGAATTAATGCCAATCTACCAAGCGTCTTATAACGTTTAGATTTAGAAAACATCATAATAACAACGAGCGCGCCTGTTACTCCTGCTCCTGTTACCCCAACGATACTCCACATAAAGTCTGGAGTGAAAATAAGCATGGAAGAAAGTGGCTCTCCTTTTGCAAGTGCTGCTGCATTCGCGTCTACGTTTTGGAAAGCTACACTTAACCAAACCGGCGCCATTACAGAATATCCGTGAATACCAAACCACCATAATAATTGCTGGATAAAGATAATCAACATAATTCCAGGTAGCGTGTTTACAAGCGAAGTCAGTGGTGAGAATAACGTTTGAATAAGCTCAACTACGCGAATACCGCTAATTGATTCAACCCCAAAGCTTAAAATCGCTACGATTAAAACCGAGAATAAAATCGGCCATAAATTTTCAAAAGATCGTAAAATCGGCGTTGGAACACCCTGACCTAAATTAATCGTGAATTTCAATTTATTTTTAAAAATGTGTAGAATTTCTACAGATAATAAACTAATTACTAAAGCTACAAAAATACCTTCGCCGGCAAGATAAGTTACATCACTTCCGCCAGCTTCAAGTGGTCTTACTGCTACTACAACAAAACTCATTAAGGCTGTTACAATCGCCCCAATATCCCACAAATTGCGTTCTTTTGCATAATAATATGCTACGAAAATCGCTACATAGACAGACATCAATCCAAAGGTAGCAAAATGAATCGGGGAGGTAATGTTATTAATATATTCAGCAACAGCAGCAATCCAACTAGGTAGTTTTGGGATTCCTCCTAATTGCTGGAACAATACCGGGACTGCACCAACTAAAGTTATTGGAACAAGTGCCATCATTCCTTGACGTATTGCCTTCATCTGGGTGTTACTTTCTAATACTTTTGCAAATGGTAATAGCCATTTTGACAGAAATCGTTCTAATGCTTTCATTAATTTTCATTTCCTTTCACTAAGCTGTTATACGTTCATGATAGCGCATACAAAAATACCTCACAATTAATCTTATTTCCTAAGCATAGGAAATCCTTTTTAATACAAAAAAATCCCTATAAAGTAATTGCTACTTTATAGGGATTTCGCTATTTTAGTTTTCTAATGCCATTAATTTTTGATTATCATCAAGTGCTGATTCATGTGCATCATGGCGTTTTTTCAAGTGACTCATGGATAGATATAGTAAACCGATACATGCGATCATGATGATTGTAAGAACGAGCATTGACATACTATATACATTTGGTCCCATACCCGCTGCCAGTGACTCTCTAAAGGCATAAATTGAGTAAGTCATTGGTAGGAACGGATGGATTAAGTTGAAGAACCATCCAGTAAGTGGCATTGGGAATGTTCCGCCTGAACCCGCTAATTGAACAATGAGTAATACCATCGCGATAAATCGACCTGGATTATCAAATGTCATTGCAAGAAGCATGATAAGGAACATGTAAGCAAGAGCTGTAATAATCGCTGTTCCAAAGAACTCAACGATATTATCTGGTCTTAATCCTAACGCTATCATGATGCCACCTTCTAGAAGCGCCATCGCAACTGCTGCTACAAAACCAAGTGATAGTTTACTTAACCACCATTTGTAAGCTGGTTGACCTTCCATTGAAACACGTCTAATTGGCATAATGAAGTTAAATACAAGTGCGCCAACGTATAAAGCAAGTGACAACACATATGGTGCTAATGCGTGACCGTAATTACTTACGTGCGTATATTCATTATGTGCGAGTTTTGTTGGAGCAGCAATCATGTTAAATGTTTTGTCTGTTGCTTTTGTATCTTTCACTTGTTGCGCACCATCTGCTAGTTTGTCTGTTAATTCTGTGCTACCGTCTGTTAATTTAGTTAGTCCATCACCTAATTGGAAGGAACCGTTCGCTAGTTTAGAAGAACCATCAGCAATTTTGGAAGAGCCGTCTGCTAGTTGTCCTACACCTGAAACTAGTTTTGGTGAGTTAGCTGATAATTGGTTTAAACCTCCTGCTAATTGGCTTGAACCTGCTTGTAGTTGATTTACGCCTCCAGCAAGTGTTGGAACTTTAGCAGCTAATTGGTTTGTTCCGCCTTGTAACTCTTTTGCACCTGAACGTAATGCGTCTGAATTGCTTGCAAGTTTATTACTTCCATCATTTAACTGACTTAAGCCGTTTTCCATATTTGAACTACCGGCAGCAAGTTGTCCTACGCCTGAAGTTAAAGTTGGGATTTGGTTGTTAAGTTCATTTGTTCCTGCAACTAATTTTGCATTGCCGGCTTGAGCTGATTTTAGTCCAGCTGTTAACTGGTTCGCGCCACCGAGTAAAGTTTGACTGCCTGAACCATTGATTGCTTGATGGATACCATTAAATGCTTCTGTAGTTCCACCATGAACTGCTTTATAACCAGCTGAAATTTTCGCTACACCAGTTTGCAATTCAGTTACTTGTGTTTGAATTGCCGCTAAATCAAGACCTGATAAGCCGCTTTGTAGTTTTTCTACAGTCGCTACTTGAGTGGCAGATTTTTGTGATTCTTTGTCTAAATCAGCTTGAATTGCATCAATAATTTTTTGTTTATCTTCCGCGCTCACACCGTTTGTTGCATTAATTTTTGCTTTAATTGCTTCGGCATCGAAGTTCGCATTGGATTTAATAAAAGTTAAACCATTTTGTAAATCAGTTAAGCTTTTTTGAAGAGCTTGTAATTGTTTTGCGAGTGCTGCATCTTCACCGTTTACGTTTTGATTTAATTGGTCGATACCTTGTTGTAAATCATTCATACCTTGTTTTAATTGAGCTATTTTACCTTGGCTATTAGTTAAATTACCATCTAGTTCTTTTAATCCTGCTGAAAGTTTATTACTACCATCAACTAGTGAATTTAAGCCAGTTGCCAGGCTTTTTTGACCGTCGTTTAATTGCGTTACACCAGATGCAAGAGCTGGTACGCTGCCATTCATTTTGTTTAAACCATCAGAAAGGGCAGTAGAACCATTGTATGCTTGATTAATTCCACCAGAAAGTGTATCTACGCCTGATGTATAAGTCGAAACTCCGCTTGATAATTTTGTTGCTCCACCATCAAGTGCAGCCACACCGTCTTTAAGTGGTCCTACACCAGCAGCAAGCGTTGAAACACCAGCATTTAGTTTATCGCCACCAGCGGCCGCAGTATTCACGCCATCTGTGTAAGTTTTTAAACCAACTTCTAACGTATTAGCGCCATCTTTGAACGTTAAAGAGCTATCTGCGAGCGTTTTTAAATTAGTAGAAATTGTTTTATTACCTTCTTGTGATTTCACGAGGCCATCTTTAATTTTTCCAGAGCCATCAGCGGCTTGGGCGAACCCGTCACCAGACTCTTTAATTTTATCAAAAATTGCTTCCGCGTATGATTTTGTTACCTCAGCGGAAACCTCGCTTTTCAGTTGTTTGGCTCCTTGTTCACTCACGACTTGACCTAAATAGTTAAGCGAGCCGTTTGTTTTATAGGATAATTCCATTTTTTTCGGATCTTTATCTAAAACGGATGCTGCATTTTTAGAGAAATCTTTTGGAATTGTGACAACCATATAATATTTGCCATCTTTTAAGCCTTGTTCAGCGTCTTCTTTGGAAAGGAAATTCCAATCGAGTTCTTTGTTGCTTTTCAGTTTGGTTACTAACTGATCGCCAACATCCATTGTTTGACCGTTATAATCAACCGGTTTGTCATTGTTAACTACCGCTACTGGTAAATCCCCTGTTTTGCCGTACGGATCCCAGACGGATTTTAAGAAAAAGCTTGCATATAAAAGTGGAATAAACAGAATAACTACAAATGATAAAAGTAGTATTTTGTTTTTAAATAATTTTTTCCACTCATTTTTTACCATATCCATTTTATTACCGCACTTCTTTCTTTTAAAGATTTATTACGCTTCGTTCCAATCTATGATAGTGGTTCGTTCTTTCCCAATAACTTGCTCTACTAAAACAGATAATTTTTGTGAGTATAAATAATTAGCGTATTCTTTATCAGCGTTTCTAAAAGCACTTGTAATGGTGTGAATACCGGACTCGGCAAATTCATGATAGTCAGAGAAAACAGTGTGGATTAAGTCGGAATCTGGGTATGTATCGATTTTCCCTTCCACTGCTTCTACAATGTCCAGCAAATTAATTTCTTCAGGGTCTTTAGCAAGCGTGAAACCACCGTTATTACCCGAAACTGAATTAATCAGCCCGCTAACGACTAGCTTCCTCAAAATTTTACTAATATAAGACGGCGACGAATCACGCAATCGGTGATGAATAGTTACGGAAGAAATGGGAACATCTACCTTCTGGGTGTACAACATCGTCATAATACAAAAAACCTGATCCATACTTTTGCTCAACTTCATAATAAAAATCCTCCCTCTTCCCATTATTACCTTTCAATATCCTTAATGGACATTCAACATCTATATACAATACACCCATTTTTTTTAAAGTGCAAGAGTTTTTTACTGAAAATGGAAAAAAATTTAATGAATGCGTTTGCCGTGAATAAAACAACCGCAAGTACTGTCTCAAAAATTTTCCTTAGCTAAGAAAAAAACTGGAATAATTTTCGAAAACAAACGTGCTAATCTTATACATGTTCCAACAAACAATGACTTAGGAGGTGCTTTTCTCGTGTTAACTGATGATGTTCCAAAAAAATCACATTTACCATTAATTAAGCATCATTCTAATTATCTATAGCTTGGTTTAGCAGTATTCGCAAACAAAATTTATGGAGGTAATACACAATGTCTAAACAAGCAAAGTCTTTAACCTTATTCGGATTTTTTGCCATTACGGCTTCGATGGTTATGACTGTTTATGAATATCCAACATTTGCCACTTCCGGGTTTCATTTAGTATTTTTCTTACTACTTGGCGGATTTTTATGGTTTTTACCTGTCGCTTTATGTGCAGCAGAAATGGCAACGGTGGATGGCTGGCAGGAAGGCGGTATTTTTTCTTGGGTGGGAAATACACTCGGGGAACGTTTTGGTTTTGCCGCAATCTTCTTTCAGTGGTTTCAAATAACGGTCGGATTCGTAACAATGATTTACTTTATTCTCGGCGCCCTATCATATGTATTTGATTTTCCCGCGCTCGAATCGAACCCTTTTATTAAATTTATCGGTGTGTTAATCATTTTCTGGGGTCTTACTTTTTCTCAACTAGGTGGTACGAAAAACACTGCTAAAATCGCGAAATTTGGTTTTATTATCGGTATTCTCATCCCAGCAATCATTTTATTTATCTTAGGTATTGCTTATGTTGCTGGCGGAAATCCCCTTCATGTCACTTTTTCCAAAGAGGCGTTTATTCCGGATTTCTCAAAAGCTTCAACATTAGTCATCTTCGTGTCATTTATTCTCGCTTACATGGGTGTTGAAGCTTCCGCGAGCCACGTAAATGAAATGACCAATCCAAAACGCGATTATCCACTAGCAATGATTATGCTCGTTATTTTAGCCATCGCGCTAAATACAATCGGCGGCTTAACAATTTCCGCTGTGTTACCTTTAAAAGATTTATCACTTAGCTCCGGCGTCGTGCAAACATTCCAAGCATTAATTTTACATTTTGGTTCCAGCTTAGGTTGGGCAGTAAAACTGATTGCCATCATGATCGCGCTAGGTGTCATGGGTGAAGTCAGTGCATGGGTAGTTGGCCCGTCACGCGGAATGTATACTGCAGCAGAACAAGGCTTACTTCCTGAAAAAATGAAAAAAGTAAATAAACACGGAGTCCCTGTTCCACTAATTATGGTTCAAGGTGTCGTCGTTACTATTTGGGCAGCTATTCTCACATTTGGTGGTGGCGGTAATAATTTATCATTCCTAACTGCGATTTCCTTAACAGTGGTCATTTATTTAGTCGGCTATTTACTCTTTTTCATCGGCTACTTAGTACTTATTTTCAAAAAATCGAGCTTAAAACGTACCTACCAAATCCCTGGTGGCAAAATTGTTAAAGTGATTGTGGCACTAATCGGCTTAGTAACATCTATTTTCGCTTTATGTATCTCATTTGTTCCACCAGCATCAATCGCCGCAAAAAGCGATACGACATACATGGTGATCTTATCAATCAGCTTTATCATCACCGTACTAATTCCATTCATCATCTACGCTGTGCACGATAAAAAAGACATCTCACCGAAAGATATTACTCATTTAGACTCAAGCGACATCAATAAATTCACCCACCCAAGAGCTCGCGGCGAACACATTATTAATCCTGATGATAAACATATTATGAATCAAGACAAATTATAGGAGGAAAAAATCATGTTATATAGTAAAGAAAATAAAGAAAGTTATTTAGAACCAGTTTTCGGATCAAGTGCAGAGGATCGTGATATTCCTAAATATACCCTTGCGAAAGAACCTCTCGAACCTCGAATTGCTTATCGTTTAGTAAAAGACGAACTTTTAGATGAAGGTTCCGCCCGTCAAAACCTAGCGACCTTCTGCCAAACATATATGGAAGACGAAGCAACCAAATTAATGTCCGAAACCTTAGAAAAAAATGCGATTGATAAATCCGAATATCCGCGAACAGCTGAACTTGAAAATCGTTGCGTCAATATTATCGCCGACTTATGGCATGCACCTAAGGACCAAAAATTCATGGGAACTTCCACAATCGGCTCTAGTGAAGCGTGCATGCTCGGCGGAATGGCGATGAAATTTGCTTGGAGAAAACGCGCCGAAAAACTTGGCTTAGATATTTATGCGCAAAAACCAAACCTCGTTATCTCATCTGGCTACCAAGTGTGTTGGGAAAAATTCTGTGTCTACTGGGATATCGATATGCGTGTTGTTCCAATGGATAAAGACCACATGCAACTCAATACCGACCAAGTGCTTGATTACGTAGACGAATATACAATCGGCGTTGTCGGCATCCTCGGCATTACTTATACAGGCCGCTACGACGACATCTACGCACTTAACGAAAAATTAGAAGAATATAATAGCAAAACAGATTATAAAGTCTACATTCACGTCGATGCAGCAAGTGGCGGATTCTTCACACCATTTGTCGAACCCGATATCATCTGGGACTTCCGCTTGAAAAACGTTATCTCCATTAATACTTCTGGTCACAAATACGGCCTCGTTTATCCAGGTATCGGTTGGGTCCTTTGGAAAGATGAAAGCTACCTACCAGAAGAACTCATTTTTAAAGTCAGCTACCTTGGCGGAGAAATGCCAACCATGCAAATCAATTTCTCTCGTAGCGCCAGCCACATCATCGGTCAATACTACAATTTCTTACGCTACGGCTTCGAAGGCTACCGCACCATTCACCAAAAAACAAGCGATGTCGCACAATACCTTGCCCACGCAGTCGAACAAACCGGCTACTTCGACATTTATAACGACGGCTCCCATTTACCAATCGTCTGCTATAAATTAAAAGACGATGCTAACGTAAAATGGACATTATATGATTTAGCGGACCGCCTCCAAATGCGCGGCTGGCAAGTTCCCGCATACCCACTACCAAAAAACTTAGAAAACATCATCATCCAACGTTACGTCTGCCGCGCTGACCTCGGTTTCAACATGGCAGAAGAATTCATCCAAGATTTCCAAGCCTCTATTCAAGAACTAAACAACGCCCACATTCTCTTCCACGATACCCAACAATCCGGCGTCCACGGCTTCACACATTAATAAAAAGGCTAGCCTCTCAAATAGGCTAGCCTTTTTTCATGTTCTTTTCTTCTAAGCAACTGAATCGCATTTTCCACATCTATTAAATCCCGGTCAAAAAAAGCCAGCGAAACCGGAATAACAGTCTCTTGCACCGCCTCTTTCAATTCCATTTCGCAGTTCGGGTGACAAAGCACAATCGTCGGCTCATCTATTTCCGCCAAAACCTCATTTAACTCCCTCGTCGAATTAAACATCGTCTCATGCACCTTCACCTTCCGCCCAAGTTCCTGCTCCACCTGAAACTTACATGACTCAAAATTAATCAAATTAAACGAGAAAATACAGATTTGCACTGGATTATTCCATTTATAAATAAGCGGATATAAGTGAATCGTCAAATAATTAATATGCGAGTCAATTAACATTGCACGATGCCCACTGATTTCATTCCAACGCTCAAGCACACTTTTCACAACCAAATAAAGCGGCTGATATTTTTTATCCAACAACCGTTCATTACTCGGAATAAGACCTTGCAAATTAAATAACGTCTTCTTCAAAAAATAACAAAGCGCTGCCCGAAATAACGAGTGATTAACCACTTCTGACCCAAAATATTCCTCAAACAAATCTATTAAAGACTGTAAATCAGCATTTTTCAATATCAATTCATTAAATTGCTCCAATTCCACCTTTTTCATAGAAGCATCAATAATACTGAAATTAGTCGAATAATAAATCAACATTAAATACAAATAATCATTATACGAAAATACCAAGTCAAGCTCTTTTTCCAGCGTTTCTTTACAACTTTTGCGAACCATAACAAGAAATCTTGAAGACTCAATATATTTCTGGCACTGTTCATCCAAAATAATCGCACTCGTCGGAATATCCCTTTTAAAAACCATCGAAATAAGCGACCTAAAATACTCGTGACCTTCCGCATTATGCGCTACTGCATCAATATTAATCCGTAAATTCAAAGTAGCCATAAAATCATCAATCATTTTCTTTTCATGATCCAGTAACGGATAAATACGAACACCATATTCTGCTTGAAGAAGCGCAATCAAATATCGAACCCGGTACTCCTTTCCAGTAATCCGATTATTTTCAAGTGATAAATCAATATCCCTCAAAAACTCCTCCACCTTATGTTTCAACCGATATGCATGCGAATGAGAAATAAAATATTCATCCATAAAATCGGTAAACTTATGCTCCTCCACATTCGTAACAAAAAACGCCAAGCACTTCAAAAACATCGAGTTATCATAAAGCTTATATAAAACTTGCCGCTCACTTGCTCCGTATTGTAGCTGGCACTGATAAATCCAATCATCTGCATTTTCTTTCACCTGAATACTAATCAAGCCATCCAATTCTTCATTTAACCTATGAATATCCGATCGCACCGTCACACGCGAAGTCCCCATATATTCCGCCATTTCATCTAAATTCGTATGTTTATTCTTCAGCAAGAAATCACATATCAAACATTTTCTCTTGATATCCTTTTCAATATAATTCGTAAGCATAACTACCCTCTCCATGGACGATTAATAAACAATAACTTTTCCAACATTTTTCATGTTAAAACAATCACAAAATAATGTCAAAGAAATAATCATTCTCTTTTGATGAATAAATATTATCATTTTTATTTGCATTCTACTTCTACAGATAGAAAAACATCAACGTAAATTTACGTTGATGTTTTATCAATACCGGCGGCCGGGGTCGAACCGGCACGCCCTTGCGGGCACAGGATTTTGAGTCCAGCGCGTCTGCCAATTCCGCCACGCCGGCGTAACAATATATTAAATTATAACTTTAAAACATTAATTATGCAAATGGAGGCGCCAACCGGATTTGAACCGGTGATAAAGGTTTTGCAGACCTCTGCCTTACCACTTGGCTATGGCGCCGCACAATATTCAACTAAAAAGCGGAAGACGGGGTTCGAACCCGCGACCCCCACCTTGGCAAGGTGATGTTCTACCGCTGAACTACTTCCGCATTAACTGGGCCAGCTGGATTCGAACCAACGCATGACGGAGTCAAAGTCCGTTGCCTTACCGCTTGGCTATGGCCCAACAATTATAATAGTTTTATAAAAACAAAAAGGGCGGATGATGGGAATCGAACCCACGAATGCCTGAACCACAATCAGGTGCGTTAACCACTTCGCCACATCCGCCATTATTTTATATATGGCAGGGGCAGTAGGAATCGAACCCACACTGGAGGTTTTGGAGACCTCAGTTCTACCTTTAAACTATGCCCCTATAATAATGGTGGAGGGGAGTGGATTCGAACCACCGAACCCGAAGGAGCGGATTTACAGTCCGCCGCGTTTAGCCACTTCGCTACCCCTCCATATTAAATAAAAGAAAAAAAGTGGCTTGGGACAGAATCGAACTGCCGACACCTTGAGCTTCAATCAAGTGCTCTACCAACTGAGCTACCAAGCCATAATGGCGGTCCCGACGGGATTTGAACCCGCGATCTCCTGCGTGACAGGCAGGCATGTTAACCCCTACACCACGGAACCACTCTATTGCGGGGGCAGGATTTGAACCTACGACCTTCGGGTTATGAGCCCGACGAGCTACCAGACTGCTCCACCCCGCGACAATATTATTATAAAACTAATGGTGGAGGTTAACGGGATCGAACCGCTGACCCTCTGCTTGTAAGGCAGATGCTCTCCCAGCTGAGCTAAACCTCCATAATTACTATTCTACTCTAAAAACATGAAATTGTCTCTAATAGATTAGTAAAAAATGACCCGTACGGGAATCGAACCCGTGTTACCGCCGTGAAAGGGCGGTGTCTTAACCGCTTGACCAACGGGCCTTAGTAAGAAAAATGTTGCTTTATTATTACGTGTAAACGGAGAGCAAGGGATTCGAACCCTTGAGACAGCTTACACCGCCTACACGGTTTCCAACCGTGCTCCTTCGGCCACTCGGACAGCTCTCCAGAAAATGGCTCCACAGGCAGGACTCGAACCTGCGACCGATCGGTTAACAGCCGATTGCTCTACCAACTGAGCTACTGTGGAATAATAAATTGCCCGGCAGCGACCTACTCTCGCAGGGGGAAGCCCCCAACTACCATTGGCGCAGAGAAGCTTAACTACCGTGTTCGGGATGGGAACGGGTGTGACCTTCTCGCCATAACTACCAGACAATATGAAGTTGTTGAAAGATTGCTCTCTCAAAACTAGAGAAGAAAGGGTTCAGTTAGGTAACTTTGTTTCATTTTTTGGTTAAGTCCTCGATCGATTAGTATTTGTCCGCTCCATGTATCGCTACACTTCCACTCCAAACCTATCTACCTGATCATCTTTCAGGGATCTTACTTTCCGAAGAAATGGGAAATCTCATCTTGAGGGGGGCTTCACGCTTAGATGCTTTCAGCGTTTATCCCTGCCACACATAGCTACCCAGCGATGCTCCTGGCGGAACAACTGGTACACCAGCGGTGTGTCCATCCCGGTCCTCTCGTACTAAGGACAGCTCCTCTCAAATTTCCTGCGCCCGCGACGGATAGGGACCGAACTGTCTCACGACGTTCTGAACCCAGCTCGCGTGCCGCTTTAATGGGCGAACAGCCCAACCCTTGGGACCGACTACAGCCCCAGGATGCGACGAGCCGACATCGAGGTGCCAAACCTCCCCGTCGATGTGGACTCTTGGGGGAGATAAGCCTGTTATCCCCGGGGTAGCTTTTATCCGTTGAGCGATGGCCCTTCCATGCGGAACCACCGGATCACTAAGCCCGACTTTCGTCCCTGCTCGACTTGTCAGTCTCGCAGTCAAGCTCCCTTGTGCCTTTACACTCTGCGAATGATTTCCATCCATTCTGAGGGAACCTTTGGGCGCCTCCGTTACTCTTTAGGAGGCGACCGCCCCAGTCAAACTGCCCACCTGACACTGTCTCCCCACGCGCTTAGCGTGGCGGGTTAGAATGGTCATACAGCCAGGGTAGTATCCCACCATTGCCTCCTCGTATGCTAGCGCACACGTCTCTTCGGCTCCTACCTATCCTGTACAAGCGGTACAAACATTCCATATCAGGTTGCAGTAAAGCTCCACGGGGTCTTTCCGTCCTGTCGCGGGTAACCTGCATCTTCACAGGTACTATAATTTCACCGAGTCTCTCGTTGAGACAGTGCCCAGATCGTTGCGCCTTTCGTGCGGGTCGGAACTTACCCGACAAGGAATTTCGCTACCTTAGGACCGTTATAGTTACGGCCGCCGTTTACTGGGGCTTCAATTCGTACCTTCGCCGAAGCTAAGCACTCCTCTTAACCTTCCAGCACCGGGCAGGCGTCAGCCCCTATACGTCACCTTACGGTTTTGCAGAGACCTGTGTTTTTGCTAAACAGTCGCCTGGGCCTATTCACTGCGGCTCTCTCGGGCTTGCACCCTAATAGAGCACCCCTTCTCCCGAAGTTACGGGGTCATTTTGCCGAGTTCCTTAACGAGAGTTCTCTCGCTCACCTTAGGATTCTCTCCTCATCTACCTGTGTCGGTTTGCGGTACGGGCAGTACTACTCTTCCTAGAGGCTTTTCTTGACAGCGTGAAATCAGGAACTTCCGTACTTAATTTCCTTCCCCATCACAGCTCATGCTTCGCAAGAAGCGGATTTGCCTACTTCTCACACTCACTGCTTGGACGCACATTTCCATTCGTGCGATTCCCTATCCTTCTGTGTCACCCCATCGGTTAAACAATTAGCACTGGTACAGGAATCTCTACCTGTTGTCCATCGCCTACGCCTATCGGCCTCGGCTTAGGTCCCGACTAACCCTGAGCGGACGAGCCTTCCTCAGGAAACCTTAGATATTCGGTGGAAGGGATTCTCACCCTTCTTTCGCTACTCATACCGGCATTCTCACTTCTAAGCGCTCCACCAGTCCTTCCGGTCTGACTTCACCGCCCTTAGAACGCTCTCCTACCACGAACCTCCGAAGAGGTTCATCCACAGTTTCGGTAATATGTTTAGCCCCGGTACATTTTCGGCGCGGGGTCACTCGACCAGTGAGCTATTACGCACTCTTTCAATGGTGGCTGCTTCTAAGCCAACATCCTGGTTGTCTAAGCAACCCCACATCCTTTTCCACTTAACATATATTTGGGGACCTTAACTGGTGGTCTGGGCTGTTTCCCTTTCGACTACGGATCTTATCACTCGCAGTCTGACTCCCGAGTATAAGTACATGGCATTCGGAGTTTATCTGAATTCGGTAACCCGAGAAGGGCCCCTAGTCCAAACAGTGCTCTACCTCCATGACTCTTTACCTCGAGGCTAGCCCTAAAGCTATTTCGGAGAGAACCAGCTATCTCCAAGTTCGATTGGAATTTCTCCGCTACCCACACCTCATCCCCGCACTTTTCAACGTGCGTGGGTTCGGACCTCCAGTAAGTATTACCTTACCTTCATCCTGGACATGGGTAGATCACCTGGTTTCGGGTCTACGACCTGTTACTTATGCGCCCTATTCAGACTCGCTTTCGCTACGGCTCCGCTTTTTCCGCTTAACCTTGCAACAAATCGTAACTCGCCGGTTCATTCTACAAAAGGCACGCTATCACCCATTAACGGGCTCTAACTACTTGTAGGCACACGGTTTCAGGAACTGTTTCACTCCCCTTCCGGGGTGCTTTTCACCTTTCCCTCACGGTACTGGTTCACTATCGGTCACTAGGGAGTATTTAGCCTTGGGAGATGGTCCTCCCGGATTCCGACGGAATTTCACGTGTTCCGCCGTACTCAGGATCCACTCTGGAGGGAAAGCCATTTCAACTACCGGGCTGTTACCGTCTTTGGCGGGCCTTTCCAGACCGCTTCATTTATAACTTTCTTTTGTAACTCCGTATAGAGTGTCCTACAACCCCAAGAAGCAAGCTTCTTGGTTTGGGCTCTTTCCGTTTCGCTCGCCGCTACTCAGGAAATCGATTTTTCTTTCTCTTCCTCCAGGTACTTAGATGTTTCAGTTCCCTGGGTCTGCCTTCCTCACGCTATGTATTCACGTAAGGATACTATCCGACTAAAGATAGTGGGTTCCCCCATTCGGAAATCTCTGGATCAACGCTTACGTACAGCTCCCCAAAGCATATCGGTGTTAGTCCCGTCCTTCTTCGGCTCCTAGTGCCAAGGCATCCACCGTGCGCCCTTTCTAACTTAACCAATTTACTTCTACGAAGTAAAGGTTGTTTTTCTGATGTTCCGTATCAGCGATGATACTTCTTATCAGATGAAAGATTCACTTTCAGATGATTCTCGGTTACTTGTGTCATAAATAATAAATTATCTATGCTAACTTTACTAACTTTCTTATCTAGTTTTCAAAGAACAATTTTGGTGGAGCCTAGCGGGATCGAACCGCTGACCTCCTGCGTGCAAAGCAGGCGCTCTCCCAGCTGAGCTAAGGCCCCTAAAAGGAATTAAATTGGATGTTTTCTTCGTGTCAGAAAGAAAAAGTGGGCCTAAATGGACTCGAACCATCGACCTCACGCTTATCAGGCGTGCGCTCTAACCAGCTGAGCTATAGGCCCGTCAAAAATGTAGTGGCGCTATGCTCCAAGCATGTTGCCTTGCGTACTTTATCTGACATACAAGAGAGTGACCTCTCAAAACTGAACAAATAGAGAAGAACGAAAACTCACAGGTTTCCTTTTCCTTAGAAAGGAGGTGATCCAGCCGCACCTTCCGATACGGCTACCTTGTTACGACTTCACCCCAATTATCTGTCCCACCTTCGGCGGCTGGCTCCATAAAGGTTACCCTACCGACTTCGGGTGTTACAAACTCTCGTGGTGTGACGGGCGGTGTGTACAAGGCCCGGGAACGTATTCACCGTGGCATGCTGATCCACGATTACTAGCGATTCCGGCTTCATGTAGGCGAGTTGCAGCCTACAATCCGAACTGAGAATGGTTTTATGGGATTGGCTCCACCTCGCGGCTTCGCGACCCTTTGTACCATCCATTGTAGCACGTGTGTAGCCCAGGTCATAAGGGGCATGATGATTTGACGTCATCCCCACCTTCCTCCGGCTTGCACCGGCAGTCACTTTAGAGTGCCCAACTAAATGCTGGCAACTAAAATCAAGGGTTGCGCTCGTTGCGGGACTTAACCCAACATCTCACGACACGAGCTGACGACAACCATGCACCACCTGTCACTTTGTCCCCGAAGGGAAAGCTCTGTCTCCAGAGTGGTCAAAGGATGTCAAGACCTGGTAAGGTTCTTCGCGTTGCTTCGAATTAAACCACATGCTCCACCGCTTGTGCGGGCCCCCGTCAATTCCTTTGAGTTTCAACCTTGCGGTCGTACTCCCCAGGCGGAGTGCTTAATGCGTTAGCTGCAGCACTAAGGGGCGGAAACCCCCTAACACTTAGCACTCATCGTTTACGGCGTGGACTACCAGGGTATCTAATCCTGTTTGCTCCCCACGCTTTCGCGCCTCAGCGTCAGTTACAGACCAGAGAGTCGCCTTCGCCACTGGTGTTCCTCCACATATCTACGCATTTCACCGCTACACGTGGAATTCCACTCTCCTCTTCTGCACTCCAGTCTTCCAGTTTCCAATGACCCTCCCCGGTTAAGCCGGGGGCTTTCACATCAGACTTAAAAGACCGCCTGCGCGCGCTTTACGCCCAATAAATCCGGACAACGCTTGCCACCTACGTATTACCGCGGCTGCTGGCACGTAGTTAGCCGTGGCTTTCTGGTTAGATACCGTCAAGGGACAAGCAGTTACTCTTATCCTTGTTCTTCTCTAACAACAGTACTTTACGATCCGAAAACCTTCTTCATACACGCGGCGTTGCTCCGTCAGACTTTCGTCCATTGCGGAAGATTCCCTACTGCTGCCTCCCGTAGGAGTCTGGGCCGTGTCTCAGTCCCAGTGTGGCCGATCACCCTCTCAGGTCGGCTATGCATCGTTGCCTTGGTAGGCCATTACCCTACCAACTAGCTAATGCACCGCGGGCCCATCTGTAAGCGATAGCCGAAACCATCTTTCAAGAGCGTGGCATGCGCCACACTCTATCATTCGGTATTAGCCCCGGTTTCCCGGAGTTATCCCCAACTTACAGGCAGGTTGCCCACGTGTTACTCACCCGTCCGCCACTAACTTTGGAAGAGCAAGCTCTTCCTCCGTTCGTTCGACTTGCATGTATTAGGCACGCCGCCAGCGTTCGTCCTGAGCCAGGATCAAACTCTCTTTAAAATATAAATTGAATTTGAATACTTATTCAACACCGTGAATAAGATTCCTTGCGTCAAATTGACTTCGCTAGCAATTAAATTACTAGTTTGTTTTTGTTGAAAACAGCTTTCTGTTTTCTGCCCTGCGATTACCAGTGAGACTTTACGTCTCATTGCTTTTCGTCTTCTTTTTTGTTCAGTTTTCAAAGGTCAGTTTCTTTTGCTGCTAAAGCGTTTGTCCGTATCAGCAACGTTTATAAATATACCAAGATTTTTGCCTTTCGTCAATACTTTTTACAAAGTTTATTAAATAAAGATGAAAAAAGATTAATTTAGTGTATAAATTGATGTTAGGACAATGTTTTTTAGTCAAAACTAAAAGGCTTTATGTTGTATAAATTTGCATTCCTTTTTCTTCAAATTGTTCTTTCAAGACTGGATCTATTTCTTTTCCAGTGATGATAGAAGATATTTCATCTAGAGCTGCGTATTTGTATAAGGAGATCCGACCGAACTTGGTGTGATCTGTTACTAAGATTACTTCATCGGCTGAGTGGAGCATTTGTTGTTTTGCTGGGATTAGATATTCATCGTAGTGCATTAACCCTTTATCAATATCAAGAGCTGGTGTGGTTACGAAGGCTTTATGTACGTGAATACTCTGTAAGGTTCCGCTCGTTATCATACCGTTAAGAATGAATGTTTCCGGATAAATGACTCCACCTGTCACGATTACTTTGGACGGGGAAAAGCGCATTATGGAAGCTACGTTAATATCATTTGTTATTACGGTTAATTTGGAGCGGTCTTTTAACGCTGTTGCGATATGACCGGTTGTTGTTCCGGCGTCTAGGATGATTGTGTCCCCGTCTTTAACCATTGTTGCTGCTAATGTAGCGATGCGTTGTTTTTCTTCATAGCGCACTTCACTACGTTTTTTCCAGTTAGGTTCAGAAACTACTTTTTCTTCTATCATAACTCCGCCATGGGTTCTTTTTAGTTTTTTGTCTTTTTCAAGTGATGTTAAATCGCGGCGAATGGTTGCTTCGTGAACTTCAAAATGTTTAGCTAGTTCGCTAACGGTTGCTATTTTTCGGCTTTTGACATATTGGACAATGGCGCGTTTACGTTCGATAGATAGCACTTCTTCCCCTCCTTTTGTTTAACTATATGGTAACTCCAATAGAAAAAAATCGCAAACAATCAAAAAACCTTGGAGCGATTGGCCCCAAGGTTTGGAAATGAAAATTAATCGTTTAAGCGTTTTTCTAGTTCTGCTTTTTTGTCTTCGAAGCCTGGTTTGCCAAGTAATGCGAACATGTTGGCTTTATATGCTTCTACTCCTGGTTGGTCAAATGGATTTACGCCATTTAGGTAACCACTGATTGCTACAGCTTTTTCAAAGAAGTATACTAGGTAGCCGAAAGTATAGGCATCTAGTTCTGGTACTTCTACAACAAAGTTTGGAACTTCGCCGTCTGTATGTGCTAAAAGAGTTCCTTCGAATGCTTTTGTATTAACGAAATCAACTGTTTCACCAGCAAGGTAGTTTAAGCCATCTAAATCTACTTCTTCTTTATTGATAGTTAAATTGTGGCGTGGTTTGTCCACTTTGATAACTGTTTCAAAAAGGTTACGACGGCCGTCTTGGATATATTGACCGATAGAATGTAAATCTGTAGAGAAGTTAGCGCTCGATGGGTAAATTCCTTTTTTGTCTTTACCTTCACTTTCGCCGAATAATTGTTTCCACCATTCGTTGAAATATTGTAACCCTGGTTCGTAGCTGATTAGAAGTTCAGTTACTTTTCCTTTACGATAAAGAACATTACGAGCTGCTGCATATTGGTAAGCAATGTTATTTTTTAGCTCTGGTTTGTCGAAATCTTTGCTTGCTGCTGCTGCTCCGTTCATAAGCGCATCAATATCTACGCCACTCACTGCGATTGGAAGTAAACCTACTGCAGTTAAAACAGAGAAACGTCCACCAACGTCATCTGGAACTACAAATGTTTCGTAGCCTTCGTTGTCAGCTAATGTTTTTAGCGCGCCTTTTGCTTTATCAGTTGTAGCGTAAATGCGTTTTTTCGCGCCTTCTTCGCCGTATTTTTTGATTAGAAGTTCTTTGAAAACACGGAAAGCGATTGCTGGCTCTGTTGTTGTTCCGGATTTAGAAATAACGTTAACAGAAAAGTCGCGGTCGCCAACTACTTCGATTAAGTCATGTAAGTAAGAGGAACTAATGCTATTTCCTGCAAAGAATACTTGAGGTGTTTTACGCGCACCTTTTTCAAGTACATTATAGAAGGAATGATTTAAAGTTTCGATTGCTGCACGTGCTCCAAGGTAAGAACCACCGATACCGATAACGATTAATACGTCAGAATCACTGTGGATTTTTTCTGTTGCTTTTTTGATACGAGCAAATTCTTCTTTGTCGTAATCTGTTGGTAAATTAATCCAACCAAGCGCGTCATTACCAGCACCTGTACCATTATGTAATGAATCATGAGCTGCTTTTACTGCTGGTTCAAGATAATCAAGTTCGCGTTCTTCAAAAAAACGGAGCGCTTTGGAATAATCAAATTTAATATGTGTCATTGTTTTCCCTCCAAATTTTAAAAAAGTTTCTTTATTAACTTTATATCAATCAATGCTTTTTAGCAAGGATAGACCTTGTGAAATTTAAGCCTTTTTGAAAAATTAGGTATAGTTTTCATATAAGACTCCCTCGCTTCTGACTAGTTCATTTAAAGATAATTGGTCTATAGGTAATAGATCGTCAGCAAGTGGAATTGGTATCCATTTTACTCGAAAGACATTGTCGTCGTTTGAAAAAGTCGCCATCTCACCAACTGGTTTTGCTCGAAAAACAAATGTACAAACGTGTTCCCATGTAGCACGGCGCTCTTTGCAATGTAAAATTGACTCTATTTCTATATCAATATTTGTTTGTTCTTTTACTTTACTTGCGAGTGCTTCTTCCATCGTTTGGTCTGTTTCGACATGTCCTCCTGGAAAAGTCCAAGCTAAATTGCGGTTTCTAACTATTAATATCTCATCTTTCTTCTCGTTGTACACAAATGCTTGCACATGAATAGATCTTTTCACGTAAATCCCCCTTTTTTGACTATTTTATACAAATGAATAAATTGAAAATTACTACTAACTATTCCCTTTTTCTAAAATTTTAGTCAATTAAATTTATCAGCCTAGCAATTTATCCCGAAAAGGGCATTATACCAAGCTGATGGAGATTTTTATTTATCTGCTTTTTTAATCCATTCTTCTAATTTATCTCGTAATGTGTTGAAACCTTCATCATTTTCACCAGATGATACGTTTTTTTTCTTAGCTGGTTGTTCTTTTGGTGCTTCTTCAGTCGCTCTAATAGAAAGACTGATTTTGTTTTTTTCTTCATCAATGTCGAGTATTTTTACTTTTACCTCTTGGCCAACTTCTAGAAAATCATGGATATCTTTTACAAAACCATGTGTTATTTCTGAAATATGAACTAAGCCTTGTGTAGAATTATCTAATGCTACAAATGCACCGTAGCTTTGAATTCCGGCAATTTTCCCAGAAACTACTTCTCCCACCTTGAATGTACTCATCCTCATTCCACCTACTTTCAACCTTACAATATTTTATAAATTATAACACTTAGGCGAAACTTTAACAATTATTCTAAATCCTTGTATGGTGAGCTTTAAAGGTGAAATTTATGCTATAATTGAGTCGAATTAAAGAGAAGGAGCGTGACATAATTGAGTCAATTTGATGAAGTCATTCCGCGGATTGGAACTAATTCAGAAAAGTGGGATGGGGCAGAAGAATTATTTGGCAGAAAAGATATTATTCCAATGTGGGTAGCTGACATGGATTTCCGTGCGCCAAAGCCTGTACTTGATGCATTCCAGCGTCAAATCGATCACGGGATTTTTGGTTATTCAACAAAATCAGCGGCACTTGTCGAAGCTGTTATTGATTGGAACAAAGAGCAACACCAATTTGAAATTGATCCGAGCACTTTGTTTTTCAACGGGGCTGTTGTTCCAACTATTTCGCTAGCAATTCGTTCGTTAACAAGTGAAGGTGACGCTGTTCTAATGGTTTCGCCGATTTATCCGCCATTTTTCAACGTAACCAAAGCTACAGAACGAAAAGTAGTTATGTCCCCGCTCATATATGAAAACCACCAATATCGAATGGATTTTAATGATTTGGAAAAACGGATGAAAGAAGAAAATGTAAAATTATTCCTTCTATGTAATCCGCAAAACCCTGGTTGTCGTTGTTTCACAAAAGAAGAACTAGTGGAACTTGCTAATCTGTGTGAAAAATACCAAATTCCGATTGTTTCAGATGAAATTCACGCTGATTTAGTGATGAAAAATCATAAACATGTACCAATGATGGTTGCTGCGCCATTTTATAAAGATCAAATTATCACTTTGATGGCTGCTACAAAAACATTTAATTTAGCTGCTATTAAAGCTTCCTACTATATTATTACGAATAAAGACTACCAAGCAAAATTCGCCGCGGAGCAAAAATATGCTACAACTAATGGGCTTAATGTTTTTGGGATTGTTGGTACTGAAGCTGCCTACCGGGATGGCGCTGCTTGGTTAAACGAACTAAAAGAATATATTTATCGTAATTATGAATATGTAAAGGATGCAATCGAAAAAGAAGTACCAGAAGTTGGCGTAACGGACTTAGAGGCAACTTACTTGATGTGGCTTGATTGCCGCGCGCTTCCTAAAGATGAGAAAACGATTTATACTGATTTAATCGAAGCCGGCGTTGGTGTCCAAATGGGTTCTGGATTTGGTCATTCAGGTAAAGGTTTTGTCCGCCTCAACATTGCATGTCCAAAAGAAACTTTAGAAAAAGGGGTAAAACTTCTGATTCAAGGCTTAAAAAAATAGCTTATTCTGGGAAACTAAGTAGCAAATACTTAGTTTCTTTTTTTAGGAAATTGATTATAGCTTTGGTATACTATTCTTTGGAAAGTGAAATAGTGTTCATTTTCCGTTTACATAAATTTAAAGGAGTTGGTATAACCGATGTTTTTAGGGCTTCGTGAATTAGTTTATTCTAAGTTGCGCTATATTTTAGTAACAGGCATCATGGTCTTAATTATGTTACTATCACTTATTTTATCTGGGCTGGCAAACGGGCTTGCTTATGATAATGCTTCATCTGTAGCAGATAACGGGGTTCCATATTATGTTCTCAGCAAAGACGCCCAAGACAAATTATCTAGATCTCAGTTCCCAGAATCCAAACTCGCTGACGTGAAAAAAGATGCGAACGTGAAGGATGCTGCGGTTCTCGGACAATCTATGCAAACGTTAAAACGGGAAAGTGACGATAAAAAGTTTAGTGTAGCACTTTTCGGTATTCAACCAGATAGCTTTCTCGCTCCAAAAATTTCTGATGGAGCTAACATACAAGTAACAAAACCTGACGAAATCGTTGTCGATTCTTCTTTGAAATCAGACGGAATCAAAATTGGCGATGTTTTAATGGATGATATTTTAAATAGAGAATTAACGGTTGTCGGCTTTACAGAGAATCAAAAGTATAGCCATGCTCCCGTTGTTTATATTAATATCGCGACTTGGCAAGAAATCAATCCTGTTTTATATCACCAAAAAATCCCGCAAACAAGTACTATTGCGATTAAAACAGACAACCCTGATAAAGGTGTAACACTCTCGGATAAAGATTTAACGACAATCGATCACAAAGAGTTTTTAAATCAAATTCCAGGTTATTCCGCGGAACAAATGACGCTTAACATGATGATTTTCTTCCTAATCATTATTGGCGGATTTATTTTAACCGCGTTCTTCTATGTTATGACGCTTCAAAAAACAACGCAATTTGGTATTTTGAAAGCACTTGGAACGAAAACTAGTTACTTAGTGAAGAGCATTATTACTCAAGTGGTGATTATTTCGATTATTAGTATTTTAATTAGTGTCGGTGTAACATTGCTGCTTCCAAGTATTATGCCAGCAGCTATGCCGTTTAGATTGAGTCCAATGACGATTGCGCTTTATAGTGGTTTATTCTTCTTAGTTGCTCTATTTGGTGCTCTTTTATCACTTAGACGAATTGCTAAAGTAGATGCATTAGATGCTATTCGAGGAGGTGATGAATAATGGAAACTCTATTATCTTTTGAAAATGTATACAAAGATTACCCGTCTGGCCCTTCAATTATTCATGCACTGAAGGAAACAAATTTCGAAGCGAAAAAAGGAGAATTAATCGCCATCGTTGGTCCAAGTGGTTCTGGCAAAAGTACGCTACTTTCTCTTGCCGGAGCGCTATTAACACCAACTGGCGGAACGATTTCCATAAACGGCAAGTCAGTCGGAAACTTATCTTCTAAAGAACAAACGGCTCTTCGTTTAGAAGAAATTGGCTTTATTTTCCAAGCTGCTCACTTAGTTCCTTATTTACACGTAAAAGATCAAATCAGCTTTATTGGAAAAATGGCAGGAAAAAGCGCGGCGGAACTTGAAAAAGATACTGCTTCCCTTCTAAGCCAACTTGGAATTAGCGATCGCGCAAATTTCTATCCAAAAGATCTATCTGGTGGGCAAAAGCAACGTGTCGCTATTGCGCGAGCACTTATCAACCAACCTTCCGTTATTTTAGCCGATGAACCAACTGCAAGTCTTGACACGGAAAGAAGTCGTGAAGTTGTAGAGCTCATCCGAAACGAGGTTGTTCAAACGAGTCGAACTGCAATTATGGTTACACACGATGAACGAATGTTAGATTTAGTGAACCATGTATATCGTATGGAAGACGGAATACTTACCCAAGAAAGCTAAAAAACCTGCGTGGCTTAACTGCCACACAGGTTTTTTTACTGTTTATTTTTGGAACCCATCAATTAAATCTAATGCTTGACCGAGTACTTTTTCACCGTTCATTGTACCATAAGCTGCCATGTCGATAACATCTACTGGAATTTTCCCAGCAGCTAGTTCATCAACTGTTTTTTTCTGATAACGTACTTGTGGTCCTAAAAGTACTACATCTGCATCATCAATTAAGTTACTTACTTCAGCAATGGAGTATGCTTCGATTTCGCATGTTTCTCCACGATCTTCAGCTGCTTTACGCATTTTTGTTACTAAAAGGCTTGTTGACATCCCTGCCGCACATACTAAAACAATATTTTTCATCGTAATCTTTCCTTTCAGATTAAGGCTGCTTTTTTTGTACACTCTTATTATAACTACCTTTAGCTTTTTAAACAAGTAAACTACTGGTGCCAAGATAAAATTATTAAAAATGCGAAAAAACATTGCGATTTCACGTAAAAAGAGCGATAATAGACAATAACTTTATCCGAAAGCTCAGAAAATTTCGCATCATCCAAATACAACAGTTTCGGGAGATAAAAATTCAGATCAGGAGTGTGTTGCATGAAAGTAATTAAATTTGGCGGAAGCTCTTTAGCATCAGGGATTCAATTAAATAAGGTTTTCCAACTTGTAGCGGAGGATTCTGAACGAAAGATCGTCGTTGTTTCTGCACCTGGAAAGCGTTTCAAGGACGATACAAAAGTGACCGATTTACTTATTGATTGTGCGGCAAAAGCACTTCTAGGCGAAGATACGAGTGAACTATTTGAAGCCGTCATTGCGAGATATGCTGGCATTGCCCTTGATACAGGAATGGATGACGCGATTATCACACAAATTCGCGCCGACTTACAAAAGACTATTTCGTCTGATAAAAGCGATCCTGATAAATTTTTAGATCGAATGAAGGCTAGTGGAGAAGACAATAATGCGAAATTAATCGCTGCTTATTTTAAATTCAAAGGCTTAAACGCCAACTATGTTAATCCAAAAGATGCTGGATTATTTGTGACGGATGAACATGCTAGTGCCCAAGTTCTTCCTGAGTCTTATGACCGTTTATTTGCGCTTCGAGAGCGAGAAGGTATCATTGTTTTTCCAGGATTTTTCGGTTATACGAAAGACGGTGAAATCAGTACATTTTCTCGAAGTGGCTCTGATATTACTGGAGCGATTGTCGCAAACGGGGCTCAAGCTGAGTTATACGAGAACTTTACTGATGTTGATGCAGTGTATGCGGTCAATCCCGCTATTGTGAAAAATCCGAAGAAAGTTCTTGAACTGACTTACCGGGAAATGCGCGAACTTTCTTATGCAGGCTTTTCTGTTTTTCATGATGAAGCACTGATTCCGGCGTTCCATGCGGGTATTCCTGTGCATATTAAAAATACGAACAATCCTGATTCTTGTGGTACACGTGTCGTTCATGAACGCGAAAACAATAATGGTCCTGTCGTTGGTATTGCTAGTGATGATGGCTTTTGTAGCATTTATATTAGTAAATATTTGATGAACCGCGAAATTGGCTTCGGACGGAAAGTGCTGCAAATTCTGGAAGATGCTGGATTGAATTATGAACATATGCCGTCTGGGATTGATGATTTAACGATTATTATTCGTGAAAATCAGTTTGGTGAGGACACAGAGCGGACGATTATGACGCGGTTAAAAGAAGAATTAAATGCCGATCAAGTGATTATGCAACATGGTATCTCCCTGATTATGGTCGTTGGTGAAGCTATGCGCCATAATGTTGGAATAACCTCGCGTGCTTCGAAAGCTTTATCTGACGCGAAAGTGAATATTGAAATGATTAATCAAGGTTCTTCTGAAGTAAGTATTATGTTTGGTGTGAAGGAAGAACAAGAAAATACGGCCGTTCGCGCACTATACAATGAATTCTTTTCAGAAGTCTTAGTCTAAAAAAACAAGTTTTTCATCCTGATTGATGAGAAACTTGTTTTTTGTTATTTATTTGCTTCTTCTAATTGGTGGTCTTTGGCGATTATATCAATAATATAATCATAAGTACTAACGCGGTAATGCTTAAAATCTTGAACGTTATAATCATTTCTTATTTTCACTCGTTCATGGATTAAATTAGACTGCTCGATTATTTCAAAATTGCTCTGACTTGTTAACCAACTAGTACTCCATTTGCTTTTTTCGTAGGTGTCGAGTTCGGTGGATGAGTGGAAAATAAACCCGTTAAAAATCATATTTAGGAGTATGCTTTCTTCTTCAAGGTCAACTTCTATGGATAGTGTGAGTTGATTAGGAGTTTGGTGTAAGCTGATAAGCCAAGTTTTGTCTCGACCGTAGATTAGTTGATTGTTGATTTTTATTGGAGATGAAATTTCTATATTTTTCACGACTCCTATCTGTAATTATTCTACCGCATTCTAAAAAGAGCACTTTCTATGAAAGTGCTCTTCATTCATTATTTAATATTAATCTTCTCAATCACAACGTCATTCACTGGTTTGTCTTGCATGCCAGTTGGTAGGTTGGCGATTTCGTCTACTACGTCCATGCCTTCGATTACGTGACCGAAAACTGTGTGGCGGCCGTCTAACCATGGTGTTCCGCCTTGTTTGTAAGCTTCGATAATTTCTACTGGGAAGCCAGCTTGTTCCATTTGGCCAAGCATGTCAGCAGGCATATCTGGTTTTTGAACGATGAAGAATTGGCTGCCGTTTGTGTTTGGACCAGCGTTTGCCATTGATAGAGCTCCGCGTAAGTTGAAAGCTTCTGTAGAGAATTCATCTTCAAAAGATTCGCCCCAAATACTTTCGCCACCAGTACCGCGGCCGTCTGGGTCGCCACCTTGGATCATGAATTCAGGAATAACACGGTGGAAAATAAGACCATCATAGTAGCCGTTTTTGGAATGTGTAACAAAGTTTTCTACTGTTTTTGGTGCAATTTCAGGGAACAGTTTGATGCGGATAGTTCCTCGGTTTGTAATCATTTCTGCTTCGATTTCATTAGGTGCCACTTCTTTTGATAATTGTGGGTAAGTCATATTGTAAAAACTCCTTCTTTTGTTTAAATTTATTGTTTACTAACGTAGCCAAATAATAAGCAAATTAACAACGACAGCAATCAGATACAGTACTAGTATAACAGCTGAAACCCAAATAACAATTTTTTTAACCAAAAATGCACATCCTTCACTTTATTTTTCATTCACTATCTTTTATTCTATAATGAAAAGGACAGTTTTAACAATAATACGAATAGAGATGATTCTTTTATGACAACTCGAACACGGAATTTATACATCTTAATGCTGGCCAACCTGCTGATGTCAGCCAGTATGACAATGATTATGCCCTTTTTATCTCTTTACATTGAAACATTTGGCGATTATAGCAATGCCTACGTCCAAAGGTGGGCCGGTTATATTTTTGGCGTGACATTTTTAGTTGCGTTTATCTTTTCGCCGATTTGGGGTCGTATTGGTGATAAGCACGGTTATAAAGGGATTTTGATTCTGACTTCGTTTGGTTTATCAGTTTGTATTTTTTTGATGGGATTTGCGCATTCTGTCACCTATTTACTGATATTGCGGATTTTCATGGGGGTTGTAACTGGCTTTATTGGCGTTAGTAATGCCTTTATTGCAAGGCAAACTCCTCGTAATGAAGCTGGGAAAATTCTCGGTACTTTGCAACTTGGAGGCGTGACTGGGATGCTGTTTGGTCCCTTGATTGGTGGGGCGATGGCGGATTTATTTGGCTTTAAAGATACCTTTACGATTACCGGGATTGCGATGATGGTTGCGGCTTTAATTGTCGCTTTTGGTGTGAAAGAAATCCGTACTGAAGAACAAAAAGAAGCTGCCAAAGTCGTTTATTCTCGTCGTGCAGTTTTAAAACAAATTTTTACGCTACGAGTTCTATTCACGGTGATGGTTATTACTGCACTCATCCAAATTGCGAACTTTAGTGTTCAACCGTTGCTTGCGCTTTATGTCGGAGATATGACGCAATCAGACAATATTGCTTTCTTGTCAGGGTTGGCGTTTTCTGCGACGGGATTCGGGAACTTGGTGATGACGCGAAAATGGGGACAGCTTGGAGACAAATATGGGTATGAGAAAATACTAAATATCTTGTTGATTATGGCGGCTGTTTTTGTTATTCCACAGGCATTCGCGACGAATCTTTGGGTGTTTATCTTCTTCCGCTTTTTATTCGGGATTGCGATTGGTGGTATGGTGCCATGTACGACAGCTTATATTCGGCTTGCGGCGCCTGGTGTTATGCAAGGCGAAATGCTTGGCTATAATCAAAGTGCTCGCTTTTTAGGAAATGTTATCGGACCAATCCTCGGTGGGACGCTCGCTGGTTTCACAGGAATTCCGAGTGTGTTCTTATTTATGAGTTTTATGTTCCTCGTGGCATTTTTCATTTTGCTTTATGCGTTACGTTCCGACCGAATACGGCATGTGAACGTAGATTGAGTTTGACAAACCTAAGTTTTTTCTTAGGTTTGTTTTTTTGTTCTTCCTATTTAATTGTTTTTTAACATTGCGTAAATTGATTTATAAAGTTAAGTTTCCTGCCTTTTTTTCAGATAAAAAAGTATGTTATAATAAAAAATATAAAAAGTACGGCGTTTATTTGGGTACTTCGTGAATAGTAAGGTTGTTGAAATTTGATGAGTTAGCGCAATTTTTTAAAATGTTAGTTAGAGCTATGTTTCATTAAATGTAAGTACTTGCTTAAAAAATAATGATTTCCTGTTCTTATTTTCACATTTCCAGGATGAGTTTCCGTATAAAAATTCTTCGAGGAGGAGCCGATATTGTCATTTCTTCATCTAGCAATTGTTCTGCCATTTATTGTGGCACTGCTAATTCCACTTTTTTACCGGTGGACTAAACAAGTTCATACTGGCTGGTTAGTACTTCCGATTCCAGTGATTTTGTTTATTTACTTCTTAACATTTATTCCCAAAACGATGGACGGGACAACGATTGTTTCAATGCCTTGGATTCCGCAACTTGGGATTAATTTTACAGTAGTAGTAGATGGGCTAAGTTTACTGTTTGCGCTACTTATTACTGGAATTGGTTCACTCGTTACATTTTACTCTATTTATTATTTAGGGAAAAAGAAAGAACGACTTAGCAATTTCTATACATTTTTATTTATTTTTATGACGGCAATGCTTGGGGTTGTCCTAAGTGATAACTTGATTGTCCTCTATCTTTTCTGGGAATTAACTTCGATTAGTTCGTTCTTATTGATTGGGTACTGGTATCATCGTGAGCGTTCAAGGTACGGTGCTCGTAAATCGATGATGATTACAGTCTTCGGTGGACTAATGATGCTCGGCGGGTTTATTTTGCTTCATATTATGAGCGATTCTTACTCCATTCGCGAGATTATTAGTAACGCGGACGTGATCAGTAATAATAGTTTATTCATTCCCGCAATGATTCTTGTATTGCTCGGGGCATTTACGAAATCTGCGCAAGTACCATTTCATATTTGGCTACCTGACGCAATGGAAGCACCTACTCCGGTCAGTGCCTACCTCCACTCTGCAACGATGGTCAAAGCTGGGATTTATATTGTCGCTCGGTTAACGCCGCTATTCGCAAGTTCGGGTGTATGGTTTTGGACGGTATCACTCGTTGGGATTACGACGCTTTTCTGGGGTTCACTAAATGCCACAAAGAAAAACGATTTAAAAGCGATTTTGGCTTACTCGACAATTAGTCAACTTGGACTTATTATGTCACTTCTGGGTGTTGGAGCGGCCTCGCTTCATTTTGACACGCTAAGTGATGATATTTATGTGATGGCGATTGTAGCGGCTGTCTTCCACTTGTTTAATCATGCGACATTTAAAGGAAGCTTGTTTATGATGGTTGGGATTGTCGATCACGAAACCGGCACGCGGGATATTAGACGGCTTGGCGGATTAATGCGAATTATGCCTATTACAGCAACGATTGCATTTATCGGAACATTTGCGATGGCTGGTATTCCACCATTTAACGGATTTCTAAGTAAAGAAATGTTTTTTGAAAGCATGGTAAATATTACGCAATTGCAATTGTTTGACGCAAGTACTTGGGGCGTTCTGCTTCCTGTTGTTGCTTGGGTTGCTAGCGTATTTACATTTGTGTATAGCATGATTATCTTCTTTAAAACATTTACTGGAAAACTGAAGCCATACTTACTTCCGAAAAAGCCACATGAAGCTCCGTTTGGACTACTGTTGCCACCAATTATTTTATCAATTTTTGTGGTAGGGATTGGGCTTTTCCCTAATTTAATTGCAGAGCCGATTTTGGAACCTGCTGTAAGAGCGATTGTTCCAGGACTTGCTACTGATTTTTCCATTCATATTGGTTTATGGCACGGATTTACACCAGCTTTATTGATGACTTTCGGGGTTGTCGCTGTTGGTATTGGCTTGTTCCTTACACATAAATACTGGAAGCCTTGGATTACTACTCGAGTTCCAAAAGCACTTCGAATTGGCAAAACATATGATAATGGGATGTATTATTTAGAACAAGGTTCGTATCGGATGACGATGTTTATTATGACTGGTTGGCTACGAACTTACTTAAACTATATGTTATCGGCCTTTATTTTAATGATGGCTTCGGTAATGATTTTCACGAATGCACTTGATTTCAACTTTTCGAGTATGACGAAAGTAACGGTTGTTGATTTTGTATTAGCTGCTGTTATTTTAGTGACTTTGGTTGGGATTGTCTTTTCCAAGTCGCGTATTACTTCGATTATTTTACTTGGAGCGATGGGTTATACAATTAGTATTTTCTTTGTTATTTCAAGAGCTCCTGACCTTGCTTTGACACAGCTTATTATTGAAACTATTTCCGTTGTGCTTTATCTACTTGTGTTCTATCACCTTCCTCAGTTTAGTAATATTGAGGAAAAGCCGAAATGGTTTTCAATGAAGACGATATTGAGTATCGGGGTTGGTGTGATTATTACACTGGTTTCCCTTTCAGCGTATAATACGACTTTTTATGACTCAATTTCAAAATACTATGTCGATAATGCTTACGTGGAAGCGGCGGGACGAAATATTGTTAATGTTATCTTGGTTGATTTCCGTGGTTTTGATACGATGTTCGAAACCGCTGTTCTGTCAATTGCCGCGATTGGTATTTACGCGATGATTAAATTACGACTGACGAAACGAGGTGAGAATGATGAAAACGAATGACGTTCTACTGAGAAATGTAACAAAAGTTGTTGCTTTCATTATTTTCTTATTCTCGCTTCACCTCTTCTTCGCAGGGCATTATAATCCAGGTGGCGGATTTGTGGCCGGGCTTACAACAGCTGGCGCAATTACGTTAACATTACTTGCTTATGATACAAAAACAGTCGCTAGTATGCTTAATATCAATACGATTATGCTCACTGGTGTCGGTCTTGTTTTTGCTCTAGGTACAGGAATGATTGGGATTTTCACGGGTGACCCTTTCTTAACACATAAGTTTGGTCATGTTGATTTGCCCATTTTAGGAGATACTGCGTTACACACGGCGACTTTGTTTGACCTTGGCGTTTACTTAGTTGTTGTCGGTGTAACACTTACGATAATTCAAACGATTGGGGAGAGTGACTGATGGAACTATTAATGTCTATATTAATCGGCTTGATTTTTGCAGCTGCTGTCTACTTAATTCTCTCTAAAAGTTTGTTACGAATTATCATTGGAACAGCTGTCCTAAGTCATGGCGTCAATTTACTTGTACTAACGATGGGTGGACTGAAAAAAGGTCGCGTACCGATTCTTGGTACACCGGGATCTGGAACATACAATGATCCCCTTCCACAAGCACTTATTTTAACTGCGATTGTTATAAGCTTTGGTGTAACTGCCTTTTTCCTTGTTCTTGCTTATAGAGCGTATCAGGAGCTTGATAGCGAGAGTGTATCCAAGACGAGAGGACATGAAGCCGATGATGAATAATTTAATTTTAATGCCGATATTGATTCCCTTCCTTGGAGCAATTACATTAATGCTACTGCCAAAACGTGTCATTGTTCAACGAGTTTTCGCCCTGATATTTAGTGGCATTCTGGTTGTGGCGACACTTGGACTCGTGTTTTACATTCGAGAAAATGGTATCACAACTGTAAATATTGGTAACTGGGCTGCTCCTTTTGGGATTACGATGGTTGGCGATATGCTTGCGATTTTGCTTACGGCAACGACTAGTATTATCCTTTTCTGCGTGATACTTTATTCCTTTTACACGATTGGGAAACCGCGTGAGAAATTTCTTTATTACCCAGCGATTCTCTTTATGATTGTTGGGGTGAATGGTTCGTTTTTAACTGGTGATATTTTCAATATGTTTGTATTCTTTGAAGTTATGTTGATGGCATCTTATGTACTTCTTGTCATTGGTGGGACCCAAGTTCAACTGAAAGCAACGATTAAATATTTACTGATAAATGTGGTTGGTTCTGGATTTTTCGTTGTAGCGATTGCACTGCTTTATTCGATGATTGGAACACTCAACATGGCAGATATTTCACAAAAAATTACGGACTTAAATGGTGCGAATACTGGAATGATAAGCGTTGTCGCAGTTTTATTCTTGTTTGTATTCGGACTAAAAGCAGGACTCTTCCCGCTTTATTTCTGGCTTCCGGGATCTTACTTTGCTCCACCAATCCCAGTTCTCGCTTTATTTGGCGGGCTTCTGACAAAGGTTGGTGTTTACGCAATTATTCGAACGTATACACTATTTTTCAGTTCACTAACTGACTTTGTTGTTCCGTTACTTGGAATACTCGCGATTGTGACGATTATCCTTGGCGTTATAGGGGCAATTAGTTATTATGATATGAAAACAATTGTGATTTACAATATTATGATTGCGATTGGCGTGATACTATTTAGCGTTTCGATTATGACACGCGAATCGATGACTGGTGCCGTATTTTACTTGATTCACGATATGATAATCAAAGCCGCACTCTTCCTCATTGTTGGGATTGTGATGGCGATTACTGGTTACTCTAGCGTGAAAAAATTCAGTGGCTTAATGAGCGTGAAGCCGTCACTTGGTTGGATTTTCTTTATTGCCACATTAGGCCTTTCAGGGATTCCACCTCTTAGCGGATTTATTGGAAAACTTTTGATAGTCGAAGGAGCTTTCTCAGCTGGTCAAATTGTTGGCGGGATACTCATTTTATTATCAAGTTTATTCGTCCTTATGTCTTTAATCAAAGTCTTTACAAGAGGTTTTTGGGGCGAGAAAAAAGGCGTATTCAATCTACAAATTCCGTATAAAAAAATGCTCGTACCTGTAGTTATTCTACTTGCGATTTCTATTGGTTATGGCGTGTTTAGTAACGCAATCTATCCGTTTATTGAACAGGCGGTTGACCCACTTGTTGACCCTTCTGTTTATATCGATGCGGTGATAAAGGAGTGATAAAAGATGGCTTTTCAACTTATTCTTAATATAATACTTGCTTGTTTGTGGATGTTTCTTGAGTCATCATTTAGTTTTGCGACATTTATCATTGGCTTTATTATCGGGATATTTTTGCTTTTATTTATGCGACGCTTTCTTGGGTCAAGATTTTACCTTTTCCGGTTATTTGCCCTCGTTAAACTAGTTTTCCGTTTCTTGCATGATTTAATAGTTTCGACGGTTCATGTAAGTCGAATTGTTTTGAAGAAAGATATGAACATTCGTCCAGGGATTTTCAGATACGATACAACACTTGAAACTGACTGGGAAGTAACTATGCTCGCGTTATTAATTACATTAACTCCTGGTACACTTTCGATTGATATTTCGGATGATTATAAAGCAATCTATGTTCATTCGCTTCACGTTCCGAATATCGAAGAAGAAATTGCAACGATTCGTAAATCTTATGAAGGTGCGATTATGGAGGTGTTCCACGGATGATTATTCAAATAGCTTTATCCATTGGTTTACTTCTTTATTCGATTTCTACCTTCTTATATCTTTACCGTATTTTAAAAGGACCAACTACTTCTGATAAAGTCGTGGCGCTTGATTCTATTGGCATGAATTTAGTGGCAATTGTTGCCCTCCTTTCAATGTTTTATGACACCCATGCCTTTTTAGATGTTATATTACTTATTGCGCTCCTTGCCTTTATTGGGACGGTTTCCTTTGCCAAATTTATTGAGAAAGGGAAGGTGATTGACCGTGAACGTGATAATTGAGATTATTATTTCTATTATGATTTTAATTGGTGGCTTGCTTAGTATTCTGGCGGCAATTGGTGTTATCAGACTACCGGATGTTTATACAAGAACACATGCTGCTGGGATTAGTAATACATTTGGCGTTAGCTTGCTTCTTTTTGCAACGGTTGGTTATTTTTTCCACTCAGGTGAAGGTTTTAATGCGCGAGTGCTTCTGGCAGTGCTGTTTATTTTCTTAACGACTCCAGTAGCCTCCCACCTTATTAACCGGGCCGCTTATGATACTGGTGTGCCGCTAGCTATTCGAATTCGTGACCAATTGCGTTCGGTGAAAAAAGACGACATCAAGAAAAAGAAAAGCCTTATTATTCGCCAAGAACAAATTGAAAAAGCGCGACAAGAACGGGAAGAATTGGAAGAACGAATGGAATGGGAACGACGCGAAGAAAAAATCGATGAGCGTGAAGATCAAGAAGAACAAGAACGCGAACGCGAGGAACAAACGATTGAAGAACAGTCGGATGATTCCGAGCATGAAATCATCGAACAAGATGAAAGTGAAACTGATTCAGACGAAGATGAATCAGAGAAATAAAATAAGCATGGCGAGAGTTCATCAATTGACCTCTGCCATGCTTTTTATTTTCGTTTCTTTTTAACTGCTATAGTACATCTGCTAATACAAATTAGTTTTTCCGTTTCGTCAGTGATTTTAATTTCCCAGACTTGGGTACTTCTGCCAAGGTGGATTGCTTCCGCAGTTGCTGTCACTAATCCTTCTTGTTTTGAAGCGAGGTGGTTGGCGTTAATTTCTAAACCAAAGACGATTTCATCAGGTTCAATTGATTTCGCAGCACCAATACTCGCAGCATGTTCTGCCAAAACAACAGAAACTCCGCCATGCAAATAGCCAAATGGTTGATGAACTTTTTCTGTTACTTCTAACTGAACGACTGCTTTTCCTTTTTCTACTGAAACAATTTCAATGCCAATAGTTTCTTGGAGTCCCATATGTTCCCTTCTTTCCGAATTTGATTTATACTTTATTATATAAGAGTTAGAAGAAAAATTCTAGAAAAGGTTTTTAATAAGCTCATTGTGGTAAAATAAGAATAGACTTTTTGACAGGAGAGATTTGATGTCGATATTTACGAATACACCATTAATTGCATCTATTATTGCGATAGTGTTTGCTCAAGTGGTAAAAGTGCCGATTCATATATTAGTTTACCGGAAGTTTAACCTCGGACTAATGTTTTCCACTGGTGGTATGCCTAGCTCTCACTCGGCTGCGGTTACTGCACTAATGACAACACTCGCAATTGAATACGGGCTAGATTCACCTTATTTCGCGATTGCTGTTGTATTTGGTATTATCGTGATGTTCGATGCGACTGGCGTTAGAAGACAAGCCGGTGAACAAGCAGTTATTTTAAACAAATTAGTAACAGATTTCCAAGACTTCGTGGAGCATGCAAAAGGGCTTGCGGCACCTGAACAAGAAGAAAAAACGAAGCATTTAAAAGAATTACTCGGCCATAAACCAATGGAAGTTTTCTTTGGGGCTTTGACCGGGATTGCGATTGGATTTATTTTAGAAATATTTATGTAAATAAAAAGCTGACTCATTGTAGTCAGCTTTTTTTCATGAGCAATCCCAGTTATACATAATGTTAGAAAAGTCTCGATTGATTAAATCTTGTTTATTAATGAAGAAGTTCGCAACACCGCAGTCGCCCCACATAATCGCCATTCTGTTATTGTCAAAATCTTCGGAAGCTAATTGGAATAAAAGCGTGTCGTGATGGGGATTTTCTGCATACATACGCGGATCTTCTTGTGTGAAGAACGGATACCCGCCGAGCTGACTGCCTTCGCTAGCTAGGTTATATAACTGATCTGCTTTATCTTCCTCATCAGCGAAAATTTGATCAGCTAACTCATAAAAATTATTACCAAATTCATTTTCAAAATCAAAGCTATCTTGTAGCAAAATTTGATC
Organism: Listeria innocua; assembly: GCF_028596125.1. Classification (GTDB taxonomy): domain Bacteria; phylum Bacillota; class Bacilli; order Lactobacillales; family Listeriaceae; genus Listeria; species Listeria innocua. Next base: position 2,317,701 of record NZ_CP117229.1, read on the forward strand.
CGATACTTGACCAGTCATTTTAAATTCTCCATTCACAACTGGATAAAAATCTGTTTTCGCTACATCTGCAAAAAACGCATCTTGTTCTTCTTTGGACAGGCTCTCGCTCCCTAAGTCATCAAAGAAAAACACCCGAAAACCTTCCTGGCTCGTAGGATTTTCAAAATTAAGCCCGTATAAATCATCTTGATAATCTACATAAAAAGCGAGCAAGCCAAATTCTGGATAATTTTCCATTTGCGGCATTTCTGAAAAATTGATTTGTGCCAAAAGAGAAAGCGGCTTCCCTTCTTCCGTTACAGGATAACCTTGTTCTTTAGGCAAATAACCGCGTCCACCAGCTTTACTTTGAAGTAATGATAGCGTGCCCGCTTCTTTAAAATGTATTTCGATGCGCTCTTTTTCTGTTTCCAAAAAGCGTTCGGCCCATTCACTTGGAAGTATATCAAAAAGTTGTTCCATTATTTACCTTCTTTCTTTTTTGTAACGTGCTTCTTTAACAATCCCAGTTAAAAATAACATTGGAAAAATCCCGATTAATTAAATCCTGTTTATTAATAAAGAAGTTGCCGACTCCACTCATGCCCCACATGATATTTATTTGGGCACCTGGCTCTTCACTGTACTCACTATCTAATTGAAACAGCAATGTGTCGTGATACGAATTTTCTGTACGCATTCGCGGATCTTCTTGGGTGAAGAACGGAAAACCACCAATTTGACTACTATATGTTGCAAGGTCAAATAGCTCATTCGCTTTATCTTCATCATCACCAAAAATTTGCTCCATGATGTCATAAAAACCACTGCCAAATTCTTTCTCAAACTCTAGAATATCATTCATCAAAAGCTCTTTCGTTACTCGACCAGCAAGTTTATACTCCCCTTTGACCACAGTATAAAGGGCTGATTTATCAATACCTTCAAAATAAACAGCTTGTTCTTCTGCAGTCATGCTCTCTCTGTCTATATTCTCAAAGAAAAACACCCGAAAACCATTTTGTTCTGTCTGATCATCAAAATTAAGACCGTATAAGTCATCATGATAATCAACATAAAAAGCAAGTATTCCTGATTTTGGATAATTCTCGATTTGCGGCATTTCCGCAAAATTTATTTGCGCTAAAAAGAAAAGTGGTTCTCCTCCTTCATTCACTGGATAACCTTGTTCTTTCGGCAAATATCCTCTCCCACCAACCTTACTTTCTATTAAAGAAATCACGTCTTCATTTGTAAAGCTTAACTCAATACGTTCTTTCATTGTTTTTGAAAATTTTTCTGCCCACTCACTAGGAAGTATCTCAAAAAGTTGTTTCATGGACTTACCTACTTTCATTTTTCCTTCATTATAACATAACAAAAAAGCAATATCTGCACTAACAGATATTGCTTTTAGAAGTCTTATTTATAAAATTTAAACTTACCTTTACTAGCAAGAACGCCTGAACCACCAATAAGTAGTAGCGCGCGGTCATCAATGACTTTTTTCATAACGGAAGCTGGGTAGCCTTTCAGGTTTTTGCCGAAAACAACACCGATTGCGTCGTTATCACCTAGTGAGCAAACAGTTCCTTTTTCATGATAAACAAAGTCTTGTAGATCTGTTTCGCCTTTAACTAATTTAGCTAAGTTCACTGCAGCCACATCTGCTTGTTGCATTGCAATTTGAGCAGTTGGCGGGAATGGACGGTCATTTGCAGGGTTGATGATTAGTGAGCAGTCACCAACAATTAAAATTTCTTCATTACCAGGAACGGTTAAATTGTTGTTTACTTTCACACGACCACGACCTGCTTCAAAACCAGACGCTTCAATAACACTGTTACCACGAACTCCGGCTGCCCAAATAATTGTTGCTGCTTTAATTTCGCGTACTTCTGTTTCACTTTCAGCATATTTAACGCCGTCAGCTGTAGCTTCTTTGACTGGTTTACCAACATGGAATTCTACGCCGCGATCTTCTAGTACACCAACACCATAATCAACGAGTTTCGCATCAAATTGTGGTAATACTTTTGGAGCTGCTTCCATACAATAAATGCGCACTTTTTCGCGAGGCACATCGTACTCTTTCACTAGTTCTGGAATGCGATTAGTTAATTCCCCAAGAAACTCAATTCCAGTAAAGCCAGCACCACCAACGATAATTGTTAATAATTCATCGCGTGGATCTGTTTTCCATTTAGCAAATTGCGCTTCAATGTGCGCACGGATTTTTTTAACGGATTCTACACTTGTAATAGTGAAGGCATATTCTTTCAAACCACTGATTCCAAATGTTTCTGCTTCTGACCCAAGTCCAATTAATAAATAGTCATAGCTGATATCGCCATTTGCATCTAGTGTGACTGTTTTTTCGTCTTTATTAATTTTTACTACAGTATCTTGGATAAATGTAGTTTTCGTATTGTTTACGACTTTATCAAGTGGATACATTAGTTTTTCTGGCTCAATTGTTCCAGCTGCTGCTTCATGTAACCAAGTCGTTTCGTGGTGGTAGTCATTCTTATTCACTAGAACGATTTCGGCATCCAAGTTTCTTTGTTGTAACTTACGTAAAGTTTTTAGTCCCCCGTATCCTGCTCCGAGAATGACAATTTTTGGTTTACTCATCTGTTATCACATCTACTTTCCCTTATATTTTTCTTCACAAAAAAAATTGCATTAAGAATTTCTTACTGCACCTATGTAGATTGCGCTAAAAATCTACTGCAACCAGTGAAAAAAGCGGAACTGGTAAGTACCAATTATATTCCCTCTTTCACAGCTTACAAACTATATCATAGACTTTTTAACTTGCATTTTCAAGGAAGGGAACTCAAGGGTTTATGCTTCTTAGCGGTAAGGTTAGAGTGGTATATGATTTTTTTCACAATAAACCTCTGAGATGACTTGGTTTTCGTAAAAATCTTTTATTTGAGTGGTAATTGGTCTAGTTCATTTTTCCAGATTTTTTAATACCCCAATCCCGTAAACATTCTTTTTCAAAAATATATGCTAAAATATGCTTATTGCAACTTTAGCTATTTCATAGGGAAATTAGGAACTAGGGGGTGATGTATTTTGGATGAAAAAACAAAAATTTATGATATCACGATCATTGGTGGCGGACCGGTTGGGCTATTTGCTGCTTTTTATGCCGGAATGCGCAATGCGAGTGTGAAAATAATAGAAAGTTTACCGCAATTAGGTGGACAACTTTCAACGCTTTATCCTGAGAAGTATATTTATGACATTCCAGGCTATCCTTCTGTTCGCGCACAGGAACTCGTTAATAATTTAATACAACAAATGAAACCATTTGATCCGACAGTTGCGCTTGAAGAAGCAGTTCAAAGCGTTGAAAAGCAAGTCGATGGCACATTTGAAATCATCACGAAGAAAGATACACACTATAGTAAAGCAATCATTATTACTGCTGGTAACGGAGCATTTGAACCAAGACGTTTAGATCTTCCGGAAGCTGAACAATATGAAGGAAAAAATATTCATTATTTCATTAATGATCTTAGTCGTTTTTCCGGTCGTCGCGTTGCTGTTTGTGGCGGCGGAGATTCTGCGGTTGACTGGGCGCTAATGCTTGAAAAAGTGGCAAGCTCTGTTTCAATCGTTCATAGACGTAACGCTTTTCGCGCGCACGAACATAGCGTTAACAATTTAGAAAAGTCATCCATTGCGATTAAAACTCCATTCATTCCAACAGAAGTTCTTGGTAACGGCGATAAATTAACACATATTACGCTTCAAGAAGTCAAAGGTGATACTACAGAAACGTTGGAAATTGACGATTTCATTATTAACTACGGTTTCGTTTCCTCGCTCGGACCTATTAAAAATTGGGGCTTAGAGCTAGAACGTAATTCAATCATCGTCAATTCCAAAATGGAAACAAATATCCCAGGGATTTACTGTGCTGGTGACATTTGTACTTATGATGGTAAAGTAAAACTAATTGCGACAGGATTTGGTGAAGCGCCGACTGCCGTAAATAACGCAATGAATTTCATTGATCCAAAAACCCGAGTGCAACCAATGCATTCCACATCTTTATTCGAATAATAACTGAAACCACGAGGCGACTTGTGGTTTTATTTTTTACTCACCGGGAAAAGTTCTTTGTAGATATTTTTTAGGAGGAGATTAGCAATGAATGTACTCGTAATTGGCGCAAATGGCAAAATCGGCCGTCTTTTAGTAGAAAAACTCGCCATGGAAAAAGGCTTTTTCGTCCGAGCAATGGTTAGAAAAGCAGAACAAGTAAGTGAACTTGAAAAACTTGGCGCAAAACCAATAATTGCCGATTTAAAAAAAGATTTCCACTATGCCTATGATGAAATTGAAGCGGTTATTTTTACAGCTGGCTCAGGTGGTCATACGCCTGCATCAGAAACAATTAATATTGACCAAAACGGCGCCATTAAAGCAATCGAAACTGCCAAAGAAAAAGGTGTACGTCGTTTTATCATTGTTAGCTCTTACGGCGCAGATGACCCAGAAAGCGGTCCTGAATCTCTCGTCCACTATTTAAAAGCAAAAAAAGCCGCCGATGACGAACTCAAACGAAGCGGTCTAGATTACACCATTGTGCGACCAGTCGGCCTTTCAGACGATCCGGCTACAGGTAAAATCTCAGAAGTCTCAGGAAAACCTAAAACAAACATTCCTCGCGCAGATGTTGCAAACTTTATTAGTGAGGCTTTAACTGAGAAATCCAGCTACTATAAAACCTATACTATCGAAAGCGGCGAAACACCAATCAGCCAATTTTTTGATTAATAAAAAGCGATGAGCCAGATTACGCGCTCATCGCTTTTTTCTATATTAAAACGGATTTTCTTCCAAAAATGTATATATATTCGCAACCAATTCCTCCGCTGTTTCTCCGCGAACCACTTCTCCGTCCACTAGAGCAAACAAACTTGTCGCGCATAAATCACAATATGTCAGACAATCATATTCAATCACGTCTAAACTATCATCCGCATCTAATTTCGCAAACGCCGCATCAGCCCCGCTCGCCAAATTATTAACGCAAAATTCCACAATCGGATTCATTTCCACTTGCCTCCTAGACTGTTACATCGTTGCCAAGTAACCACGGTCGGTCATTACTTGATAAATATCTTTCAACCGAGGATTGCCTTCCGCGATAATTTCACCGTCAACCACAATGACTGGATACATATAATCTTCATCAACAATCTTATTCGCCATATCTGCTAAAGCCGCTTCATTTGGCGGATTAAAAATATCTACATATTCCACTACAAAAGGCTGTCCAGAAAACTTCCGACCAATCGCAGCTCGAAGCCATTCCTCTGTTTCTTTCGAGGACGGTGCTCCGACACAACTCGCACAAATAGTCGTTGAACCATATACATATAATTTCGCTTCATTTACCATCATGCTTCACCTCACTATCATTGTACAAAAACCTACCCCAAAAAGCGACTAAGCTGTCTCATTTAGCATAACTATTAAACTTTATGAATTTTTATAAAGATATGAATTGACACAAATTTCTAGATATATTATAATATTTCCAATACATTGCAAATCTTTAAAGCAGTAGTGTATTAGCATGATAAACCATCTATAGGTTGTACCCGTGATTTCACGGTCAACATATAAGTAACACTCCCTTTAACAATTGGGCGCGCAACCCAATTGTCTTTCAACCTTACCAGTTGAAAGAGCACGTTCCTTTCTGAGCCTTAGGAACGTGTTTTTGTTTGGATCGTTCGAAGCAAAGCGAGTTACGAGCCAAATATGCATGCGAGCAAAGCGAGCATGTAATCCTTCCAGTAAAGTGCGCCCTCCACACAAAAACTTCCCTCCCATCAAAATCCATCCACCATCAATCTAAAACCCTCCATCCCATTCGGCCCGTTCGAAGCAAAGCGAATTACGGCCAAATATGCATACGAGCAAAGCAAGCATGTAATCCTTCCAGTAAAGCGCTCCCTCCAAACAAAAAGCCCCACCCATCAAAATCCATCCACCATCAACCTGAAATCCTCCATCCCATTCGACCCATTCAAAGCAAACCAAATCCCCCCAAAACAAACACACACTCACCCTCCCCCAAACCCCAGCCAAAAAACTAACCATTCAATATTTTTAGAAAAATTTAAAACCTAACAACTAATTTATATGTTATATATATCCAAAAACCCTCCTCCCACACCAACCAACAAGCGAAACCCTTTCTCCCACCTACATCCCCGCCCTAAAAAACAAATATGTCCAATTAATGAAGCTCACTCTACTTTCAATAAATTTCTTTTAGAAAACCCATGATTTATGAAGAGCCCTCATGGTATTATAACTTTGCTTTGAAGTGTATTCGATTGAAACCACTAGATTCTCGACTAATTTTGTTGCTGAAATAGTCAGTTTTAACGAATAACTAATTACGAATACATTCCAAAAAACAAGGAGGAAATTAGACATATGCAAAAAGCAATCAAAATAATGTTAGCTTTATTTTTAATCACAACCGCATTTTTACCTTTTAGTAATGTACGGGGAGCATCAACTGATGTAGTAAATATCCCAGATCCGTATTTAAAAGAAGGTCTTAAAACCATCGTAGGTAATCCGTTATTAGACGAATTGACTGAAGCACACCTTGAGACGATTAGTACAGCGGATATTTCCTATATGTTCGGTTCATCTGGATATGCTGTCACTGGATTAGTTAGAGATTTAACTGGACTCGAAAAAGCGGTCAATATGACCAAACTATATTTTTCAAACCAAACAGAAATCACTAATTTAAATCAGATTAAGAATTTACCTAAGCTGAAAAAAATCGTTGGTATTACTACTGGATTAAATGATATTAAAGCTCTTGGCGAAATGCCAGCGCTCGAAGAAGTAGAACTAGGCGGGGATTATATTACTGATTTCACTCCCTTACTTGAAAAAGAAAACTTAAAATCATTTTCTTATAATTCGTATGCTTGGTTAGATCCAGCATATCACCAAATCGATAATGAAGAATTTACAAAATTTGCAAACCTTAAATCACTCGAAACTTTAGATGTAACTTGGAATAATATTTCTGATTTAGCAGCATTAACTGCAGATGATCATATTACACACTTAAATCTAAGTTACAACAAGTTCACTAATGTAGCTCCAATTGCTACGATGAAAAAACTTAAAGTCCTTTATTTAAACAATAACAACCTAACTTCCATTGATTCTTTAAATACACTTAGAGGATTATCTATTGCTTACGCTGATAATAATAGCATTACTGACTTAAGTAAGTTAAAAGACTTTTTTGAAGGCATGGCAGTCGTTGGTGATTATAAAGGTTTACAAGTTAACAACCAAACTATCACACTTCCAACTATTAATATTAAAGAAGGGGCAACAGCTATTTCAAACAACCCTACTTTGGATATTGATGGAGAAAAAATGCCTGTTTCTAGTATTTCTGACGCTGGAACGGTATCAGCTGATAATAAAACAGTCTCTTTCTCAAACTTACCAATTGGAACTAAGACTGTGACTTACAACGCGACATTCACAGCTACTTCCGCTAAAGGAGTACCGCTTAGTTACTCCATTAAAGTATCACAACCAATTAAGGTATCTGAAAAAACAAATTCAGCTGTAAACGTATTTTATAAAGATGAAAATGGCGATGAATTAGCTCCAAGTGAAACAATTTCTGGTAAATCCGGAGAAAATTACCAAACAACAGAAAAAACAATTACTAACTACAAACTAAAAGAAATCGAAGGCCAAGCTTCCGGACAATTTGGCGACAGCGATACAACAGTCACTTATGTTTACGAAAAAGCAGATGGCGCTCCTGTTACCGTTAAATACGTTGATGGTGATGGCAACGAACTTGCTACTTCCGACACGCTGAATGGCAAAATCGACGCTCCTTACCAATCGACAGCCAAAAGCATCACAGGCTGGGCAGTTAAAACTACACCTGCCAACGCTAATGGCGTATTTACAAATGCTAACCAAACTGTCACTTATGTTTACGAAAAAGCAGACGGCGCTCCTGTTAACGTTAAATATGTCGATGAAGACGGCAACGAGCTTGCTACTTCCGACACACTGAATGGCAAAATCGACGCTCCTTATCAATCTACAGCCAAAAGCATCACAGGTTGGGCAGTTAAAACTACACCTGCCAACGCTAATGGCGTATTCACAAACGCTAACCAAACTGTCACTTATGTTTATGAAAAAGCAGACGGCGCTCCTGTTAACGTTAAATATGTCGATGAAGACGGCAACGAGCTTGCTACTTCCGACACACTGAATGGCAAAATTGACGCACCTTATCAATCGACAGCCAAAAGCATCACAGGTTGGACAGTTAAAACTACACCTGCAAACGCTAATGGTGTATTCACGAACGATAACCAAACTGTCACTTATGTTTACGAAAAAGCAAGCGGCGCTCCAGTTACCGTTAAATACGTCGATGAAGACGGCAACGAATTAGCTACTCCTGACACGCTGAACGGCAAAATCGATGCTCCTTACCAATCGACAGCCAAAAGTCTTTCTGGTTGGGCAGTTAAAACTACGCCTGCCAACGCTACAGGAGTATTCACAGACACTAACCAAACTGTCACTTATGTTTACGAAAGAGTAGATGGCGCTCCTGTTACCGTTAAGTACGTCGATGGCGATGGCAATGAACTTGCTACTCCAGACACACTGAACGGCAAAATTGACGCTCCTTACCAATCGACAGCCAAAAGCATCACAGGTTGGACAGTTAAAACTACTCCAGCCAACGCTACAGGAGTATTCACAGACACTAACCAAACTGTCACTTACGTTTACGAAAAAGCAGATGGCGCTCCTGTCACTGTTAAATACGTCGATGGTGATGGCAACGAACTCGCTACTCCTGACACACTGAACGGTAAGCTAGATACTTCTTACGCGGCAACAGCTAAAAATTTGAGCGGTTGGAAGTTAACCGCTACACCAGCCAATGCCACAGGTGTATTTACAACAGATGCTCAAACAGTCACCTTTGTATATGCTAAACAAGAAGATGATCCTAAAAAAGAAGATAAAACACCAAGTAATACACAACCAGATAAAGACAAAACAACTATTAAAATCAATGAAAACAAACCAAACACAAGCAAACCAACCACAATCAAAAAACAAACAAAATTACCGAAAACCGGCGATAATCAACAAGAAAGTATATTGTTCGGATTAATTGGTACATGTTTCGTTCTCTTAGGAATTTACTCGGTTTCTAAGAAAAACAGCTAAAACAAACAACTAAAACTCTCTTATCCAGCTGATAAGAGAGTTTTTATTTGGAAATTACTCCAAAGTACACTACTTTCCCCCTCGGAAAAACCCAATTTAATTTCTTTAATTTTTTCCGTATCCTGTTATAATAGAGAATATGATAGTGCCTCGCGAAAGGAGAACTATATCCTATGGAAGAAATTAGTTATGCCGAAGTTGATAAAGCTTTAAAAAAGTTCCGACCGTTTTTAGTTCGTGATGGCGGGGACTATGAGCTTGTGGAAGTGACCCCAGACGGCATTGTAAAAATCAAATTACTTGGTGCATGCGAAACTTGTCCAAGTTCTGATATGACTTTAAAAATGGGAATCGAATTGACTTTAGCAGAGAAAATTATCGGATTTAAAGAAGTCGTTCAAGTATTTTAAGAACTACTATTTTAGCGACCAAAATAAGCGGTCGCTATTTTTGTATAAATATGTTTAGAAATCCTGTAAACGTCTATCATACAATATACATACAGTTAGAAGGAGGTAAGGACAATGGTAGAAAAACAAAGCGCCCTAGAAGCTAAAGCTCGGAGTTGGCTGATTGAACGTGGCGTAGAAATAGATGACATCGCAGAATTGGTATTATTTTTACAACAAAAGTATCATCCCGGATTAGAATTAGAAATATGCCGTCAAAATGTAGAGCACGTGCTTCGTAAACGCGAAGTTCAAAATGCTGTTTTAACGGGCATCCAGCTTGATGTCATGGCCGAAAAAGGTGAACTCGTCCAACCGCTACAAAACATTATTAGCGCTGATGAGGGGCTTTATGGCGTAGATGAGATATTAGCACTTTCTATTGTTAACGTATATGGTTCGATTGGTTTTACAAATTATGGTTATATCGATAAAGTAAAACCTGGTATTTTGGCAAAACTAAACGAACATGATGGCATTGCTGTTCACACGTTTCTGGATGATATTGTGGGAGCTATCGCAGCTGCTGCAGCAAGTCGTCTTGCCCATAGTTACCATGATGATATTGTTAATTAAACAAAAACCAGTAAAACTAGAGGTCATTCCTCCGTTTTTACTGGTTTTTCTTTGCCACGTTTTACTTCCACTTGCCTGATTGAGTTTTTATTCATCGAACGAACGATAAACCGATAACCTTCATGTTCAATCTCGTCCCCTGTTTCTAAGTCAAAGCGTTCGAGCAGCATCCAACCTGATAGCGTATGGACACCCGGACTTTCAATCGGAACGCCAATTGCTTCCTCTACTTCCAAAAGCGGCTCCGATCCCTCTATAATGAAATGATTTAATGCCACCTTACGTATTCCTTTAGGTCCTTTTGCTTCTTCCATATCGCCGACAATCACTTCCATGACATCTTCAAGAGTCACAATACCTGAAGTCCCGCCATATTCGTCTGTTAAAACGACAAATGGTTCGCTTTCTTGTTGCATTTTTACGAGTAATTCTTCTAAAACCATCCCTTCAAACACTTCTAAAACTGGCGATATAAAGGGTTTGATTGATTGTTCTACAATGGCTTCATCTTTTCCAAGACCGGCCATGACTGCACTGACACGTAACATGCCAATAATATGATCTTTGTCTTCATCTTCGGTTACTGGAAAAATATGATATGTATGCTCGGAAGTTAGTTTAAGCAAATCTCGTACTGTCGCTGTTTGGTCAATGGCAATCATCGACATCCGCGGAATCATGACTTCTTTTGCCGGCACATCCCCAAGCTTGAAAATATTTTTCATATAACGAAATTCTTGTGGATTTAAAAGACCTTGCCGGTAGCTATCTTCAAAAATAATTTTGAGCTCAGTCGGTGTCATTTGATCCGCATCATCAGTACGTTTCACACCAAACATCCGCGTAATTAAATTTGCCGAGTTATTTAAAAGCCAATTGAGCGGAAAAGTTAGGCGATACCAATAAACTAGCGGGCGCGCGATGAATAATGCTACTTTTTCGGTACTTTGAATGGTGAATGTTTTCGGGGCTAGTTCCCCAAGTACCACATTTAAAAAGGTAATTAAAATGAACGATACAAAAATCGAAATCGGTTTTTCCAGTGATTCGGGTAGTGGCAGCATTAAAAAAAGTGGTTCTAGCCAACCGCGCATTGTTGCTTCACCGACCCACCCCATCGCAAGTGCTGCGAGTGTGTTTCCTAGCTGACAAGCAGCCAAATAATCATTCATATTGGAAGTTACTTTTTTAACGTATTTCGCTCGTGGGTTATCTGAGGCAAGTAGTTGTAGGACAGTAGGTTTTCGAATTGCAACAATGGCAAATTCACTCGCTACAAAAAAAGCAGTCGCTGCAATTAAAAATACGACAAAAAAATCATTAAATACGTCCATTCCCAGTCCTCCTTATCCCCATTCTATACCCTTTTTCATCGTTTAAACCACAAGTCAGCAACTGCCTCACCATCAATAATTTCGCCCGTTTTCTCAAACCCATATTTCGCATAAAATTTCTCTGCCACATGGTTATCTGGTTCGTAAGATAAGCGGAGTCTTGCAGGTTTTTCTGGCAAATTTTTCACCATTTCGATGATTTGCTCCAAAGCATCCCCGCCGTAGCCTTTACCTTGGTGCTCTTTTCCAGTCATAAAACGTACTAGCCAAAATTCGCCGTCATCCGTATCCATTCCGTACATTGCATATCCAACTGGCATATTGTCGGCATAAATGACAATAGAATGATACGTTTCTTCAAAACTTGCTTCGATAATCGAGTACCAATTTTCTGCTACAAATGTTTTCTGGTGAGGATGGACTTGTAATTTAGCCGTTTCATGAAAATTATCTTTCGTTAGCTTTTGTATTGAGACCATTTTTCTAACCTCCTAATTATTAAAAAAAGAGCAGAAAAAATCCGCTCTTCTAGTTAAATTTCCAATCAGTTAGCTTCGTTACAGCATATGTTGGCTGAATCTCTTTGGTTGTTAGTGCCTCTTTTGAAGTGAAACCAGTATGAACGATTAAAGTATCCATACCGTAGTTGATTCCCGCCATAATATCTGTTTCGTAGTTATCGCCAACCATAATTGCTTCGTCTTTTTGAACACCGAGTTTTGCGAGTGCTTGCTCCATAATAATTGATTCCGGTTTTCCGATAAAAACAGGCGTCGTTTCTGTCGCGACAGAAACAACCGATGTAATCGAACCATTTCCCGGAAGCAAACCGCGTTCAGTTGGGATTGCCGCATCGCCATTTGTGGAGATAAACATTGCGCCACCTCGAACCGCAAGAGCTGCCTTAGCAAATTTTTCGTAATCTACTTCTCGGTCAAGTCCAACAACAACAAAAGCTGGGTTACTAGAAGTTATTTCAAATCCATTATCAGTTAGTTCTTGTTTTATTCCACGTTCACCAATAACATAAACCGATTTCTCACGTTTTTGTTCAAGCATAAATTGCACAGTTGCTTGCGAAGTTGTAAAAACGTCACCCGATTCCGCTTGAATGCCCATGCCAGTTAAATGTTCGGCTACTTGATCTGGTGTCTTTGTAGAATTATTAGTTACAAATAAATACGGAATTCCCGCACGTTTTAAATTTTCGATAAAAATGATTGCTTCGGGGATAACTTCTGCTCCGCGATACATTGTGCCGTCTAAATCAATTAAATACGCTTTATAATTCTTCAATTCCAAATTACCTCATTTACTATTTTACTTTTTTAATAACAAAATAAGCACAGCCAAAGTTGCAGTATTCGTAAATATATTCTTTTAACGTGCTAATCTTGTTGTCGTATGCGGCTTTACGGTTGTCGTCTTCAAAGAAACCTTTCAGTCTAAGTTGATCGTAACCCCAGTCGCCTACTATATAATCATATCGCCCAAGAATATCGCTAAATCGTTCATTCAATTTTTCCTCGTCAAAAGCATCGCGATAATTGGTGATAATTTCGTAGTTTAAATCTTGAATCGTAATCGTCACGTGTCTTCCTCCTGTCCGTACATTTTTTTGAGTTTCCATTTTAAAATATCTCGGAGTAATTCTGGTGTATATACTTCTTTTCGTTTAATTTGCTTCACTATCGGGAAAAATGGCGCGAATACAAACGTATCGTGCGTCGCAATCCGGTATTCCCGCGTTTTATCAATCGGTTTATTATCAAAAAGTGCCACTTGATTTTCCGAGTCAAAACTAGCTTTGTCCATCAAAACGGTACCAAAATACTCGCCTCGGAAACCAAAACCTCGAAGCGGAATGTCTTGCAGTTCTGCTTTCTTTCGGTAGATTCCGTCAATAAGTATTTCAAGTTCCTCACCAGACATCGTCAAAGCAATCGCATTTAGCGGATGCGGTAACATTTGGTGAATATCAAAATCCGTCACAATCCCTGCTTCAAAATCAGTCATAAAAATGCCCGCGTTCATCACAAACGTTTCCGAACCAGTCCATTCACAAACAGCCTCATTCAAAATGTGCGCAATTTCCGAGTCATCAAACCAATTATGCGCTAACTTCCCGGGAATCGCAACTACTTTTTCAGATAATTCCTCTCGTCCTTTATCAAAGAAAGCATGAATTTCTGCCGTTTCATTTGGAGGGATTGGAAGTTTTTCGGTTGCAAAAGTTACTGCTTTTTTAGAGATGATCTGATTATTTTCATCTATCTCAATAGTAACTTTCCCTACATGCTCGCCCCATCTTCCGGCAGCAGCCAGTAATGCATTTCCTTCTATTTTTCCATTTTCAAGTAAATGATGGGTATGCCCACCTAATATAATATCAATTTCTGGTAATTCTAAAGCAATTCTTTCATCTGTCGGCAAACCGAGGTGACTCAGTAAAATAACTACATCTGTATCCGCGTCTAAGCCAGCAATTTGCTTTTTAATCGCGCTAATTGGTTCTTCTACTCCCCAGCCCATCTCTTCGTAGTACTCTCGAAATGGCGCCGTCGCACCGATAATAGCAATTTTCACTTGTTCTATTTCTTTATAAACAATCGATTTCACCCAGTCCGGCTGCTCGGTGCACTCTTTATCCGCGTAAAAATTACAGCAAACTACCGGGAAAGCTGCGTGCTCGTATAAATTATCCAAGTCTTCATGTGCCAAAGTTGTTCCTTCATTATTGCCAAAAGTTACTGCGTCATATGGAAGCTGATTAAGTAAGTCCGTATTCGCAAGCCCATTTGTCCCTTCAGTAAGCGGATGAACCCGGTCTAAAAAATCGCCAATATCAAAAAAGAGCGCCGCCTTATTTTCTTTATCTGCAGCTGTTCTTTTCTCTTTTAAGAAATTAAAAATACGAGGCCAATGCTCCAAGTGACTATGAACATCATTTGTATGCCATAAAGTTAAATGTTTCATCAATCCACCTCACTCCTCACATATAACTATTGTAGCTCAAAATAGCTTTTTTTACACGCAGTAGGACCGTTTGAATCGTTCAACCTTCATTTTATGTTATGATAGGATATATTGTTTTAAAGGGAAGTGATTTTTTTGGATATTACGCAAACAGTCGAAATTCTTCTAATCTCTGTTTTTGCAGGGGTTGTTGGCTCTTTGCTTGGGCTTGGTGGTGGAATTATTGTAACGCCTGCCTTAAATCTTATTTTCGGGATTGATATTCAGTATGCGATTGGAGCGAGTATTATTTCCGTTATCGCAACAAGTAGTGGTTCCGCCATCGCTTATATCAAAGACGGCATCACCAATCTTCGTGTCGGTATGTTTCTCGAGATTGCCACAACAATCGGTGCAATAACCGGGGCTTTCGTCAGCGGACTGCTCTCGGCTACAGCCCTCTACATCATCTTCGGACTTTTACTTCTATATTCTGCTTTCAACATGATTAAAAAGGTCGGTTCAGAATTTCCTACCAATGTGAAACCAGACCCACTTGCAACAAAATTAAACTTACATGATTCTTATTACGATAAATCTTTACGGCAAACAGTTGACTACCAAGTGGCAAATGTTCCTGCTGGTTTTGGTGTAATGTACGGCGCAGGTATCGCTAGTGGCTTACTTGGAATCGGTAGTGGCGCATTTAAAGTAATGGCACTTGATGTCTTTATGAAAATGCCGCTAAAAGTAAGTAGCGCAACGAGTAATTTAATGATGGGTGTAACCGCGGCTGCCAGTGCAACTGTGTATCTTTTCCAAGGTGACATCCAGCCCGCTATTGCAGCTCCTGTTGCGATTGGGGTACTTGTCGGCGCAACACTTGGAACGCGCATCATGCAACGTTTAAAAAGCAAAGTTATTCGGATTATTTTTATTCCCGTCATTTTATATGTTGCCTTCCAAATGATTTTAGAAGGATTGGGGTGGATTTAGATGGCAGAGAAAAAAGAAGAAATGTACCGCGTGGAGCTAATTGTTAGCGCACTGCTACGAATCGGTGTTGTCCTTAGTGCGATCATTATCGTTTTTGGCCTCGTTATGCTGTTTATTACCGGCGAAAGTGGCTATCCTGGGGAAACTTATCCGACCTCACTTACAGCGATTTTTAGCGGGCTAGGATCGCTTAAACCATACGCGATTATGATGTTCGGTCTGTTTTGCTTGATTTTAACGCCAGTCCTTCGTGTCGTTGTATCATTGTTTACTTTTTTGAAGGAAAAAGATTACTTATACGTTGGCGTAACTGGGATTGTACTTATTATTTTAGTTATTAGCTTTTTAATTGGAATTAAGGCATAAAAAAGATGGCGCTACTCACGCGCCATCTTTTTTATTCTGAAAACAAATCCATTTGCATCGGAGCCAAACCTTGAAACTCGACTTGGAGCGCCTTTTGTAAATGTTTCGCATTATCAGCAGCATCCCCGCCGCTGTTATTATTAAATATCACGACAACTTCTTTGGACAATTTTTGTAAATGTTCCACATATTTGGTCCACTCGTTTATTTCTTCCTCATTATAACGGTAAAGCGTGCGAACCTCGCGCCATTCCGGACTACTCGCTTTCATCCAACCATACTGATTCCGACCATGCAGTCTTACTAGCGTCATCTCACTATTTGTCTCACGAAGCACAATTGGTACACTTCCAGATCCAACTTGTGGTTCATCAACAACCGTATGAATAAAACCTAATTCTCGTAGTAAATCTAACGTCTTTTCTGTATTTTGTTCGCTATACCATGAGTTATTACGAAATTCAATTGCTACAGGCAAATCACCCATTTTCGAAGCGATATATCTTAAATAAGTCACATTTTCTTTCGTACAATTAAAATACGGTGGAAATTGATATAAAATTGCCTGTAGTTTTCCCGTTTCACTTATCGGCGCAATCATATCCATATAAGCCGTATACATCGCATTTTCGCTATCAAAATACTGCGACCATTCTTTATGTTTTGTCATCGCCGAAAAAGCCTTTATCACAAAACGAAAATCATCCGGAGTTTGCGCCGCCCAGTTTGCCGTTGTTCGCGGAGAAGGAATCGCATAAAAACTCGTATCGACTTCTACCACAGGAAAATGTGCCGCATAATCAGCTAATGTTAATTTTTTTGTTTGTAATAAAGAATCATGATCACTCCATCCAGTTAACCCGATTGTAATCATCAACCGCCACCCTCTCTATCGTTTTTGATTTATGTTTATTATAACGCAAAAAGGAGGGAGAATCTTTTAATTTGGTTGTTGCTTTACCTTGGATATTTTATGTCTTATACTTTAATTAAAAAAAAGGAGAAAACAGATGAAAAGACTTATTATAATGACTTCAGTTTTTTTCGGAACGATATTAATCGGTTCAGCCTTTACTGGCAGGAAACCTTTTGATGGATTAAGTATATCTTTAATAGGTGGATTATCTATTTTTATACTATCTTATTTTATTGCTGGCTTTTTAAGTAGAAAGAAAAACAGCTAAAATTAAATGTAAATAAAAACCCCCTTCAACCACAAAGCTGCAGTTGAAGGGGATTTTTTTGTTATATTAACCAATCGAGCCTTCCATTTCAAACTTAATCAAACGGTTCATCTCAACGGCATATTCCATTGGTAATTCTTTCGTAAATGGTTCAATGAAGCCCATAACGATCATTTCTGTCGCTTCTTCTTCGCTTAAACCACGGCTCATTAGGTAGAAAAGTTGTTCCTCGGATACTTTGGAAACTTTGGCTTCGTGTTCTAATGAGATGTTGCTGTTTAGGATTTCGTTGTACGGGATTGTGTCCGATGTGGACAGGTTATCCATAATGAGCGTATCACATTCGATATTGGAACGTGCTCCGTCTGCATTACGGCCAAAATGAACAATTCCGCGGTACGTTACGTTTCCGCCTTGTTTCGAAATCGACTTCGATACAATCGTAGAGGACGTATTAGGCGCATAGTGCATCATTTTCGCTCCCGCGTCTTGACGTTGCCCTTTACCGGCAATCGCGATAGAAAGGGTCGTTCCGCGCGCTCCTTCGCCACGTAAATGTACAGCTGGGTATTTCATTGTTAATTTCGAACCTATGTTACCATCAATCCATTCCATTGTCGCATTTTCTTCACAGAAAGTACGTTTTGTTACTAGGTTATAAACGTTATTTGCCCAGTTTTGGATGGTTGTGTAACGGCAGTAAGCGCCTGGTTTTACAATGATTTCCACGACAGCTGAGTGAAGGGAATTCGTTGTATAAACGGGAGCAGTACAGCCTTCTACGTAGTTTACGCTGGCATTTTCGTCGACGATAATCAGTGTCCGCTCAAATTGCCCCATGTTTTCCGAGTTAATGCGGAAATAGGCTTGAAGCGGCGTATCTACTTTGATACCTGGTGGTACGTAGATGAATGAGCCACCTGACCAAACAGCCGAGTTTAATGCTGCGAATTTGTTGTCGCTTGGTGGAATTACTTTTGCGAAGTATTCTTTGAAAATATCTTCGTTTTCTTTTAACGCGGAATCTGTATCTTTGAAGACAATCCCTAAATCTTCTAGGTCTTGCTTCATATTGTGATAAACTACTTCGGATTCATACTGCGCAGATGCACCAGCCAAATATTTTTGTTCGGCTTCAGGAATACCTAATTTATCAAAAGTACGTTTAATTTCTTCAGGAACTTCATCCCAAGAGCGCACTGTTTGTTCAGACGGTTTCACGTAGTAAGTGATGTCTTCAAACTTAAGTTCTGACAGGTCGCCACCCCAAGTCGGCATTGGCATTTTATAAAATTGCTCTAAAGACTTCAAACGGAATTCTAACATCCATTCTGGTTCTTCTTTAATATTCGAAATTTCTCTTACTACTTTTTCTGTTAATCCGCGTTCTGTACGGAACACAGAGGTATCTTTGTCATGGAATCCATATTGGTATTCGCCAATTTCTGGAATTTCAGTCATGTCGTATCCTCCTTTTCGCTACTTATTTTGTTCCTTCTTTTTCAAAAATCGCTCTCTCCATTGCTTTCCAAGAAAGGGTCGCACATTTGATTCTTGCTGGGAATTTCGCAACTCCGGCAAGTGCCTCGACATCACCGTATTCATCAATTGTTTCATGGTCGTGACCTTGCACCATTTCTGAAAATTCACGGGACATTTTTAACGCTTCTTTCTCGGTTTTCCCAATAATGCTTTGCGTCATCATCGAAGCAGAGGCCATCGAAATCGAACAGCCGCTACCAGTGAATTTTGCCGCAACGATTTTATCACCATCCATTTTTAAATGAAGATGAATTTGATCACCGCAAGTTGGGTTGTTGAGGTCGATTGTTACATCGCTATCTGGGAGCTCTCCATTATTGCGCGGATTTTTATAGTGATCCATAATGACTTGTCTATAAAGCTGATCTAATTTCCGGCTTGTCATAATCCAAAATACTCCTTTGTTAACTTGAGGCCATCTATAAGCGCATCAATTTCTTCTTTTGTATTATAAATATAAAAGCTTGCGCGAGCTGTGGAAGAAACGTCAAGCCACTTCATCAACGGTTGTGCACAGTGATGACCAGCTCGAATCGCAATTCCATCTTCGTCCAAAATAGTCGCAATATCGTGTGGGTGTGCGCCTTCTAAATTGAAAGTCACTAAGCCACATCGTTTACTCGCGTCTTTTGGTCCATAAATGGTAATGCCTTCGATTTTGCTCATTTCTTCTATCGCGTAGCTGGCTAATGCTTGTTCATGTGCGTGAATATTTGCGAGTCCGACTTCTGCCAAGTAATCAATCGCCGCACCTAGCGCAATCGCTCCGCCAATAATCGGTGTTCCGGCTTCAAATTTCCACGGCAGTTCTTTCCAAGTCGAATCGTATAATTCAACAAAATCAATCATTTCTCCGCCAAATTCGGTAGGTTCCATCGCATCAAGCAATTCACGTTTGCCATACAAGGCGCCAATGCCAGTAGGAGCCATCATTTTGTGCCCTGAAAAAGCATAAAAGTCAGCATCTAAATCAACTACATCGACTTCCATGTGCGGCACAGCTTGCGCACCGTCAACGAGAATGACTGCTCCAAATTGATGAGCAATTGCTGCGATTTCTTTAATTGGCGTGATAGTCCCGAGTACATTAGAAACATGAGCTAATGCAACGATTTTCGTTTTTTCGCCAATCGTTTTTTTGGCTTGTTCCACAGAAATCGTTCCATCTTCTTCTAGTTCGATATATTTCAAAACCGCGCCCTTGCGTTTAGCTAGTTGTTGCCACGGAATCAAATTAGAATGATGCTCTAGATAAGAAATAACTATCTCATCGCCAGCTTCAATATTTGCTTCCGCGTAACTATCAACAACTAAATTAATCGCTGAAGTAGTACCTCTTGTGAAAATAATTTCTGCTACTTCACGCGCATGAATGAACTTGGCTACTTTACCTCGAGCTGATTCATAAGCATCCGTCGCTCTTGCCGCAAGTGTATGCACACCGCGATGAACATTCGCATTATCAAACTCATAGTAATGTGTTAAAGCTTCAATAACTTGTTTCGGCTTTTGTGAAGTGGCAGCATTATCTAAATAAGCTAGCGGTTTTTCATTTATTTCTTGAGCTAAAATTGGAAAATCCGCCCGAATTTTTTGGATATCAATCATTTAGCGCACTTTCCCTTCGATTACTTCACGAAGCATCGTTTTCACACTTTCGATTGGTAACTGACGAACAACAGGGTCTAAGAAGCCATGAATAACTAATCTTTCTGCTTCTTTTTGAGAAATCCCGCGACTCATCAAATAGAATAATTGTAGTGGATCAACGCGTCCAACAGAAGCCGCATGTCCTGCTACTACGTCATTTTCATCAATTAATAAAATTGGGTTCGCATCACCGCGCGCTTCAGGACTAAGCATCAGTACACGTGATTCTTGTTGTGCATCTGACTTAGAAGCGCCATGTTTAATGTGGCCAATTCCGTTAAAAATAGTTGTCGCTCTTTCTTTCATAACACCATGGGATAAAATTGTACCATTAGAAGCTTTTCCGTAATGTGTCACGCGCGTTGTCACGTTTTGCGTTTGCTTCCCGCGTCCAACTGTCACAGTTTTCACATCAGCAGAAGATCCGTCACCCATTAGGTTCGTTACGTTCTCGTTGATAGTATCGCCATCATTCATTAGGCCAAGCGCCCATTCAATTTGGCTGTCTGTTCCAATGTGTCCACGACGGTTCACATATGTCGTAACATCACTTGCAAGATTGTCTACACCGCCAAAAGTAATGCGCGCATTTTTCTCAGCGATTACTTCTTCTACAATGCTAACAATCCCTTTAGGTGCGTTATCTACCGTTACGTAGTTTTCCACATAAGTGACTGCGCTATTATCATCCGCCACAAGCAACACATGATTAACAAGTGGAGATTCTGCTTTGTCTTGTACGAAAACAGCTTGAATTGGTGCTTTCACTTCGACATTTTTAGGAACGTAAAGGAAAATCCCACCGTTCACTAGCGCCGCATGAAAAGCAGTCAGTTTATGTTCGTTCACTTGAACTGAATCTGTCATGAAGTATTTTTTCACAAGTTCAGGATGGTTTTTCACAGCCGAAATAATATCTGTAAAAATAACGCCTTGGTCAACTAGTTCTTGTTGCAACTGAAGTCTCGCAGGTCTTTCATCCATTTGAACGTAAAAATTGGCTTCTTTATTATCTAAATCAACTAAATTCGCTACTTTTTCTGGCAAAGTTTCATTTGTTACGCCTTCTTTAAAAGGTATAAACGTCTCAAACTTCGTGAAATTCCAGCGAGTAATTTTTGTTTTATCCACAAAAGGCAAGTCCAGTTCCCCGTAAGCTTTAAAAGCATTGCGACGGATTTCTAAAAACCAATCCGGTTCATTCGCATTACTTGAAAAAGCGTGGATAAAATCATCTTTAATTGTCATATTTTCTGCCATGATTTTAACCTCACTTCCTTATTGTTGGTCTACTGCTTCTTCTTCCTCAAGTTCAATACCAAGTTCTTGTTTAATCCAGTCATAACCTTCAGCTTCTAAACGTTTAGCAAGCTCAGGTCCGCCTTCTTTAACTACTTTACCTTGCATCATTACGTGCACAAAATCTGGTGTAATGTAGTTAAGTAAACGTTGGTAATGGGTAATGATTAAGCAGCCGAAACCTTCGCCGCGCATTTCATTTACACCTTTAGAGACAACTTTAAGTGCATCAATATCAAGACCAGAGTCAATTTCATCTAAAATCGCTAATTTTGGCTCAATCATTAATAATTGCAAGATTTCATTACGTTTTTTCTCTCCGCCTGAAAATCCTTCATTTAAATAACGTTCTGCCATTTCTTCGTCCATATCTAAAATGTCCATTTTGGCATCTAATTTACGGATGAATTGCATTACTGGAATTTCGTCGCCTTCTTCGCGTCGGCTATTGATTGCTGCACGAATGAATTCAGCGTTTGTTACGCCACTAATTTCACTTGGATATTGCATCGCTAAGAAAAGGCCAGCACGAGCGCGTTCATCTACTTCCATCTCAAGTACATCTTCTCCGTCAAGCGTGATTGATCCTTGTGTTACTTCATATTTCGGGTGCCCCATAATTGCTGAGGACAACGTAGATTTACCTGTTCCGTTTGGTCCCATGATAGCATGGATTTCGCCAGTTGAAATTTCAAGGTTAACGCCCTTCAAAATTTCTTTTCCTTCTATTTCAACATGTAAATCTTGAATCTTTAAAGTTGCCATAAAAAAGTCCTCCCTAGTGTAAAATTTGCATAATCCTAGTTTAGTATAATTCTAATCTGATTACAACTATAAAAACCAGCACTCTTCGCATTCTCCCCTTCATTCTACTATTAATAGCCGTTTTTTACCAGTTTTCGTGCATTATCACTATTTCCATTTTATTTGAGAATCCATGACATAAAAGGAAGAGCGCTCTATATCAATAGAAGAAAGGTCCTTTTTTACTATAAAAAAGGATTGTATATCTTATTTAGATATGGTATTGTTGTAACGTAACAAATTTGCAACATAATAACTTATTTGTAATAAACGATTATTTATTGAAGGAGAATTTAAAATATGAAGAAAGCAATAATGGCTCTGACCATCTTTGTATTGCTTTTAGCCACATTATCCGGGTGCAGCTCCCCTAAGTCCGACTTCACATCTACTTTAAAGAAAACAGCTGAAAATAAACAATTTACAACGAACGTCACATTCCAAGTAAACAACCTATCTGATAACTACATTAAAAAACTTGGCTCTGATATTGACTTAAATCAACTTAAAAAATCTAACATTCAATATAAAATTTCTGTAGATAGTGATTCTTCCTCTTCCTATAGCGCCTATTCGCTTCACTGGAAAGGCAAAGAACCACTTGATTTAACTCTACATGCGCTCCAAAACAGTGAGGACGGGAAAGCTTATATCCCTGTAGCTGATATTTATGACGCAGCAGACAGTTTTTCAAGCCTACTATCCAATTCAGCAGCTCAGATTTTCAACAAAGTACTCGCGCAAAATAAAGACTTAGAATCTAAATATCTCAACGTATTCGAGACATTCCAAAACTTCTCCAATCAAACAATTGATTCAGAAACCGTTGATCGTCAAGCGGAAGAATTGAAAAAAATTGAAGAAGCCAGTGGTATCGCAATTTACAGCTATTTAAATAACTTAGATGACAAACATTTCACTTCCAAAGATAATGGAGATATTGTTTTAAACCTATCCAAAAACGAAATAAAAGATTTAGTCAATGACGTCTTTACAGCACTTGATAATGACGGAAACATCATCACACTTCTTTCAGAAATTGATGGTAGCTCGCAAAAAGAAGCTCAAAAAAAATGGAATTCCGGTGAAAAAAGTGTTCGTTCTTCACTAAAAAACCTTACTTCCAATAAAAATCAAACACTCGATTTCAAATTAACATTAACACCAGATAGTAAGAAAGGTTTTAGTAAAGCTGTTATCACTACAAACTTTGAAGATAGCAAAACAAAAGATTTAATCAACTTAACAACAACTATCGATATGCTTGATTATGAAAAAGTCCCTCCAATGCCGGAAGGTAAGGACATTGTTTCTAAAAAAGAACTTGATAAAGCCATTTCTGATGGACTGAAACTATATTTAAGTAGTGCTAATTAAAAAAATCCTTTTACCAAATCGGTAAAAGGATTTTTTTGTTTACTTATCGACTGGAACAACTGCTCCGTCCCATTCTTTCGTAATGTAATCTTGAATTTCTTTTGAATGTAACACCTTAACTAGTTCTTTAATGTTTTTGTCGTCTTTTTTCTTGTCAGTAGTTACAACAATATTAGCATACGGAGAATCTTTGCTTTCGATTGCAATAGCATCTTTCGAAGGGTTTAAGCCTTGGTCTACAACAAAGTTTGAGTTAATAGCGACAACATCGCCTTCTTCATTATTATATGCAGTCATCAAGTAAGCTGGGTCAAAATCATATTTAAATTTCAAGTTTTTCGGATTGTCTTTAATGTCGTCAAATGTTGCATCTTGTGGTTTCACGCCATCTTTAAGCGTTAAAAGTCCATTATCCACAAAAATCCCAATAACACGCGGCCAGTCAGATTTTGAGTTAGAAAGTAAAACTTGCGCGCCGTCTTTTAAATCTTTAATATCTTTTACTTTTTTAGAATAAATGCCCATTGGTTCGATGTGAATAGCACCGACATCAGCAAATTTGTAACCTTTTTCTTTTTCTTCTAATTCAAGATATGGTTTATGTTGGAAGTAGTTAGCATCTAAATCGCCTTCTTCTAGGGCTTTATTAGGCATAACGTAGTCTGTATATTTAACAATTTTCAAGTCAATCCCTTTATCTTTTAAGATAGGTTTTGCTTGTTCTAAGATTTGGGCATGAGGAGTATTTGACGCACCCACTACCAATTTATTATCGTCTTTACTAGATGAAGCTTTATCTGAGGAGCCACCGCAAGCTGTAAGTACTAAAACTAAACTTAATGTGAAAATTAAACCAAGAACCTTTTTCATGAAATTCTCTCCTTTTTTGCGGGGATTCCGCGTTTTTTTATATAAATTTCTTCATATACATTGATTAGCGTTTATCGGTTCGTTTTGTTAGGAAGTCGCCGATAAACTGGAAAATAAAGACGATAATTAAAATAATAATTGTCGCAAGTACCGTTACATCAGGTTGTCCACGTTGGAATCCTTCAAGATAGGCAGTATTTCCAAGCCCACCTGCACCAATGACGCCGGCCATCGCTGTGAATCCAACAAGTGAAATTGCTGTCACTGTAATACCAGAAATAATCGCTGGTAAGGCTTCTGGGATGAGCACTTTACCAATAATAGTAAACATGTTCGCACCCATGGATTTAGCGGCTTCAATAACGCCTTTGTCTACTTCACGAAAGGCAATTTCTACCATTCGACCATAGAACGGAGCTGCTGAGATAATTAAAGCTGGAAGTGCTGCTTTCGGTCCAATTACAGTCCCGACTAACGATTTTGTCATCGGTAAAAGTAACACGATTAAAATAATAAAAGGAATGGAACGGAACACATTAACAAGGATTGCTGTTATCCAGTATAAAATGCGCGCTCCGGCATGTTTTTTATTGTTGGTTAAAAATAGTAATAATCCTAGCACGATTCCTAGTAAAAAAACTGCAAATAATGAAGTAAGTGTCATATATAGCGTTTCTTGTGTGGCAACCCACATCATTTGAAAATCAACATTTGGAAATAACTCTTGTAATTTCGTCATCGTTCTAACACTTCCGTTTCTACTTTAAGTTGACGTAGCTGTGTTAGACTGGCATCTATCGCTTCTTCTGTGCCTAAAACTTGGACATACAATGTTCCGTATGCACCGTTTTGCGTTTGAGTTAAGTTCCCATGAAGGACATTTAGCATAACATCATTTTCTTTTGCTACTTGAGAGATAACTGGTTGAGTTGCATTTTCACTCATGAAGAGTAGTTTAACGATTTTACCTTCTGCGTAATTATCGAGTAATAGATGGATTAGTTCTTCCGTTTCGTCTGAATCAGTTACTTGGCGGACGAAACGCTGCGTTACTTTTTCTTTAGGATGGCGGAAAACGTCTAATACGTCACCGAGTTCAGCAACTTTCCCGTTTTCCATGACTGCCACGCGATTACAGATTTTCCGGATAACATGCATTTCGTGGGTGATAACGATGATAGTTAGGTTGAGGCGTTTATTTATGTCTAGCAGTAATTCTAAAACTTCATCGGTTGTTTGTGGATCTAGTGCGGATGTAGCTTCATCACAAAGCAATACTTTAGGGTTATTCGCGAGCGCTCTTGCAATACCTACGCGCTGTTTTTGCCCACCACTTAGTTCAGCTGGATAGGCGTTTTCTTTTCCTTCTAAGCCAACGAGTCGGATTAGTTCATTGACCCGAAAACGTCTTTTTTCACCGCGAACACCAGCAATTTCTAATGGAAACGCGATATTCTCTGCAACAGTTCTAGACCATAATAAATTAAAATGTTGAAATATCATTCCGATTTGTTGGCGCGCTTTTCTTAATTTACTACCACGAATTTGGCTAATTAGTAGGTTATCTACTTCAACAGACCCTTCTGTTGGTAGTTCTAATCCATTGAACATTCGGATTAGTGTACTTTTACCAGCCCCTGAATAACCAACTACTCCGAAAATCTCACCTTGTTCAATTTCTAAATCGACATGGTCGACAGCGAGAACTTTGTTATTTCTGGACGTATATTCTTTTACGACGTTCTGTAACGTAATCATCTCTATCACCTTTTCTACATTCTGATATACAAAAAAGCCTTCCTGCTAATGAGCAGAAAGGCAGCATTTTTTCAAATGGGCTAACTTCCTTCTCATCTTTCAGAACAAATCGTTGTTCTGCATGACTTAGCACCTTAAACACATAATGAATTATTGTTTAGGTTGCTGGGTTTCACAGGGCATTTCCCTCCACCACTCTGGATAAGATTTCTACATATTATTATATCACTTCATTTGTGACTATAGTGACGTTTCTTGTTTTTTCATATTACCTTTTCCGTCACACTTTGTCAATAACTTTTTTATTTATACGCATCTATATGTAATTTACTTCACTAATAATACTATTTTCTCCCGAATCTTCCTGGCTAGCTAACTGAGAGGCTATTTTAATCTGAGCTCTATTTTGATATTTAAGTTCGCTACTATTGACTTGAATTATGTACATAAATACCGCAATGACCGTGATACAAGCAACAACAATTAAAACAATATGTTTTTTCATTTTTCTCTCCTCCGTGATTTATATTCTACTGAAAGAACATAAATCACAAGGAAAGAAACATTTAAGAATTTTTAAAGATTAAATGAGCGGCAATTTGACGATAAAACTTGTTTTGCGATGTTTGCTTTCTGCGGTAACAATTCCGCCGTGTTTTTCAACGATAGACTTAGCAATTGCAAGGCCTAAACCAGTACCCGTTGTTGTCCGGTTTTTATCTACTTTATAAAAACGTTCAAATAAATAAGGCAAATCAACGGTTGGAATCTCTTCACCATAGTTAGTGACCCGCACAACAGCCATATGATCTTCTTTTTTCGCGCTTACATCAATTTGTTTATTTCCTTCTCCGTATCTAAGTGCATTGGAAAATAAATTCTCAAACAAACGCATAATTTGGTTACCATCGCCACCAATAATGAGTTTATTGGCATCAAAATGTTCGATTATCTGCATATTTCGTTCTGCAGCTCGTCCGTCATATTCTGCTACTAATTGTCTGAGTAATTCAATGATGTCTAGTTCGTCTTTTTTCAATTGGTAATCAACACTATCAAGCCTAGTATAAGAGAATAAATCATCAATCAGTTTATGCAGATGACGCGCTTTTCCGTAAACAAGTTCCGTATAATAACGCAGCTCAATCTCATCACGATAACGATCCTCATGAATATAACTTAAATATCCTAAAATCGACGTTAAAGGCGTTCGCAAATCATGTGAGACATTCGTAATCAAGTCATTCCTAGCTTGCTGCGCCTGTTCTTCCTTTTTCATTAATTTATTTTGTCGTTCACGCATATTTTCAATGTTTCGCTCAAGTTCTTGAATTTCCGGGACAAAACTTTCTGTATCAACCGGCTTTCCATCATTTAAAGCAAAATTAATCGTTCGTAGTTGTTTTTTTAATATCCGCTGACGCATCAATCGATAAAAGAATGCAAAGAATAAACAAGCAATCAAAAAGATAATTAAAAACTTCAGCGATAACATCCAAAACGACTGCATTATCCGAGTATATTTATTCGGCCCAAAAAGTTGAACCATAGATTGCGTCACTTCACGTAAAAACAAAGAATCATCACGAATAGAAATACTCCACAAATAAATAGTTTGGACAGTAATCAAAGCAAAAACCCAAGACACTATTGCAAAAAAAGTCGCCTGCCAAACATTCATCACATGGCTAATTTTCGTAAACAACACTTCCAGCCTAGATTTCAATTTTGTACCCTACTCCCCATATTGTCTTAATCACATTTTCTCCGCCCATAGCATCTCTCAATTTATCGCGCAAGTTGCTAATATGGACCATGACCGTTTTACTCGCTCCGAGTGCTTTCTCCTGCCAAATTTTCTCAAAAATATATTCCGAACTGAAAACACGACCTGGTTCACTCGCTAGTAAAAATAAAATATCAAATTCTGAAGTAGTTAAATGAAGTTCTTTTTCTCCAACAGTTACAACATGAAGCCCGCGATCAACTACAATTGGCCCAATAATGACCTTATCTTGACTAACTGGCTCCGCTTGACTCATTTGTTGCATACGTCTTAAAATCGCTTTAACGCGAACAGAGAGCTCTAAAGGATTAAACGGTTTGACCATATAATCATCCGCTCCAGTTAATAGTCCCATAATTTTATCATTATCTTCTGCCTTTGCACTAAGCATTAAAATTGGCGTTAAAATACCATTTTTCCGCATTAATCGGCATACTTCAAGGCCATTCATTTCTGGCATCATTATATCTAAAATCACTAATGTTGGCTGCTTTTCTTGCACTAAACGCCATACTTCCGCACCATCATAAGCTTGATAAATTGTGTATCCTTCATTTTGTAAATATAATTTTACTAAATCAACAATTTCTTTATCATCATCGGCAATCAAAATAGATGTTGTCATACTCATTGTCCTTTCCATTCTTATTTCTACCTATTGTAACACTTTAGAAACAAATCGAATAGAAAGAGCTGATTTTTAATTTCTAGTTAGCACTCGCTCTTCTTCAGGTTCTAAGTGAATCAAAACTTCTGCTTTCGCGTAAAAATTCATAATCTCTGCTTCAATTTCATCACAAAGCGAATGAGCACTTTCAATTGTCATCGTGGAAGATACTACTAAATGAAAATCAATATATTCTTCCGCTCCTGCTCGCCTAGAGCGAAAATCATGAAATTCAATAAATTTATTTTTATGCGCTAAAATAATCTTTTTAATCGCCTCTTCTTCATTATCTGAAAGACGTTTATCCATTAATGGTGGAAAAGATTCTTTTAAAAGCTTAAATGCTTCGTACATAATATAAAATGCCGTTAAAATAGCGATAACTGGGTCTAACCACAACCAGCCAGTTATGTATACTAAAAATAAACTAAGCGCAATACCAAGCGATGTGAAAACATCTGTATATAAATGTAGCGCATTGGATTTCATTGCAACTGAATTGGCTTTAATTGCCGCTCTTTTAATAATTCGTGACACAATAATATTAACAATCGCCCCAAAAAGCATGACAGCAATACCGAGCGCTGGAAATCTAATTTCATGCGGATTTAAAAGTTTATTAACAGATTCAACAATAATCCAAATACCCGCTACAAAAATCAATAAAGTTTCAATAGTCCCCGCGATATTTTCCGCTTTCCCGTGCCCATATGGATGGTCCTCGTCTGCAGGCTGATTCGAAATTCGAATAGAAAAGAAAGTAATGACTGATGCAAATAAATCCATTGAAGAGTGAATTCCTTCTGAAATCACAGCTACCGATCCCGTGAAAAAGCCGACAATTAATTTAAGTACGACGATAACAAAATTACTACACACCGATAAAATAGTAAGGTTAGAATTGTTCATAGAAAAGCCTCCGATATGTTTATGTTTCACTAAAAATTTCTCTTTATAAAACACTATTTTAACAACTCGAATTATCTTACCACGAGTAGCCAAATTGTGTCTATAGCAATGTTTTTAGCTAAATGCAGTTCTATATCAGAAACGAAACTTTTTTGCGCACGGGCAAAAATTAACACAGAAAAAATCCCTGTATCACTCACTATACAGGAATTCAAAAATAGCTGTTGCATCATGTAATTTATACGTTAAATCCTTTGGTTCGCCGTTCTTAAATTTCACTAACGCGGGGACTGACGTGATTTCCAAGCTTTGAGCAATATCTGGCACATAGTTCAAGTCTACTTTTGCGACGTTGCTATGAATACTGTCTGCTTCTAAAACCACGTCTACTAAGCGGCTTGCTATCTGACAGTTGCCACACATTGGTGTAAAAAAGAAAACGACAAAATCCGCGCCATCGTTTTGTGCCTCGCTAAAAGTCTCTTTTTCCCAAGTTTCCAGAAAAAACGCCTCCTATCAAAAAAAGCCAGCTTCGGTTATCCCAAGCCGGCTTCTAATAAATTAATCTAATCCTTTTTCGTAATCATCACTTGATAAAAGAGCAGTTACATCTGCTTCTTCTACTTCAGTAAGTTTTAAAATCCAACCAGTGTCATATGGGTTGCTATTAATTAGTTCTGGCTCATCTTCTAATGTTTCATTAACAGCAACTACTTTACCAGTTACTGGCGCATAAAAATCAGATACTGTTTTAACGGATTCAATGCTACCGATTGAATCACCTTTTGTTACGGTATCGCCAACTTCTGGCAATTCAACAAATACAATATCCCCTAATTGATCTTGGGCAAAGTCAGTAATCCCAATAATATAACTACCGTCTTCTGCTTTCACCCATTCATGTTCTTCTGTGTACAATAAGTCTTTTGGTAAACTCATTTCAAAACTCCTCCTTTTACTTGCAATTATCTATATTGACTATTTCCAAGTTGCTTCAAATTCTTCTTCTTTGAAACCAAGTGTTACTTCTTTACCGTTAGTTGTAAGTGGGCGTTTGATTAACATGCCATCTGAAGCAAGCAAATTATAAGCCTCTTCCGGTGAAAGTGTATCAAGCTTATCTTTTAGTCCAAGTTCGCGGTATTTAATACCACTTGTATTAAAGAAACGACGGATTGGAAGCCCGCTAGCCTCATGCCATTTTTGTAATTCTTCGGCAGTTGGGGTTTCAGTCTTAATGTCTACTTCGTTAAAATCAACATGCTCATTTTCAAGCCATGCTTTTGCTTTCTTGCAGGTGCTACATTTTGGATACCAATAAAAATTAATCATTTTGCCTCTCCCTCCGATTGCATTCTATTACTATCATAGTGCATTTTTTCTTAAAGTACAAATAGCAACCCTTAGAAAAAAACAGAGATTTTGAAAGCGCATTCATATCAGTTCAAAAAAATACAAAAGCCACTTCGACTTCTGTATTTTTCTTTTAAGATGCGTGATTTTCTTCTTTCACTTCAAACATCGATTTCTTAAAGTTAAACCTTATCCCGAGAACGAGCCCGACTGCCATCATATTCCCGAGCAGAGCACTACCACCGTAACTAATAAACGGAAGCGGAATACCTGTGATTGGTAATAAACCAATATTCATGCCAACATTTTCTAGCACGTGGAACATTAACATCATTACAACACCCGTACAGATATATGAATAAAATGGAACGCCCACATCAAGCGCCACTCGAATAATTTGATAAATTAGTAAGAAATAAATCGCCAGTAGAATACTCGCTCCAATAAAGCCATAGTCTCCAGCTACAATCGTAAAGATAAAGTCATTATGATTTTCAGGAATTGCGATGGCATCATATCCCGCCCCGTTTCCAGAAATCTGACCAGAACCAATTGCCGTCATCGCTCGCAGCACTTGATAGCCCCCGCCTTGAGGGTCATTTTCCGGATTTATCCAAGTCGTAATCCGGTCAAATTGATATGGTTTAAAACCAAGACTCGTTAACCAATTCTGATGATAAATAACCATCCAAATAAGCGTAGTACCAATTGCTGCTATCGAGCCAAAAAGCGGTACGATAATTTTCCAAGTAATACCTGAAATAAGAATCATCCCCGACATAATAGCAATAAATACAAGCGCTGTCCCTAAATCGGGTTGTAGCATAATTAAAATAAGCGGCATTAAAGTAAATAAGCCGATTTTTAGCAGTAACCAAGCATCATAACTAAAGCGATGAACTTTATACGTTCGATTATGATCCCAGATTACTTTTGCCAATACGATAATTAATATTACTTTTACAACCTCAGAAGGCTGAATATTACCTAAAAACGGAATAACTATCCAACTCTTCGCTCCTTTTACTTCTTTACCAAAAAGTAAAACAAACACGAGTAAAAACAGACCTAACCCATAAAAGTAATAAGCCCATCTCGTGAGTCGATCATAATCCAGTTGCATCACGACAATAATTGCAAATGTCGAAACCACAAACCACATAGCTTGTTTTACAACAAAGTTTGCATCATATTGATTATTTGTTAATTGCGCACTATAAATGGACACCAAACTGATTATCATAAGTAACATCATTGATAAAACAATCCCGTAATCAATGCGTCCAGCTAGTTTATTTTGTTGATTCATTATTTAATTACTCCTTACTGGTTGGTTTGTGTATACTAACGCTTTCTCCCAAACAGTTTAAAAAAGAAAATCATACGCGATTCCCTTTTCCTAAGTTAACTTCTGGGGCATTATACCTCGCAGATAACACGAGTCCAAGTGCCATAAATGCGCCAAGAAGAGAGCTTCCCCCATAACTGACAAAAAGAAGTGGAATACCGGTAATTGGAAGAAGACCAATTGTCATCCCGATATTTTCTAAAACGTGAAATAAAATCATCGAGCAAACACCCGTACAAATATACGAATAAAAAGGAATACCAATGTCTAATGCCACTCGAATAATTTGGTAAATCAGTAAAAAGTATAACATAATAAGTACGCAGCCACCAATAAAACCGAAATTCCCACCAATAATAGAAAAAATAAAATCATTGTGGTTTTCTGGAATAGCGATTGCCTGGTTGCCAATACCATTTCCTTGTAACTGACCAGAACCAATCGCCTGCATTGAACGGAGCAGTTGCATACCGTCCCCAAGCGGATCTTCCTCAGGTCTAAGCCAAGAAGTAATTCGTTTAAATTGATATGGTTTAAATCCTAGTTTTTGTAAAAAATCTTGATTGTACATAACTAAATAAATTAACGTCCCGCCTAGTAAAGCGACCGAACTAAATACTGGCACTAAGATTTTCCATGTAACACCACTAATAAAGATCATTCCGATGATAATAGCAATAAACACTAAAATTGTACCTAGGTCTGGCTGAAGTCTAACTAACCCAAGTGGAATAATAGAAACGATGCCTATTTTAAGCAATAATTGTATATCTAATTTTACCGTGTGCAGTTGATATTTTTTATTATGGTCCCAAATTACTTTAGCAAGCGCGAGAATTAAGAAGCTCTTCATTAACTCTGAAGGTTGCAAACTTCCAAGTGAGCCAATACTAATCCAGCTTTTAGAACCTTTACGCTCATCGCCGACAATTAATACAAGCACTAGAAGTAAATTCCCAATACCATACAAGTAATATGCCGCCCATTGAAGCCGATCATAATCGAAAAAAAGTACAATAACAACGACTATTCCAGTAGAAATAACAATCCAAATAGACTGCTGCAGTAAGAAATTATTTGTGTACTGGTCATTAACAAGTCCTGCGACATAAATAGCCATTAAACCGATAGTACAAAGCAACATCATCAAGAATATAATCGCGTAGTCAACTCGAACTGCCTTTTTTCTATTTCTAGCCATTGCTTTCCGTCCTTTATGTTTAGATTTAAATGTAAAAAAGCTGCTATTCTTAAAAAGAGCAACAGCCTTCATCTATTATAATAAAGTTTACCTTGGATAGGAAGCTTTTTCACCAAATTCTAATCTTCTTTCTGTTTTCTTTAATATTCAAATCTAGTCGAAGCAAGCGGATGAATGTGCTGTTTTCCATCTTTTTCAGTAATATCTGCTGTAATATGAAAGACATTTCGCAAAAGCTCCGTTGTAAAAACTTCTTGAGGCGTACCATTTTTGACTAATCCACCATTTTCGCAAACAAAAACATAATCACTGTAGATTGCAGCTTGATTTAAATCATGTAACACTAACACAATCGTTAAATTATATTCTTTATTTAAATGAACTAACAAATCTAACAGTTCAAGTTGATGGGCAATATCTAGATATGTCGTTGGTTCATCAAGTAGTAAAATAGGTGTTTTTTGCGCAAGAGCCATTGCAAGCCACGCACGTTGACGTTCACCGCCTGATAACGAGTGAAGTGGTCG
Source organism: Listeria innocua (assembly GCF_028596125.1). Lineage (GTDB taxonomy): Bacteria > Bacillota > Bacilli > Lactobacillales > Listeriaceae > Listeria > Listeria innocua. Next base: position 2,351,928 of record NZ_CP117229.1, read on the forward strand.
ATACGCCAGATTTTCTAAGTTACACACTTTAATTGCCCACTGAATAACCGCCTCATCATCTTCTTGTAAAGTAGAAAGCCAACTTCTGTGCGGCAAACGTCCATAAGCCACCAAGTCATGCACCATAACATCAACTAAACCTTCAGGGGCTTGAGATAACATCGTCATTTTCTTCGCTAAATCTTTAGAAGGAATATCCTTAATATTTTTTTCATCAAGCAAAACTTCTCCACTATCAGGTGTCAAAAGGCGCATCATCAAACGAAGCATAGTTGATTTACCTGAACCATTTGGACCGATAAGTGTCGTGATTTTACCTTCTGGAATGCGTGCGCTCACGTCTTTCATTTCAAAATCTCTTTTACGTGAAAAAGAGATGTTTTTTAGTTCTAATGCAGGTTTCATGAAGCAACCCTCCCTCTTTGAAGTAGGAATAAGAAGAATGGTGCGCCAATCATTGCAAGCAGAATCCCAACCGGAAGCTCAATCGACCCAAACCAACTTCTAGCCGCAGTATCAGCAAAACCGACTAACAGTGCGCCACCTAAGGCAGATAATGGCAGTAAATATTTGTAGTCATTGCCGATAATCAAGCGGAAAATATGTGGCACAACCAGCCCAACAAAGCCAATTAATCCAGCTACACTCACTGCGACCCCACTTAAAAATGCCGCCAACATGATAATGAAAAAACGATGTCGTTCGACGGAAAAACCGAGTAATTTTGCTGCATCGTCCCCAAGTAGCAACACATTAGAAGAGCGAATAGCAAAACCACTTAGCACAAAACCAACCAACATATAAGGCCAAATCATATCCAAGTGATACCAACTTTTCCCAGAAAGCGTTCCTGTCATCCAAGAAATAACACTTTGAACCCGGTTACTATAAAGCACCATAACTCCCGAAGTCATTGCGCCAATAAAAGCATTAATAGCAACACCAGATAAAATGACACGTAATGGAGAAACGCCACGATCCCACGCTAATAAATAAATTAAAATTGCCGTACCAAAAGCCCCTAAAAATGCGCCAATTGGAACAAAAGAAGCCAATGCAGGAAATGCTAACGTCATTAAAATTGCTACAAAGCCGCCACCCGCTGAAACCCCGATTACACCTGGGTCAGCTAATGGATTTCGCATTACACCTTGGAGCAAGCAACCTGCTATTGCAAGTGCAGCGCCTACTAAGAAGGCAATCAATAGTCGTGGCAAACGCAAATTCCATATCAATTGATTCGCAAGGTCACTCCCGCCGCCAGTCAAAGTTTGCCAAGCGTCACTATATGTAACTTTCACGGACCCAGTAGTCAGCCCGTAGAAAAAAGCTAAAATAAGTAAAACAATTACTACAATAAAAGTTATCCGTCTACGTTTTCGCCGCGGATCATGCGCCTTCACAGTTGTCATTAGTTAGCCACCTTATTTATTTCATCTGTCATATAATCCAATGCTTGATCAATTTTCATTCCGGGATTTGTTCCGAAAAGTTCTGCTGGAAGTACGACAATATGATCATTTTTAACGGCGCTTGTTGAATTCCAAGCTTCATTTTGTTTCATTTCTTTTTTAAAGGCTGTTTCTGTTTCTTTTTCATCTCCGCCGTGAATCATTAAGAAAATCACTTCTGGATCAGCAGCAACAATTTTTTCGACATTCATCGAAGCATATTGCGGAAAGTTTTCCACACCTTTAAAATCTTTCGCCACGTTTTCTCCACCAGCGATTTCTAAAACATTTCCGCTTAACGAGGATGGTAACGCCGCGTAGTTACTTCCTGGAGCTCCGAGTACTAGTAAAGCGCGTACTTTTTTACCTTGCTGTTTTTGCTTCACTTCTGCTACTTTTTTTTCAATACTTGCTTCTAGTTCTTCTGTTTTTGTTTCTTTACCTAAAAGCTTGCCAAGAACGGCTGTCTGTTTTTTTATTTCATCGATTGAATTCGCTCCAGTTAGCACAACTTTCGGTCCTACGCCTTCCATTGCAGGCACGTCTTTTAAGTTTTGTTCTGAACTTGCTACAATAGCATCAGCCCCAAGAGAAGCAATTTTCTCTAAGTTTAAATCATGCGTATTGCCCACTTCTGTCGCTTTTTTTGCGCCATCTGGAACACCACTCGCATCTGTTGTTTGACGACCAACGACTGTCCCACCAAGCGCATAAATAATGTTCATATCTGCATTTGTAAGTGCGATGATTCGTTCTGGTTTTTTATCAAAAGAAACATCACGACCAGCCATATCCGTTACCGTTAAGGCTGCTTGCGATTTATTTTCTGTTTTTACTTTTTCGTTATTCGTATCAGTTGCAGTATCATTTCCACACGAAGCAAGGAGTAGTGCGGCTGTTATACTTAACGTCAATATAGTTATTTTCTTCATAATTCCCCTCCACAATACTGTCCTTTTCATTTTACTAAATTATACCACGATATTCAAAAAGTCGGACCCCTAATTGAGAATTATTTTCATCTATATCCAATTAGTCGATATTTTCACGTTAATACTTTATAATTAAATCAAGGAGGCGATGAAAAATGACTGATAATCTTTTTCCTAATCTAGCGCATGAAAATTGCAAAGAACCGATGCCCCCAGTCACAACAGAACAATTCAAAGAAGCAGCCATTCTAGAAAAGAATCGCAAGCTTGAAGAAATTTTGAACATCGTGGATAAAAAGAAACCTAGTATAAAAAAATAACGAGGACCTGTTCGCGCAGGTTCTTTCTTTACACTTTAATTCCGAGTTAACTCATAAGATAAGTTATATTTATTTTATTTCACTAAAAAATCATGTATACTAGAAAAAAAGATAGGTCAGGAGGCCCTTACATTGGCTATTTTAGAACTAAATTTCAAATCAGAATGTTTAGCCATGCAAACAAGTGTAACGGTGATTTTACCCGAAACAGAAACACTTTACCATGGTTCAATTCCTAAATATAAAACATTATATATTCTGCACGGCTTGTCTAACAACCACACTACTTATGTGCGCAATACGAATATTGAACGTTATGCTACCGAAAAAGGACTCGCTGTCATCATGCCTGCAGCAGACCATAGTTTCTATTCTAATATGGTTCACGGTCGCGATTTTTTCCAATTTGTCAGTACTGAACTTCCTCACGTGATGAAAAACTGGTTCCCACTTTCGGACAAAAAAGAAGATACTTTCATAGCTGGGCATTCTATGGGTGGTTACGGTGCGTTCAAAGTTGCACTTACTTTCCCAGAAAAATTCCAAGCCGCTGCAAGCATGTCTGGTGTCATGGATATTAATTATATCATTAAAGAAGATTGCTTCGAAAATTTCAGCACACGTGCCATCACTGGAGAAATGACTAGCCAAACTGGTACGGAAAATGACTTATTTCATTTATTAGAAACTAATCTAACGAACAACGTGGAGTTACCAGCTCTTTTCCAAAATTGTGGTACAGAAGATTTTCTTTATGAAGACAATCTTCGTTTCCGTGATTTTGCGCTTGCCAAAAACGCTCCACTAGAATACCGCGAAGGTCCTGGTGATCATGATTGGGATTTTTGGGATAAAAGCTTAAAAGAAATTATCGACTGGCTTCCACTTTAATAAAAAGAAGACTTGGACTCGCATCCAAGTCTTCTTTTTTAATGCGTAAATCCGTATGAATCGTTTCGTTCCTTATCATGATACAGCACTCTAGCATGTTCTAAATTATGGAGTGCATCCGCGAAATCAGCTGCAAATTCTTCCGCCACATTATAACCTAAGTCCGCCCGGCAAACAAACCGCTGAATAATCGTATCACTTAAATCAGCCGGCAGCGGATAAGCCGGAACTTGCCAGCCTTTCATAAGAAGCTGGTCCGCAAGATCATAGAGCGTCCACTCAACATCAAGGCCATCTTTCAACTTATAACAAACAATCGGCAAATTAGAGCCATCATTAATAATTTCAAAGTAGCCACTTTTTTCTACCGTTTTTGAGAGATATAGTGCTGTTTTCTTTGTTTTTTCGTGAATTTCTCGATAGCCTTCAAAACCATAACGCAAGAAATTATAATATTGACCAATAATTTGACTAGCACTACGCGAAAAATTAATCGCCATGGTTGGCATTGAACCACCTAAATAACTCACTTCAAAAATAAGCTCTTTTGGTAAATATTCTTTATCTTTCCATAAAATCCAACCAACACCCGGATAAACTAAGCCATATTTATGACCAGAAGTATTGATTGAAACCACATTTTTAAGCCTAAAATCCCACGCTAATTCTGGATTTACAAATGGAGTAAACATTGCGCCACTTGCCCCGTCAATATGAATCACTAATTGATGCTCGTTTGCTTCATTATAAGCTTCTACTTTTTCATCTAATAAAGCAATATCATCGAATTTCCCTGTGTAAGTAATACCTAAAATCCCAACGATACCAATCGTATACTCATCCACTAACTCAAATACCTTCTCAACATCAAGGCTTAGATGCTCTTTATCCATTGGAACGACACGCATATCAACATCCCAGTACACACAAAATTTTTCCCAACACACTTGGTAGCCTGATGAAATAATTAAATTTGGCCGTTTCGCTTGAATATCTAGACCACGTTTTTCAGCATTATTACGCCAACGAAATTTCATTGCCAAGCCGCCAAGCATACACGCTTCCGAAGAACCAACAGTGGAAGTGCCTAGATAAGACATTTCTTTTGGCGCATTCCATAAATCCGCTAAAATATTAACGCAGCGATTTTCTAGTTCTGCTGTTTGTGGATACTCAGATTTGTCGATAGCATTTTTTTCCAGTGTTTCTGCCATCAATATTTCGGCTTCTTTTTCCATATATGTCTGACAAAAAGTCGCCAAGTTCTGTCTCGCATTTCCTTCATCCATCAGCTGATCTTTCACTAATTGATAAGCAATGCGCGGTTCCATTGGTTCCTTTTTTAATACGTATTTCGGGATGCTAGTACTTTCTTCTTCAGATCCAAAGAGTGGGATTCGATAACTTTCATGTTTTCGCTTGTCGTTTTCACTATAAAGCATCTTTTTTCCTCCTTTAAAATAACTGATCATCTCTTTCACCAATACCCATTAAAGCAAATAGGCAAACCGTTCAATTTTTCACAAGAATTTGTTATACTACGGTGGTACGTAAAAGGAGGTTTGCTATGTTTGATTTAATTTTCCCGTTTTTATTAATTATTATTGGCATTTTTTACAGAGTTAATCCACCCAAAAATAAAAATGGCCGCTTTAGTTACCGGACGAATGCTTCTTTAAAAAACGACGCCAACTGGAAAAAGGCTCATCGATTGCTTGGAATTTACTGGATAATCATTGGCGTGTGTATTCTAGTTTTTTCACTGATACTTGCATTTATTCCAATGTATGCCATGATTCGCAGCTCCATTTTATTAACTACTAGTGTTTTCGCAGTGTTATTTTCGGTCATATTAGTAGAGAAAAAATTACAATAAAAAAAGCACCGCGATAAGCGGCACTTTTCTGTAATCCATTACATATAAGTCCAAAAAAATTATTCTTCTTCTTTTGCTATTGTGTTTCTTTCAGTAACGCGGTAAATATGAATTGCGAGGTAAACACGTTCGTCTCTTGTTAATTCCGTATGATGCGTATTAATCAGATATGCATCAATTTTTTTCGTACAATTAAAAGCTTCTGGATACTTAATTTGCACTTGTTCATATAAAAAGTCATCGCCGGAATCGACAATTTCTTTTCGAAGTAAACGTTGTGCGAAATACTGTAAATGAGTAATAAAACGTGTATAGTTCAGTGAAGTTTCATCTAAAACCATACCATAATGATACGTGACAATGCTTAAAATATCTTGAACAATTTGGGTCATTGCTACTGTCATGTGCATTTGTTGTCCGTCTTGTCTCGCATTTACAATGTGGAGAGCAATAAAACCTGCTTCATCTTCGTCTAACCTAATTCCTACTTCTTTCTCAATAAAATCAAGGGCCTTCATTCCAACTAAATACTCTGCGTGATAAAATCGTTTTATTTCCCACAATAGTGCATTTTTCAAGTTAATACCCTGATTATAACGTGATACTGCAAAATTAATATGATCTGTGAGAGTTAAATAGATATTATCGCTTAAGTCTGTTTCAAGTGTTTCTTGCGCGTACTGGACAACATCATCCGCGATACGTAAATGTTTCAGCGGAATCTCACTAAGTAATTCTGAAAGCTTTTCTGAAAGTTCGTGTGTTTCCATTACAAATGTTTTTTCAATCTTGGATACCTCCACCTCATCTCCAAGTTTCTTTTGAAAAGCAAGACCACGGCCCATCACTACAGACTCCTTGCCACTTTTACCCTCGGCGATTACGACATTGTTATTCAGTATTTTTTTGATAATCATGCATTTTCACCTCTTTCAAAAGAAAAAAACCCAAACTAATTCCAACGCTATTAATATCAAAATAGCACTTGAATTAATCTAGGTTTTGCCTGCCTCAGCAGTAACAATCCTATTCTTTTCTCTAACATTATAGTACAAAAAGAAACCGATTACAAGGGGTATTTTTGATATTCAATTTTGGATTACTTTATATCTTCCCTACTTTAACATAACTTATTCATTGACAGGAAGTTTTCTGCATGCTATTTTTGGCTGGAGGTGATAAATTATGGCAACACGCTCGGAACAAATTTTTATTAATTTGCCTGTAAAAGATTTACAAGCAACCGTCGCTTTTTTCACAGAACTTGGCTACGAATTTAATCCTCAATTCACAGACGAAAATGCTACCCAAATGCTCATCGGAGAAAATATTTTCGCCATGCTCTTGAAAGAAGATTTCTTCCAGACTTTCCATAAAGAAGGCATCGCTGACACAACAAAAGCACGCGAAGTCCTCATCACCATCACCCAAGATAGCCGCCAAGCCGTTGACACACTGGTCGATCATGCGCTAAAAATTGGCGCAAAACCAGCAGGCGAAACACAAGACTACGATTTCATGTATAGCAGAAGTTTTCTTGATTTAGACAACCATCTTTGGGAAATTGCTTATTTAGACGAATCCGCTTTAAAATAAAAAAAGAACCGCTGGAATTCATTTGATTCCAGCGGCTTTTTTAAATTTCCGTATTTTCTTCATAGCCCATTCATAGTGGCTCGTTGTGCTTGAAATAAAAATAGCACCTAGCGACGTTGTATTCGTCCACTTATAATATTTTTTTGTAAACAGTTCTTCATTCGAGTGTTCCGCGATAATTTCCATTTCCGCATGATGCGTTTTATTTAGTAATTCCATCGCCGTCTCTAAATCCGTTTCCTGGTACTTCTGCCAAATGACCAAATTCAGTTCTGGCGTAGTCCTCCAAGTATAGCCTTCCGCCGGCATAAAAGGTTTATCGCCCCTCATCCCAACCTGGTACCAATCAAGCGCCATATTGTGCCACTCATGCAAATGCACCACAACGTCACGAATATTCTTATCCCTATCCTCAAACGGAAACGCAAGCTGCTGTTTTTCTTTTGGAATAGAGTCAATTAAATCCAATAGCTTTTGATAACTTTCCGCACTTTGTTGAAGCAATTCTTCTTTATTTTTTGGTCTCGCCATGAAATATTACTCCTTTCTAACAAATATGTAAGTTTAAAAATCCATTTCGTTGCCTTTTGCGAGGGTTTGTCCCGCTCTTTTCTTATACAATAAGTGTAATAACTCAGCAAAGGATGATTGACTTGAAAAAAATTGTTATACTTATTATAAGCGTACTATTACTTGGTGGAATTATTGGTGGCGTATATTACTTTAAAAATGCCAACAAAATTGGTGCAGATGCTTCCTATGTTAAAATTACAAAAGATCCCACAAAAAGTAATGAAATAAGCTTCAACAATAATTATACTCTTCCTGCATACGACGAAAATGGTAAAGAGACAGAAGTTACTTTTTCTGCAGATAAAGAATTACGTAAAGGCGCTTATTTAAAACTTTATATTAAAGAAGACAAAGGCGTAACTTCATTTGAAGAAGTGCCTGAAAAAGAAGTCCCAGCTAAAGCAGCTGAAAAACTTAAATAATGACAGAATCTCCTCCTTGTGAGGGGATTTTTTTAAATAGAAATATAAACTTCTATTTTTCCATTCGTATGATACCATTCAAAATCTGTTTTATAAGCGCGCTGTAATTCACTATCCCTCGCCCAGATTTCTTGCCAAACTTCCGCCACGCCTTTATGACTCGTATTATCTACAGTAAACACGAGATATTCTCCAGCTTCAATTTCTGTATTTTTTTCTTCGTCCCAGTCGCTAGTTCCTACTAATAAATCATATTCACCCGTAAAATCACTCGCATAATTACTATACACCGCAAAAATATCTCCGGCTGGCTTTTCAACCATGACTTCACCCCAAAGTTCTGCAATCGGACTAAAATCACTATTACTTGTACGTATTTGCTTTCCATTAATCACTTTATTTTCTTGTAACTTCATTGTTTGTCGCCTCCTCTAACATCATTATAGCGATCAAAACTTGACAACTATCTGTCAAGAATTCAAATTAAAATAAAGTTTTTCCACTTCGGACTTATATTCATTTTGTAGCGAATCCGGTTCTAAAATCTTCACCGCACTTCCAAACATCAATAAAAACGGGATAATATTCCGCTCAGAATCATATTGAAACGTTACACGAACCAAATCTAACTCCATTTGCATTTCTTCTAACAAAAAGTAATCCAGTAATTTTCCAAGCTGATTTTTCGGAAACTCTAACACAATTTTTTCTGTTACTTCAGCTTGTTTTTGGTCTTCTTCTATTTTCATACTAGTTTTACTCGTTTCTTTCAAAGACGTTATTCTTGTTAATTTAAAGTGGCGAATGGCTGCTCTTTTGTGACAGTATGCTTCTAAATACCAACTGCCATCCATTAAGTTTAATTTTTGAGGTGAAATTTCTCGGTTTGTTTCTGTTCCGTCCATCGCAATATATGTTATATCTAACTGTTTTTTCATCGTAAAAGCTTTTTGAATATAGGCGATTTTTCGTTTTACTTCGGCCTCAATTTGTTTGCGATGTTGTGTCGCTGAATCAAAGAAAATATAATTGCTAGTTGGTTTTTCCGTTTGTAATAAAGTGATTTTTTCTCGTAAAGTTTCTTGGCTATCATTCAACATAAATTCCGAACGCGCCTCTAAAGCTTCAAGCAAAATCCGCTTCTCTTCCTCCGAAAAAGTAAACGTCACTAATTTATATGTATCAAGCATCGTAAATCCGCCATTTTTCCCCGGTAAAGCAACGACTGGAAATCCCGCATAAAGGAGCGTATCCATATCGCGGTAAATCGTTCGTGTGCTTACCTCGAATTTTTCAGCGAGCTCACTTGCTAGTACTTTTCGCTCTAAAATCATGACTAATATTGCTAAAATCCGCTCTAGTTTCATCCCAAAACCTCCAGCCCTTTTAGCCTTATTATAGCATGTATTATCGGTCAAAAACCCATGCATATGTGATGGATAAAACTTCGCGCATCATTCCTTTGTACTTGGCAGGTGTCCGAGATTTTGCTGGAAGACCGGTTGCATTTATCCCCTGACGTTTTGCTAGCATTAGCGCCCTATACATATGATAGTCACTTGTCACAATCCCTGTTTTTCCTAAATCAAATTTTTCATTGCTATATTTAATATTTTCTTCCGTTCTTTTGGATTTAGTTTCCTTTTTAATCCGATTTCTCGCAATGCCTTCATTAACCAAATATTCTTCCATAACCGCAGCTTCCGTCGTGCTTTCATCAGCACCTTGCCCACCACTAACAATCACCTTTGCCTTTGGATATTCATTCAAATAAGCCACTGCCGCATCCAATCTTTCCTCTAAAACTAACGACGGGGTAGCCGGATCCCCATTAATTTTCGCACCTAAAATAAGTACCGTATTTACGTTTTCATCAGGTTTGGCCCTCGTCCCGCTAAACATAAATGCCGCTACAATCAAGACATATATAAATCCAATTACAATTAAAATAACGAAAAATTTCTTAAAGCGTAGCATCTTATTTCTCCTCTCCTTACTTCTTTATTTAGTTTAGCAAATGATTCTTAATAAAAGAGAAAGAAATAATCAAGTTAATGGAAAATAAAAAAAGGTCCTATGTTCTTAAATGGCTTAATAACACCATTAAAGAACATAGGACTTTCTTTACGCGTTTCAAAATATGGAGATGGTGGGAGTCGAACCCACGTCCAGAAATATCGGCACTTGAATATCTACGAGCGTAGTCACCGTATTAGCATTTCGCATAAACATCAGCCCGGTAACAGGCTTCCATTCAGCTAGTCTGATTAAGCTCTTCTATTTAACCTCAGACGGAGATTAACTAGTGTAGCCCACTTAGAGTGAGACCCTTACCGTAGCACATGGGCGATGCACGGAGGATCAGCTATGCTACTGCTTATTAGGCAGCGAAAGCTAGGTTTTGTTTTTCTTTGCCAGTTATTATTGGCTTTGACGTTGATAACGAGGACGATCCCCCCGACTCGCAACTCAAGCTCGAACTATCCCTGTCGAATCCGTAACATCCCCAGAGTTAAAGTCTAACATTAGATATTATACAGGAAAAAACGAGCCTTTACAAACAGAAAAAACTTGTGACACAGCCAAATGTACAACTATTATTTAGCATGCCACAAGTTTTCAATTAATTGATAGTTAATTTCAGTGAGTATTTCATAACTTCGCCTTCTTCAATATAGGGCTCTATTCCATTAAAATCAATACCAATCGTGTACTCGCCTTTATCAAGATTACTTGTAGGAACAATAATTTGCGCCTTGTCCTCATCATAATTTACTTTAAATGAATCAAACACTTTATCATCATCTGAATTTCGAATCCACACTTCTTGAACACCATTAATATCCTTTAAATCATACAATTGTGTATAAATTGGTAGTGTGATATATGCATCTTCCCCATAAGCAACCGTTTGATCTGGTAAAGTTCCAATTTGGCCTAGTACAGTTATTTTATCAACAATAGTAGGTGGTAGTATGTTTAAATAATTATAGCTCAAATCCATACTTACCAAACTATCCAAATGAGTGAAATCTGTCATTTCTGTTGTGAATTGATTCGACTCAAAGTTTACTTCCTGTAAATTTTTCAAGTTTGTAAAATCAGGTACATCTTCTGAAGCAAGGCCACATTCATTTAGCAACAACGTTTCTAGTTTAGGAATATTAGAAAAGTCAGGCAAGCCCCCCACAATAGTTCTACTACCAAAATTAAGATACTTTAATTCTGGATAATTTTGATAATCTGGTACGGTAATATTTTCAGGTGGTATTTCACTTGTTATACTTACTTCTGCTCTTAAAGTATCTAATAGAGGTAAAGTCGGTAAATCCGGAAATTTAGTGAACTTTGTTTGGGTAGGATAAATCATAATATTATTTACATTGGTAAAATAAGCATTTCCTAGCATTTCTAAAGTTTCGTCTGTTAAGTAATTTGTAAAATAGCCCAATCCTAATGATGTCGCTGCATTTATATCATCTTGCGTAATGATGTCTGTAACATCACTTTTGTGCAAGTTTTCTACCATATCTTTCGCTAAGTTTTCATCTGGAAAAACATCAATTATTCTGGCTGGCAATGGATATACCTCTGTCACACTAGCATTTACATCCATTGTATTAAAGCTGACAACTCCAATAATAATCAAACTAAATACTATAAATAGTTTTTTCATCTTCTCTCCTCCTTAAAGAAAAGAGCGGGATATATCATCCCGCTCTATCTAATTATTTGGCAGATGGCATAACTCTAACATTATCAATATGAATACTTGTTCCACCTTTAGAGTCCATCACAAAACTTGTATTAATATTTCCTGTTGTTACTTTGACATCCTTAATTGAAACATAATGCCAAACATTATCAGCTACTAAATCAATAGTCTGACCTTCACTGCTATCGTAGTTATTAACTGTCATTTGTGCTTTTGCAGTATCATCTTTACTTACTTTAACCCACGCTTCCACATCGTAATTCGCATTATTAGTCGGAACTGCGATTTGTTGCGCTAGTGTTTGCTGGTAAGCTCCTGGTAGGTAGAAATAAGCGCTCTGACTTCCAAAAGCTGGTGATTCTGGAGGATTGACACCTGAACCACTATCAACGCCGTATGCCTTATCCTGACCGTCCGGATGAGACTCTACCCAATTAGTAGTTGCAGCAGGGTCACGTTCAAAACCGCCGTTATCAAGTAGATTTACTTCTGATTGAACCGGACTGTTAATCGGATCCGCTGAGACAAGGATTCTATCAATATTGATATTTCCTGTAGTTTCACCGTCCATTAAGAAAGTGATTTTATTTGTACCAGCTTTTAAATTCACAGCTTTTTCTGTATCAGTCCAAATATTCCAGTTTTCACCTTCTGAAGGGAAAGTTACGCGAGAATTATAAGTACCATTTGTGTACAAATCAAGCGTTTGCGGCATCCCACTTCCATTTGCAGTTCGGGTATTTAGCACATATTCCCCGTCCGCTGGCACATCCACTTCAAACTTGATTTCATCTCCTGCTGCTCCAAAGCCGCCAACAAAGCCTTCTCCACTATAGAACCAATGATCATTTGCCACTTTTAAAGTTCCAGATAGAGCTGCTTCTTCCGCTTCTACTTTTGCTACAGTTGGAGTGAAACCGATATTTACTTTGTCTAATGCGACTTGATCTGCTTTGTCGCCTGTGTCTGTAACCACTTTATAAGAGATACTATTTTTTCCTGCTGCAAGTGGTAAGTTTTCCGCTTGAACAGTCCAGTCCGCTGCCGGTTTTAAAGTTGTTTGTTTTACATATTCACCATTTACAAAAATACTTAATGATTGGTTATCTTCGGAAGCATTTTTGTATGTTAAATCAACATTATAATCGCCAGCATCTTTTACATTTGCGTAAATCGTTGTTCCAGAGCCATCTGAATCATATCCATCTACATAGGTTTGTTCAGTTACAGGTTTTTCAGCAACTATATTTGCAAAACTAGAACCTTTTTCCATTTCATATGTTCCAGTTTGTTCCACGCTTTTAGAACCGGTTGCTGTAATAACTGTATCTGCGTCTCCTTGAGCTGGTACTTTCACATAAGTTACTGCGCCATAAATATCGCTAGAAACAGCATAACCACTTCCATCTGCATTTTCGAGCGCAGATAAATCATCGTATAATTTGCTATCAGTGCCATTAACTTGGACACTTTCAGCAGCATTTCCGTGTAGTTTTACAATGTAATTTTCTGTGTCAGCTTTGTAACTTCCTTCTTTCGCGCCAACTGTGAAAGTAGTAGTATCTGCTGTTTTCGATGTTGTCATTTTTTGTTTCAAATAAACTTCTTTTTCATAATCAAAAGATTTTCCATCGTCATCATAATGTGTAAATGAAGTATCTTTTTCAGAAGCAAATGTGTCTAAATAAACGGTTTTAACTGCGGATTCACCAACATAGTTTTGCGGCTGTTGCATTGGTATAATTGCGCCCTGCTTAACGAACATCGGAACATCCGTCCAGTCTTCGTCATTTACTTCATAATTGATAGTTTGGTTCCCTTCGTAGATATCACCACGATTATAGTCTATCCAAGTTCCCGCTGGTAAATAGATTTCACGCGAACCGGCACCCTCTTCTAAAATAGGAGCTGCAAGGATAGCATCACCAAACATCCATTCATTTGTTAGGTTAACTACATTTTCATCTGTTGGATTATCAAAAGTAAGTGGTTGAACAAGTCCTACTCCAGATTCATAAGCTTGTCTTTCATAGGCATACATGTATGGAATCATTGAATAACGCCAAGTCATACTACTTTTCGCCACTTCTTCTGCAGTCCCGCCGTAATACCAAGGTTGACGTTGTTGATTATCATTACCATGTGTTCTAAATACTGGTACAAGAGAGCTAAACTCCATCCAACGACTATAAAGTTCTGGATCTGGATTTAATACTTGTCCAGAATTGGCATTAAAACCACCTGTGTCCATGCCCCATTTCGTTTGACCTAAATTGATAGTAGACAACATCGTACTTGGTTGTTCTTGCATTCCATTTGCCCAGTCAATTACTTCGCCTTTTTTCCATTGGACGCCGATATCGCCTGACCAAATAGATGTGGAGTAGCGCTGAGCTCCTGGATAATATGTTCTTCCAGTCTGCCAAACACGTTCATTCGTGTAATCACGTTGACCTTCATACATTGCTTGAGATGTAAAACCTGTTGTGAAATTCCCAAACCAATAATCCGCTCCATTGGAGGATACTTTGTCAGTTTCATCATTCCACCAACCGACGATACCTTTATCCAGCGCATCTTCAGAATGAGACCACCACCAATTACGTTCATCCGGATTATACGGATCGATACTTCTAACAGTAACTGGGAACGCGTAATCTTCATACGCTTCTTGGCCTGGATACCAGTAACCATTTGCCTCAGCATCTTTACCTTGTTGCGTTTCCGTTCCATCTTGTAGATTAGTTACCACACGAGGTTTAGTAATACCAATCATTTTTACACCTAGTGCATCCATATCATTTTTTAAAGTAGTGTCTTTTGCGGATGGGAAATTAGTTGTATTCCAAGCAAATTCACCGTAATCCCCTCCATAAACAGGATCTCCGTAAAACTTCCAATCGTAGTCAAAAGCAAAAGAATCAATCGGAATTCCCTTAGCACGATACGTATCAATATTTTTACGGAATTCATCTTCATTTGTTCCCCATTCGAAATTGGAGAAACCAAGAGACCATTTTGGCATCATAGGAGTATGACCAGTTACATCAGCGTAAGAGGACATGATTTCTTCAGGTTCCCCTGACATCAAGTACATTTCTACATTTTCTTTTTCGTAACGACGGCCTTCAACAACGGAATCCCCGTAATAGAATTCCAGCTTTTCTTCGTCTGAAACAGAATAAGGATAACCCCCGTCACTGTCTACTAAAAGGCCATAACCTGCTGTAGACCACATGAACGGGCCACCAGCATTACCTTGTTGACCTGCTTGAGCTGTCTTCCCGCTATTTGCAGCTGTATTATCTCGCTCCATCCCAAGGTCTCCGTCACTAAAACTAATACCATAAGCTCCGTAAACATGGTCAGTTGCACCACGTTTAAATCTCACACCGCCATCGAAAATTCCACCATCAGCCGACTCAGATAATAAAGTTTTTCCCTCTTTATCTTTAAAAGTCATTCGTGCTGGTTCTTTAGAAATTTCAAGTGTGCATTCGTCCGTTGAAATAACCATAGGATCAGATTCTAAATCAATCTCAGCCCCAATTGCTGTAAAAGTTGCATTAGGGTCAATCATCGGTGTTGACTCACTATTTTCGATATTTCGTGGTCGTAAATTAACTTTAAGCAAATTATTGGCAAGTGGTGAAATTTCTAAGTAGTCATCTTCTGCTTCATCCCCGTTATCAATTTTTAGCGTGATAACATTGTCTGTTACAGTTGCCTCTAAAACATTTCCAAGCCCTTCTTCTGCACTTAACTTCGCATATTCTTCTTTACTAAGTTGTTTTGCAGTTTCTCCATTCGCTTGTTGTTTCACTTCTTTTTTCTCTGTTTCTTCTGCGTTAACTTCTACTTCTAATGGTTGCGTTATCCCTAAGTTCAACCAAACAAGCGGCACAACAGCCATACTGACACAAACTTGCTTCATCCCTTTTTTCATCATCTCGCTCCTTTTCATTCAGTAATTGTTACAGGAAAATCATACCACCCTAAATATTCTGATCCATTGTAATTTAGTGAGATTTCTAACAAATGTTCACCAGGCTCTAATCCTGCTGTTTCAATAGTGTACATGTAAGAACCCGTATAGGATGGATACACTGGTTTATAAAGAAATTCACCGTTATCATTAATTATCATCTCGTTCCCAGGAGCTGGTGCGATAAAATCTAGCGCTTGATAAATAAACGGCACAAAAACATCTAAATTTTCGCCTTGTTTAATTGTCCTTGGAGGATAGGTTGCCGTCTGTCCATCAAACGAACGATTCCTAATTTGCCCAGTTAGAAAAATATCTTCTGGAATTGATATTAAATGATTATCACGAAGAAGTAATGTTTCTAAATTAGGCATATTCATCCAAATATCTTTCGCTATATATCCAGAAAGTTCTGCTTGCTCCATGTTAATACTGACTAATTTTTCCATCCCAATGAACTCAGGAATATTAATTCCGAAATTATTTTTACTAAAGTCTACTGTCGTTAAATTAGGATAATTTGCGTTTGGAAATTGAGTAATGTTTGCATCAGATGCTTTTATAGTTTCTAAAGCAGGAAGACTCTCCGATAAGTCAGGCATCTCGCCAATATTATTACTCCAAATAGCTAATTCTGTTGCGTTTGTAAAAACTTCATTATTCAATACATTCAAATCTTCCCCAGTTAAATTTAACCCTGGAAATGGTAGGATTGTGATTGTATCTAAATCTTCTTGCGTGATAATATCATTTACAGAATCTTTATCCAATTCTTCAGCAATCGCCTCAGCAATTGCTTCAACTGGAAATGCCTCAATGATTGGAGCTGGCAAAGGAACTGTATCCGCTTGCACTTTTATTGTTGGTGAAAGTAAAATACAACAACTTACAATGAACAACAATCCAATTATCTTTTTCATCTCTTACTCCTTTCAAAGCACCACCCTCTTCACCTCGAAAAGGGTGGCAATGTGTTTATTATTTAATTACAACATGATCAAAGTTAATTCCCGCTGTATCGCCTGCTTCAAAATCAAAGACGACTTGGTTAATACCATCTTGCAAGGTTACTGGCACTTCCACTACGTCCCAAGTATCCCAGTCAGTCGTTTTCGGTAAAGCAATTTGTTGTTTGTTGCCATTTACATAAACCGTTCTTGTAGCATCTTCCACACCCGCGCTATAACGCACTTCCATCGTATAATCGGATGCCCCATCAACTGCATCAATATCAAACTCAACTGCTTCTTTTTCTTCATCAAATCCAGCTACAAAACCAGTTCCAGTGTAGCCAGCATGGTCACTTGCAGTTGATACATTTGTTAAATGCCCGAATTCCGCTTCATAAGGTGCATGATTTACACCATTTAAAACGATAGCCTGAGTAGTGTCTGTTGCTGCAGTTTTGATGTAAGTTAAGTTTTGTACAGTGTCATAGTAATAAGCGCTCGTTGCTTCATTAAAGGCATCTAGTGTGTCTGCTTTAGCTACCTCAGTTCCTGCAACTGTTACACTTGTTGGCTCTGTACTGAAAACTTGCATCGTTGTTTCATCTGCCATTGCCGGAAGATTGACCGTAACTTTTTCATTTGCAAAGTCTTCAGAAACGCTAATGTCACGCATCTCGCCACCATTTACATCATCATAGAAACTGTACTCGCTGTTTCCTGATGGGTAAACTCGGAACGTTAAATTATCATACGCTTTTAAATCGTTACCTACATTTTGTCCTAGTTGGTAACCATCTGTCATATTCATTGGAATAATCGCTCCAGCTTTTGCAAATACAGGTAGCGTATCAACATCTGCATAGTAAGAAATTGTTTCGCCACCTGGATGGATACCGCCGTTCCAAATATCTATCCATTCGCCTTCTGGTAAATAAACTTCTTTTTCTGTTTGGCCTTCTTGTACAATTGGTGCTACAAGTAAATCATCGCCAAACATATATTGTTCATCTAAATTACGCGTATTAATATCTTCTGGATAATCCATAGCCATTTGACGCATCATAGATTTCCCATTATCAGCAGTATCTTTTGCCGCTGTATAAATATAAGGAAGTAAATTCATACGTGTATATAAATATTTTTGGAATGTTGGTAAAATCGTTTCGTCGCCAGTTCTAGCTACTGCATTCCACGGTGAGCGTTCTTCACTTGGCGATGGATCTGATTTTTCCGAGTGGAACTGCATAATCGGTGCAAAAGCCGCCATTGCTGTTGCGCGTTTATAAAGTTCTGCTGTTGGATAATTTCCTGTGAATCCTGCCATATCCCATGCCCAGTAAGAAACGCCTGATGTTGATGCACTAAGACCTGCTTTTACGGATGCTTGGAAAGAATCAAATGTAGAAGTTTGATCTCCAGACCAGTAAATGCCCGATTTTTGTGCCCCTGAAGTTCCAGAACGGCTAAAGGAAACTGCCTCTGGATTTATACTTTTTGCAAAATCGAAATAGCTGGAAACATAATCTGTTGGATAACGGTTTCTCATTTCTTGCCCTTTTTCCCCGTTAGAAAAAGTTGTATCACGGCCCCAAACCATTTCTCCACCATCTGTCTTGAATCCATCAATTCCGACATCTGTTAGTAAATATTCACGTTGAGATGTCCACCAATTTACCGCATCTTTATTTGTGAAATCTAGTAAAATCCCGTTACCAAACCACTGAGATGCTGGAACTCGGTAAGGCGCCCCTGTTCCATCGTCCGCACTGTACCCTTGACTTATCATGTAGTCTTCATCATTATCTCTTTGTTCATACACTGTATTATCATCTTTTAATACAGGAACTTGCCATAATACAATGTTCATTCCTGCATCATGTACGCTGTCTACCATTGCTTTTGGATTTGTCCATTTCCCGTTAAATGTAAAATCATCATAGGCAAAAGGTTCACCATTTTTCTTCGCAGTATATGTCGCGTCGTTCCAAATGTAGTAAGTTTCTTCATCACTCCATTGTTCTAATACAAATCCCGTTGCTGGAATTTCATTTTCTTTTGCATTAGAAAGTGCTGTACTTACATCAGATTCTCTATCCCATTCATTTGCTGACATCCAAAGTCCGAATGCCCATTTTGGTAATAATGTAGTTTTTCCAGTAATATCTGTGTAGTTATTTACAATATCATTTTGATCTTTTCCGCTGATGACATAATAATCAAGCATATTCGTCATATCGCCATCATTATCTAAAATAAAGCTATATTTGTCTTCTACTTTTGAAGCCATTTGGAATTGTGAATGAAAATCAGAATTCACAAACATACCATATTTATTTGCACTTACAAAAAACGGTACTGCTAAATAAGTTCGTTCAGTTTGTGCTTGGTCTTGGTACTCATTATAAACATAGGTTTCAACATCTTTGCCTCGTTGATTAATAGTATCGTAACGTTCACCAAAACCATAGAACGCCTCATCACTTGGCGTCATAAAATTATTTTGATACTGATTGATAACATTTTTGCCATCTGTCAACCAACCTAAGCTGTTGGCAGTTGTATATTCACTTGTAAGTAGAGTTCCATCTGCTTGGTACACTTCCATGCGGTAAGGAGACTTTTGGATTTCTACTCGCAAATCGTCAGTTGTAACTGTTACTTTATCTGCACCATCATCTACTGTGTAACCAGTTTTTCCAGCATGTCCAGTTTCTTTACCGGTTGGTGATAGTTCCATACGAAGTGTATCTAAATCCTCAAACGAAAGATATAATTTTGGAGTGAATTCACCTGCAGTAGCTGTCATATTTAATGTAATAGAATCTCCATTATCTACAACGCTGCTGACATCTTGCACATACTCCCAGTCCGTCACGTAAAATGTAAACGGACCACTTTCATATTCAGTTCCTCCGTCAGTAGAACCTTTTGTTGTATAAGTAATTTCATCGCCTTTTTCAAATTTTCCTAAATCTGCTTTCCAGTAAGTATTGTTCCCGCTATTATAATCATAAGCTGCTGTAACATTTTCTTGTGCTACCCCGTTTTTAGTCCATTCTACCCAAACATTTTGTCCATCTTCAATTGGCCAGGTAGTAATATTTAATGTCACGTCTTCACCAGCTTTTGGATCTCTAGGAGAACGTTCTGTTGGTTGGACAGTATATAGATCATCATCCCCATATGGCGAGTGATATTCCCCATCCATCGCGAAAACGTTTGTCCCAAATCCACTTAAACAACTAAATATTAGTATGGTCAAAATGAAAATTAAACTAGATTTTCTTCCCTTTCGCTTCATCTCTCTTTCCTCCCTTAATGTATATTTTTACTAAAAACATATTACTTTTGATGTATTATTTCGCAAAATTATTAATTTTTGCATATCTATGATTGTAGAAATAATCACATAATGTTATAATTCTTTCACAGATACACTAAAAAAGTTCAAATTACTAATAATCCTACAAAAAAACGCAACTATGCCAGACCATTCTTCATGGAAAAACAATAATTGCGTTCATCAGAAGACCTTGCTTAAAAAACTTTAAAACAACCAGTTAATACTTTTGAACAAAGTTAACATGTCTTCTCCCTCCTTTTTCATCTATACAGAAATACTAACTCACAAATCTTACATAAAATTAAAAAGCATCAAATTTGAACAAATGGAGCTGAGTTTTATGCAAAATATTGGTGATACATTAAAATTTATTCGGAAAAGTAAAAACTTAACACAACAAGAGGCCTGTACAAATGCTCTCAGTCGCTCTAATTATCAAAAAATCGAGAATAATAAAATCATGCCTAGTATGGACCGTTTTATTCAAATCTTACTTAATTTCAATATGACGTTAGAAGAATTTGAATTTATAAAACGAGACTTTACACCTTCTCCAAAAGAAAATATCCTTTATCTATACTCCAAGATTATTACCTCCTCAGAAACAGATATGATACTTAATGTTATTTCCAAATGCGACGACTACTTAGAAACCCACAACGATATTTTTATCTCTGACATTAAAGCCTCACTTGAAGGCATTTTACTAGCTGAAAAAGAACATAATTTTAAACTTGCTCGAAAGAAAGTAACCTACATTTGGGACAGGCTTTCGGAAGCTGATGAATTATTTTGGAATGACATATTAATATTAAGAAATATTTTCTTTATTTTTGAAAATGAAACTGCTCAACATATTGTAAATCGTCTTATTTCTCAACTTAAAAAATATCGTTACTTATATCCAACACTTTCGATTGAGATTTCTCTTCATGTTAATCGTGCTACTTATTTAATTTTGGACGAAAAATATGAACTAGCTTTGCACTACATTGAATTATCTATTAAAATCGCTAAGCATAACCATTATTACTTACAATTTTGCATGGCTGTTGCGAAAAAAGGAATTGTTCTGTATAAGCTAGGTGAAAAACAAAAAGGTAAACACTTTATGCAACGAGCGCTCAGAGTGGCTAAAGTGCTTGAAGAAGAACGTATTTTAAGCGGGATTAAAAATGAAATCGATTATTTTCTTCATGATGAGATGCATAACCTCTCTTTGAATGAATTTACAAAAATAGACATATAAAAAAAGCCTAAATCTAGCTTCTTCAACTGTTGTTGAATGACTAGATTCAGGCTTTTATTGTTGGCGCTCTTTAAAGGCGCGTTCAATATCACGTTTTGCTTCTTTTTGTTTTAAGTCTTGGCGTTTATCGTATTTCTTTTTACCTCGAGCTACACCGATGAGTACTTTTGCGTAGCCATCTTTAATATACATTTTTAGTGGAACAATCGAATAACCGGACTCTTTCGTTTCTCCAATTAAACGGCTGATTTGCTTCTTATGTAAGAGCAACTTGCGCGTTCTTAGTGGATCATGATTGTAGCGGTTCCCTTGTTCATATGGACTAATGTGCATATTGTGTAAGAAAATTTCCCCTTTGTCGATACGTGCATAGGAATCTTTTAAGTTTACCCGTGCGTTTCTGACGGATTTGATTTCAGTACCTTGCAGGACAATGCCAGCCTCAAAAGTTTCTTCAATTGCGTAATCGTGGCGCGCTTTTTTATTTTGCGCGACTAGTTTACCATCACCTTTTGGCATAACTCCCCATCCTTTCTAGCGACGTTTTTTCTTCTTCGGGCTTTCTTTTGCTACACCTTGATAAAAAGGTTTTTTCTTCTTTTTCTTTTTAGGTTTTGTATACCATTCGTCTTCTTTACGTTCTGATTTTGGTTTCACGTCTTCTGATTTACCAGTTCTACGTTTGTTACGACCTTTTTTTTGGTTACTCTTAAAGTTTCTAGTTTTATCAATCGGTTTTTCACGTTGACGTTTTTGTTTATCGCTCACCGGACCTGGTTTGCCTTCACTACGAAGAGCAAAATCGATTTCACGAGCATCTACGTCGACTTTAGTTACTTCTACTTCCACTTCATCACCAATACGATAAATTTGGCCTGTTCTTTCGCCAATCATCGCTAATTGATTTTGGTGGAATTTGAAGTAATCGCCTTTCATTGCGCTCACATGGACTAAACCTTCAATTGTGGTCGGAAGTTCAATAAATAAACCAAAATTGGTTACAGAGCTAATAATTCCGATGAATCGTTCGCCCACTTTATCGACCATGAACTCAGTTTTCTTCAGTTCGTCAGTTTCACGTTCAGCTTCTACTGCACGTCGCTCCATTTTTGAGCTATGTTCAGCAATCTCAGGAAGCTCCTCAGCGCGTTTTTCTAAAGTTTCTGGACGAACATCCCCGTTTATTAAATATTCTCTAATAAGCCTATGAACGATTAAATCCGGATAACGACGAATTGGCGACGTGAAATGTGTATAAAAATCAGTAGACAAGCCAAAGTGTCCCGCGCTCACTGTATCATACTTCGCTTGTTGCATCGAACGTAGCATTACAGTCGAAACAACCATCTCTTCCGGTTTACCTTTTACTTCTTCTAGTACTTGTTGTAAGGCAGCTGGGTGAATATCATTGGCAGTTCCTTTGACAATTAAGCCAAAATTAGTAATAAATTCAAAGAAACGTGCTAATTTGTCTTCTTTTGGATCTTCATGAATACGATAAATAAATGGTACATCCATCCAGTGAAAATGTTCTGCAACTGTTTCATTCGCAGCAAGCATAAATTCTTCAATCAAATGCTCTCCCGCTGAACGTTCGCGCATAACGACTGCTTCTGGATGACCTTCTTCATCAACGACTACACGTGCTTCTTTGAAATCAAAATCAATCGCGCCACGTTTTTCACGTTTACGGCGAAGGATTTCAGCCAAATGTTGCATCGCTTCAAGCATTGGAACGATTGGCGCATATTTTTCACGCAATGCTTCGTCTTTTTCAACTAAAATATCATTAACGTCTGTATAAGTCATTCGTTCCGTTGTTTTAATAATACTTTCAAAAATTTCATGATTAACTACGTGGCCCTCTTGGTCAATTTCCATTTCACAACTCATTGTAAAACGGTCTACTTGTGGGTTAAGTGAGCAAATGCCATTCGAAAGTTTATGTGGCAACATTGGAATTACTCGGTCGACCAAATAAACACTTGTTCCGCGGTCTTGCGCTTCTTTATCAAGTGGCGAGCCTTCTGTTACATAATGCGTTACGTCTGCAATATGCACGCCTAGCTTCCAGTTGCCATTTGGTAATTGTTTGACAGTAACTGCATCATCCAAGTCTTTGGCGTCTGCCCCGTCAATTGTAATTATCATTTGGTCACGAAGATCGCGACGATTACCAATATCTGAATCATCAACCACATCGGGTGCTTTACTTACTTGCTCCATTACTTCTTCCGGGAACCCGATTGAAATACCGTGTTTATGAATAATCGATAAAATATCCACACCTGGGTCATTGCGGTGACCGATGATTGATTTAACAACCCCTCTTGCACGCGCATGCCCAGTTGCATATTCCGTCAATTCAACGATAACTTTATGACCGTCTACCGGTTTTAAGCCATCCTCTAAATCAATTTCCACTTCACCGAAAAGTCGTTTATCATCTGGCATCACAATTGGAGTACCAGCTAAGTCTTCCATATAAGTTCCGACGATTTGTGTTGTCTTCCGTTCGACAATTTTCTTAATCGTACCTTCTGCCAAATTATCGCCTTTACGTTTCGTGATCGTCGCAAAAACTAAATCACCGTTCATTGCATCTTTAACTTCATTTGGCGGGATAAAAATATCGTCCATTTCTTTCTCTTCCGGGAGAACAAAGCCAAAACCTCGTTCATGTGCGCGAAATGTTCCTTTTACTAAGTCCATTTTTTCTGGTAATGCATACCGATTCTTCCTTGAGCGGACAATAGTTCCGGAATCTTCCAGTTTTACTAAAGCTTTCACCATTAATTTAAAGTCATCCGCATTGTTTAAAGCTATTTCTATTTCTAAATCTTCTAGCGCAAATGTTTTATCAGGCGCTGAAGTTAATAGATTCATAATTTTTTCTTCCATTTGTTTTTGTTCCACTTCTGTCCCTCCTCTCTCTGTTTTAAAAATTGTTTATTCTTGCCAATCTAAGCTATCTAAAAATGTTAAAATCGCTTGGTTTACGTCTTTTCTTTCTTTGTCTAATGTGATGACATGACCAGATTCTTTAAACCAGTGTAACTCTTTCTTTGTTGATTCTACTGTATCATAAATCAGCTGTGCCCCGCTCACATCAACCATATCGTCTTTTTCACCTTGAACGACCATGATTGGTGCATAAATCATATCTATTTCAGAAACGACGCCATTAATTTCATCTTTTAGTTTAGCGATAGTATTCATTGGCGCGTCTTTATAGGCGACCATTTCTGCATCGATTTGTTCAGGCGTTTTACCTTCTAATTTTTTATAATTACGCACATAATCTAAAAAGCCTTGAATTATTGGCGATGAGCTGTCCATTCTTGTTGGAGTACTCATGGCTATAATTCCCTTTAACGGCCTAGAAAAACCTAATTTTAGTGAAAAAAGTCCACCGAGCGAAAGTCCTGCTACAGCGATTTCCGTGTAACCGAGTGATTTTAGGTGATCATAGGCTTTAAGAACATCTTCCCACCAGTCGTTTGGTCCTGTTTTTAGTAGTAGGTCTGGTGATACGCCGTGGCCTCTGTATTGAGGCGCATAGCAAGTGTAATTGTTTTCTTGTAAAAACCTACCTAATATTCTTACATCCGCTGAGCTACCTGTGAAACCGTGTAAGAGTAACACTGCTCTTTTGCCTTTTTCGAATAAAAATGGTTGTGGTGGTGTTATTTTCATAGTAAATATCGCTCCTTGGTTCTTTTTGGAGTTTTGGTTGATCTGGGGTGGGTGTTGTTTTTGTTGGAGTTTTAGGGGGATTTGTTGTACTTAAAAATTTGTGCTCCCCTTTTTGTGTTGTTCGTCCACTTTTTTATGGAAAACAATACTCCACCTTGTTACGCCTTGTATTGGAGTTCTAGGGGATTTGTTGAACTTAAAAAT
Organism: Listeria innocua; assembly: GCF_028596125.1. Classification (GTDB taxonomy): domain Bacteria; phylum Bacillota; class Bacilli; order Lactobacillales; family Listeriaceae; genus Listeria; species Listeria innocua. The sequence continues at coordinate 2,377,131 of NZ_CP117229.1, forward strand.
TTGTGCTCCCCTTTTTGTGTTGTTCGTCCACTTTTTTAATGGAAACAACGCTCCACTTCGTTACGCCTTGTATTGTAGTTCTAGGGAAGCGGACTACGCTTCTGGAGAACTACAATAATAAAAAACCACCTAAATTTTCATTCAGGTGGTTAACATCTCGTTACTGTACAAAATATGCCAGTGCAATTAGTATTGCGAAGAAAACAATGGATAGAACGATGGTTGTACGATGTAGAATAAGTTCTAGTCCTCTTGCTTTTTGCTTACCGAATAATTGCTCAGCTCCACCAGAGATGGCGCCGGATAAGCCAGCACTTTTACCTGGTTGAAGTATGATAACTGTAATTAACAGTACTGATACGATGATGAGTAAGACCGTTAAAACTGTACTCATTGTTCTTTCCTCCTAAAACCGCCCAATTTGACTAAGGTTAATTTTACCATATTTGGTATTATACGTAAAGGTTTGTTTCTATACAATAGTTAAACAACTTTTTCCTCAAGCCAAACTAGATCGTCTAAGAAGTAAATCAAGTCTTCTTCTAAAATATCTTTTTCACAGTCGTTCACAATATCGTGACCTGAACCTGCGTAGAAGCACAGTTGTTTATCATTTGTATGAATGTGTTTGAAGATATAATTGGCGTTATCTGCGTCGATTTCTTCGTCTTGGCAGCCTTGACCAATCATCGTTGGCACATGAATCTTTTCAATATCACGCGCAACATTTTTGTAGAAAGTAGCACGTGCTTCCGTCATTACGTCTATTTCAGGAAGGTAGTTTTTTAACATATCATCTGCTTCTTGTTCTACTATACCTTGTTTCTTTAATTGTTTAGTTAAATAGTTTTCGATTGGGATATAGCGCATTTTACGGTTTACATTGGCGCATAAAGGAACAATCGCTTTTGGTGAAAACGATTCTGCCATTTTAAGCGCAAAAACACCGCCCATTGCCACACCGACAATTGCAATTTCATTATATCCGTCTTTTTCAAGTTGACGATATCCAGCCACCGCATCTTCATACCACATTTCCGGTGTTGTTTTCAAGAAAATAGCGGGTTCATCCCCGTGACCTCTGAAGTTTGGTGCATGTACTGTGTATCCATTTTCTGCTAGAGTTTCTCCAAGTTCTCTTACGTCTTCTGTAGTCCCTGCAAAGCCATGCAAGAGCAAAACAGCACGATTTCCCGCTTTTAACGTAAAGCTACGATCCGCACTCATTTTTACGCAATCCTCCTAATATCATCACTTTTATAATCCACTCTATTGTAGCCCATCTGAACTAAATAAGCTACCTTTTGAGTTCTGACCAATAGACCAATATTAACGCTATCCAAGGAACTTGTCAAATACTTTTTTCACACCCCTCAAACACGTTGGTATTAAAGGGTTTTAAGGTGTTTCTATTTGTGAATTTCCGCGCTTAAATTGGAAAAGAAAGTATGAATTAATCGTAACAATTGTTTTGGTTTTTGCCTAGGTAAATAATGAAGCCCATTTCTAACAATAACCATTTCGCCGTGTTGAACAGAATGTACCATTTTCTTCGTATCTTTAGAAGAAATCAAATCGTATTCACCAACAACAGCCAAAAGTGGTGCGCTTATTTTCTTTAAATCTGCTTCTGACATGTGTGGATGATAGATCGTTAAAGCAAGTTGTTGTTTCATACGTTCAAAAAAACGACTGAACGGAGCTAAGAGAACTGTAGCTCCATAAGCAACGCGGCAAAACAAATCTGGTAAAAAGCGGATTTGGTTTACATGATAATTTGTGCCAATAACGACAGAGGCGATTTGACGTTTTGGTTGCATTTTACCCATGACAAGAGCAACAATACCACCGTCGCTATAACCAACGACTTTATATTTATCAATTTTCAAAAAATCGAGTAATGAAAGCATATCGAGAGCCATTATTTCAAAATCAAGCGGCATATTTCCTGCGTCACTTCTACCGTGTGCGCGACTATCTACAGCGATTACTTGATGATCAAGTGCTAAGTCATCAATAATTCGTTTTAAGGAACGGTGACTTTGACCATTCCCGTGGATAAGAAGAATCGGTTCGCCAGTCCCGTATATTTGATAAAACAAGTTAATTCCATTGATTTTTGTTATCATAAAGCATTTCTCCTTGCTCGAGACTTCTAATACTCTTATTTTACACCTGATTATACTTGATTTCATATAAAAATGCTTCTAATATATTAAAATACGCCTGATTCTAATCAAGCTAGAATCAGGCGCACTATTTATTTCATAAGTCTACGATGGTATTGTTGTTGCGGTACGTCTGCATCAATAATTTTCTTTGGTACAGAGCGCTTTTCGGCTAAGGGGTGGCTTTTTTCATGCACCACAGCGTCTTTGATTTTTGGAGTTTCGAGCACTTTTGAGGCCTGACTATTTTTTACTTTCATCAGCATTACCTCCTCTTCCAAATCATTACCCCTCTATCTATTTTTAAAACAGAAAAAACTCCGCGAAAATGTTACTTTTCGCGGAGTTTAGCGTTTTATTCAATCAACTTATTTTTTTAAGTTGTAGAAAGTGTCGTTACCATGATATTCAGCAAGATCAGCCAAATTGTCTTCGATGCGGAGTAATTGGTTATATTTTGCAACACGGTCAGTACGAGTAGGCGCACCAGTTTTGATTTGACCAGCGTTTGTAGCTACTGCAATGTCAGCGATTGTGGAATCTTCTGTTTCACCAGAACGGTGAGAGATAACTGCAGTGTAGCCAGCGCGTTTAGCCATTTCAATTGCATCCAATGTTTCAGTCAAAGTACCGATTTGGTTAACTTTGATTAGGATGGAGTTAGCGATACCTTTTTCGATACCTTCTTTAAGTTTAGTTGTGTTAGTTACAAATAGATCGTCACCTACTAATTGAACGCGGTCACCAATACGTTCTGTAAGTAATTTGAATCCGTCCCAGTCGTTTTCGTCTAGGCCATCTTCAATAGAGATGATTGGGTATTTAGTAATCATTTCTTCATACCAAGTTACCATTTCTTCAGAAGTACGAGTTACGCCTTCACCTTTAAGTTCATATTTACCAGTTTCGCGGTTATAGAACTCACTTGATGCAGCATCCATCGCAAGTTTAACTTCTTCGCCAGGTTTGTAACCAGCATCTTTAATTGCTTGCATGATTGTTTCAAGAGCTTCTTCGTTGGATTTAAGGTTAGGAGCGAATCCACCTTCATCACCAACACCAGTGTTTAAGCCTTTACCTTTAAGAACAGCTTTAAGTGCATGTAGGATTTCAGCACCCATACGTAGAGCTTCTTTAAAGTTTGGAGCTCCAACAGGCATTACCATAAATTCTTGAACGTCGACATTGTTATCAGCATGTTCTCCGCCGTTAAGGATGTTCATCATTGGAACTGGAAGAACTTTACCGTTCACTCCGCCAAGATATTCATATAAATGTACGCCTAGTTCGTCAGCAGCAGCACGAGCAGCAGCTAAAGAAACACCAAGAATAGCGTTAGCACCTAATTTACCTTTGTTAGGTGTACCATCAAGTTCGATCATTGCTTTGTCAATTCCGATTTGGTCAGTTACGTCAAAACCGATAATTTTGTCAGCAATAATGTCGTTTACGTTTTCAACAGCTTTTAAAACACCTTTTCCAAGGTAACGAGCTTTGTCGCCGTCGCGTAATTCTACAGCTTCGTATTCACCAGTTGAAGCACCACTTGGAACTAATGCGCGACCAAACGCGCCAGCTTCAGTATAAACTTCAACCTCAACAGTTGGGTTACCGCGGGAATCTAAGACTTCGCGAGCATAAACTTCAGTAATAATAGACATTTATAATTCTCTCCTTTGTTGGGATTAATTGAACGAAATGAACAAGATATTCACTTCAAATCAAAGACCCATCCGTTTTTAAATTCGTTTTTATTGTAGCTCTGTTTGCAAAAAAACTAAAGTAATAACTAAAATTATTTTTGAATTAAACTTTCGCCTGTCATTTCGGCAGGTTTTTTAACGCCAAGTAAATCAAGCATTGTTGGCGCAACGTCAGCCAGACGACCACCTTCACGAAGCGTTACACCTTTTTTCGTTACAATTACTGGAACTGGAACGGTAGTGTGCGCAGTGTGCGGTTTTCCTTCTGGAGTAGACATTGTTTCAGAGTTACCATGGTCAGCAAAGATAATAGCTGAGCCACCTTTTTCTAAAATAAGGTCTACTACACGACCAAGATTTTCATCTACTGCTTCGATTGCCTTAATAGTTGGCTCAAGCATACCTGAATGTCCAACCATATCTGGATTAGCGAAGTTTAAGATGATCGCATCGTGTTTGTCGTTTTTAATGTCTTCAACAAGCGCATCTGTTACTTCATATGCACTCATTTCAGGTTTTAAATCGTATGTTTCTACTTTTGGCGAATTGATTAGAATCCGGTTTTCACCAGGGAATTCTTCATTTCGTCCACCATTCATAAAGAATGTTACGTGTGGATATTTTTCTGTTTCAGCGATACGCAGTTGCGACAAACCTTCATTAGAAAGTACTTCGCCGATAACATTTTTCATTTCAATTGGCTCAAAAGCAACTTCAGCATCAACGCTTGGGTTGTAAAGAGTCATTGTAACGAACTTGATGTTTTTAGGGTGGTTAGCCCCGCGGTCGAAATGATCCCATTCTTTATCAGTAAATGCATTAGAAAGCTGGATCGCACGGTCAGGACGGAAATTGAAGAAAATAACTGCATCGTTGTCTTTAACTGTTGCAACAGGTTTGCCATCTTTAGTAATGATAGCAGGAACAACGAATTCATCATTTTTGTCGTTAGCATAAGAAGCTTTGACAAGTTCGATTGGATCTTCAAATTTTTCACCTTCAGCGCTTACGATTGCTTTATATGCTTTTTCAACACGTTCCCAGCGTTTATCACGATCCATCGCGTAGAAACGTCCAGAAACAGTAGCAATTGCACCATAGTTTAAGTCACTAATAGCTTTTTCTAGTGTTTCTAAATATTCTAGTGAAGATTGTGGAGCCACGTCACGTCCATCAAGGAATGCATGGATATAAACGTTTTTCACGCCTTTATCTTTTGCAGTTTCTAAAAGTGCAACGAGGTGATTAATGTGACTATGCACGCCGCCGTCTGATAGTAAACCGAAAAGATGTAGGTCCGAGTTGTTTTCTTTTGTATGAGTGAAAGCATTGTTTAGGGCTTTGTTCTCTTGGAATTCGCCTTCTTCAATAGCTTTATCAATACGAGTTAAGCTTTGGTAGACAATACGTCCAGCTCCGATGTTTGTATGGCCAACTTCAGAGTTACCCATTTGACCTTCTGGAAGACCAACATCAAGGCCGGCAGCTTTAAGTTCCCCGTGAGGAAAATTAGCCCAATAACGGTCGAAATTTGGTTTGTTTGCTTGAGCTACAGCATTACCTACTGTTTCTGCACGTTTACCAAAACCATCGAGGATAATAATTGCTACAGGTGATTTACTCATTTTATTTTACTGCCTCCAATAATGCTAAGAACGATGCTGGTTCTAAGCTTGCTCCACCTACAAGAGCGCCGTCAATGTCGGACTCTGCAAGATAATCAGCAATGTTTTCAGGTTTTACGCTACCGCCGTATTGAATACGAACTGCGTCTGCTGCTTTTTGAGATACAGCGTCAGCAACTTCTGCACGAATAACTGCACAAGTTTCATTAGCATCAGCACTTGTGGAAGATTTCCCAGTACCGATTGCCCAAATTGGTTCATAAGCAATAACGGATTTGATTACTTGTTCTTCAGTTAATCCAGCAAGAGCTGCACGGATTTGACCACGTACCCAAGTATCTGTTTGACCAGCTTCACGTTGGTCTAATGTTTCACCACAGCAAATGATTGGTGTCATGCCGTGTTTGAAGATTGCGTGTGCTTTTTTGTTAATATCTTCGTCTGTTTCGTGGAAATACTCACGACGTTCAGAGTGTCCGATAATAACATAAGAAACACCTAAATCAGCAAGTGCAAACGGGCTAATTTCGCCAGTGAAAGCACCTTCGTCTTCAAAATAACAGTTTTGTGCAGCTACGCGAAGATTAGTTCCTTCAGTAAGGCGAACTAATTCTTGTAAAAATAGAGCCGGTGCAGCAACTACTGATTCAACAGCATCGCTTGATGGCACGTTATTTTTTACGTCTTCTGCAAATTGTCCTGCTTTTGCAGCAGTTTTATTCATTTTCCAGTTACCAGCAATAATTGGTTTACGCATTTGGATAAACATCCTCTCGATATTAAAAATTATTTTTGGTTCAGCTTATTTGTCGCTAATAGAAGCAACTCCAGGAAGCTCTTTACCTTCAAGATACTCTAAAGATGCGCCGCCACCAGTGGAAATATGTGTGAATTTGTCAGCAAAACCTAAGTCCATAGCTGCTGCTGCAGAATCCCCACCACCGATGATTGTTGTTGCATCAGTTAAGTTTGCAATAGCTTCACAAACGCCAATTGTACCTTTAGCGAAGTTGCTAAGTTCGAATACGCCCATTGGACCATTCCATACAACTGTTTTAGCGCCTTGAAGTTCTTTTGTGAATAAGTCAATTGTAGCTTGACCAATATCTAGTCCCATTTCATCAGCTGGAATGCTATCTGCACTCACTGTATGGAAAGGAGCATCGTTACTGAATTCTTTAGATACAACTGCATCAACTGGTAATACTAATTTATCGCCAGCTTTTTCAAGTAAGCCTTTAGCAAGTTCAACTTTATCTGCTTCTAAAAGAGATTTACCAATTTCTTGACCTTGAGCTGCCATGAAAGTGAAAGTCATTCCGCCGCCGACAAGTACTTTGTCTGCTTTTGTAAGTAAGTTTTCGATAACACCGATTTTGTCAGAAACTTTTGCGCCACCTAGGATTGCTACTAGTGGGCGTGCTGGATTATCAACTACACCGCCGATGAATTTAATTTCTTTTTCCATCAAAAATCCGGCCGCTGATTCTAAGTTAGAAGCGATTCCAACGTTAGACGCGTGCGCACGGTGAGCAGTACCGAAAGCGTCATTTACGAAAACGTCGCCAAGGCTAGCCCAGTATTTTCCAAGTTCTGGATCATTTTTGCTTTCTTTTTTACCATCAATATCTTCAAAACGTGTATTTTCAAAAAGAAGTACTTCGCCGTCTTTTAACTCATCAACTGCTTTTTCAAGTTCTGGACCACGAGTAGTAGGAACGAATTTCACTTCTTTTCCAAGTAATTCGCTTAAACGAGCGGCTACTGGACGAAGAGATTTTCCTTCTTTATCTTCTTCTGTTTTTACTTTTCCAAGGTGAGAAAATAGAATTGCTTTACCGTTTTGTTCTAAGATGTACTCAATTGTTGGAAGTGCAGCTACAATACGGTTGTCGTTAGTGATTTTGCCGTCTTTCATTGGCACGTTAAAGTCAACACGAACTAAAACTTTTTTGTTTTTTAAATCTAAATCAGTTACAACTTTTTTAGCCATTTAGAGTTCCTCCATTAATTTTAAAGGATTGGGGTCGCCGCCCCCGTTATTTCAGAAAATAAGCGGAAACAATAGTGTCTCCGCTTATTCTTGTTATTGCTGATGTGACTAGCACTTCAGTAAAATTAATCTGCTAATTATTTAGCGATTTTTGCAAAGTATTCTAAAGTACGAACTAATTGAGCAGTGTAGCTCATTTCGTTATCGTACCAAGCTACAGTTTTAACTAATTGTTGATCGCCAACTGTAAGAACTTTTGTTTGAGTTTCGTCAAATAATGAACCGAAAGTCATACCTTTGATGTCAGAAGAAACAACTTGGTCACTAGTGTAACCGAATGTTTCTGGATCAGAAGCTGCTTCCATAGCTGCATTTACTTCATCAACAGTAACTTTTTTGTCAAGAACTGTTACTAACTCAGTAAGGGAACCAGTTGGAACTGGAACACGTTGAGCAGCTCCGTCTAATTTACCTTTAAGTGTTGGTAATACTTCACCGATAGCTTTAGCAGCACCAGTTGTATTAGGGATAATATTTTCGGCAGCAGCACGTGCACGACGGAAGTCACCTTTTGGATGTGGAGCATCTAATGTATTTTGGTCACCAGTGTAAGCGTGAATTGTAGTCATTAGACCTTCAACAACACCAAATTTGTCTTCTAAAACTTTAGCCATTGGAGCTAAACAGTTAGTAGTACAGCTTGCGCCAGAGATAACTGTTTCAGTTCCGTCTAATGTTTCATGGTTTACATTGTAAACGATTGTTTTCATGTCGCCAGTTGCTGGAGCGGAGATAACAACTTTTTTAGCGCCAGCTTTAATGTGTAATTCAGCTTTGTCTTGTGCTGTGAAGAAACCAGTACATTCTAGAACGATGTCTACTCCTAGGTCACCCCATGGAAGTTCTTCTGGGTTACGGTTAGCTAATACTTTAACTTCTTTACCGTTTACGTTGAAGAAACCATCATGTACTTCTACTTCACCGTCGAAACGGCCTTGAGTTGTATCATATTTTAACAGGTGAGCTAACATTTTAGCGTCTGTTAAGTCGTTGATTGCAACAACTTCAATTCCTTCCACATTTTGAATACGACGGAATGCTAGACGTCCGATACGTCCAAAACCATTAATACCAACTTTAACTGTCATAAGTCAATTTCCTCCTTGAAAATAGTGTTTTTTTTATTTCAAAAGGGTATTACTCCCTTTTAAAAGCGATTTTGCTGCTCCTTCATCCGTGATTAAAATCGTATTTTTTGGAGCGCTTTTCATATACGACTTGATTGCTTTGGCTTTTGATGTACCGCCTGCAACAGCGATAATGTGCGGGATTTGCGCTAAGTCTTCGAACTGAAGACCGAATGTAGGAACCTTATGTACAACCTCGCCTTGTTCATCAAAATAATAACCAAATGCTTCACCAACAGCTTTACGACGGATGATTTTTTCAAGTACATCTTCGCCGGTATGTCTGCGTTTCGCCATCGCGAGCGCATCACCTATGCCTAAAATAATAGCATTTGCGGATTGTACTAATCGTAAGCCTTCTTGAATTGCCGGCTCTTTCAGTAAAGAACGATAGGCTTCTTCGCCAAGTTGTTCTGGTACATAGAGAACACGGTGTTTTGTGTTTGTCTTTGTTGCCATCTTATCACAAATTGTATTCGCTTGATTGTCAAGGTCTTCACCAATACCTCCACGACCGGGAACGAAAAGTAGTTCTCTGCCTTTTGCGAAATCAGTTGTCATCATTTCGGCAACAGTTGCCATTGTAGAGCCGCCCATAACTGCGACGATGTTTCTTTTTTCGGTGAGTGCCATGTCTAATTGTTCTACCGCCACACGTCCCATTTCTTCGCGGACCCATGGTGTATCATCGCTATCACCTTGCACTACCAAGCATTTTTTGATTTGCAATTTTTTCGCTAATTGTTCTTCCATTGAATGTAACCCTGAAAGCTGGTTCATGACATTTTCTAAATCACGAAAAACTACCAAGCCTTCTTTTGTAACGGTCATTCCGGAAGAAGCAATTTCTACTAAACCTTGTGCTTTCAAAAATTCTACTTCGCCGCGCAGGACTCGTTCACTCATGCCTAACATTCCGGCGAGTGTTCGTCTTCCTACTGGTTCAGAAAAATATATCGAGCGTAGGATTTGATAGCGTTTTTGCATAATCATTAAAACGTCGGGCAATAACTTTTTCTGAATGTTAATTAAGTCTGACATTTTTAATTGCTCCTCATCTTTGGACGCTTTACGACCCACTTAGTCATCTGGCGTCCCGTTAGAACTAAAAAAAGTAGAGATAGAGGTTTTTACAACTTTCAAGACTATTAAACTAGCTACTTCAGCTTGTTAACAAAGTGTCTCTCAATGTGATTTTTACCCCTTCTCTTTCTGCTTACGCTGGTGAATCTTTTTTTAATGTTCTTTAACTACCCTACGTTCCCTATTCTAACAGTCTTGGCACAAATCTTCAAGTGTTAAGTGGGACATTTATGAAATATTCACCTGAAATTTACAATTAAGTTTTAAAATGTAAACTTCTAACTAGGCTATACTAGTTGTTTTCCACGTCTATTAAAAATGAAACATGCTCTTGCTGATTTTTTTATTTTAAAAAGACATTTTTTGTCCCACAGCCTAGTTGTGAGGCAAAAAATGTCTTTTAAAATCTTTTTCTTTTGGAAGATGATGGAATATTTAACTCCAAGCGATATTTAGCGATAGCTCTTCTTGAAACTTGAATTTCTTTTTCTGCGAGCATATCAACTATTTTTTGATCTGAAAGTGGTTTTAGTTTGTCTTCTGCTGCTACGAATTCTTGTACTAGTTTTTTAATCGTTGTACTGGAGATGTCGCCAACATTTTCGTTTTCCGAAGATTTTTTCTGTAAACCAGATGCAAAAAAGCGTTTTAGTTCGTACACGCCGGTATTTGTTTCCATATATTTGCCATTTACCGCACGACTTACAGTAGACTCATGCACCCCAAGTTCTTCTGCCACTTCTTTTAAAGTTAGGGGTTGTAAATGGGCTGAATTGTCGAGAAAATAGGCTTTTTGGTGACTTACGATTGCCTCACCAACTCTTTGTAATGTATTTTCCCGTTGTTCAATTCCTTTTTTTATCCAATCAAATTCACCCGCTTTTTCACGGAGAAATTGGGCCACGTCTTTTTCTTCTGTTGCTCGCATTGTTTCATAATAAGCCTCTTGGAACCTGACTTGTGGTAGAAATTGTTTTGCCAAAGATACTGTGAATTCATTTCCATGTTGGAGTAAAATTAAGTCTGGTACTACATACTGGACACGTTCTGACTCAAACTCAGAGCCAGGTTTAGGATTTAATGTTTGGATGTAATCGGAAACTTCTTGAATATCTTGCAAGCTTACATCCATTTCTGAGGCGATTTTCTTCCATTTTTTCTCCGCGAATTCCGTGAAGAATTTTTGGATGACATCGTAAGCAATATATGGAGCATCAGGCGAACGTTCGATTTGTAGTAAAATACATTCTCTCGCATCCCTCGCTCCCACGCCAGCAGGTTCCATCCCTTGTAAAATTTCAAGTCCTTCTAAAACACTGGAATCGTCCATCAGAAGTGCTGCACTGACGTCTTTTAAATCTATTTGTAAATAACCATTGTCATTTAAACTTTCTATTAAATATAAAACAATAATTTTTTGGGTTTGCGTTACATCCATTAAATGCAACTGTTCTTTTAGCGCATCGGCCAACGTCAGCTTATTATCGGCTATTTGTTCTAACCAATCTGTATCATCAGAGCTTCCAGAGCTTTTACGGCTACTATAGGAAAAATCTGTTGCAAAATCCGAGCCTGGAATCACTTCTATTAATGGGTTCTCGAGTGCTTTATCTTCTAAAAATGCCACTAAATCAGCTGTCGCAAATTGAAGCATAGCAATAGACTGTGACAATTGTTGCGTCATATTTAATTTCAGCGATTGTTTTTGTTGTTGCTTTTGGACGAAATTAGATTCTAAACGCACATTAAAACCTCCATTAAAAATCAGTCTGATACTACTACCAAACTGGATTATATTCCATTTCTAGTCTTCATTATAACATGCCATTTTTCAAAATACAGCACATTATATTTGAAAAAAGTCCAAGCACGAGTTAGAGTGCTTGGACTTTTTTTATTTTGGTAAATGGTTTAAGAAATTGCGAGATGCAAATCCTTCTACTTCTTCTTTCGTATAGTGTTTCTCTAATGTTTGGAGGAAGCTTTGGTACTTACCGACATGTTCCAGTCCTTTGACATGATCTGGGATACCATCAAAATCCGAGCCAAAACCAATATTTTTCAATCCACCAAGTTCACAAATATGATCAATATGGCGAATAACATCTTCCATATCAGCCACACCGGAGTTCGTAGTAAATAGCGGGTGGAAAATAACATCAATCATTGCATCATGCTCTATCATCGCTTTAATTTGATCATCATCTAAGTTTCTTGGATGAGAGCAGATTGCTTTAGCGCTTGAATGGCTGGCAATAACAAACTCAGCTTCATCTAAAGTTTCCCAAAAAGCTTTCACACTCAAATGCGAAACATCTGTGAATACTTTTCTTTTATTTAAAAGCTGGATGATTTCTTTGCCAAAATGAGTCAATCCTGCGCCGCGTTCTTCCATAATACCATCCGCTGCCAAGTTAGCATTATTCCAAGTTAAACCGACAGATAATACACCACCATCAAGCAATTGTGTTAGTTTATCTATGTCACGTCCGATTGGTTCAATGCCTTCTAATGTTAACATTGCACCGATTTTATCTTCCGGCAGATTTTCTAATTCGCACCATTTCTTCACATGCTGAATCATTCCGCCTTTATGAAGAACGTGTTGTTTAAAAATATTAACTTGCTCAACTGCTTTCTTCCATTTATGTTCAACAGGAACCTCTTCGTCAAGAAAAATGGCGAATCCTTGTAATAACATTTTAGCTTCTATAAGCCGTTCAAAATTCACATCAAGTTCTTCTGCATCTTGGAAAGTGTATTTTCCTTTTCCAGCCTGTAACTTATAAAGCGCATCACAGTGGGTATCAATTACTCTCATTTTCTGTCGTTCCTCCTTTTAGATACATCTATTATATACCTTTCAGAGGAATAGACAAGAAGTTTATTTAGGACATTATTATTTTGTCATTTTATGTTGTTTACCTGGCCAAAATGCCCATTTTCCAAGGAGTACGGTAATTGATGGAACAAGGAATGGACGAACGATAAATGTGTCTAGTAATACACCAATCGCAGTAATTAAACCGAATTGTACTAATAGCTGGATTGGCAGCGTGGTTAAAACACAAAACGTTCCCGCTAAAATTAAACCTGCGGAAGTGATGACCCCACCAGTTTGACCAACACCTTCTGTAATGGCTTTTCGAAGTGGCATTGTCTTACTGTTTTTCCAAATACTAGAAATCATAAAGATATTGTAATCTTCCCCGAGTGCCACAATAAAGACAAAGGCATATAGTGGAATCAAGCCAGAAATAGCCTCTACTCCCATTGCATAATGGATAATGACCCAACCAAGTCCAAGTGCTCCAACGAATGAAAGTAGAACTGTTGCCACTAAGTAAAGCATTGCTGTAATCGAACGTAAATAACAAAGTAGTAAAATGGCAATTAAGGTAATCACGAGTGGGATAATCACTTTTTCATCATGCTGTGTCACTGCCCGGTCATCATATTGTGTTGCTGTTTGGCCGGCTATATAAACATCATTGCCTTTATCAGCAGCGGCGCGAACTTTTGGTACGACATCCATTGCTTCATTGCTGTAAGGATTGTCTTTCAAAATAAGTGTGTATTTTTGGTACCCCTTGCTTCGTTCTGGCCCAGTAACCGAAGCTACTCCATCCACATTTTCAAGCGAACTTTTCATTGATTCTTTGGAATTAACAACCACTTCCATTGGTGCGAGCATACCCGCACCAAAATGATCACTAATTAGTGTGAAACCTTCTCGAGATGGCATGTCTTCTGGGAATGTCGAAAGTGTATCATACGTATATTTGACTTGAGTCGTGAAAATTCCACAGCCAATTAGAATGATTAAAGTAATAATCAAAATACGCACAGGATGTTTTGCAGACATTTCACCAATTTTATGCCAAAAACGGTTTTCTTTGTGGTGTTTCGGTGTTTTCCCTTTTTTCTTTGCACGGGCTTCTTCCATTTCTATTGTTCTTGGGATAAATGGCCAGAATGAAACACGACCAAATAAGCCAAGTAGCGCTGGTACAAGTGTTAACGAAGAAATCATCATAATGAAAATCGCCAAACTAAAAGGTACGGCAAAGTTATGGAACGAACCGTATTCGGCAGCTAAAAGTAGAAGTAACGCCGCCATAACAGTCAAGCCACTAAGCGCAATTGCCCCCGCTGTCCCACTAAAAGCTTCTTTAAATGCTTGGAAACGATTTTTTTCAGTGTGTAAATGGCTTCGGAATCTAGCAATCAAGAATAAACAGTAATCTGTTCCGGCACCAAATAGTAATACGGTCATTATCGAGAGCCCTTGTGAACCGTATGTGATAATCCCTTCTTTTGCGAGTAATCCAAGAATCGGCGTAATTACTAAATAAGCAAACCCTACTGCAATCAAAGGAATTAATGCCAAAATTGGCGAACGATAAATAACTAATAAAAAGACTAGAACAAGCAGAACCGTCCCAATTAACAGGGAAACATCTGCGTCTTTAAATAATCCACTCGCATCCACACTGATACCAGCTGGCCCAGTTGTCCAAGCAACTAGTGTGTCATCAGCTGACACTTTCTTCGCAAAAGGATCTTCGCCAATCGTTTCTTTAGCAGTTGTTTCGAGTTGTTTAAAGCTCTCAGCTAGTTGATCTGACGTCGCACTATCTTTCATAATAACGGTTTGAATAAAAGTGGTCCCATCTTTAGAAACTTGTTGTTTTAACGCAACTGGTGGCATTTTATCATATGGAACTGCCATTTTTTGGAAGTCAACTGGGTTTTTAGTTAATTCTTTGCTGTATTTTTGAATATTAGCTAAATCTGCTGTTGTTAAGCCAGTTGAACGATACCAAGTAATAAGTGCGGGCGTCCCGTCTGTCCCAGCAAATTTATCATCAATTAGTTTTTGAGCAACTACTGAAGGCTCTGAACTAGGTAAATCTTTCGCTGCATCGTCTTTGTAATCAGCAGCTTTTGGAAAGAAAAACTGTAAAATTATAATAGCGATAATCCATATACCTAGTGTTATAAATCGACCTTTCTTGCCACCTACAAAACTGGCTATTTTACTTAAAAATCCATCTTTCATTATAAATCCCCCTTTAGTTTGCTTATTTTTTCGTTTATCAAATGATAAGTGAAACACCAAAAAAAGAAGCACGCTAAATTATACCTCTTTTTTACAAATACCAAACATCATTAAATTGATTAATTCATCGATTTGTTCTGTAGTCGTTTGTTTTTGCGCGAAACTACCTTTACCAGAAAACAGTGGGCTAATAGTTGACAAGCAGTATCGTGCGGCCGTTTCAGCACTGACACCTGCGCGCAACTCTCCTGCATTTTCTAAGCGCTCAAAAAATTGTTGAAACGGCATTAAATATGTTTGTTGCCATAACTTATATAGTAAAAACTGATTTTCCGGCTTCATTTCATTAAGAATATCGTGAATCATTAGTAAAATATTAGTCGGATGTTCTTCAATTAA
Organism: Listeria innocua; assembly: GCF_028596125.1. Classification (GTDB taxonomy): domain Bacteria; phylum Bacillota; class Bacilli; order Lactobacillales; family Listeriaceae; genus Listeria; species Listeria innocua. The sequence goes on from NZ_CP117229.1 coordinate 2,392,351, forward strand.
CATAATCAACATATCATGTAACTGTTCTTCTTTCGGCTTATTCAATTGTAAAATCGGATGCATTTCCACCTGAATATTCTGCGTCAGTTCACGAACTACTTCAATATAAAGTGATTCTTTATCTTCAAAATGATGATAAAGTGCTGGTTGGGTAATTTTGGCGATTTTAGCAATTTCTCTTGTTGACACTGCCCGGTAACCTTTTTCCATGAATAAATCCCGCGCTGTGTCGAGAATTTTTCTTCTTGTTATTCCTAGTTCTTCTGCCCGAGTTCGTTTCTTTTCCATCATTACCCCACCTTTCTCATTTGTTTGTAGTAAGTAGTTGTATGTTTTTATCAATTAATTTTTGTAAAGTTTCTTTGTGCCATTTCCGTCCTAGAACTCGTTTACTTACAAGATATTTTCCTTCTTCTAGTTCGCCGTCCTCTGTTACCGCACGGATAAATAAACGGTACACCAATTTCTTTTTAACTAGCGCAATTTGTTGAATCGTTTTTGCATCTAAAAAGTGCATTTCTGCGTCACTTAATTTGAAAACAAATGTAAAAATCCCAGCTTCCGTAAAGGCTAAAATAAGCGAGTGGCGTCCTCGCATATGAGGTCCTGCATATAAAAAATCAATTGTTTGAACGTTCAAATGATTATCTTCACTATATGTTCTTACTTCTTTTTCTAACCGTTCTTTCAAACTAGCAGCCAAAATAAGCGCCTCCCTTGCTGATTTATATTTTACCAGAAAATGCTGGGTTGAAGTAGACTAATTTTAGCAGAAAGTTAAATAAGGTATTTATCTCTTCTACTAAACATGGTAATATCAATCTTGGCATTTAAAAAGTTAGTATAAACGTTATTGCGATTATATAAATATTAAAAAGGAAGTTGGTAAGAGAATGGAAGAACAGCACATCATTGAAACACGAAACGGGAGAACATCATTTTTCGATGGAGGTTTACTGCAATATATTGGTTGGACAATACTTGGCACTTTGGTGACGATTTGTACCATTGGGATTTGCTATCCATGGGCTTTATGCATGGTTTATGGTTGGAAAATTAATCATACTGTTATCGAAGGCAAACGTTTGAAATTCCAAGGATCAGCCTTTGGACTTTTTGGACATTGGATTAAATGGTTACTTCTAACTATTATTACTATCGGAATTTATGGTTTCTGGGTTTTTATTAAGTTAGAAGATTGGAAAGTAAAAAATACGATTTTTAAATAAAAAATAAAAACATCTTACAAATGAGCTTTCGCCAATTGTGAGATGTTTTTTTATGCCCTCGGAGGACAATGTCGCCTTTTTTAAATATAATGAAATCAAGAGTTAAAGCTTATATAATAATGTACTACAATCAATAATATACGATTACTTTTTTATTTCCTCTTTTTTCTTTTTAGCTAATGGATAGATTGCTGAAATATAACAGATAGTTCCTACAATTACTACAAAAAAACTAAATGTCTTCATGAATAACAATACCGAACTTAGCAGTACTATGTAAAATATTGTATATCCAATTAATCTTTTGTAATTCATTTTATCTCCTCACTTTTTGTATCGTTGATTGAACTGGACCCTTCCAAGTAGTTTTACTATTTGAAAATTCATCAATAACTTTATAGTAATGATACTTACTATCTGATCTTTTGTAAATCGTTTGTTTCATGTACTTATATTGCTTGAATGGTGTAGGTGCAAGCACACCAGCTACTGCTTTCGCAACTGCATTTCCCAGAGGTATTTTAGCGAATCCACCGACATAAATTGCTTGATACATCTTATTTACTCCAAGAGAGTTCAAGTTCACTACTACACTAGACACATATTTAAACTTAGACCCACCAGACTCCGTTTGATTAGCAAATAACATCATTTTTGGAGCTGGAGTTAAATCTACACCCAAATTTGTTTCAGGAGTAGTTTCTTCGGAAATTATTGGTTTCTCACTCTCATTTGCAGATGAAACTACTGGCGCAAAATTACCAAAAACTAAGCAAGCAGATAAAGCAACAACAAGATGTTTTTTCATTTTCCCTCTCCCTTTATGTAATAGATTATGTTACGAAAAAAATTCTAACACATCAACATAATGTATAACCAAAAATGTAATGAAATGTCCGATTCTTGTCATGAACGACCAAAAATGAGAGTTATTTAGATTTATTATTACACAATTCGTGTAACATTGTATTTTTAGTCATAAATCTTTACACAATACGAGTTACTATTCACTATTTATGCATTTTAATTTCCATCTGACACAAAAAATACATATTCGCTCATAATATACACTGAATTTTATATAAAATCTCTTTATTTATTTAATTATTTCTCACATTTTTTTAATACCTAAGTGAATAAATTAGTATAATTATTCAACAATTCTAAAAATTACTGACTCTTAATAAATCTACGTGAAACGATAATCTCATAAATGCTTTTTGTACCTAGTAATATCATTCAGATTAGGGGGCATAATACTACAGAAACCTACTCGCCTCTAATTGATGAATAAGATTAATGAAATTTAAAATTTTTTGTAATTTATTTGAACTTCACAAAACAAAAAGCGCTATAAACATTGTATTACCAAAGTTTATAGCGCTTTAACTTATGCCCTCGGAGGGAATCGAACCCCCATTTTAAGAACCGGAATCTTACGTGCTATCCGTTGCACCACGAGGGCTTTATGTACAAAGAAAATGTTTACCGTACGAATAATAATTATAGCGAAATTCGTATGTTTTTACAAGCTTTATTTTGAATGAAGAAGCCAGCGCATCCTAAGATTCGCTGGCTTCAATAGTTAATTTACCGCTATCCAAATAGATGAACTATCTGGTTTTTCACCTCGTACCCACCATTTTGCTTGGTAGATTTTACCATTGTATGAAACTTTTTCTCCGCCATTATAGGCTTTTTGGGTGTTCCAAACTGGCAATTCGGTGCTGTTTGATTTCCATACATCGCTCGTATCTGGTGCGTTACCTTTAGTCCACCATTTCGCTGTGTAAGCTATCCCATTATAATAAATTTGATCGCCTGCATTATAAATTCGATCAGCTTTCCAAGTATTCATTGGGTCTAGTGGTTTAGTTTTGGCTGTGATTTCGTTACTTACTAGTGAACGATTACCTGATGTATCAACTGCATATACTTTGTAGCTATAACTTGTGTCACTTGCTAGCTTTGTATCTTCAAACATCGTGGAAGTCGTTGTTGCGATTTTCGTATTATTTCGATATAGTTCATAATTTTTCACTTCAACATTGTCCGTTGAGGCTTGCCAACAAAGTGCAATAGTAGTGTCTGTTTGTGCATGTGACATTAAACCTTTTGGTGCTGTTGGAGCTTCTTTATCAACGGCTGGTGCTTCTTTCGTTGTTAATTTAGCGCTGTTACTAAGTGAAGATGTATTACCAGAAAAATCTTTTGCGCGCACTGTATATGTATAGGTTGTATTGTCTTTTACAGTTGTATCTTCGTATGCGACAACTTGACTTTCCCCGATTACTTTTCCATCACGTAAAATTTCATATCCTTTAATTCCTACGTTATCCTTAGAAGCAGTCCATGTTAAACTTACTTTTTTAGCAGTGGTTGTTCCTGTTAAATTAGTCGGTTCAGTAGGTGCTTCATTGTCTAAAACTGGTTCAATATCAGAATTAATGATATTTGCGTCGATAACTTGGTAAAATGCATTTCCAGTATCCGCAATAGACCAGACACCTAAGATAACATAATAACCAGAACGATCATTTGGAATAGTTATTTCTTGTTTTGATAATCTATCTGGTACGCTACCATCAGCTGTAATTGTGGCTAACGGTTCAAAGTCTGCTCGTGTTAAAGGTTTATTTGGATCCCAACCTTTTTTGGTAATAAAATAATCCCAACTACTTGTTCTATGTGGCGCTGTTAAAGTCCATTCTACAGTTAATGGGCCTGATTCTACATCTACTTTTGCCCATCGATCTTGTGTTTGAGCATCTAACAGTGAGTATTTTCCTCCGCCTGCAATTTTGCCATCAACAGGGCCACTTGCTGGAAAACCTTTTGGTGCTTCTACGCTTTGTGGCTCGTACTGTGCTGCCCCAACTCCCGTATTAATCCCTTGATTAGCTAAATATACCCGACTCGCTGGTTTAGATATGTATCCGTGAGCAGAGGCATTTGTTTCGAAAAGCACGACAGATAATATTGCAACAACAAAAAACATTCCAATTTTTGAAAATTTATTCATGGTGCACCTTCCTTTCAGTATAGTTCATTATACCTTTTTGTTAATTTTTTTAAAAATAGTTTGCTCCAAACTTTATCATTTGACCTAATTTGACCATTCGTGTATGATATAAACAAAGCTAAATTAAAATATACAATTTAACAGGAGGAATCTTGATATGAACTTAATTCCAACAGTAATTGAACAAACTAGCCGCGGTGAACGCGCATACGACATTTATTCTCGTTTATTAAAAGACAGAATTATTATGTTAGGCTCTGCAATTGATGATAATGTTGCTAACTCAATTGTTTCCCAATTATTATTCTTAGATGCACAAGATCCTGAAAAAGATATTTTCTTATATATCAACTCTCCAGGAGGTAGTATTTCAGCTGGGATGGCAATTTACGACACAATGAATTTCGTTAAAGCTGACGTGCAAACTATCGGTATGGGGATGGCTGCTTCAATGGGCTCATTCTTACTAACAGCCGGTGCAAATGGTAAACGTTTCGCTTTACCAAATGCAGAAATCATGATTCACCAACCACTAGGCGGAGCTCAAGGTCAAGCAACTGAAATTGAAATTGCTGCTCGTCATATTCTAAAAATCAAAGAACGTATGAATACGATTATGGCTGAAAAAACTGGGCAACCTTATGAAGTAATCGCTCGCGATACCGATCGTGATAATTTCATGACTGCTCAAGAAGCAAAAGATTACGGTTTAATTGATGACATCATCGTTAACAAATCTGGCTTAAAAGGCTGATTAAATAAAAAAAGTGGGCTTGAAATTACAAGCCCACTTTTTTTGTTGCCTTATTTTAAACGTAAAGCAGAATGTTTTCTTCCATAGAATGTATAAACAATAATTCCAAGTACAAACCAAACACCAAACGCAATCCAAGTTGTTTTAGATAAATTAAGCATTAAGTATACACAAAGTAAAAACGAAAGTGCTGGTACCACTGGATAAAACGGTGTCTTAAAGCCTTTTTGATTAAGCTCAGGGTTGCGACGTAAGAAGAAAATTCCGACTGAAACCATCGCAAAAGCAAATAACGTGCCGATATTAATTAATTGTGCCAAATCTTCCATTGGTACTGTTGAGGCAATCAAGCCCATTACTGTCGCAAAAATCATCGTATTTCTAACTGGCGTATCGTTCTTGCTGATTTTTGAAAAAGATTTTGGTAGTAGTCCGTCACGTCCCATTGCAAACAATAATCTAGTTCCGCCGTAAGACATAACAAGCACTACTGTTGTCATTCCAACAATTGCTCCAACTGAAAGCAAGCCTGCAATCCAGTTTTGATTAATCGCTTGAAGCGCAAAAGCAACTGGTGCACTAACTCCAACTAAATCAGTGTACGGAACAACGCCGGTTAGAACTGCTGATAATAAAATATAAAGCAACGTACACACTGCCAAGGAAGCGATAATCCCGATTGGCATATTTTTTTGCGGATTTTTTACTTCTTCCGCTGCGCTAGATACGGCGTCAAAACCAATATAAGCAAAGAAAACGGTAGAAGCTCCCGTAATTACACCTTGCACTCCAAATGGTAAAAACGGCGTCCAATTATCTGGCTTCACATAGAATGCACCTACGATAATAAATAAAACAACAACTGCAATTTTTACTAACACCATTATATTATTTACTCTCGTAGATTCGCGAATACCAAAACTAAGTAAAATTCCAATAACCATAACTACTACAAAAGCGAGTAAATCAAAGTAAGTACCTGCGCTTGGGTTATAAGCGGAAGATATAGCTGTTGGAATGTGTAAATCAAAACCCGCTAGCAAGCTCTTCATATAAGATGACCAACCACTTGCAATCGCTGCTACCGCAAGTCCGTATTCCAAAATAAGCGACCAGCCAAGAATCCACGCTACTCCTTCTCCAAATACGTGATAGCTGTATGTATAAGCGCTACCCGCGACTGGCAGTTTTGAAGCGAATTCCGAATAACAAAGAGCCGCCAAACAACAAGCAATGCCTGCAATAATAAATGAAATAATAATTCCTGGTCCCGCTATGACAGAAGCTACCTGTCCTGGAAGAATGAATATCCCACCCCCAACAACCGCTCCAACTCCAAGCATTGTTAAATCAAATGCGCCTAAAGTTTTGTTTAAATGATGTTTATCTGTCGCTGGGTTATGAAAACTCTTTTTTCTGAAAAAAGAATTAACTTTCGTCATAAAAATCCCTCCTACTTATATTCCAATTTTCAGTTAATTTATTTGTGTATTTTTAAACTAACTAGAAAACTATTATTCATACTACCACAAACACACTGAAAAATATACCACATATGTATAACTTTATTTAAAATGTAAAAAATTTTTTAGTGTTGTATTACTTGAAATTACATTTACATTCAATCAGTTTAAATAAAAAAGCTTGAAGACCACAACTTGTCGTCTTCAAGCTTTATTAATCATTTCCAAGCTCGTGAATATTGTTTCGGTGCTTCGATTGTTTCACCTAACGTTTCAGCAGCCTCTTTAGCAAAATAAGGGTTTCGTAATAATTCACGACCGACGATAATTAAATCTGCTCGTTCGTTGCATAAAATTTCTTCCGCTTGCTCGCCTCGTGTAATAAGCCCAAGTGCTCCTGTTGCAATACCAGCCCCGCGACGAATTTCATCAGCGAACGGTACTTGATAACCCGGGAAAACTGGTGGTGCTACGTTGACTAAACCACCTGTACTTACATCAATTAATTCCACGCCATCTGCTTTCATCCATTTGGCAAAAGGAATATGGTCTTCTAATTGCAAGCCGCCATGTGCATAATCAGTAGCGGAAACTCGAACAATAATCGGTCCATCCCATACTTCTTTTATTGCCTTAATAATATCACTTAAAATTTTATAACGATTGCCAGCAGGTCCCCCGTAATTATCTTCGCGACGGTTTGAAATTGGGGAAAGGAACTGGTGAATTAAATAACCATGCGCTGCGTGAATCTCGATTACATCAAAGCCAGCTTCCTTAGCCCGGTACGCTGCCCGTTTAAAATCAGCGACAACTTCTTTAATTGCTTCTTTCGTAAGTTCTACTGGTTTAGCAGATTTTTCGTCAAAAGGAATTGCAGAAGGGGCCACAATTTCGCCTGGTAAAACAGCTTTTCGACCAGCGTGCGCTAATTGAATGCCTGCTTTTGCCCCGTGATAATGAAGTCCATCTACTAGACGTTTTAAAGCTGGAACTTGCTCATCATTCCATAAGCCTAAATCAAATTCAGAAATTCTACCTACTTCTTGAACCGCAGTAGCCTCTAATATTACAAGGCCGGTACCGCCAGCTGCTCTTGAAACGTAATGCGCAAAATGAAAGTCTGTTGCGATCCCGTCTTTATTTTCTACTGAATACATACACATTGGCGACATAACAATTCTGTTTTTTAGCGTTACATCTTTTAATTTATATTCTGAAAATAATTTTGACATTCTAATTCGCATCCTTTTCTTTTAATTAACTATTGCTAACTTTTAACCCTACTTGCGCTGGAGTTTCACCGCTTCTGAGTCGTTCTGCAATTTGATCCAGTTTGCGAAGACGATGGTTAATGCCTGATTTACTTACTTGGCCAGTTGTTAGCATTTCACCCAACTCTTTTAAAGTAACATCTTCATTTGCAATCCGAAGCGCGGCAATTTCACGCAGTCGTTCTGGTAAAGCTTCAAGTCCAACTGTCGACTGGATATACTTAATGTTATCAATTTGCCTTACAGCAGCGTTAATAGTTTTATTGAGATTCGCTGTTTCACAGTTAACTAACCTATTCACTGAATTTCGCATATCGCGCATAATCCGAACATCTTCAAAATGAAGAAGCGCACTAGTTGCACCAATAATACTTAAGAATTCCGTGATTTTTTCCGCTTCTTTCAAATAGGTAATAAAACCGTTTTTCCGTTCAAGGGTTCGCGCATTGAGGTCGAATTGATTCATTAAAGCGCAAATCGCCTCATTATGCTCCTCATAAACAGAAAAAATTTCTAAATGATACGATGAAGTTTCCGGGTTATTAACTGATCCACTTGCCAAAAAGGCTCCACGTAAATAAGCACGTTTGGCGCTCCTCTTCTTAACAAATCCCCTATCAATCGACTTCGTAAACGTCATTGGAGGTTCAAGAATTCGTAAATCTTCTAAAATCCCTCGCGTGCCAGACTTTAATCGCACAATATAGACATTATTTTTTTTCAGTTTCATTTTACGACGTACTAGAAGTTCAATTGGCACTTCATACAAATCTTTTAGTAATTGGTACATTCGTCTAGCTATAGCTGCATTCTCTGTTTGGACATCCATTATAACTAATTGATTCGAAAACGAGATTGCGCCATTCATTCGAATAAAAGCTGCGAGTTCCACTTTTGCATCGCTATCACTTACGTCCATATGGGTTAATTCTTTCTTCGTTTCCGATGCAAATGACATGGCTTACTCACTCCTTTTCATTATTTTTATTAGGCAACATTGCTAAAAGCGCATCCGCCACCTTATCAGCTGCATGGCGCACAAGGCCATCTTCTGTAGAAAGAAAATCTTGATAAATAGCTTCTACTCCAAGTTTTTCCATTTCTTCCGCATTATGCTCCACTTGCGCCACATCTTCAGGAAATAGTAATTCTTTTGGAACAGTTGTAGTGTTAATTAATGTTTTATCGATAAAAGATTTACCAACATGTTCGTGGATGACTTTAATATGATCCGCGTCTGAGAAAAAGTCCGTTTCCCCAATTTGCGTTAAAATGTTCGTAATGTATACTTTCTGGGCTTTACTTGCTGTAATTTCATCAGCTAATTCTTCTAATAATAAATTAGGTAAAATACTTGTATATAAGCTTCCAGGACCAATAACAATCAAATCTGCTTCTTTGACTGCTTCTACTGCTGTTGGATATGGTTTCACATTTTCTGGTTCTATAAATACTCGGTTAATATGTTTGCCTTGAAGTGGAATAAGCGACTCGCCGTGGACAATTGATCCATCTTCCATTTCTGCATTTAAAATAAGTGGTTGGTCGGTTGCTGGAATGACTTTACCACGAATTTTTAGTACGGTAGCAAGAACATTTATTGCATCAACGTAACTATCATTAAGTTGCGATAATGCCGTCAAAATCAAGTTACCAATCACATGACCTGATAAATCCCCATCTACAGCAAAACGATATTGGAACAAGTCTACTACACGCGGATCAACATTAGATAAAGCAAGCATGACGTTACGAATATCTCCAGGAGGAAGAACGTCCATTTGTTCGCGAATTTTACCAGAACTACCGCCATCATCAGCAACTGTAACAATCGCTGTTAAATGAATCTCTTTTTTCTTAAGCCCTTTTAAAACGACTGGGAGACCTGTTCCGCCGCCTATAACGACTACTTTCGGCTTCGTTTCTTTGCTCATATTAGCGTTCCTTTCTACGTTTCATATCTCGGTGTGAAATCGTTGTTTCATATTTTTGTTGGATTGCTTTACCAACATATTCTGTTAAAGCAACAGAACGATGCTGTCCTCCCGTACATCCAATTGCAATCACAAGCTGCGTTTTTCCTTCTCGTTTGTAAAAAGGAAGAGTAAACATTAATAAATCAACTAATTTATCTAAAAAGGCCATTGTTTCCGGCCATTTCATCACGTACTCATAAACATCTTCATCAAGCCCTGTCAGTGGGCGCATCTTATCAATATAATGCGGATTTGGTAGGAAACGAACATCAAATACTAAATCTGCATCAATTGGAATACCATATTTAAAACCAAACGACATTAATTGGACATTGAAAACATCCTTGTCTTCTGTTTGAAATTCATTGTTAATTCGTTCTCTAAGTTCACGCGGCGCCATATTGGAAGTGTTAATTACTAACTGTGAGCGCCCTTTTAAATCACTAAGCAGTTCACGCTCAGCATTAATTCCATCAAGCACAGACCCATTAGGCTCCAGTGGATGGTGGCGACGAGTTTCTTTATAACGCGAAACAAGTACCTTATCATCAGCCTCTAAAAAGAGGATTTTCGTTGTTATAAAATTGGTATTATCTAGTTCATCTAGCGCTGGTTCAATCGAATCGAAAAACTCACGACCACGAAGATCCATTACGAGCGCGATTTTATCCATCTTATCGCTTTCTTTCATTAACTCCCAGAATTTTGGAAGTAAACTTGGCGGTAAATTATCTACACAAAAATAACCGAGATCTTCTAAAGACTGCATTGCAACTGTTTTCCCTGCCCCAGACATCCCAGTAATAATTACTAATTTTAATTGTTTAGAAGCCATATACGCCTCATCCTTTCGCACAAATAATATCTACCTTTCATTTTAGCACACTTCCCACTAGAAAATCCCGGAAAAGTCTCTAAATAGAGTTTCCGGGATTTTTCTTTTTTAAGCTTCGATATATTGCATCAAATCAGCTTTTACTTTTTCAAGTTTTTGCGTGCTTTCTGCTTCATTTTCACCGCGAATGCTAAAATAGAATTTGATTTTCGGTTCGGTGCCTGATGGACGCAAGCAGAACCATGAACCATCTTCAAAATAACATTTAATTACATCTGCGGTCGGTAATTGAATCTCTTCAGTTTTACCTGTTTCAATCCAAGTAGTTTCGCTTCTTAAATAATCTTCCGCGCGCTCAATTCGGAAACCGCCCATGCTTGTAGGAAGTTGCTCTCTAAAGCCACTTGTAATTTCTTTAATGCGCTCTGATCCATCTTTTCCACTTAAAGTGAGCGAAACTAAATCTTCTTTATAATAACCAAATTCAGCATAAATTTGTTCTAACTCTTCTAGCAAAGTCCGCCCTTCCGTTTTGCTCACAAGTGCCACTTCAGAAATCGCGAGAACTGCCTGAATAGCATCTTTATCACGAGTAAACGACTTAACCATATAACCATTACTTTCTTCATAACCAAATTCAAATGTATGCTTCCCTGTTTCCTCAAAATGCTTGATTTGTTCCGCGATAAATTTGAACCCTGTTAAAACTTCAATCATCTGTACACCAAAGTGTTTCGCGATTTCCGTCCCAAGATTACTTGTGACAATCGATTTTAAAACAGCCGCATTTTCTGGTAGTTCATTTTGCGCTTTCTTTTGTTTTAACAAGTAATGTAAAATTATCGCACCAATTTGATTACCGGATAAAATCTCATATTCCCCGTCATTATTCCGTACTGCAACTCCTAAACGGTCAGCATCCGGATCAGTTCCTACTAATATATCGCCATCATGTTTTTTGCCATATTCAATTGCGAGCGAAAATGCTTCTTTGTTTTCTGGATTAGGTGATTTTACAGTACCAAAATCAGGGTCGTTCACAAATTGCTCCTCTACTTTAACGATATTCGTGAAGCCGACACTTTCAAGCGCAGGAACCCCTAAAATCCCACCTGTACCATGTAATGGCGTGAAAACAATTTTCAAATCCTTACCACGTTCTTGCACCAACTCATTATTAACAATTACTTCTTTTAACTTTTCCAAATAAGGACGGTCTACTTTTTCACTAATTATTTCAAGTAAACCTTTTTCAATTAATTCGTCTTGGTCTGCTACTTCTACAGAAAAAATATCTTCCACGGCACTTATGTAATCTATTACGGCACTTGCACCAGTTGGCGGCATTTGGCCACCGTCTTCTCCGTAAATTTTATAGCCATTATATTCTGGTGGATTATGGCTTGCCGTTATTACTATCCCACCAAATGCATTTAAAAATCGAACTGCAAAAGAAAGTTCCGGTGTTGGTCTAAGCGCATCGAACACATAACTTTTAACACCATGGTGCCCTAAAACCGCCGCTGACTCAAAGGCAAATTCACGCGACATATGACGAGGATCGTAAGCAATAACAATTCCGCGTTTCTTAGCCTCTTCACCGTTTTCAGCTACAAATTGTGCCAAACCAAGTGATGCTTTTCGAATAGTATAGATATTCATCCGATTTGTTCCAGCACCTAGAACGCCACGCATCCCCGCCGTACCAAATTCCATATTACGATAAAAACTATCTTCTAATTCTTTTTCATTCTTTTCTATATCTACCAATTGTTTTTTTAGCGACTCATCTAGTTCTTTATTTGTAATCCATTTTTGGTATTCCTCTTGCCAGTTCATTCCCGACACTCCTTCACATTATGCTACTTTCATTTTTATCATTCTTAGCTTTCAACCGCAAAACGAAAAGCTGTTTTCGATTTAAATGGTTGATCTGGTCTTAAAATGATATTGCCGAATCCTTCATGATTAATCGCATCCACCAATCCTTGTGTTTCCATCGTGATACCCGCATATTTCGGTACTGGTTTGTTTTGAATAGAAAAGTTGCCAGCTAGACTATTAGCCGTGTAAATTAACACGGAGTCCGCTTCTGTTTCCATTTCTACTCGCCGCCCCGACTGGGTATCAAGCAACACCGCATCAGGTCGCCCGTTTTCATGTTTTAGAATAAAGGCATGATCCAGTCCACCACCAACTAGTTTTATTTGTTGGTCTTGACTCCTAGTAATCTCAGCAATTTCACGACCCGCTCGCAAGTCAAAAATAGTATTTTCTGTCGGCGCGATGGCTCCAGTTGGCAAAGATTCATTATTTATTGGCAGAAACGCCTCACTACTTACCCAAAGATGGTGCGATACCACATCTGTACCAGCCTCGCCTGTTAAATTAAAATAAATATGATTGCTTGGATTATAAATAGTTGGTTTGTCCGTTTTTGCTTCATAGTGAATTAGCCATTCGTTCTTATTATTCAGTGTATAAGTCATTGTAGCATCAATATTTCCGGGATAGCCATTTTCGCCGTCTGCCATGTGGTATGTAAACGTCATAATCACTTCATCTAAGTTCTCTTCGACCGAAACATCCCAAAGCTTTTTACTAAAATTAAGCTTCCCGCCATGACGATGGTTAGCGCCTTCATTTTGCGTTAATTGAAATTTTTTACCGTCCAAAGAAAATTGACCTTTAGTGATACGCCCAGCCACCGGACCAAGTGTTGCACCGAAGTACGGCGAATATGCTAAATAATCCTCTAAATTCGAAAATCCTAGACTAATATTAGCAAATTCACCAAATTTATCTTTTGTTTCAATAGAAGTAACAATTGCGCCATAATTTAAAACGCTCATTTTCATCCCATGGTCATTTATTAACGTCCATTGCCATACATCATTTTCTTCCAACCGTCCAAAATGTTCTTTTAATACTTTGATATAAACCACATTCTTTCGTAGTTATTAATAGCCATTTGGATGTGACACGTGCCAGTTCCAAGCAGTAGCAATAATATCTTTTACATCCGTATACGTTGGTTGCCAGCCAAGGATTTCACGCGCTTTATCGCTAGAAGCAACAAGCGTCCCTGGGTCACCAGCCCGGCGCGGTACCACTTCAGCTGGAATTTCTTTACCAGTTACAATTCGAGCTGCTTCAAGCATTTCTTTCACTGAAAAGCCATTGCTGCTGCCGAGGTTGAAAATATTACTTTCTCCACCTTTTTTCAAATATTCAAGCGCGCGGATATGCGCATCAATTAAATCTTCTACTTGGACATAATCACGAATACATGTACCATCAGGTGTATTATAATCATCACCATAAATTGCTAATTTTTCTCGTTGACCAAGAGCAACTTGTAAAATAATCGGTACTAAGTGAGTTTCTGGTTTATGATCCTCACCAATTGATCCATCCGCTTTAGCACCAGCGACATTAAAATAACGTAACGCGACAAACTTCATTCCGTAAGCTTTATCGCACCATTTCATCATTTTTTCCATAATTAGCTTTGTCTCACCGTAAGTGCTTTCTGGACTTGTCGGCATATCTTCTGTGATTGGAACTCGCTCTGGTTCCCCGTATGTCGCAGCACTAGAAGAAAATACAATATGTTTAACGCCAAATTGTTCCATAACTTCTAAAAGAACTTGCGTACCGTAAACATTATTATTCAAATATTCTAAAGGAACTTCCATTGATTCACCAACAAGCGAACTCGCGGCGAAATGAATCACACTATCAATAGATTCTTTTTCAAAAACAGTACTTAAAAAAGCTTTATCCCGGATATCACCTTCATAAAATTTTGCTTTTTTGTGAATAGATTCCTTATGACCTGTCCTTAAATTATCTACCACAACTACCTCATAACCTCGATTAATCAGCTCATCTACAGCATGAGAACCAATATAGCCCGCTCCACCAAGTACAACAATACTCATCATTTATCTCTCCTAACTAGTCTTTGTATTTCATTTTACACTACCCAGGTCAAGGTAGTCACGCAAAAAAATGGACCTAAGATAAATAATCTTTAGATCCATTTTTGTTTTTTTATTATTTAGCTGCTTCTGCTTCCAAAGCTTCTTTTAATTCTTCTACATATTTTTGCGCATTTTGTCCAGCAAGTCCGCCATCGCCTGTAGCTGTAACGATTTGGCGTAAGCTTTTCGCACGTACATCCCCTGCTGCAAAAATACCAGGAAGATTCGTACGCATTTCTTCGTCTGTTACGATATATCCTTCTTCATCAGTAATACCTAAACTTAAAAATGCTTTCGTAAGTGGTACAAGACCAACATAGATGAAGACACCATCAACTGGCATAATTGATTCAGAACCGTCAACAGTAGAAACGAGTTTGACGCTAGTAACTTTTTTGCCATCGCCAATAATTTCTTCTACCGTGTTATTCCAAATAAAATCAACTTTTTCATCTTTAAAAGCACGATCTTGTAGAATTTGTTGTGCACGTAATTTATCACGACGGTGTACAATTGTTACTTTATCTGCATAACGAGTTAAATAAGTTCCTTCTTCAACTGCCGAGTCACCGCCACCAACAACGACTAATTCTCGATTTTTAAAGAATGCTCCATCACAAACTGCACAGTAAGAAACGCCGCGTCCGCTAAGCTCTTCTTCACCAGCTGCGCCAAGTTTACGGTGTTCAGCTCCAGTTGCAATAATAATCGCACGGGCTTTATACGTTTTTGATCCTGCTGTTACAGTTTTAAATTCTTTGCCGTCAATTACTTCTTTAATATCACCATAAGCGTACTCAGCGCCGAATTGTTTCGCCCCGCTAAGCATCTTGTCGGATAAATCTGGTCCTAAAATACTGTCAAAGCCAGGGTAATTTTCTACCTCTGCTGTATTTACCATTTGTCCGCCTGGTACACCACGTTCAATCATTAATGTATCTAAATCTGCACGGGAAGTATATAAAGCCGCTGTCATTCCAGCAGGTCCCGCCCCAATAATAATCACATCATAAATTTTTTCTTCACTAGCCATCCTTTTGCCCTCCTCATTAATGTGTATACAATAGTTAGTCTAAATTAATCCTAATACGGAATAGCAAAAAGGTCTATTTATCTGCTCAGAAATTGTTCAATATCTCTTGCACACTTGCTACATTCAAATTCATCTACTGAAGCGAGTTTCATTTCAGGTAAAAATATTTTTGCAATCGCGCTAGCAACCGTTTCAATCGTATAGCGACCAAGAATGAGCTCTTTTCTATTTTCCATCAAGACTAATGAAAAAATCGTTTCGTATAAAGGAAGATTTTCTTCATTTAACAAAAGTCCATTTTCCCGTAAAATAGTCATTGCTTTCATAATTAAGTAGCAGTTCTGTTCTACGTTCCCATCTGGAAAATAATCAAAATCGGTAAACATCAAGTGCTCCATATACGACCAACTACTCATATCAAGCAGTGGATGAAACAGGACAAATTCCGGTCGATTTCCCGAGACTGTCATCGCGTAGACTCCAAGAAGATGCGTCATATCACTTTCCGCTTGAAGCATTTCTAAAACTAAACGAGTATCATTGGTTAAATCCGCCTCTTGCTCCCAAGGAAATCTAGTATCTTCATATAAATCGCACTCTAAAAAGGAATGCCAAAACATTTTAGCCTCTTCAACTTCATCTAAATAATATGCTGATTTCGCGCGATAATAATAGTATTTACTACGCTCCGTAACTTCCAAATCCGCCACTTGTTCAAGTAAATCATCTGCTTCTTCGTAGTCGCCCATCATCGCATGAATTAAGCCGATTTTTTCTTTATGATGCGAGAGAACTGGCAAAACATCCCGCAACTCCGAGTAAAGTGAGTCAGCTTCTTCCCGATTACCTTTATAAAAATGATAAATAAACAAGTCACATAAACCCAATAAATTCCCCGGGTTTCTTGCAATTAAATCACTTAATACCTTAACGCCTTCCTCTTCTTTTAATTGCTCAAAATAAAGGGCAGCTAGCTGATTATAGGCAGGCCAAAAGTTCGGTTTCTCATCAATCACTTTTTTCAAAATATCACATGCAGAAGCACTATCTTCTTCCGCTAAATAACGATTAATTTCTTTCTTATATGAATAAAATTCCTGTTCTAATTTAGAAAAACCATTTTCAATTGTTTCACCAAATGGCGTTTCTTCGAGTAATACTTCAATTAAATCTTTAGCTTCTTCGGCATAGTCTCCATCAGCTGCTATTTCTAAATAACGACTTGCATATTGAAGCGCCCTACGATAATCTTTCATATAAGCAAAATTATTGGCTATAAAATAATAGCAGTATTCCATATTACCAAGACGTTTTTCCATTATCTCTCTTAGTAATTGATTTGATTTATGAAATTGACCGATCTCCGTATAGCAAATTGCTAATTGACAAAGTATCACTGGCTCTCCAGGTTCAAGTTCTGACGCTCGTACTAGATAACGAATCGCTTCTTTGATTCTTTGCTCACGAAACGCCTCTACTCCACGCTCAAAATAAAATTGACCATTTGGATAAAATGGATAAATTTTTGCAGTTGTTTTTTTGTCTTTTTCCATTTTCCCACCTCCAACAATATCCTTATTCTTCTGAGTATAACATAGAATTTATTTCTTTGGGCAAGAAAAAAAGCTACTCTGATTTCACTCAAAAGCAGCTTTTTCTTTTATTACTAAAGGATTTCCATATGCAAAACTTTCTGGCGGAACATCCTTCGAAACGACTGCCCCAGCAGCAACAATCGCACCGTCTCCTATTTCGATTCCAGGAAGAATGGTTACATTTGCCCCAACCATCACATTCTTACCAATAACGACTTCTCCAACATGATACTCAGACAACAAATATTCATGAGTTAAAATTGTCGTATGATAGCCAATAATAGAATTTTCTCCAATCGTAATCTTCTCAGGAAAAAATAAATCCGGCATAACTTTATAGGCAATAGCAGTTTTCTTACCAATTTTCATTCCAAGACAAGCACGGTAAATATTACGTTTACCACCCATCCAAGGAAAAAAACGTCCAAATTCAACTACTACAGTATTCTTTACGACTTTCCAAAAAGAAATGGTTTTATAAACCTGGAAAAGCGTGTTGACTTTCTCATCCGGCGCCTTAAACCTATTCAGCCGTCTCAAAATTTATTCCTCGTCCCTTACAATAGCAAGCAGGTCACTCATTTTTTCTAACATAAAGTCTGGTTGGAACTGCGCCAAATGTTCTGGACCTTTAATCGCCCATGCTACTCCAGCAGTTAACGTTTCCGCATTTTTCCCAGCTTCAATGTCATGATAATTATCACCAATCATAATGGCTTCTTCCTTCGTTGCATTTAGCAGAGAAAGAGCCATCTCAATACCTTCTGGATCTGGTTTCGCATTAGATACTTGATCTAACCCAATCACCACTTGGAAAAATTTATCCAAGCCAGTCACTTTAAGACCTCGCATAATCGTATCGTACATTTTCGTCGATACAATTCCTAGTTTATAATCTTCTTCATACAAAGCTCGAATCGCTTCATACACTCCATCATACTCTAAAATTAAATCATCATGATGTTTCAAGTTATATTCCCGGTAAAACACACGCATTTCTTCCGCATGTGCTGGATTTATTTCCCGAAACGTTTCCATTAGTGAAGGACCGATAAACGGTAAAATATCTTCTCTTGTAAAAACGCGGTCAGGTAAGAATTCTTGTAATGTTGCTTGGAAAGTTTTAATAATCAACTCATTCGTATTTATCAGTGTCCCATCTAAGTCAAATAACAATGTAGTAATTTTCCCAGTCATAATTTCTTCCTTTCTTATACAAACTCGAAAAGCTTCAACTTTTTATTTCTTTTTAGCTACTTTACCCAATTTATCTTCCATATAATACGGCGGATTCATTTTCACGCGACGATAAATAATTAAACCAATGGATAACACAATTAGCAGTAAAGATAAAACCTGTGAAACTCTAAAGTCGCCCCACATTAAACTATCTGTTCGCATTCCTTCGATAAAGAATCTTCCGAACGAGTACCAAATTACATAACTAAGAAAAAGTTCCCCGCTACGTATCTTGGTCCGACGAATAATTAATAACACGATAAAACCAAGAACATTCCATAAACTCTCGTATAAGAATGTCGGCTGATAATAAGCACCATCTATGTACATCTGGTTGATAATAAATTCTGGCAAATGTAAGCCCTCAAGAAATGCTCGAGTCGTTTCCGCCCCATGAGCTTCTTGGTTCATAAAATTACCCCAACGACCAATAGCCTGAGCAATAATCAAACTAGGTGCAACAACATCCGCAAGTTTCCAAAACGAAATTTTCTTAATCCGCGAGAAAATGACTGCAGTTAGCACGGCACCAATTAACGCACCATAAATCGCGATTCCACCATGCCAAATCTTCACTATTTCGCCTAAATTATTCTTATAAAAATCCCACTCAAAAATAACATAATAAATCCGAGCACTAATAATCGAAATTGGAATCGCCCATATTAGTAAATCCACAATAATTTCTTTGTCCATTTTACGTTTATTTGCTTCACTAAGCGCAAGAAGTAACGCAATTACAACAGCTGAAGCGATAATAACTCCGTACCATTTTACGGAAATACTACCAATTTGAATCGCCACCGGATCAAGTGGCTGAACACCATTACCCATAATTCCCCTACTTTCAAAAAAAGACAACTCCGCAACCAAACAAGATTATCGTACTGTTTGTTTAGGCTGCGGAGAACTTTTCTCTATTTATTTAATCATTCATGCTACTATTATGACCTATTAAATTGTTTAGGTCTTGTGTAAATTGTTCTGCCGCATTGTAGCCCATATTTTTCAAACGGAAATTCATTGCTGCTACTTCTATAATAACAGATAAATTTCGCCCTGGACGAACAGGAACAGTAATTTTTGGAATGTCCATATCAAAGATTTTAGTCTTCTCTTGGTCCAACCCAACGCGATCATAATGCTTATCTGGATCCCAGTTTTCAAGGTGCACAACGATAGTAATTTTTTTACTGGAACGTACAGCTCCTGCTCCAAATAAAGTCATTACATTAATAATTCCGAGGCCTCGAATCTCTAGTAAATGCTCGATAATTGCTGGCGATGAACCGATGAGCGTCATTTCATCTTCTTGACGAATTTCTACATTATCATCTGCTACGAGTCTATGTCCACGTTTTACAAGTTCGAGCGCTGTTTCACTCTTACCAACACCACTACTACCTGTAATTAAAACGCCAAGTCCGTAAATATCTACTAAAACACCATGCATTGAGATAACAGGTGCCAATCTGCTTTCTAAATAGTTCGTAATATAAACGGATAAACGCGTAGTCTTTAAGCGCGAACGAAGAACTGGAATATCTGCTTCTTTCGCTGCTGCTACTAATTCTTTCGGCACTTCTAAATTTCGAGAAATCACAAAAGCAGGCGTCCGTTTCGTACACATTTGCTTATATCTTTTAAGTCGTTCTTCCGGCTCCATACCTTCTGAAAAAGAAATTTCCGTCATTCCAAAAAGCTGCACACGGTCTTCTGGATAATACGAGAAAAATCCAGTAAGTTCCAAACCAGGCCGAGATAAATCACTTGTTAAAATTGGTCTTTCAAGTCCCGTTTCTGAACAAATTAGCTCTAAATTAAGTCGTTCCTTTAAATCCTTTACCGTAACCGATTTTGTCATGCAAGTACCTCCAAATGAATTATAAAAGTCCATTACTGTTCGCTACAAAATATTGTTTAGAAAGCTCCTTATCATTTTAGCACTTTAGAGAGAATCAAGCTACCTCTTTCTTCCCAAATGGCTCTACACAGCAAAACCAGCTACATTTAAAAGGCCGTTTGAAGCCTAAAAATGTAACTGGAATGTTTAATTTTCTTTATTACCCCATAAAACGGAATTAATAATCATGTTTGCAAAAGCCATAATTGCTGCAATAATCAACGCTGTACCAAAACCATCAATTTGGAAAGAATCTCCAATAAAGAAAGTAGTCATTTCAAGCATAATTGCATTAATCACAAAGGTGAAAAGCCCAAGTGTAAATATATTAATCGGTAAAGTTAAAAGGAGTAAAATAGGTCTAATTAGCATATTAAGAATTGCTAATATAAAACTCGCTAGTAGCGCCGTCGTGAATCCATCTACGTGGAAACTTGTAAAGAATCCAGATAATGCTACAAAAAGCACCGAGTTAATGATTACGCCTATAATCCAACGCATATTTTAGTTCACTCCCATTCTGATTCAGGTGTTGCTTTTGGCATAATAATCGCAGCTAGAATATAAAGTAAAATCCCAGTACCTAAGAATAGAACTGCTCCAGCCCAAATTAGACGAATGATTGTTACTTCAATACCAAAGTATTCTGCAAGCCCACCACAAACACCAGCAAACATTTTTTGTGATGAAGATTTATATAACTTTCTCATTGTTTTCCCTTCCTTTCATTTTATTAAACGTTCTTTGTTTCGAGTTCAGAAACTTTGATAATTCCATTTCCTACTTTCGCTTGAAGTGTTGCCATACTTATCTCTTCTGCATTTTGAGTGAAAACAAAAGTTCTTTCTGCGTCATCCCAAATTTTTGCATTTTTTAAGTCGAAGTAAATTTTTTCTTTTTTCGTTCCGAGTGTTCCATCAACATTCCATGTTGGCGGGATTTGAATCCGAATATCGCCATTTGGTGCTTCTAAATCTGCAGCTGAGGAAGTTTCATTTTCGAGAATATATTCAACATCCCCTTGAGCCGCCTTAGCAATTGTTGTATGGAAATTACCTTGAAGAGCAATGTCTCCTTTAGCAGTAGACATATCTACATTTTCAACAGAGCTACGTTTGAAGAAAATTTCACCGTCTTTGGATTCCGTGCTGAGGAATTTACCACTAGCTCCTGAAGAACGAATATCACCGTGACGTGTTTTGATAATAGCATCTTCTGCAGCTGTATCATCATATTTCAAATTACCATTAAGTAATTGAATTTTTACTTGTTCATATAAACGTTTTGGAATAGTAACAACTAAATCTGTTTTTAGTAATTCATTTTTTGATTCAAAAGTGAAACTATCTGGTGAAATGTCTAGCATTGTTTGGCTAAAGAAGTAATCCCAGAGTTTTTCTTCACTTAATTGACGAATGGAGCGTGCTTTTTCGTGTACAGCTAGTACGGCACGAATTTTCATTTGATCTTTGTCCCAAGAACGGATAATAACATCCCCAGTAGCTACTCTTATTGTAAAAGAGCGGAAAGTTGCATCGTCAAAATTGAATTCTCGCACTGGACGAGGACGAGCTTCTTTTCTTCTTGCTCCGTGATGGATTGGTTCTGGTCTAACTGGTTTTTGTCTGTTGTGATGACGGCTATTTCTCATCGCTTCTCGCACTTCCTGTCTCGCTTCATTACGGTCGGCGTGGCGTCTTCTTTTTTCATCAACGCGGCGACGGTGCCGTTCAAGTACTTCCTCATTACTTGTATCAGAAGAAGGAATCACAAACAAGGCAACGATGTAAGCAATAATCGCAATACCGGTTTTCATCGTAATAATCGTGATGATAATATAGATAAGGCGTAGAAGTGTGGCATCTATTCCTAGAAATTCGGCTAGTCCGCCAAAAACACCGCCGACTTTCCGGTCCACTCTTGATCTTCTTAATTTTTTATCCATGTTAGCTCTTCCTTTCTTATTTCTATGTAAAATCTAGCGCGCTTTCTCCGCGCTAGATTTCAATTAATTATTTTGCATCACGAATCTTAACGGAACCTGTAGTTGCTTCTGCTTCGATTTTTAGTGAAGAATCAGCTGCTGTTGGTAGTTTAGTAAATACAATTGATTTACTTACTGATTCAGTTTTTGATTGAAGTACTTCTGCATCTTTTAAGTCTAAATATAGTTTTCCCAGGTTTGTATGGAAGCGACCATCTACACCAATAGTTGTTGGTACGATTACTTCGATATTACCGGCACCCGTTTTAGCTTTTAAGAAAGTAGCTTCATTACCAGTTAGCTGATAATTAACGTTACCATTTTTAGTTTGCAAGTTTGTTGAGTAATAATTACCTTTTACTGCCACATTACCGTTAAATGTTTTAAGTGCTACATCACGGATTTCACCATTTTGGATACGTACATTCCCATTAATTGATTCAATTTCAGCTAAAGTAGCATTTAGTGTACCAATGCTAACATTACCATTTGTTGTTTTTACAAATAAATCGCGGCCTGATAATTCATCCATGTGGAAATTACCATTCAGCATTTTTACAGAAACATAATCATACTCACGACGAGGCAAGTACACAGTTAAATTCGTAACGATTTGTTTCGATGTTGATTCAAAACGCAATGTTTCTTCATCTACACGTAAAGTCGTTTTATCAAAAAAGATTTTAAGTGCTTCATCTTCTGGATATTCTTTGAAAAGTTTAATCATCGCGTGAACTTTAATATCATTTGAGTCGGATGGTTTAAATTCAACATTACCATTAGCAATTTCAAATTCTAAAATTGAAAGCGTTGTGTCGTGGTAAATGAAATCACGTTCAATCTTAGTAGATGTAAGAAATGGAAACGGCATATCTTTTACTTGTTTAAACGCGCTGTTTAGGAAAGAACCGATCTTTTCACCAGCTTGTGATAAGTCATTGACCATATTGCGCATGGAGTCTTCACGGTCTTTAGAAGAATTTTCATTTTCTTCTTGGTGCTCATGGTTTTCTGGAGTTGGTTCTGGGCGTCTCTTACGGCTTTTCGGAGCAGTGTAAGGATTTCCTTCATTGTTCCAACCTTTGCTATAATCATACGTTGGTTCTTCTTCCGGTTCTTCAACACGTTCTTCTCTTGGTGCTGTAGAACGACGGATATTTTCTTTTGCTGCGGATTTACCTTCTTTTTTAGAAATATTTTCAAGTAGGGTAAGGGCCTCTTCAGTAGAAATGATACCTTGTTTCACTAATTCGAGAATACGTTTACGTTCATTTTCCATTTTCATTTCCTCCTAATTTTTCGGTTTAGCTATTTTAGGCTTGCTTCATGTGCAAGTAATCTATCTGTTTTATCTATGACTCTATTATGAAGGAAAAAATAATTTCTGTCATACAACCAGAGGATGATTATTTGTTTAGACTTTGGGTGGTTTGGTCTTCGGCACAAGAAAAAAATCCCGCTTATTAAAATATAAGCGGGATTTAGATTTATTTTTTCTTAGCTGTTGCAATACGTTCTTCTGTGCGTTCTTTGTCACGTTCTAAAATTGGTTTTAAGTATTTGCCTGTGTATGATTTTTTAGAACGCGCGATTTTTTCTGGTGTGCCAGTTGCGATAATTTGACCGCCGCCATCGCCACCTTCTGGACCTAAGTCAATCAAGTAGTCAGCTTGTTTAATAACATCTAAATTATGTTCAATAACAAGAACTGTATCGCCGTTTTCTTCTACAAGTCTTTGTAATACTTTTAGTAAACGGCCGATGTCATCTGCATGGAGTCCAGTGGTTGGTTCATCAAGGATGTAGAATGATTTACCGTTGCTGCGTTTATGAAGTTCGGACGCTAGTTTCACACGTTGCGCCTCACCGCCAGAAAGAGTTGTTGCAGGTTGACCGAGACGAATATAGCCCAGTCCCACATCGACAATGGTTTGCAGTTTGCGAGCAATTCGCGGTTGGTTAGTGAAATATTCTAACCCTTCTTCCACAGTCATTTCTAGCACTTCGGCAATGTTTTTCCCTTTGTAGCGAATATCCAAAGTTTCGCCATTATAGCGTTTACCATGACAAACTTCGCAAGGTACATAAACATCTGGTAAAAAGTGCATTTCGATTTTTATGATTCCATCGCCCTTACATGCCTCACAACGACCGCCTTTTACGTTGAAACTGAAACGGCCTTTTTTGTAACCACGGACTTTGGCTTCATTAGTACTCGCGAATAGATCACGAATATCATCAAACGCGCCAGTATATGTTGCTGGATTAGATCTTGGTGTTCTACCGATTGGAGATTGATCGATATTGATGATTTTTTCTAGGTTTTCGATTCCTTTTATTTCTTTATGTTCACCTGGTTTGGCGTGATTTCGATTAAGCTTTCTCGCTAGCGCTTTTCTTAGTACTTCATTGACTAGTGAGCTTTTTCCGGAACCGGATACCCCAGTCACACATGAAAAAGTAGCTAGTGGTATTTTGGCATTTACATTTTTTAAGTTGTTTGCTTTAGCTCCGACGATTTCTAATTCAAGTCCGTTTCCTTTTCTTCTTTTGGCAGGAACAGGAATGAATTTTTTGCCAGAAAGATAATCCCCGGTGATAGAGTTTTTGTTCTTCGCCACTTCTTCTGGCGTTCCGGCTGCAACAATTCGCCCGCCATGTTCTCCAGCACCTGGACCAATATCAATCAGATAATCTGCTGCCATCATTGTGTCTTCATCATGTTCCACGACAATAAGCGTATTTCCAATATCTCGCATACTTTGAAGTGTGTTGATCAATCGATCGTTATCACGCTGATGAAGTCCAATGGAAGGCTCATCAAGAATGTAAAGTACGCCAGTCAATCTCGAACCAATTTGGGTTGCTAGTCGAATTCGCTGTGCTTCTCCTCCTGATAAAGTTCCAGCAGCACGGCTCATTGTTAAATAATCAAGCCCAACATTTTTTAAGAACCCTAGTCTAGCTCGCACTTCTTTGAAAATTGGCGCCGCGATTTGCGTTTCTTTTTCTGAAAGCTCTAGGCTATCAAAGAAATCAAGAGCTTCATTGATGGAAAACTCGCTAATTTGCCCTATGTGATGATTGTTCACTTTGACAGAAAGTGTTTCTTCTTTAAGACGATATCCTTTACAAGATGGGCAAGGTAAATCCGTCATATACTGCGCCATTTGATCGCGAGTGAAATCTGAATTAGTTTCACGGTAACGACGTTCGATGTTTGGCAGAATTCCTTCAAACGGAATCCAAGTTTCTCGTGTCATACCAAAATCATTTTTGTATTCAAAGTAAAATTCTTTGTCTTTTGAACCATTTAAAACAATATCTAATGCTTCTTTCGAAAGTTCTTCTATCGGTGTATCCATATCAATTCCAAATTCTTTACAAGCAGAAGCTAGCATTTGTGGATAATATTGTGAACTAATTGGTCTCCACGGAACAATTGCGCCTTCATTTAATGTTAAACTTCTATCCGGAATAACCGTGTCCACGTCTACTTCTAATTTTGTTCCAAGTCCATCACAAGTAGGACAAGCACCAAACGGGCTATTAAATGAAAACATTCTTGGCTCTAATTCACCAACCGAAAAACCACAATAAGGACATGCATAATGTTCGCTAAATAGTAATTCTTTATCACCCATAATTTCCACTACTGCGTATCCATCAGCCAGGCGTAGAGCAGCTTCAATAGAATCATATAGTCGAGTATTTATGCCTTCTTTAATGACAATACGATCGATTATAATTTCGATAGAATGTTTTTTGTTTTTTTCGATTTCGATTTCGTCGTTAATATCGTATATTTCTCCATCAACCCGAATACGTACGTAGCCTTCTTTTTTAATTTCTTCAATTGTTTTCTTATGTGTTCCTTTTTTACCAGAAACTATAGGCGCCATAATTTGAATACGTGTTTTTTCTGGGTATTCGAGCACACGGTCTACCATTTGTTCGATTGTTTGGGAAGTGATTTCAATGCCGTGGTTTGGACACACTGGATGCCCCACTCGTGCATAGAGTAAACGCAAGTAATCATGTATTTCTGTAACTGTCCCAACGGTAGATCGCGGATTACGGCTAGTAGTTTTCTGATCGATAGAAATAGCTGGGCTTAACCCTTCAATTAAATCTACATCCGGTTTATCCATTTGACCTAAAAATTGGCGAGCATAAGCAGACAAAGACTCTACATAACGTCTTTGTCCTTCTGCATAAATTGTATCAAAAGCTAGCGAAGATTTTCCTGAACCAGAAAGCCCGGTCATCACTACTAATTTATCTCTTGGAATCTCTACATCAATGTTTTTTAAATTATGGGCTCTTGCACCTTGAATGACTATTTTTTCTTTATCCAATTCCGCTTCATCCTTCCGCTTTTATTTCCAGTAAAGCATCACGAAGTTCAGCTGCACGTTCGAAATCAAGTGCTTTGGCTGCTTCTTTCATCTCGTGTTCCATACCTTCAATGAAAATATCTCGTTCTTTCTTAGACATTTTACTTAAATCATGTTGTTTTATTGCTTCTCGTTCATCTGCGGCAGAAGTTGCTGCGATAATGCCACGAATTTCTTTTCTAATTGTTTTTGGTGTGATGCCATGTTTTTCGTTATATTCAATTTGGATTTTACGACGACGTTCAGTTTCACTAATCGAATTGCGCATGGAATCTGTCATTTTATCTGCGTACATAATTACTCGTCCATTTTCATTACGGGCAGCTCGTCCCATCGTTTGGATTAAGGAACGTTCTGAACGTAAGAAACCTTCTTTATCGGCATCTAAAATTGCTACCAAGGACACCTCTGGTAAATCGATTCCTTCACGGAGTAAGTTAATCCCAACAATAACATCGTATACCCCTAATCGAAGGTCACGAATAATTTCAATTCGCTCTAATGTTTTTACCTCAGAATGTAAATATTGAACTTTTACGCCGGCTTCTTTTAGGTAATTCGTCAAATCCTCCGACATTTTTTTCGTTAAAGTAGTGATTAGAACTCGTTCGTTCTTCTCAACTCGATCATTGATTTCATCCATTAAATCATCTATCTGACCTTGGATAGGACGTATTTCGACAATTGGATCTAGTAGTCCGGTAGGTCGAATGATTTGTTCAATTACATCTGGATTCTTTTCTAATTCGTATGGGCCTGGGGTTGCAGAGATAAACATAATTTGATTAATATGCTTTTCAAATTCTTCTAATCGAAGTGGACGGTTATCAAGTGCGCTTGGCAACCTAAAACCATGATCGACTAGCATTTGCTTTCTGGCTTGGTCCCCGTTGAACATGCCACGAATTTGAGGCATCGTTACATGTGATTCATCAATAACTATTTGGAAATCATCTGGGAAATAATCTAGCAATGTATATGGAGTTACTCCCGCTGGACGTAGTGATAAATGTCTTGAATAGTTTTCAATACCTGAACAATAACCCATTTCTTCCATCATTTCTATATCGTAATTGGTTCTCTGTTCAAGACGCTGTGCTTCCAGTAGTTTATTTTCTGCTCTTAAGACTTTAAGGCGGTCTTCAAGTTCTGCTTTTATATTAACAATTGCTTTTTTCATAATATCTGGTCTAGTAACAAAGTGAGATGCTGGGAAAATAGAAACGTGTTCTCTGTCGCCTATGATTTCTCCAGTAAGGGCATCTACTTCCCTAATACGTTCAATTTCGTCGCCAAAAAATTCAATTCTCATACAGTGTTCATCTCTAGATGCCGGGAAAATTTCGACCACATCTCCGCGGACACGAAAACGACCGCGCTGAAAATCAATATCATTTCGGTCATATTGAATATCAACCAGCTTGCGTAACAATTGGTCTCGGCTAATCTCCATGCCTACCCGAAGCGAAACTAGCATTTCTCCGTATTCGACCGGCGAACCTAAACCATAAATACAAGATACACTGGCGATAATAATTACATCTCTACGTTCAAAAAGTGCTGCTGTAGCGGAGTGACGAAGCTTATCTATTTCGTCATTGATACTAGCGTCTTTTTCAATGTAGGTATCACTCTGCGGTACATAAGCTTCTGGCTGGTAATAATCATAGTAACTAACAAAGTATTCCACTGCATTATTCGGGAAAAACTCTTTGAATTCACTATATAATTGTCCCGCTAGCGTCTTATTATGTGCCATAACAAGAGTTGGTTTATTTACTTCTTGAATTACATTAGATACAGTAAAAGTTTTCCCTGTACCGGTTGCCCCAAGTAAGGTTTGGTGTTTTAAGCCTTTTTTTAATCCCGCAACTAATTGTTCTATTGCTCTAGGTTGGTCTCCTTGTGGGCTATACTTAGAAACTAACTCAAATTTATCCTTCAACTCGGATTCCCCCATTCCTTATCGGTCCGATTCTGGCATCTAAAAGCTTTAACTGTAAAATATCCAGCAAAGCAAAAAGCGGATTTTTCAGATCCGTTAATGTTTCTATTTTATCATAAATATTTTAATTAGCCTAGCAAAAACCGAACATATTTTCGTATTCATTTGAAAATAAAAAACGCAACCTGTTGATTACGCTTTTCTTTATTTTATCACTTTTAGAGTATTCTACCTATCTATTTGCTCTTTAAAAGTCACTGCCGCTTTTCTTTAAACGTCGTAACATGTATGTGGCTACGACAAAACCAATTGTCATCGAAAAGGCGTCTATCGTGATTAGCCAAAACGAACTTGTGTAACCCAATTTGGCAGAAGCGGCTATCAAAACCACCATAAGCACTAAGGCGACATAACGGTTATACGTGATGCGCGCAAAGAGAATGACAAGCAGACAAGGGAAAATAAGTGCAGATATAATTTGATCCATCTTACTTCCCTCCCCAATTTTTTACTCGTCACGCAATGCTTTTGTCGTTATTTCTGTAGTAAGTTGTGGTAATTCCGTCTTTTCAATACCTTTTTCAGCAAGCATATCTGGTAAAATTTCTTTTAAAAAGTATTTTACACTGGCCATTTCTCGGTATTCATAAATAGTCGCAAGTGCTTCACTATAAATTTCAACAAAAATGTTTTCTGGATTACCTTTTTGGATCTCGCCAAAGGACTCATATAACAAGTCTACTTTATCAGATATAGCGAGAATTTTCCCTTCTAACGTACTGTCTTTCCCTTCTTTTAACAAGTGTCGATAAATCGGTTGGAAAGTTGCTGGTATCTCGCGGCTAATAAAATTTTTAGTCATGCTTTCTTCCACTTCAGAGAGCATTTCTCTTAGTTCTGTCGTTGCGTATTTTACAGGTGTTTTAATGTCACCAATAAAAAGCTCTGAATAGTCATGATTCAACGCTTTTTCATATAAAGCACGCCAATTAACCTCATTGCCCGCATCTTCTTCTACAGCTCCAAAAAACTGTGCAATAGAAGTAACCTTGTAAGAGTGTTCTGCAACCGAATGCTCTTGATATTTAAATTTTCCCGGGCAACGATAAATGTTCTCTAAATCCGATAAACTTTGGAAATATTGATGAATTCCCATACTATCACTCCATTCTTCGTTTTATTCCTCTCTTTTTTGTTTTTTATTGGCAGGATTAGTATTTTCGATTTCGCGCATCATTAATGCTGCACAGTAACCAATTAGAGCGATCATTGCTGCGGAATAGGTTCTAAAATTATCTGTAGCAAAAATAAAAATAATTGCTGAAAACAGAAGTGTCGTTAATATTCCCCAACTAAAAAGTTTCGTACCTCGTGCTGTTCCTACTTTCATATGCGAATATATTCCTACATAACATACCAACTGAATAATAATAAATTGTGCAACCGACAAACCAATAACTGCCGCAAGATTGCTATTCCAAATAACTGCTAAAATAGAAATAATAACCATGACAACTATTCCCGCAATGACGATAAATTTTTGTACTGGCGATAATTTGCTCAAAATGTTTCCTCCAAATTTTTATTTGTTAACTACTTTATCATAATCTCTCATTATTTGGCATAAAAAACACCCATCATTCCTAAAAAGGTTTTCTGAGCGCTTGTTGTTAGTGATGGTGCACGTGGCGAATTGCTTGGGTCAGTAATTCTAATACGTGATTATCATCTTGCATATAATAAATTGTAGTGCCTTCACGTCTTGATTTCACAAGCCTTAAGTTTTTTAAAAAACGGAGCTGGTGTGAAACCGTTGTTTGATTAAAAGTCAGCGTTCGCGCAATTTCATTCACAGAGTATTCTCGCTCTTGAAGCAGGTTTAAAATTTGAACACGTGTCGGATCAGAAAGCGCCTTGAAAATTTGCGTTACACTAAAAAGCGTCTCTTCATCTAAAGTTTGTTTTGCGTTTTCCATCAGAATCACCTCATTCTTCATATATGGTCATATATTCATATGATACTTAAATAGGAATGATTCCGCAAGTTTAACTACCTCTTCATTCAAAAATGATTAAATATGAGCAAAAAAGTAATATTCTCTCTTAAAATGATACAATTTCTTTATAACAACGAAAGGAGTATTGGAGGATAGCTAAGGTTTTAAATATTTGAGAAGTTATTTAAACCGCCTAACACACACCAAAAAGAGCCCGATTAACCTGTGGAAAGGAAAATCGGGCTTTTTTTATCTATTTAAATCTTCAATTTCACCGCTCTTCAAGTAAACAATCCATTCACAAACATTCGTCACATAATCACCAATGCGTTCAATATATTGAGAAACTAAAAGTAATTGCGATACATCTTCAATGTGCTCAGGTTCTTCTTGCATAAAATTAATACATTTTTGATAAACGATTTTATGCAGTTTATCTACTTCATTGTCGCGTGCTGCTATTTCACGAGCAGCCTCATCATCTTCCGAAAGATATGCTTTTAAGACATCTTGCAGCATTGATTTTACAATTTCACCCATTTCTGGAATTTCAGGAATCGGCTTTAAAACTTTACTTTCGCCAATTAAAATAGCTGTTTTGGCAATACTTACTGCGTGATCACCAATACGTTCTAAATCTGAACTTGTTTTGAGCACGGTAACGATTTTCCGTAAATCCATACCGACTGGTTGTTGCAAAGCGATTAACTCAAAAGAGCGTTGTTCCAGTGAGAGCTCCATATTATTAATTGCCTTATCTTCTGCGACTACTTGTTTAGCAAGCTCCGTGTCACGATGTACGAGTGATTTTACTGCTTTAAAAATCGCTTCATTCGCAAGCATTCCCATTTCCATTAGATGTTGATGCAAGTCGTTTAACTGTTCTGTGAAAATTTTTCTGACTACCATAATAACACTCCTTTATCCAAATCTTCCTGAAATATAGTCTTCAGTTTCTTTTTCTGCTGGGTTGGTAAAAATACTTGTCGTATCCGCGAATTCCACGATGCGGCCATTAAGGAAAAAGGCTGTTTCATCCGAAATCCGGGATGCCTGTTGCATATTGTGCGTCACAATTACAATCGTATAGTCTTTCTTTAATTCTAAAATCAAATCTTCTACTTTCGCTGTCGAAATCGGATCTAGTGCAGAAGTCGGCTCATCCATCAAGATAACATCCGGTTTAACTGCAAGCACGCGTGCGATACAAAGTCGTTGCTGCTGCCCACCTGACATGCCAATTGCCGAACGATCTAATCTATCATGAACTTCTTCCCAAAGAGCCGCCTGACGCAAACTTCTCTCAACAATCTCATCTAACACTTTTTTATCTTTTATACCGTGCATCCGTGGACCATAAGCTACATTATCATAAATTGAAAATGGAAATGGATTGGCTTGTTGAAAGACCATACCCACTTTTTTTCGTAAATTAACCATATCAATTTTCGGATCTTGGACATTTTCTCCGCCAATATGGATTTCGCCAGTTGTTTTTACATTTGGAATTAAATCATTCATCCGATTAAGCGTTCTTAGAAAAGTAGATTTTCCGCATCCCGACGGCCCAATTAATGCGGTAACTTGATTCTTTTTAATATTTAAAGCGATTTTTTGTAGTGCTTGTTTGGAACCATAAAATAAATCTACGTCTTTTGTTTCAATAATGTACTCTACTTTTTCAGCAGTTTCGGTTGTCATAAAAAAGCTCCTTTCTAGCCAAAGTTACCAGAAATATAGTCTTCGGTTTGTTTTTCTTGTGGATTCGTAAATAGTTCGGATGTTCCTGAGAATTCCACGACTTCTCCTAGATAAAAGAAAGAAGTGTAGTCTGAAACCCGTGCTGCCTGTTGCATATTGTGCGTTACGATAATAATGGTATATTTATTTTTCAATTCATTGATTAAATCTTCAATTTTACTTGTGGAAATTGGGTCTAGCGCTGAAGCAGGTTCATCAAGTAGCAATACTTTAGGCTGCATTGCTACAGCTCTAGCGATACAAAGCCGTTGTTGCTGTCCACCGGAAAGTGATAGCGCACTTTTTCCTAAATCGTCTTTTACTTCGTCCCAAAGAGCGGCACGGCGCAAGCTTTTTTCAACCCGCTCCATAATTTCTTTTTTGTTTTTCATCCCATGGCGTTTAAGTCCAAAAGCAACATTTTCATAGATGGATTTCGTGAATGGGTTTGGCTTTTGGAATACCATGCCTATTTCTTTACGAACATTGTATAAATCGACTTCTTTGCGGTTAATATTAATGCCGTCGTATAAAATTTGTCCTTCCATACGGCAACCGTCAATTTCATCATTCATCCGATTTAATGCTCTTAAATAAGTTGATTTCCCGCAACCAGATGGTCCGATTAAAGCTGTTACTTTATTTTCTGGAAAGGTTAAATCAACACCTTTAATTGCGTGATTATCTCCATAATATACGTGCAAATCCTCTGTCGCCATCGCAGCAGGAAGTGAGTGAGGATCTGGTGTAGTTTGTAAAATTGTATTAATTTCAGGTTTCTTCGTTAACATCATTTAAAATCTCCTTTTCCTGGCTTTTTACGACGAGGTCATGCGTTTATAAACAAATTTTCCAAGCAAACGAGCTAGGACATTGAAAAGTAATACGGAAAGAATTAATACAGCCGAAGCTCCGTCAGAAACAGCTTGCGCATCTGGCATAATTCCCTCACCATTAATTTTCCAAATATGAACAGCTAACGTTTCTGCTGGGCGGAAAATATTTAGTGGTGAAGCTGGATTGACCGGGTTCCAGTCAGTGAAATCAAGGATTGGTGTACTTTGTCCTGCTGTGAAAATTAACGCTGCTGCTTCACCAAATACCCGTCCTGCTGCTAAAATAACCCCGGTAATAATTGCTGGTAATGCCGCTGGAACAAGTACTCGCGTAATTGTTTCCCATCTGGATAACCCTAGAGCAAGTCCTGCCTCACGTTGCGTGTTTGGAATAGCATTAAGCGCCTCTTCGACAACACGAATTAATAGTGGTAAATTGAAAATCGTTAGTGTAAGCGCCCCGGAAATAACGGAGAAGCTCCACCCCATTTGAATAACAAAAACAAGGAAACCGAATAGCCCTACGACAATAGATGGAAGTGAGGAAAGCACTTCAATCGTTGTACGAATTAAATCTGTAATCCAATTTTTACGCGCATATTCTGCCATATAAATTCCCGCACCGAGCGAGATAGGAACAGAAATAATCATTGTGATAACGAGCATATAAAATGAGTTCCAGATTTCAGGACCGATTCCGCCGCCAGCTTGGAACGACTGTGGTGGGGTCGTCAAAAACTTCCAGCTAAGTTGCGGAACACCTTTTACTAAAATATAGCCGAGTAAACCAGCTAAGATAATGACAATTAATACAGCAATGGCATAGAAAACGCCTGTCGCGATTTTATCTTTTGTTTTTACATTCATTTGACTTTCCTCCTACGTCCGATGAAACGGATCACAATGATGAAAAATAGTGACATTGCGAGTAGCACCATTGCAAGTGACCAAAGGATATTATTATCAAGCGTACCCATAACCGTATTTCCCATTCCCATTGTTAAAATACTAGTTAACGTGGAAGCTGGTTCAAATAAGGATGTTGGAATAACAGCAGAGTTACCAATAACCATTTGTACAGCAAGGGCTTCACCGAATGCACGAGCCATCCCAAATACAATCGCCGTCAAAATCCCTGAACGCGAACTACGAAGCACTACTTTCCAAATCGTTTGGAAACGTGTTGCTCCAAGTGCCAAAGAAGCTTCTCGGTAATGACGCGGAACTGATTTAATTGCATCTACGCTGAGTGAAGTAACAGTAGGCAAAATCATTACTGTTAAAACAACGGTCGCAGCTGCAATACCAAACCCACTTCCCGAAATATGGTCGCGAATAAATGGAACGACAACGCTTAGTCCAATGAATCCATAAACAACAGATGGAATACCAACTAAAAGTTCCATAACTGGTTGCAAAATCTTCTTACCAAACTTAGGTGAAATTTCTACCATAAAAATGGCTGCACCGATTG
Organism: Listeria innocua; assembly: GCF_028596125.1. Taxonomy (GTDB): domain Bacteria; phylum Bacillota; class Bacilli; order Lactobacillales; family Listeriaceae; genus Listeria; species Listeria innocua. Next base: position 2,427,033 of record NZ_CP117229.1, read on the forward strand.
CAAGTGGTCCTGCAATACAAGCGGCAAAAAGCGTTACTGCAAAAGAGCCAATAATCATTGGCAAAGCGCCAACTAATGGATTTCCATTTGCATCTTTTTGCGAAGGGTTCCAGTCTGTTCCAGTTATAAAATCAACAAAAGACACTTTATTGACAGTAAATGTTGCTAAACCTTTCGATATAACAAAAAACAAAATAGACGCTGCGGCAATAACCATGATAGAAATACAGATGAATGTAATAATTTTGCCTCTAGTTTCTAGATGCGCCTTTTTAGAAGTTTGTGTAAGCTTCTTTTCTTTTATCGCTTCCAAGTCACGTAAGCTCCTTTCTCCTCCCATGTTTACTCCTAACATGGGTATACGTCTATCCTGATATTACTAGGATAGACGCCCATTTCATTCTTTTTATTTTACGTCAGTTAGTTTACCAGATGCATCGCGTTCCACTTTCATGGATTTGATTGATTGGTAACCAAGTTGTGGTACGATATTGTTTTGTACTTCATCAGAAGTCATATATTTTAAGAAAGTTTTTGTTAGGCCTTTTGGTTCGCCATTTGTATACATATGTTCATAAGACCAGATTTTCCAATCGTTAGTTGCAACTTTTTCTTCTGTTGGTTCAACGCCATCTAATGAAAGACCAACTACGGAAGCGTCAATGTAAGAGAATGCTAGGTAGCTGATTGCTCCTGGAGTTTCGCTTACGATTTTACGAACTGTACCGGATGAATCTTGTTCTTGTGCTTTAACTGGTGTTTTACCATCAAGTCCCCATTTTTCGAAAGTAGCACGTGTTCCGCTTCCTTCCGCACGGTTGATGATTGTAATTTTTTCGTCTTTACCGCCAACGTCTTTCCAGTTAGTTGTTTTACCAGTGAAAATGTCGATTAATTGTTGTTTAGTAATATTTTTAACGCCTACATCTTTGTTTACTACAGGTGCCATTCCAACAACTGCTACACGATGATCAACAAGTTTTGAAGCATCTACGCCGTCTTTTTCTTCAGCGAATACGTCCGAGTTACCAATTTCAACTGCACCTTGTTGTACTTGTGTTAAACCAGTTCCAGAACCGCCGCCTTGAACATTGATTTGAGCTTTAGGGTTAGTGTTTGTAAATTCTTTGGAAGCTGCTTCAACGAGTGGTTGAAGTGCAGTGGATCCGACTGCTGTTAATGAGCCAGAAACTTCTTTATCCCCTTTTGTTGATCCGTTTGCTTTATCTTTTGAACTGCTGTCACTTCCACATGCTGCGAAGACAAGCATTACTGCTGCTAACATTGCTACTATTCCCAAATACTTCTTTTTCATTATCTTATTCCCACCTTGTTTTTTTAATAGTTATTCCTTACAAGTATCACTATAACGCGTGAGATTTAAGGTGGTGTGTAGCTAATGTTAAGTAATTGTAAATTACCTCATTTTTTGTCGAAAATGTAAACTTTTTTATGAATATCTTTCAAATAAAAGGCAAACTGGTAAATTATTACACCAAATTTGTTTCTTTCGTAAATAAAATAAAAATATCCTGTCCGAAAGATTACATTCTTTCAAACAGGATATTTATTAGGCTTTTTTTGGTAAAGTGACGCGGAAGGTCGAGCCAACTTCTTCTTGGCTTTCTACTTCGATTCGTCCACCACAGTTTTCAACTAAATGTTTGACGATAGAAAGTCCAAGTCCAGTGCCTCCTGAGTGTCTGCTACGTGCTTTGTCCACTCGGTAGAATCGTTCAAACACGCGGTCAATATCTTTAGCAGGTATTCCAATTCCGTTATCGGTTACTTCTATTATAACCTCTGCTTCTTGATTAATTAATTTAACTTCAACTTTTCCATCTACTGGGGTGTAGTTTATCGCGTTAGAAAGTAAATTAATTAAAATCTGCTGCAATTTATCACGATCAGTTTCAATAATGATTGGCGGAATCGTTTTTTCTGGAACAGATACTTGGATATTTTTTTCGGTCGCCATTTCAAAAATAGTCCGGGAAGATTGTTCGATAACTTCATCTACATCTACTGGCTCAGTGTTTTCTGCCACAGGATTTTGTTCAATTCTAGAAAGTGCGAGAATATCCATTATCAATCGATGAAGTCGATCACTTTCTTCTTTGATAATCGTTAAGAATTTTTTGAGTAGCATTTCATCGTACATTGCGCCGTCTAGTAGTGTTTCCGCGAATCCTTTTAGTGCAGTTACTGGTGTTTTTAGTTCATGGGATACGTTTGTCACAAATTCAGAACGGACATTTTCCAGATGGCGGATTTGAGTAATATCATGTAGTAGTAAGATAATCCCGGTAATTTCACCGTTTTCTGCTAAAATTGGCGAAACACTTGCATCTAAAATCATCTCCCGCGGGAAATAAAGAATGATTTCTTTTTGTTGCATCGTTTTTGTTTCAAAAGTTGCATCAATTAATTGACTAAGTGCGAAACTTTTAATTACTTCATAAAATGGTTTTCCAGTAATTTCGGTTTCTCCTAAAATTTGGTACATTGTTCGGTTAGTCATGATTACTTGTTTATCGACATTGATAAGCATTACGCCGCTCACTAAGTTTTGAACAATAGCATTAAGTCGTTGTTCATTTTGCTTAATTTCGAACATCTGTGTTTCTAAACTTTCTGCTAACATATTAACACTGACAGAAAGGTCTTGAAGTTCGCCGCTTACTTTACCGTGAATGCGGCTGTCGTATTTATGATTAGCCAAATCGGTCGAAACTTCAATAATTTCATTCACTGGTCTAGTAATTTTTCTGGCGATGAAAACACTGATGGCTGCGATAATGACTAGAGCAATACCGAAAATCAGAGCTAAATTGCCCCAAAGTTTAGCAACTGCTGCATCCACCGACTCAAGGGAAATTGAAATCCTTAAAACGCCGTCTGTCTTCCCTTGATGTTTAACGGGAACCGCAACGTAAAGCATACTATAACCAAGTGAATCACTTTCCCGAATTGAAATGCCAACATTCTTTCCTTTTTCAAGAATATCAGCTACTTCCGGGCGGTTCATATGATTGTTTAAGTTATCAGGATCTTTTTTAGTGTCAGCTACAACATCACCATCATTATCAATCACCGTAATACGAGCATCAATTTCATCACCAAGCGGATCAAGTGTTTTTTGAATCGTTCCTGCATCTTCATCCAAATTTAAATTCTCAATGTTAGTTGTTTGCAGTAAGATTTTCGCGTCATCTTCTAGCTGGTTTTCTTTCATCGTTAAATAAGTGGATTTCATTAATTCCCCAGAGAAAATACCTACAATAACCATCACAACGAAAAATAAGATAAAAAAAGATAACCCGATTTTCAGCCATAATTTTTTCATTATTTTACATTCTCCATTTTATAACCGAATCCACGTATTGTTTTAATGTATTTCGGTTGTTTAGTATCTAGTTCAATTTTATCGCGTAAATGGCTAACGTGAACATCTACAATCCGCGTTTCACCTACATAATCATAATTCCAAACCGTATCAAGCAATTGATCTCTCGAAAAAACTTTGCCGCGATGATTGGCTAGGAATAAGAGCAGCTCAAATTCTTTCGGCGTTAAATCTAATAAATCATCTTGCAAATATACTTCATAACTATCCGGTAAAATTTTCAAATCACCAATTAAAATAGTCGCTTCTGTATCTTCCGTTTTTTCTTCGGTAACTTCGGCCTTGCCTTCTGTCCGTCTTAAAATGGCTTTAATCCTTGCGACAACTTCTCTAGGGCTAAACGGCTTTGTCATATAATCGTCTGCACCTAACTCTAAACCAATGATCTTATCTAGTTCTTCATCTTTGGCAGTTAACATTAGTATTGGAACTCCAACTTTATCTTGGCGGAGTTTTTTCGTTACTTCAATTCCGTCCATTTCAGGAAGCATTAAATCAAGTACAATTAAATCTGGTTTTTCCGATAGAGCAAGTTCGTACCCAGTTCTACCATCTTCAGCTGTGACTACATCAAACCCAGCTTTTTCAATATTAAATTGCAACAAGGTAACAATAGAAGCCTCATCATCAACTACAAGAATTTTTACCAACTTACTTCCCATCCCTTCTTTATGTAACCCTTTTATCTAAAATATAGCATGAATTAACTATTTTCGGGTAGAAATGCATTTATATTAATCTTATCTTTACAAAAACTTAAAACACCAATGCTGCCACTGGTGTTTTAAAATCATCTCGGTTCAACTAATAATAAACCCAGTTCAAAAGATTCATTTTCATAAAGTGCTGTTTGTTCAAAACGTGGCTCACCAGCGTTATCAATTACTTTTAACTTGCAAAATGCGCGGTTTAAGTTAAGCGCCTCGTATAGTTCTTCACGATTGTGCACTTTTTGTCCGTTAACTTCTGTAATTTTTTCGCCTGCTTTTAAATTCAAACGGGTCGAAGGAGTGCTTTCACGGGCGCCAAGAACTACAAGCCCATCAGGTTGCGGACCAAATTTTTTCGGTAGTAATTGTTCGGAGCGGTAATGACGATAGGAAATCCAAAATCGACCGATCACAGCGAACATAAACGCAAAAAGTGTTAGTACTGGCATTACGATTCCAATCAAACCAGCTACAGCAATAATCGTTGCTAGTGTAGTTACTTGAACGGCAATTTTTTTACTAGCTTCTTCTGGCAATTGCGCTTGTACTTGCTGCTGGAAACCAATGAATAATGGCAAAATAATTAACGAATATGACTCGGACCCAATTGTAAACACAGGCCACCACTCAAAAATCTTCGTAAACACATCTCCAGGAATAAAAACAACAAGTGGTACAAACCATAATTTTCTTAACTGAAATGAACCGACTAACTTACCACGTTTACTTTTACGAAGAGATGGTGACGGATTTTTCGCGCTTGTGTATTGAATCAAGAAAGCTTCTACAAAAAGCAAAATCGCCAGTAAAAATGTCATCGAAATCATAAAATTATCTATAAATATTGCATCATATGTAAACGCTAGATTGGTAAATGGTGACAAGTTAACATCGAAATAATAGCAGAAATAAAAGATTAAGCTGGTAATTCCAATAGTAAAAGCAGTAGAGCTAAGTCGGAACATCCCAACAATTAATAAGAAACAAGCTACGGCATTAAAAATCGCAATCCATTCAATCATTACACTAAATCCAATAAGTGTAGTAATAATGGATAGCACTAGACCAAACAACAAACTCACGCCAAAGAAATTCTTCAGCTCTAACCACGGCGAATAAATGCTAATACTAAACGATTTCCGCTCCCACTTCACTCGATTAAAACCAGCAATTATCACTAAAATAATTCCTACATACAATGCTGGTTGTAGAAGTAGTCTCCCTATTCCATTAAGTATTTCACTAAAAATATCCATTTTCTACACCAGCTCTCCCTTAAGTTACTTCTATAATATAGGCGATAAAAGTCGACTTACCGCTTCTTTAAATTTAATCCATAAAGATCGTTTTGCATATAATTCAGGTGTTAATTGGTACGATTTCAAAATATCTTCTAAAAAAGCATCTTCTAATTTTTGAACCATTTTCTTTTCATAAATAAAAGCATTGACTTCAAAATTCAAGCGGAAACTCCTAAAGTCCATATTGGCAGTTCCTACAGAAGCAATTTCACCATCAACAACTAAGGTCTTTGCATGAATAAAACCATTATCATAAATGAAGATTTTAGCTCCTGTTTCCATAAGTTCACCGGCGTAATTAGTTGTTGCTCGGTAAACAAAAGCATGGTCAGGTTTATTCGGAATCATGACACGAACATCGACTCCTGAAAGTGCTGCAATTTTTATCGCTTCAAGCAAACTCGCATCTGGAATAAAATATGGAGACTGCAAGTAAATCGTTTTTTTAGCAGCATTTATCATTTTAATGTAACCATTCTTGATTTGTTGCCATTCGGAATCAGGACCACTAGACACAATTTGCATGCTTGTATGGCCTTTACCGTGAAATGTTGGAAAATATCTCGCTTTATAGTCAATTTTATGAGTAGATGATGCCGAATTCCAGTCCATGATAAATCGGGTTTGCATAGCATATACCGCTTTACCATGCACGCGTAAATGTGTATCGCGCCAATAACCAAATTTTTTCGAACGTCCAAGATATTCGTCACCAATATTAAAGCCACCAATATAACCAACATCTCCGTCAATAATCGCCAATTTTCGGTGATTACGATAATTTAAACGGAAATTAATTAATGGTAATTTAGATGGGAAAAATGGTCTTACTAAACCGCCATTTTTTTCGAAAGTACGGAAAAATGATTTTTTCGTCGTCCGTGAACCCATTGCATCATAAATAATTTTTACATTTAAACCTTCTGCTGCTTTTCTTTCAAGCACTCGCATCAAACGGTTTCCAAGCTCATCCGAATGGAAAATATAGTAGATGAGATGAATATGATCTTTTGCTTTTTCAATATCTGCTATTAAAGCATCAAATTTTTCGTGACCGTCAATAAAAAGCTCTACTTCATTATCTTGCGTCAAAATAGCTCCATCATTAACAAGCAATAAGTAAATTAAATCGCGATGTTTTTTTACATTTGGATCGCTAAATGGAAATTCTTTTTGACGTATCATTTCTATTTGATTTGCTGTTGACTCTTGTATCCCGATTTTTTCTTGTCCCTTCCAATCAAAAATCTTTTTCCCTGAAAGCTTTCTCCCAAAAATTAAATAGATAATGAATCCAAATATTGGAACAAAAGTTAAGACTAGTAACCAAGCCCAAGTGGCGGATGTATCGCGTCTTTCTAAGAAGACCGTCACTGCCGCAAAGAATACGTTTAAAATCAGCAAAATGACTAATAAATAAGCTAATAGTCCCATTGTGTTCCCCCTTTTCTTACACAAACTGATAGTAGTATCATATCATAAAAACCGTATTTAGCCTATTCCAGTTCGTTTTCACCTAAGAAAAACCATTGATTTATCATCAATGGTTTTCAAATTAAATATAAGGTGCTGGATCAACTGGAATACCATTTTTGTGAATCTCAAAATGAAGATGTTGTCCGGTTGATTGACCGGTGGATCCCATAATACCAATTGGTTGTCCTTGTGATACTTGTTGACCAGTTACTACTTTCAAGCTACCGGCACGCATATGAGCATATAATGTTTGGAAGCCATTACCATGATCAATTTTCACGACGTAACCATAACCTCCAAAGCCGCTACCTGTTGCGCCAAATCCTGAAAATACGACTCTACCAGATGCCGCAGCGGATACTGTAATCGTACCTCCGCCCGCAATATCTTGACCTTTATGAGATTCATATTTTCCAGTAACTGGGTTAGTACGCTCACTAAATCCAGATGTTAACATTCCTGATGCTGGCTTGATAAACTGCCCGCCACCAGAACTTACTGTGTCAGTTGCGCCAGTTCCTGCTGAAGATGTTACAGAGCTTGGTTGCTGCGCTGCGACAGTGGCATTTTTAGCCGCTGCTTCTTGCATGCGTTTTTCTTCAGCCGCTTTAATTGCAGCTTCTTGTTTTGCTTTTTCACCAGCAATATTAGAAGCAAGTTTCTTTTGTTCGTCTGAAAGAGCACCTTGTTCATTAGTTAAAAGTGTTTGTTCACTTTTCGTTAAGTCTTTTTTATTTGCAAGAGCCATCACTAAGTCATTCTTTTCTTGTTTTTGGCTTTCCATGTTGTTTCTTGATACTTCTAGCTCAACTGCTAGCACTTTTAAGTTTTCTAATTTTTTTTCTGAACTATTTTCTGCTACTTTTAGTTTATTTTGATCGTCTTTTTGATCTTGCATTATATTTTGGTCCGCTTTAACAATTGCGGATACAACTGTCACGCGGTCGATAAGTTCTTTAAAATCATCAGCTTCAAAAATCATGTCTAAGTATGATGTGGCAGTTCCTGTTGTTTGAATAGCTCTCGCTCGACTATCAAGCACTTTTTGACGGTCGCGAATATCATTGCGTAGCTTTTCAATTTCTTTCTTTAGTTTTTTCAGCTTTTCATTTTCAGAATCAACTTTATCTTCTTGTTCTTTCAACTTTTTATTCGTTTCATCAATGCTATTTAAAAGTGATTCTAATTCTTTAGCAGCGTCTTTTTCAGCGTTTTCTAAATGGTTTAATTCTGAGTTTTTTGTGTCTAGATTCTTATTTAGCTCTGATTTTTTTTGCTCTATTTCGCTTTGGCGTTTTTGCATGTCATTAATACTTTCCGCCTTAACACTTGTTAATGGTGCAGAAATAATCAAAAGGCTAAGTGCTGTTACTACCCCATATTTTTTAAGCATAATAAGCTCCTTTTCTATTATCTATTTGACTAGGAACTTCTTCATTCCCTTAACGTTCCATATAAAAAAGCACCTTTGTTTTTAAAACGACAAAGGTGCTTCTTAACTTTTCAATACTTATTAGAAGTTAGCTACGCGGCCATATCCTACAAGATATTTAGCCCAGTAACCGCTAGTGATGTTGTCATATTTAACACCGTTGTTTTGAGCGTTAATCATTTGACCACCACCAACATAAATTCCAACGTGAGCAATTCCGCCACCGTAGTTGAAGAACACTAAGTCACCTGGTTTTGCTTGGCTAGCACTAATTTTGGAAGCTGCTGCATATTGTCCGCCAGAAGTTCTTGGTAGAGAAACTCCTGCAGCGCGGAAAGCATAAGATGTAAATCCAGAACAGTCAAATGCGCTCGGGCCAGTTGCTCCAAGGCTATAAGGTTTTCCAAGTTGAGCTCTTGCTGCTGCGATCATTGCAGAATATCCACCACCTGATGGAGTTGCAGCGCTTGGTGCTTCACTATTGTTAGTTGATTCTACTTTGTTTGAAGTTTTGCTGTTAGATGAAGCATTAGTGTTTGTTGTTTGTTGTCCAACATTTGCATCAGTAGCTTCACGTAAAGCAGTTGCGCGAGCAGTTGCTTCTTTCGCTGCTTTATCACGTTCACTTACAAGACCAGCTTTTTCGTTTTCAGCACTTGCTTGATCAGCTGCTAATTGAGCAACGATTGCTTCTTTTTCAGCTTTTTGTGCTTCAATTTTATTTTGTTGTGCTTCGAATTCATGAATTGCAGTTGCTTGTTCTTCTTGTTTTTTCTTTACTGCAGTTTGTTTAGTTTTTAAAGCTTTTTCATCTTTTTGTTGATCTTCTAAAATAGATTTGTCAGAATCAACTAATTGGTTTACTGCAGAAACACGACCTACTAAGTCAGAAAGGTTTTCTGCATCTAAGATTACTTCAAGATAGGCATTAGAATTAGAAGTTTTTTGCATTGCACGAGCGCGTTCTTTTAAAACAGTTTCGCGTTCTTTAATACGTTCATTGATATCTTTAATATCTTGATTAAGTTGTTTAAGTTCTTTGCCTGTTTGGTCAAATTCTCCTTGTAAAGATTTCGCTTTTTCTTGAGCTTTCTCAAGATCTGCTACTAAACTAGAAAGATCTGATTGTAACCCTGTTTTTTTAGACTTAATGTCATTGATTTTTTTATCTTGATTTTGAATGTCTGTATTTACGTCTGCAAAAACATTTGTTGTAAAGGCTGGCGTCAAACTGATAACTGCTGCGAGTGAAATCGCAATAAACGTATTCTTTTTCAAAAAGTTTACCTCCTAAAAAGCTCCCTAAGCTTTTTCTTTTAAATTATTTTTATTTCAAGTTAAGTAATTTCTTAGTTAGACTTTCAAGAATCTACGGATAGAGATAACACTACCCCAAATTCCTATTAGAACTCCGATTGCAATAATCAAAGCACTGATTTGATAGGCGAACGGTGTTGGAGGCAGAAGTGATAGTGAACTTGTCACCAACTTCGGATTTACCAAGTTGTAAATATTAACATAGCCTATAAATGTTAATACAACCGGGACAATCGAACCAATTAACCCAAGCCATGCACCTTCTAAAACGAAAGGCCAGCGTATGAACCAGTTGGTCGCTCCTACTAATTTCATAATTTCTATTTCTCTACGACGGGAGAAAATCGCAATCTTAATTGTGTTTGATATTAAGAACATCGCTGTTAGTAATAATCCAATGCTTAGGATAATACCAGCATATCGTCCCCATTTTAAGGTATCAAACAATTTGTCGACTGTTTTCTCACCATATTCTACATTATCTACGTACTGTAATTTTTCTACTTTTTGAGCAATCGCCTTCGTTTGTGTTGGCTCTTTAGCCTCTACAACGAACACATCGTATAGTGGATTATCTTGTTTAAACAATTCGAAGTTTTTGCCGTACGCGCCAACTAATTTCTTCAACTCATCATCCTTGGAAGAAAAACTGACACTATCAACTCCATTAATCTTCTCAATGTTTTTCTCAAGTTCTTGCTGCTGTTTCTTGTCTGCGCTTAGAGAAATATGTACGTTAATTTGTACATTGTTTTCTACATCTGTTGCAAGCTTGTTCATGTTGATCAATATTGCAAAAAACACGCTGACTAAGATAAGTGTTACTGTTACTGCACTTGCTGCTGCAAAGGTCATCCAACCATTCCGGTAAAGGCTCTTAAAACTTTCTCTTATATGTCTTCCTACAGTCCTAAATTTCATAGCCATATTCTCCTTGCTGCTCATCTCGAACAATTCTTCCATTCTCGATAGCTACTACCCGGTGTTTCAACGTGTTAACAATTTCTTTGTTGTGGGTTGCCATTACAATGGTTGTTCCGCGATTGCTTATTTCTTCAAGGATATTCATGATTTCCCATGAAGTATCAGGATCTAGGTTACCGGTCGGCTCATCTGCTATTAATACTTTAGGCATATTGGCAATCGAGCGGGCAATGGATATCCGCTGCTGCTCACCACCGGAAAGTTCATCCGGCAACATTCTTACTTTATGCTTGAGGTTGACTAAATCTAGCACTTCCATAACACGTTCTTTAATTACGGTTGGCTCAGTTTCAACCACTTCCATCGCATAAGCAATGTTTTCATAAACAGTTTTGCTTTGAAGTAATTTGTAATCTTGGAATACCACGCCTACGTTTCTACGTAAATATGGGATTTCACGATTTTTCATATTAATCAAATCAAATTTGTCTACGATGATTTTGCCTTTCGTCGCTCGTTCTTCTCTGTAAATCATTTTAATAAAGGTTGATTTACCAGCACCACTCGGGCCTACTACATAAACAAATTCCCCTTCACCAATGTTAATATTGAGTCCATTAGCGGCAGTTATGCCATTGGGGTATTTCTTATAAACATCTTCCATTAATATCATTTTATCACCTTACTATGCCTTTCTACTGAGTTACATTTTAGGTAATGCATGGTAACCATGAAGATGAACTGTTTGTTGGCTCGAATTTAAACTCACAACATAAGCTTAATTATACCATGACAGTTTTTCATCTATAGGTTAATTGCATTACAATTATATTTCAGGGTATGACAATATCTCGATTATTGTAATAGGAAACACAATTTTTGATTTTAAATTCTTTTGAAAAGTTATCCGTGGTTCTTATTTTCTTAGACAAAATAAAAAAGCACCTGTGTTGGTCTTTTCTACTGCTAACATTGTAACTTGTTTTTACCCTAAATAACATTACAGGTAGATTAAAAAACATTACAGTTATCGCTACCGGAATAGACCAATTAGAACAAAACTGCTTCAAGTCTACTATTACGCTAAAGGTTCCTGTCATCAAATTGTTAAATAGGGAGGTAAAAAACTTGAAAAAGGCAACATTTCTCCCCTAAAAAGAGGAGAAAATGTTGCCTTTTATGACGTGAAACCTTCCCCCATTACTTCACTTGCGCTCATTACAACGACAAAAGCTTCTGGGTCAATTTCTTTTATTACTTCTTTTAGTCTAGAAAACTCACTTTGAGCAATAACACAAAGTAAGATTTGCTTGTCATCTTCAGTATAGCCGCCCTTTGCTGAAAGGCGAGTAATACCACGATCAATTTTAAAGAGGATTGCTTGTCTGATAGCTTCTTGATTCTCTGAAATAATAAACACTGTTTTGGATTGATTAAGCCCCACTTGCACTAAATCAATTGTTTTACTAGTTGCAAAAAGACCAATAAGTGCATAAAGTCCAGATTCAATATCAAAAACAAACATTGCCGAGATAACTACAAAGCCATCAATTAAAGCTACACATATCCCCAATGTTAAATGAGAATATTTATGCAAAATTTGGGCAGCCACGTCCGTACCACCAGTTGAGGCCTTGCCACGAAAAACAATTCCAAGTCCCATTCCTACTAGCACGCCCCCAAATAATGCAGCGACTAGCGGTTCATGCGTCCATGGTGCTAATCCTTGTGTTAAATACACAAAGAAAGGTAAAAGCATTGTACCAACAAAAGTTTTCAAACCAAATTGATACCCTAAGAAGAATAATCCAGCAAGAAATAAAGGGATATTAAAAGCCCACTGGATAAATGCTGGATTCCAACCAGTTAAATAGTTAATAATCGTACTTATCCCACTCACACCGCCAGAAGCAACATGATTAGGCAAGAGTAAAACATTGAAGGCTAGTGCAATTAAAGCAGCACCAATAATAACATATAAATACTCAATTAATTTAGAAACCATTGGGGATAAAGGTTGCTTTTTCCTTTTATTTGTCATCGTTCTTATCCAATCCTAGAACGCAAATATGCATTGATAAAGTCGTCTAAATCTCCATCCATTACCGCTTGAATATTACCGGTTTCGTAATTTGTACGATGGTCTTTCACCATGGAGTAAGGGTGGAAAACATACGAACGAATTTGGCTTCCCCAACCAATTTCTTTTTGCTCACCACGAATTTCTGCTAGCTCGCGTTCTTTTTCTTCTTGTTCTTTTTGATATAGTTTTGTTTTCAACATTTTCATTGCTTGTTCACGGTTTTTAAGCTGCGAACGTTCTGATTGGCAGGTTACTACAATCCCGGATGGAATATGTGTCATCCGAACTGCTGAATCGGTTGTATTAATATGCTGTCCGCCAGCACCAGTTGCACGATACGTATCAATTTTCAAATCTTCTGTACGTACTTCGATTTCAATTTCATCATCTAATTCTGGCATAACATCCACTGAAACAAAAGATGTATGACGTCTACCTGATGAATCGAATGGAGAGATACGAACTAAACGATGCACACCTTTTTCTGCTTTCAAATAGCCGTATGCATTGTGCCCTTTGATGAGTAATGTAACGCTTTTAATACCCGCTTCATCACCCGCTTGATAATCGAGCATTTCGACTTTAAAACCTTTTTTCTCAGACCAACGTTGATACATGCGTAATAACATTGAGCCCCAGTCTTGTGATTCTGTTCCACCAGCACCTGGATGCAATTCTAAAATAGCATTATTTTTATCATATGGATCACTTAACATTAACTTAAGTTCAAATTCACTTATCGTCGCCACATATGCTTTAATATCTTTTTCTAATTCTGCTTGTAAATCTTCATCTGCTTCTTCTTTTAGTAGTTCTAAACTGATTTCCATGCTTTCTTGTTCTTCTTCAAGCGCATGAAAAGCTTGATACGTTTCTTTGTATCCATTTGATTCATTAATTACTTTTTGAGCCGCTTGTTGGTCGTTCCAAAAATTCGGATCCAACATCTGGTCTTCTAACTCAGCAATTCGAACTTCCATGCTGTCTAAGTCAAAGAGACCCCCTAAAGTCTTTGATTTGCTGCGCTGTTTTTTCTAGTTCATTACGAATTTCTGCTAATTCCATTCTAATTCCACCTTTTTTAAATTTACTTACAAACTTTCATAGCAAAAAGCGCCATCTTGCAGGCGCTTTTTTAGTTGTTTCAATCTATGCTTCTTTACCATGACAATTTTTATATTTTTTGCCGCTACCACAAGGACAAGGATCATTACGTCCAATATGTTGGTCTTTACGAACAGGTTGGCGTTTCGCTTCTGGTTTTCCTTCAGCAGGATTGATTGCTTCACCTTTAGCTACTTGTTCGCGCTCAAGGTTTTGGCGAATTTCTGCTTTCATGATATAACGAGCCACGTCTTCATCAATGGATGATACCATTGCTTCAAACATCTCGAAACCTTCTGATTGATACTCACGAAGCGGATCAATTTGACCATAAGCACGTAGATGAATACCATCACGTAAATGATCCATTGCATCAATATGATCAACCCATTTCGTATCAACAACACGAAGCAATACTACTTTTTCAAACTCATTAAATTCTTCAGGAGGCAACAATGTTTCTTTTTCATCATATGCCGCTTTTATCTTGTCCAAAATAAGGTTTTGAATATCTTCGCTTGTTCTGTTTTGTAAATCTTCTAGCGTAATTGTACCTTCTGGAAGTAAGTTAGCATCGACATAATCGATAATACCTTGTAAATTCCATGCTTCTTCTGGTTCATGGCTTGATGCATTACTAGAAACAATGAAATTCACTGTACGCTGAATCATTTGTTCAATGATTTCGCGAAGACTGTTTTCTGCATTAATTACTTCATAGCGTTGTTTATAAATAACTTCCCGTTGTTGGCGAAGTACATCATCATATTGTAAAACTTGTTTCCGTGAATCAAAGTTATTTCCTTCCACACGTCTTTGGGCTGATTCAACCGCACGACTCACCATTTTACTTTGGATTGCATCTTCAGCCATACCAAAACGTTCCATCATGCTCTTCATGTTATCAGAGCCAAAACGGCGCATCAGTTCATCTTCCATAGAAAGATAGAATTGTGTTACACCTGGATCCCCTTGACGACCAGAACGACCACGTAATTGGTTATCAATACGACGTGATTCATGGCGCTCTGTACCAATTACAGCTAGACCACCAGCATCAATAGTACCTTCACCAAGTTTAATATCCGTACCACGACCAGCCATATTGGTTGCGATTGTTACTGCACCACGTTCACCAGCGTTTTTAATAATATCCGCTTCACGTTCATGTTGTTTGGCATTTAAGACATCGTGCTTAATTCCTTTGCGTTTTAATTTGCTCGAAATAAGCTCTGATGTTTCAATCGCAACAGTACCAACAAGAACAGGTTGTCCTTTTGCATGACGGTCAGCAATATCTTCTACTACTGCATTAAATTTCGCTTCAATCGTTGTAAAAATTAAATCTGGACGATCATCACGAATAATTACTTTGTTTGTTGGAATTTCAATAACACGCATATTATAAATATCACGGAATTCTTCTTCTTCCGTTTTCGCAGTACCGGTCATACCAGCAAGTTTTTTGTACATACGGAAATAGTTTTGGAATGTAATAGTTGCCATTGTTTTAGATTCATTTTGAATAGTAACGCCTTCTTTTGCTTCAAGCGCTTGGTGTAAGCCCTCACTGAAACGACGCCCTTTCATAATACGACCTGTAAATTGGTCAACAATGAGAACTTCATCATCTTGAACTACGTAATCTACATCTAAACTCATCGTGTAGTTTGCTTTAAGCGCTTGAGCAATATGATGTAAAATCACCGTATTTTCTAAATCAAAAAGGTTTTCTACATCAAAGTAGTTTTCCCCTTTTGTCATACCATCTTCGGTTAATTGGACAGATTTAGTTTTAATATCAACTGTATAATCTTCCTCTTCTGTCAAAGTTCGTACGAATGTATTAGCACGAACGTATAAGATAGTGGATTTTTCAGCTTCACCAGAAATGATTAAAGGTGTTCTAGCTTCATCGACCAAAATAGAATCGACTTCATCAATAACGGCAAACGCTAATGGACGTTGTACCATTTCTTCTTTGTAAACCACCATGTTATCACGTAAGTAGTCAAATCCTAATTCATTATTTGTACTATACGTAATATCACATGCATAAGCTTCTCGTTTTTCTGTGCTAGATAAAGCATTTAAGTTAAGCCCTACAGAAAGACCTAGGAAATTATATAAAACACCCATTTCTTCTGCGTCACGGTGAGCCAAATATTCATTGACCGTAACTACATGTACACCTTCACCAGAAAGCGCATTTAAATAAACTGGTAATGTCGCTGTTAATGTTTTACCTTCACCAGTTTTCATTTCTGCAATATTACCTTCGTGAAGAACGATACCACCCATTAATTGAACTTTAAATGGATACAGTCCTAGGGCACGCTTAGCACCTTCTCTGGCAACAGCAAAAGCTTCTACCAATAAGTCGTCTAGCGTTTCACCTTTTTGAACTCGTTCTTTAAACTCTACTGTTTTCTCGCGTAGAGCTTCATCTGAAAGAGCTGCAGTTTCGTCTGCTAAAGCAATAATTTCATCTGCTTTTCTCTCCAAATATTTAACATCTTTTTTTCCTGATTCAAAAATCTTCTTCAATAGTCCAGCCATTTAAATTCTCCTCTACTGTTTTCGCTGTCGTCGCGCAGTTTCATCTATGATAACTTTCAGGAATTATCTTCTCTTAAAATATACACACTAATTCTATCACTTATTAGATAAAATATACAACTGGTTATCTCTTTTTAACAAATAAAAATGCAAAAACGTCATAGATTCTTCATTCCTAATAAAAATGGGGGCCAAAATTTTGGCCCCCATGCTCATTATCTTTGTACTATTAATTAGTTTCAATTAATCCATATTTACCGTCTTTACGTGAATACACAATGTTAGTTCCATTTGTTTCAGCATCAGTATATACGTAGAAACTATGTCCTAGCAAGTTCATTTGTAAAACAGCTTCTTCACTGTCCATAGGTTTTAAAGAAAATTGTTTTGTTCTTACAATTTCAAGATCAAAATCTCCTTCATTTTCTTCTGGTGGTGTGCTGCCGTTAACATCCGAATATGCAAAATAATCTCTTTCTGCACCTTTATCACGGAATTTACGATTTACTTTTGTTTTATGTTTACGGATTTGACGCTCTAATTTATCCACAATCAAGTCGATGCTAGCATATAAATCTCCACTAGTTTCTTCTGCACGTAGCACAAGATTTGGGAGAGGAATGGTCACTTCAACCTTCGCATTTTTATCGGAATATACTTTTAAATTAACATGAACGTTAGCGTCTGGAGTTTCTGTAAAATATCGTTCTAGTTTATCGATTTTCTTTTCTACGTAATCTCGAATCGGTTCCGTTACTTCAATATTTTCACCACGAATGTTGTACTTAAGCATAGCAATTCCTCCTTTGAAATAAAACAAAATAACGATAAAGAAGAGTATTCTTCTTACCCTTAGTCTACGTGAAAACGATAGCTTTTGCAAACATTTGCACAAAGAGTAAAGAAGCGTTTATCTACTTATCTTTATTTAGTATTTTATTCCCTAAAAAGCCTTTCGCAAACCTCTTTCAGCGATAAATCTCAACTATCTAAATATGGTTAAGGAGCTCACCTTTTTCACCCCTGATTCTTTTAACGCTTGCGCCGCTAAGTTAAGAGTACTACCTGTAGTGTATATATCATCAAATAAAATTATTTCCTTTTCACTGCTTCCAATCTCTTCATCTACATAAAATACTTGCTCTGTTTCTAATCGTTCTCGCTTTGTTTTCTTAGATTGTTTTTCAGAGTGTTTTTTTGCTAAAAGTTCCTCATAGTGAAGATTAGATTGGTTCAGTATTGCTGTTGTTTGATTAAATCCTCGCTCTAATTTGCGGACTTCACTTACCGGGATTGGGACAATAGTCGTTTTGTTCGCGGCGAAGTATTTTTTTAGTTCCTTTTGAAAAATAGCTCCGATGATATAATCACCTTGAAACTTAAATTTTTTCATATATTCTTTGGCAAAATCATTATATTGGTACAAAGATCGATTACTATCTAGAAAAAACTCTCTACCTTGGCAATCTTTACAAAATTCATCAGACGATTCCCTGCTACACATATTACAAAGCGGTCCAGTTAATTTTTCAAAGCCCGCTATACAATCGGAACAACACAAAACTTCCTCGCTAAGAAACCAACTAAGTTCCCAACTAGCTGATTGTTTAACAGGTTGTAAACAAAGTAAACAGTTAATCATCTAATAATCCTTCTTTAAAACCTAATTGATTCATTTTTTTAATATGCGTAATAGCCCGATTCATTTCTGTAGTCTTGCCATAATGAAAAAAACAAACATCGCCAGTTGGATGAGTTAATTTCCTTCCCGCACGCCCAGCTATTTGCACTAATGCAGCTTCTGTAAAAATCCTCCCCTCACTTCCAAAAACAGCTACTTGAACATCTTTAAAAGTGACCCCTCTTTCTAATATAGTTGTCGTAAGTAGTAGCTTGATTTTGCCTTCACGTAGCCACTCAACTTTTTCTTTGCGTAACTAATCTGCCGAATGAACGGTCACTGGGCGAGTAAAATCATAATTTACGAGCGCTTCAGCAAATTGATTCATTGCTTCAATTTCTGGAAAGAAGATTAATACTGGTTGATTTTTAAGTTCTGCTTTTTTTATCCAATTAATTAACTTAAGGGTTATTTTTCCTTGAGCTAAATTTTTCTTCCATGGACCAATCCAGCAAGTTCTAGGAACAGGTAGCTGCTTTCTATGGTAGCGGGCAGGGATTTTTACAAAGTTCCGTTTACCGGTCGCGCATTCTTGTTGCCACTTTTTCTCTGGAGTTGCTGTGATTATAATTGTTGAACCTACTTTAGTTCTAGCCTTTCTAACTGCGTATTCTAAAAAAGGATCTTTTGCATATGGAAAAGCATCTACTTCATCTATAAAAATAACTTGAAATGTATCATAAAAACGGATTAATTGATGTGTTGTAGCAACCACAAATTGTTCGCCTTGGTATTTGTCTTTGGAATCTCCGTACAAGCAAACTATATCTATCTCTTTGAAAACAGCTTGCAAACGCGGATATAATTCTAAACATACATCAACCCTCGGAGAAGCTATACAAATTCTAAAACCTTGCTTTAATGCTAAATCCATTCCTTCAAACATCATTTCTGTTTTACCAGACCCAGCGACTGCCCATAAAAGCATATCAACTTTCTGCTTAATACTTGAAACAACTGCACTTGCGGCCTTTTTTTGTCCTGGTGATAAAGTTCCTTCCCAGCCCAAACAAGATTCTATTCTTTCCGGCAGAATGTCTGCTTTTTGATAGTATAACTTCTGGCAGCTGTTCACCCGCCCCATAACTATACAGTTTCTGCAGTACAAACAATCCTCCCTATCACAAGAAGCACATGTCATTTTGCCGAATAAAAATGGATTTGTATTTCCACAACGAAAACAACGATTAGCTGAAATAGCAAGAATTTCCTGTAGTCCCTCAACTGTTTCGACTTCCTTCTTTAGATATAACCTTCCAGGAAAAATATCCATCACTTTTCACCTCTCCTAAGTTATACACTTTTTTATATTTCTTTGCAGAAGTTAATTTCTTATTTTCCAGCCTCAATTTGACCATAAAATACTATTTTCGCTAAAGGCAAAATAACCATTTTCAATAGGTGAAATTGGCGAAAATACAACTTTAGCCTAAATAAAAAAATCTCTAGCTAAAAAGCTAGAGATTCTATTATTTTATTGACCAGGTTAATCCCAGTGCGCCTTCACCTAAATGTGTGCCGATAACTGGGCCAAAATAGCTCAACTCGAACTCCACTTCTGGAAACTTGGATTCTAAATGTTTGCGCCATGTTTCTCCTTTTTCCGGATCATTTCCATGGATAACGTAGGCTTTTTCTGCATTTTTATTTTTGATAGCTACTTCAAGAATATCTTCAATCCGTTTTAATGCCTTTTTTTGAGTTCTAACTTTTTCAAAAAGAACAATTTGCTTATCATTAAAATGAAGGATTGGTTTAATTTGAAGCAAACTACCGACAAGCGCTTGTGCCCCGTTTAAGCGACCACCGCGTTGCAGGTTATTTAAATCATCTACCATAAAATATGCATCTTGCGCCTTTTTAATCTTATCTAATTCGGAAATAATTCGTTCTAAAGGTTCATTTGCTAAAGCCATTTCAGCCGCTTTAACAGCAAACATCCCTTGCGCCATACATGAAAGCTCTGAATCATAAGCAACTACATTCAAGCCATCAATTAGTTCACCTGCAGAAGCTGCGTTTTGGAAAGTCCCGCTGATGCCGCTGGATAGATGAATACTAATTACTGTATCAAAACCTTGTTCTTTTAGTTTCTCAAACAATTGAATAAATTCACCAGGGGCAGGTTGCGAAGAAGTTGGAAAATTTTCTGCTTCTTTTACTTTTTTGTAAAAATCAGCCGTAGAAAGTTCTTCTCCTTCACGATAAGATTTTCCATCAATTATTACGGAAAGTGGTACGACATTAATTCGTAGCTGCTCTTTCACTTCATCTGGCAAATAAGTGGTGCTGTCAGTAACCACTGCTATTTTTTCGTTCATATAGTCCCCCTGAAATTTCTTTAGCGAATATAAACCCAGCCGTGCTTAATTGCCGTTACCACCGCTTGAGTTCTATCATTCACTTTCATTTTTTGTAAAATACTGCTGACATGATTTTTCACTGTTTTTTCACTAATGAAAAGCGTTTCCCCAATTCCGCGGTTACTTTTTCCATCGGTAAGAAGCTGTAATACTTCACACTCTCTATGCGTTAAAATATGCAAAGGCATTTTCACTTCGGGTTGCTGGTAACCATAAACCCCTTGCGAAGTATTCGTGCTTGCTAAATGTCGATATTCGCGAATTAATTTAATCGCTACACGCGGATGAATATACGCGCCTCCATTATCTACTATTTTAACAGCTTCTACAAGTTCATGTGCATCCATTTCTTTTAATAAATAACCTACTGCTCCTGCTCTAAGTGCCTCTGTTACGTACTCATCTGTATCGTGAATAGTCAATACGATAACTTTGATACTAGGGAATTGACGTACTAACATTTCTGTTGCGTCTAACCCATTAACAGTTGGCATATTAATATCCATTAAAACGATGTCTGGTTTATATTCGCGAACTTTTGCTACGATATTCTTACCATTTTCAGCTTCCGCTACGACTTCAAAAGAATCTTCCAACTCTAAAATTCGCTTGATACCTTCGCGAAACAACTGATGATCATCTACAATCATGATTTTGAGTGCCATAATGACTACTCCTCCTTCACTTATCTAATTTCACCAAGCCACTTTGCAATCGAAAACATCATCCTTTTTAAGTAGCAAAACGCTTAACCTTATAATCCCTGCCATAAAATTGGCAAATAAACTTTTCTCTTTTAAGTACTATTTACTCAAACTAACCTATTTTCATTACAAACTGTAGCTCAATTATACAGCAAAGTTTTAGAAAATTACTTCTATATGCCTATAAAATGCAATCGAAAACCAGTCTAAAGTAATAGTAGTTTTTATTATAACACGAATTTGCCACCACTTCACCCGCTGCACTTAGAAAAATATCTATACAATCGCTTTGCTTTCGGATAAAATAAAAGCAGACTGAATGTATCAACTTATGGAGGTTCCTTATGTTGGATCATTATTTAACCATTCGTAGCGATGGAAAACATGAAATAATAATTGAAAAATCTCGCTTTATTTGCCATATTAAGCGAATAAAAACAGAATCCGAAGCACAGACATTCATACAAACAATCAAAAAAGAGCACCGTGATGCTACTCATAATTGCTCTGCCTATATTATAGGAGAAAATGACCAATTTCAAAAAGCACATGACGATGGTGAACCAAGTGGAACAGCAGGGGTTCCTATGTTAGAAGTTTTAAAAAAGAAAGCTTTAAAAAATGTTGTTGTGGTTGTTACTCGCTATTTCGGAGGAACTAAGCTCGGCGCAGGGGGCCTTGTCCGTGCATATGGTGGTGCTGTCAGTGAAGCAATCCAAACTATCGGTATAATCGAATGCAAATTAGCTACTATTATTGAGTGCTCTTTTGCCTATCCACTTTTAGGCAAAATAGAGAATGCACTTGAGCAAAAAAATTATCAAATCGTTCATAAAGAATTCACAGAAAAAGTCGTACTTCAAGTATTTGTTGATAATGAGGATCTTTCAACTTTTTCCACTTGGATAACAGAGGTTTCAAATGGCCAAGTTACTTACAAAGAAGGCCCACAAAAATATAGAGAAAAGGATGTTACTTAGAATGTCCACAAACATATTTTTACATTTACCCACCACTATTTCTACGGAACGAACTATTTTGAGAAAAACTTCTTTTGCAGATGCAACTACCTTATTTGATATTTGGTCTGACAATGACGTTGCTCAGTTTATGAATATCGAAAAATTTTCTACCATCCTTCAAGCGGAGGAAATGATTCAAGCCATCGAAAACGAACCAAATGCTTGTAGGTATACTATTTTTACAATGGATAATTCTTTAAAAGCAATCGGCTCTCTGGGAATAAACGATATTAACAAAAACAACCAAACAATCGAGATCGGTTATGAATTAGCCAAAAGTCATTGGCGTCAAGGGCTTATGTTCGAGATTTTAACAACCTTTTTAAATACAACTAAAGCTCACCTCCCATACAAAACAATTACAGCCAAAGTCCTCCCTGAAAATATAGCTTCTATAAAACTACTTACTAAGCTTGGTTTTGAACTTATTTCAACGGGGCAAGAACTAGATTTACACTCTGGGAAAATTTGTGAAATCAGTAATTACCAATTAATACTTAATTAGGCAAATATTACATTTTTGAAAGATATCATCTTTTTTGTATTTTTTTTCAATGAAATTCTGTATAATAACATCAAAGTTGAAAAATTAAAGAAACCGTAAATAACACGTAACATTCTTTAGTTCAACAAATGATACAATAAAACTTAGAAAAGTGACTATAAGGAGAATTAATATATGAGTAAAGGCACTGATGATAGCCGAAGAAGCAGCAAGAAATACAAGCGTAGAAGAAAAATTTTATTCTGGATTCTAATTCCTGTGATGTGTTTAGTACTTGCAGGTGTCGGATATGGCACTTACCTTTTTAGCAAGACGAAACTCGCAGCAGACAACTCTTTCGATAACGTGAGGAACGGGAAAGCTTCCACACTTCGCACAAATGATGTTGAACCTATAAAAGATAGTTTTTCTATTTTAATTATTGGCGTTGATACAAGTACTACAAGAGCATCTAACGGAAACCCTCGTAGTGACTCGCTTATCCTAGCTACATTTAATGTAAAGGATGCACGCGTAGAAATGACAAGTATTCCCCGCGACTCTTATGTACACATTGAAGATTCTGCAAAAGAGATTAATAAATACACGAAAATCAATGCAGCTCATGCATATGGTGGTCCAGAACTTACCATGAAAACAGTAGAAGAAGAATTCAAAATCCCAATCGACTACTATGTTCGATTTGACTTTGATGCTTTCCTCAAAATTATTGATGCATTAGATGGTATTGATGTAGACGTTCCAGTAAACTTTACTGAACAAGATTCAAAAGATAACCAAAACGCAATTACGCTTAAAAAAGGGCCGCAACATCTTAATGCTGAACAAGCCCTAGCCCTTGCACGTACAAGACATATTGATAGTGATATTGAACGTGGTAAACGACAACAACTTATTATTAAATCTATTGTTAGTGAAGCGACTTCTGTTTCTTCCGTTAGCAAATACTCTGATATTATTGAAGTAGTTGGCGACAACATGAAAACCAACCTAACTTTCAACCAAATGCTTTCAATCGCAAAATTTGGAATGTCTAATAAAATTGATATTAAATCACTCAACCTTAAAGGTGATAGCAATCCAATGAACGGCATTTATTATTACAAACTGAATGAATCCTCCGTTCAAAGTATCTCAAATGAATTTGCTAGTGAGTTAGGAATTAAACAACCATTCCCTGGCGCAGCAGCTTATTCAGATGAAAGTTCCACTGCATCAAACTAACAAAAAACCAACAACTAATAATTAGTTGTTGGTTTTTTTATTTGCGTTTTCGATGTATTTTTTGAAGTAAATTTAAGATTGGTCGATAATCTTCACCAATTAAACCGATAAATTCAACAATAATTTCAATACAAAAAATTAGTAATAAGAGTAATAGTAATGCTCCCCAAGTTGTAGAAAAAGAAAATACAAAACCAGTTATAGAGAATAGTAGTGCCATGCAGTAAATTAACAACACTGTTTGTTTTTCTGTAAAACCAAGAGCCATTAATCTATGATGGATGTGCGAGCGATCCGCAGACGATATAGGCATGCGCTCTTTCAACCTCCGTACGATAGCAAAAAATGTATCTGATAAAGGAACACCTAAAATAATAAGTGGCACTAACAAAGAAATAAAAGTTACGTTCTTAAAGCCCATAAGCGATAAAACAGCTATCATATAGCCTAAAAATAAAGCTCCGGTGTCTCCCATAAAAATACTTGCAGGCGGAAAGTTGTAAATTAAAAATGCAGCAACTGATGCGGCAAGAATAAGTGCGACTGGAGCAACAAATGCATCTTTAAGAAGTAGAGCCATACCTGCAATTGTCATTAAAGCAATAATAGAAATCCCACCAGCAAGCCCATCTAACCCATCTATCAAATTAAGTGCATTGACTATGGCCACAATCCAAACAATAGATAATGGTATCGCAAAATATCCAAAGTCCAATTCCCCGTAGAAAGGAATATTAATAAAATTAATTGTTATTTCGCCCCAAACAGTGACACAAAGAGCAGCTAAAATCTGCCCTACCATTTTCCATTTAGGAGATAAATCAAATATATCATCAATAAACCCTGTTGCAATAATGATTAGAGCACCAAAATAAATTGGAACAAACCCTGATTTATCGATTGGTACTAACAACATCCCCACTGAAAAACTTATAAAAATAGCTAATCCACCTAGTGTGGCTGTTGTTTTTGTATGTTTATGTCTTTCACGCGGCGTGTCAACCGCATTGATTCTGAATGCAAACTTTCTAATTATTGGCACCATGATAATACCAACAGCAAAGCTAATCAATATACTCCATATTAGCAATATTTTTTCAGCTCCATCCTTTATTTAGCAAAATTTCTTCTGTTGATTTAGTGTATTTTTTTAATACTTTTAAATCTAGCGTTACACCAATGCCTTCGTTCGTTGGCACTTTGAGTCTACCTTGATTTAATTCAAAAGCAGGCGTTACAATATCCTCTGCAAAGAAACGATTCGAGGCAGATATATCCCCTGGAAAAACAAACTCGTTTCTCGCTGCTAGTGCAATGTTATGAGCTCTGCCGACACCAGCTTCAAGCATTCCCCCACACCAAACTAGTATTTCATTTAACGCGCAGTACTCTGCTATTTTAAGGGCAGATGACATACCTCCAACACGTGCCAGCTTCAAATTAATAGCCCGACAACTACCAATGCTATGCGCTTGCTCTACGTCTTTTACGGATCTAATATTCTCATCTAAACAAATTCGTGTTTTTAATTGTTTTTGCAACCAAGCATGATCCACAAAATCTTTAGTTCCAAACGGTTGCTCAATCATTTCTAAATCATATTGATCTAGTTCTTTTAATAACAAGAAATCTTCTCTATTATACGCTGAATTCGCGTCTGCCATCAAGCTTAGTTTTGGAAAACTTTTACGAACAGCTTCAACAAATTGAATATCTTTGTTTGGTGCGATTTTTAGTTTCACTCGTTCATAGCCCTGATCGACGTATTGATTAACTAATTGAAGTAAAGTTTCCACATTCTGTTGTAAACCAATACTGACTCCAACTTTGATAGATTCTTTAGTAGCCCCAATCATTTTAGCTAACGATCTTTTTTCCATTTTAGCAAAAGCATCCCAAACAGCGAGTTCAACAGCCGCCTTTGCCATCTCATTACCTTGAATCCAACTGAATAACTCCTGTATTTCTTCCGGCTTACGAATCTTTCTTTGAGCGAGGAGAGGTAGTAGCTGCTCCTTAATGATTAGAATAGCAGAACTAAGTGTCTCTTCAGTGTAATCTGGTAACGGAAATGCTTCTAATTCACCATATCCGTGGATTCCTTCTTCATTTATTAATTCAATAATATAAAAATCTTTGCTTTTCAATTCGCCATAACTAGTTTTAAACGGCGCCAAAAGCGGTAGTTCAGCATGAATTAACCTTGCCTTCTGAAAATACATTCTACTCACCCTTTTTCAAACGTTTACGCTCTTTTCGGATAACAAGCATAAATTGAGGTATTGCAAAAAAACGTCTCCATCTAGAAGGATTCGCTAGCAATCTGTATACCCATTCAAGTCTCAGCTTTATCCAAATTTTAGGCGCTCGCTTTACATTATCAGTTAATACATCAAAACTCCCACCAACACCAATAAAAATACCTTTGGAAAAATTAGCCATCTGAGATAAAATCCATTTTTCTTGAGCAGGTGAACCTAGAGCAACAAAAATAACATCCGGTTCAGCAGCGATTATTTCTTTAGCAATCGCCTCACTCTCAAGCGCATCAAAATAACCATGATGAACACCACAAACAATTGCTTGCGGGTATTTTTCGTTCACTTTACTCTCCACGCCTTGACTAACTTCTGGTTTCGCCCCTAAAAAATAACAACGTAGCGGCTTTTCTAATAAACCAATCATTGTATCATAACCAGTAACTCGTTCTTTTAGCGGATTCCCAAGTTTTTCAGAAGCCATGATAATACCAATACCATCCGGAACAATATAATCAGCTTGACGTAAAATCCCCTCAAACTCTTTATCAGTCCGAGCATGCATTACAATTTCAGGATTAGCAGTTACAACAAAACGTCTTTCCCCATTTTGAGCAACATTATGTAATTCCTCAATAAATTCAGCTTGGGTTGTATTATAAAAAGGTATATTTAAAATTGAAATTTCCTGCTTTTTCATTTGAATCTCCTAAAAAACTTTATTATGTATAAGTTTATCATAAAAAAGAGCCTCTTCCTATTTTTAATCAAAAAAAGCTGCAAATAGCATATGCCATTTGCAGCTTTTCGATATGGAGTAGATTAATCTAAAATTTGTACTTTAACTTGTTTTACACCCCAGTTATTAACTTCTTGTACTGAGTTTAAATGTACATCAATTTTATTACCTTTAATTGCGCCACCAGTATCGGCTGCAATTGCTTCTCCGTATCCTTCAACATACACTTTTGAACCTAGAGGAATAACAGATGGATCAACTGCAATAACACGTGAATTATCGTTTAAATCGATTCCTGTTGCTGTCATATGGCTCATTCCTGGTTCAGCTTTACTATAAGCAGTTGCTGTAACTGTTAGCTCTTTTGAAACATTTCCTTGAGCTGACGAAGAGTTATTTGACGATTCATTAGATGTTGTTGATTTTTGAGTTGTTTGTGTTGATTTTTCTTCTTTTGGTTGCTGTGCTGGTTGTTCTGTAGCATTACTTTCTGATTTGTTGTTTTCAGAAGGTGTGCTTTCACTAGCTTTAGCATTTTCACCTACAGACAATTTTTGACCAACTATGATTAAATCAGATGAAAGATTATTCCATTCTTTTAATTGGTTAACTGTCACACCGTTATCTAATGCAATATGTCCTAGTGTGTCACCAGCTACAACTGTATATTTCGTACCGTTACTAGTAGCAGCTTTTTTCTCGCCACTATTTACTTGTAACGTTTGGTTTGGAAAAATTAAGTTTGAGCTTAAGTTGTTATCTTCTTTCAATTGTTTTATAGAGATATTATTTTCATTTGAGATTTTCCAAAGTGAGTCACCGTCTTGAACTTTATACTCAGCCGCAAAAGCTTGAGTTGAACCAGATCCTGCAATAATTAAACCAGCCGCAATGGCTACTACTGTTTTCTTCATGTAATTAATTCCCTCCTTGATTACTTTCGAGAACAATCGTACCACATGAAACTTTGGACTTGGTTACTAAAAAATTAAGCATGTATGACAGGCGCCTGAAGAGCCCCGAGAATCCTGCAATATTTGTAAATTACCATTATTGTCTGATTTTTATTGTTTACACCTTCAATTGGTTCTCAAATTCTTTCAACATAACTCGCCGTTATAGTTCACGCCTCTTTTATATCCCAATTAAATACTTCATAAAATAAACTATTTATATTTAAAAGATAGAATTGGAAAATTTTTCCATTACAAATAACTCCTAAAATCAACGCTTTTAATCGCTATTTCAACCAAATTTTTATAAATTATAAGTTAAATCTAGCTTTTTATAACAAAGTATTACATCATTCATCTTCTTCATGAGAGATATTAACTACATTTTCGCCTTTACCTCTACTTGATAGATACCTAATTTGGTGAACTAACACCTCAGTAATATAGACTTTCTGTTCCTCTTTATTCAAATATTGTCTAGATTGTAGTTCTCCGATTACACCTACTAATTGTCCTTTACTACAAAATTCAGCAGTTGCTTCTGCTCGCTTTCCCCAAATAACGCATTGAATAAAATCTGCATCATTGTCGACTCTCTTATTCTTTCTAAAACGATTTAAAGCTATTGTCAAATTCAAAACTGCCCTATCTTCTGTGGTCCATTTCAGTTCTGGCTCTTTTGTTAAACGTCCT
Organism: Listeria innocua; assembly: GCF_028596125.1. Lineage (GTDB taxonomy): Bacteria > Bacillota > Bacilli > Lactobacillales > Listeriaceae > Listeria > Listeria innocua. The sequence goes on from NZ_CP117229.1 coordinate 2,455,487, forward strand.
ACTAAAGTTACTTGATTAATCATATAATCGCCTCTTTCTTTTGGTGTAAAGCGATTATATTTGATAAAAATTTCTTTGTAAAATAGCTAAAGTTCCATTTTCATGGGGGTTAAAGAAACAAAAAAACCGTTTTCTGTTAGAAGAAAATAATACTTTTCTAGAGAGATAATGAATGCAAAACACTATTTTACTAAATTGCAACTTTTTTTAGCACATGCTATTCTGAGAACATCAAAAAAGCACCAAAATCCATTTTGGACTTCAGTGCTCATTATTTCTATTGTGGTAAATCTGATAAAGCGAACATAATTTCCGCTTCACAAACCAAATCGCCTTCTACTGTAGCCTTAACTTTGGCCTTGGCAATAGCGCCTCTCATTCGAGTGATTTCTGCTTCAAGTAAGAGTTGATCACCTGGCACAACTTGACGTTTAAAGCGACATCCATCAATTCCCGCAAACAAACCAATTTTGCCTTTATTAGCTTCACTTTGCATCATTGCAATCCCACTTGTTTGAGCAAGTGCTTCTACAATTAGGACACCCGGCATTACAGGATACTCCGGAAAATGGCCATTAAAGAATTCTTCATTAGCTGTTACATTCTTTATAGCAGTTACTTTTTTTCCTTCTTCAACAGAAATAACTCTATCCACTAATAAAAATGGATAACGATGAGGTAAAATTTCTTTGATTTTCTTAATATCTAACATATAAATCCCCCAAATTCAAATTTAGATACGACCACGTTTTTTATTTGTTAGTGATTCAAGCAAAATGCCAGTACCGAGAGCTACAACATCTAAAGGATTTTCAGTAATTAGAACCGGAACTTTTAATTGTTCAGACATTAATTCGTCTAAACCATGTAATAATGAACCGCCACCAGTCATAATAATTCCTCTATCAATAATATCTGCTGAAAGTTCTGGAGGTGTTTGCTCTAAAACTTGTCGAGCTGCTAAAACCATTAAGTTCAATGAATCATGAATAGCTTCTTCTACTTCAGAACTAGTAATGGAGATAGTCTTAGGTAAGCCACTTACTAAGTCTCTACCGCGAATCTCCATAGTTTCTTCTTTAGTACCTCGGGAAGCAGTTCCAATAGTTACTTTAATATTTTCAGCAGTTCTTTCACCAATAAGTACGTTATACTTTCTTTTAACATAATTTAAGATATCAGCGTCCCATTTATTGCCGGCCACTTTTACGGATTGGCTTGTTACGATGTCGCCCATAGATAATACGGCTACATCCGCAGTTCCACCACCGATGTCAATAATCATATTACCAGAAGGCTCAAAGATTTCCATGCCAGCACCAATAGCCGCAACTTTAGGTTCTTCTTCTAGGAACACTTGCTTTCCACCACTTTTTTCAGCAACTTCTCTAATTGCTTTTTGCTCAACAGAAGTAATATTCGTTGGGCAACAAATTAAAATGCGAGGACGCGAAAAAAAGGTTTTCAGGTTCAACTTTTGTATAAAGAAACGTAGCATTTCTTGAACAATATCAAAATCAGCAATAACCCCATCTTTCATAGGTTTGATTGCTGTAATATCCCCTGGAGTTCTACCAACCATATCTCTAGCTTCTGTTCCAACTGCTAGAACTTGTCCAGTCTTATTGTTTATAGCGACAACTGAAGGTTCATTAACAACGATTCCTCTTCCTTTAACATGAATTAATACATTAGCTGTACCTAAATCGATACCAACATCTTTTGCCATTTACATTTTAACTCCTTTCGTGGTGTACACCTAATTTTACATCTCATTCTGAATTATAGCATAATTTACGTTACGCTGAAATGTATATTTCATGACAACGTGGTTTTTTTCACGATAATAAAAAAAACCGTACCAAAAGATACGGTTTTAACAAATTTAATTTTAGAATAGAGAAGCTAAATTCGTTACATCGATTTTAGAATCATCTACACGTTCTACATCTGCACCAAGCGCTTGAAGTTTTCCGTGGAAATTATTATAGCCACGGTCTAAGTATTTAAGTTCCGTTACTTGTGTATAACCATCCGCAACAAGACCTGCAAGAATAAGTGCTGCTGCTGCACGTAAATCAGTCGCCGCAACTTCAGCTCCTTGTAGTTTTGCTGGACCGGAAATAATAACAGAATGTCCTTCAATTTTCATATCTGCATTCATTCGACGCATTTCTTCAACGTGCATGAAGCGATTTTCAAAAACAGTTTCTGTCATAATGCTTGTGCCTTCACTTAGCATTTGAATAACCATCATTTGTGATTGCATATCAGTTGGGAAACCAGGATGTGGCATTGTTTTAACATCCACTGCTTTCAATTTATCTGGTCCAATGACACGAATGCCATTTTCTTCTTCAATAATTTGAACGCCCATTTCCTCTAATTTAGCGATTAATGAACTAATATGTTCAGGAACTGCATCTTCAATTAAAACATTTCCTCCTGTAATCGCTGCAGCAATCATAAACGTACCAGCTTCAATACGGTCAGGAATAATAGAATGTTCAGTAGCAGTTAATTCTTTAACTCCTTCGATTCTAATTACTTCAGTTCCTGCTCCAATAACTCTGGCACCCATTTGGTTAAGGAAATTCGCTAAATCTACAATTTCAGGTTCGCGAGCAACATTCTCAATCACTGTTGTTCCTTCAGCTAATGTAGCAGCCATCATAATATTTTGAGTTGCTCCAACACTTGGGAAATCTAAGTATACTTTAGCCCCTACTAATTTTTCAGCAGTAGCTTCAATATAACCATTTTCGATTTTTACAATTGCGCCCATTGCTTCAAAGCCTTTTAAATGTAAATCTACTGGTCTTGAGCCGATTGCACATCCACCTGGCAAAGCTACACGAGCTGAACCAGTACGAGCTAATAGTGGTCCCATGACAACAATAGAAGCACGCATTTTTCGAACATACTCAAAAGGTGCATCAGAAGTGATTTCTCCTGTTGCATCAACTGTTACTTCATCATTTACAAAAGAAACATCAGCATTTAAATATTTAAGTACCTCATTAATTGTGAATACATCAGACAAATTTGGGACATTTTTTAATACGCTAGTACCTTTACTCGCAAGTAATGTAGCAGCTATTACCGGTAATACAGCATTTTTGGCACCTTCCATTTTTACAGAACCATTTAACTGTTTTCCACCGCGTACAATAATTTTTTCCAAAAAGAACCCCTCCGCGTTACTAATAACTAAATCATTTATCGAATTTTAAAATTAAAACATATCTTAGTAATTCTACCACTTATCACCCTAAAATATCAACTGATTTTAACCTAATATTAAACTTGTTATAAGCTTATATTAAATTTTTACTACAATAGTACTTTTTCTAGCCAAAAAAATTAATTAACTGCTTAGATGCCGCTAAGTAGTCTAAGAAAAAGTTACTTAATGTATAACCGAGCACAATCGAAATAATCACAAATAGTAGTCTAGCTTGCGTTACATGATTTTTCTTAATGAATTTTTCGTAGTTGATTGCTTGCAAAGACCAAAAAGTAATAACGATAAATAGTAAATGTGAAATGATGATGACATATGGTGATTCCATAATAATATTATACATGTGTTCGCTCCTCATTTTTCGCTACTACTCATTTTAACAAATACAGAGAGGAAAAAACAGTTAATGCACTTATGGTTATATAAAAAAACTTCCTGGCTAAAAACCAGGAAGCTAAATTATTATTAATTGTGTTCTTTCGCGTGAATTCGGTTGATCGCTCTTTGTAGTGCTAGTCGAGCCATTACTTCATCCACTTTTTGTTCTTTTGCACGGCTAAGTTCTTCTTCTGCACGTTGTTTTGCTTTTTCAGCGCGATCAATATCAATATCTTGTTCGCGTTCAGCAGTATCCGCAAGAATATTAACTTCTTCACCGTTTACTTCCATAAAGCCACCATTTACAGCGACCCATTCCTCACCAGACTCTACTTTTAAACGAACGATGTCGATTTTGAGTGGAGCAACTAGTGGAACATGGCCAGGTAAAATACCGAGTTCACCTGCTTTTGTTCTAGCAATAACCATTTGAGCAACGCCTTCATAAACAGGGCCGTCTGGAGTAACAATACTAACATTTAATGAACCCATACGTATTTCCTCCTGTTTTTATCAGACTTCAACGCCCATATCTTTTGCTTTTTCAAGAACATCCTCAATACGTCCAACTGAACGGAATGCATCTTCAGGAATATGGTCGTATTTTCCGGCTAATAAGTCTTTGAATCCTTTAACTGTTTCTTTAACAGGGACATAAGAACCTTTTTGGCCTGTAAATTGTTCTGCAACGTGGAAATTTTGAGATAAGAAGAATTGTACACGACGCGCACGAGAAACCGATTGTTTATCTTCATCAGATAACTCATCCATACCAAGGATAGCGATAATGTCTTGAAGTTCTTTATATCTTTGTAGTAAACGTTGTACTTCCGTTGCTACTTCATAGTGTTCTTCACCTACGATATCAGGAGAAAGAGCACGGGATGTAGAAGCAAGTGGATCTACCGCTGGATAAATACCTTGTTCCGTTAATTTACGTTCCAAGTTAGTTGTTGCATCTAAATGGGCGAAAGTTGTAGCCGGAGCAGGGTCAGTATAGTCATCGGCTGGCACATAAATCGCTTGGATAGAAGTAACGGATCCAACGTTAGTAGATGTAATACGTTCTTGTAATTGACCCATTTCAGTAGCTAGGGTTGGTTGGTAACCTACCGCAGATGGCATACGACCTAGTAAAGCCGAAACCTCTGAACCAGCTTGTGTGAAACGGAAAATGTTATCAATGAATAAAAGTACATCTTGGTGCTCTTCATCACGGAAATATTCAGCAATTGTTAAACCAGTTAAGGCTACACGCATACGCGCACCTGGTGGCTCATTCATTTGACCGAATACCATCGCTGTTTTTTCAATAACACCAGAATCTTTCATTTCAAAGTAAAGGTCGTTCCCTTCACGAGTACGCTCTCCAACGCCTGCGAACACTGAAATACCACCGTGTTCTTGTGCGATATTATGGATAAGCTCTTGAATTAGAACGGTTTTACCTACACCGGCACCACCGAACAGTCCGATTTTACCACCTTTTAAGTATGGAGCTAGCAAGTCAACTACTTTAATTCCTGTTTCAAGAATTTCTGTTGTTGTTGCTAATTGATCGAAAGTTGGTGCTTCGCGGTGAATTTTATTACGTTTAATATCGCTTGGAAGTGGTTCGTCCAAATCGATGGTGTTTCCTAATACATTAAATACACGACCAAGAGTTACTGTACCAACTGGAACGGTAATTGGGCTCCCAGTATCAATAACTTCCATACCTCTTTGAACACCATCTGTTGATGCCATTGCGATTGTACGCACAACGTCATCACCTAATTGGATGGCTACTTCTAAAGTAAGTTGGCTAGTTGGTGCTTCTTCTGCATCAGATTTATATTCAATAACTAGGGCGTTGTAGATTTCAGGTAAGTTTCCACCTTCAAATTTAACGTCTACAACCGGACCCATAACTTGGATTACTTGTCCTTTAGACATGCAATTATTCCTCCTCACTTACCTTCCCATTTATTGGGACGTTACAAGAAACGCCGACTTCTATTCGAGCGCGGCTGCTCCTCCGACGATTTCGGTAATTTCTTGCGTGATCGCAGCTTGGCGAGCACGGTTATATTGTAGTGATAAGTCACTGATTAAATCGGATGCATTATCTGTCGCGCTTCTCATGGCAGTCATACGAGCAGCATGTTCAGCGGCTTTGGCATCCAGAAGTGCTCCGAAAATTAGGCTTTCCACATATTGCGGTAATAATACTTCCAGGATTTCTTGTTCGGAAGGCTCAAATTCGTAAGTAGTTAAATCTACATCCGTTTCTTTACCTTTTTCGTGAAATTCCGTCAGTGGTAGTAGTTGCTCTTTTCTCAGTTCACTAGAAATAGAATTGATATGGTGATTATAATAAATGAAAACCTCGTCATAAACACCATCTTCAAACATTTGAACTGTGTTACTAGCAATATCTTTAATTTCCGCAAATATCGGGTGATCTGTAATACCTTGTACTTCTAAAACCACATTCATTTGACGCGCTTTAAAGAAGTCACGAGCAGATCTACCTACAGTGATTATTGCATATTCATCACTTGACGTATGCTTTTTATTAATTTCTTGAAATACTTCTTTGATTACGGAACTGTTGTAAGAACCTGCAAGTCCAGTATCAGAAGTAAGTACGATATAACCAGTACGGTGAACAGGTCTAGATACAAGCATTGGATGGTCGCTGCTGTTACCAGTGCTAGCAACATGTGTTACTACGTCTTTAATTTTAGAAACGTAAGGCTCATATGAACGAGCGTTTGATTCTGCACGACCTAGTTTTGCTGCTGATACCATTTGCATTGCTTTTGTAATTTGACTTGTTTTACGCGTAGAAGTTATTCGTTGTTTAATATCGATTAAAGATGCCAAAGATTTTCACCACCTTTGAATTTATTCCGAGTCTAAATTATTTTTCTTCAGAAGGAACAAATGTATTTTTAAATTCTTTTAATGCTGCTTCAAGTTTCGCTTCGTCAGGAAGTTTTTTCGTTGTACGAATTTCTTCCAAAAGCTCTGGGTGATTATGATCAAACCATGTATTCATTTCGGACTCAAAACGCAGAACATCATGAACTGGTACATCATCCAGATATTTATGAACAAGTGCATAAAGAATCAATACTTGTTTTTCAACTTTCAAAGGTTTGTGCAAATCTTGTTTTAGAACTTCTACTGTACGTTTACCACGTTCTAGTTTCGCACGAGTAGCTGCGTCCAAGTCAGAACCGAATTGTGAGAAGGATTCTAGCTCACGGTAAGCGGCAAGATCTAGACGAAGTGTTCCGGCAACAGTTTTCATTGCTTTAATTTGCGCTGATCCACCTACACGGGATACAGAAAGCCCGGCGTTGATCGCTGGACGTACTCCGGAGAAGAATAAATCAGATTGCAAGAAGATTTGTCCGTCAGTAATTGAGATAACGTTTGTAGGAATATAAGCGGAAATGTCTCCGGCTTGTGTTTCTACGAATGGAAGAGCCGTAATGGATCCGCCACCTAAGCTATCATTTAATTTTGCAGCACGTTCAAGTAAACGGGAGTGTAAGTAGAAAACATCCCCTGGATAAGCTTCACGACCTGGAGGACGACGAAGTAATAGAGACAGCTCACGATAAGCAGCTGCTTGTTTGGATAAGTCATCATATACAACTAAAACGTGTTTACCGCTGTACATGAATTCTTCAGCCATAGCAACACCAGCATAAGGTGCCAAATAAAGAAGTGGCGCTGGTTGAGATGCTGCTGCAGTTACGACGATTGTGTAATCTAATGCGCCGTGATGACGTAATGTTTCTACGGCATTACGAACAGTAGATTCTTTTTGACCGATGGCAACATAAATACAAATCATGTCTTGGTCAGCTTGGTTTAGAATTGTATCAATTGCTACAGATGTTTTACCAGTTTGGCGGTCACCAATGATTAACTCACGTTGACCACGACCAATAGGAACAAGTGCATCAATTGCTTTAATACCTGTTTGTAGTGGTTCGTTTACCGATTGACGTTGCATAACACCAGGTGCTACTGCTTCAATCGGACGAGTTCCAGTTGTTTCAATTGGGCCTAAACCATCAACAGGTTGACCTAATGAGTTAACTACACGCCCAATAAGCGCTTCGCCAACAGGAACTTCCATGATTTTACCGGTACGACGAACTTCATCGCCTTCACGGATTTCAGTGTAAGGACCTAGAATAATGATACCAACATCATTTGTTTCTAAGTTTTGGGCCATACCCATTACACCATTTGAGAACTCTAACAATTCACCAGCCATTGCATTATCGAGTCCATGAGCACGCGCAATACCGTCACCAATGTAGGTAACCGTACCAACATCACTCACTTTTAGTTCAGATTGATAATTTTCAATCTGCTGTTTTATGATTGAGCTGATCTCTTCAGCCTTAATGCTCATTGATTTCACCCCTCGTTAAACGGAAACTAGGCTTTAATTTGCCGTTCCATGTCCTTTAATTTCGTTTTTAGACTGTCATCATATATACGGGTTCCAATAACCACTTTGACTCCACCAAGAAGGGATTTATCAATGTGATTTTGAATGTTTAATTTTGTTTTGTTCATTTTCGCAGCAAATACTCTCGAGAGCGCCGTAAGTTCTTGTTCAGAAAGCGGGACAACAGAATAAACATCTGCATCCGCAACTCCGCGCAAGTCATTTACGCGTTTTTGGTAAACGTCCGCAATAACAGAAAGATAATCTTCTCTGCTACGGTCAATTAAAAGATAAATAAAATCTCTTAATGTCGGATTGATTTTTTCAAAAACAGCGCTGGCAAGATTTTTCTTTTGCTCGGTCGTGAAAGTAGGATTTTCAAGTAGTTTTACAAAATCTTTATTTGCATTTAATGCCGCTTTTAATTCAGTTAGTTCTTCTGAAAAAACGTCGACTAAATCTTTATCTTGAGCTACTTGAAAAAGCGCATTGGCATAGCGACCTGCAACTTCCAAATCTTTACTCATTTGTCATCCCCTAGCCTTTCGATATAATCTTGGATAAGGTTAGATTGTTCTTTTTCATCCAGATTTTTTTCGATGACTTTCGATGCAATAAGAACAGATAAGGAACCGACTTGTTCACGAAGAGCAGAAATAGCATCTTCTTTTTCACGTGCAATATCGGCTTTTGCTTCTTCTTTTATACGTTCTGATTCACGTCTAGCAGTTTTGACAATTTCTTCGCGTTCTTTTTCACCAAGCTGTTTTGCATTCTCAATCATTGTTTGAGATTCAACACGAGCTTGTTGTAAAACACTTTTTTGTTCGGCAAGTAGTTGTTCTGCTTGAGCACGGCTTTCTTCAGCCGCATCAATTTCAGAACCAATATGCTCTTCACGCTCTTTCATAACTCCCATAAGAGGTTTCCAAGCATAAATTCGGATTAAAACTAGCAAAATCGCGAAAGCAAAAAGTGTGAAGAATGCATCACCAAACGTAAATGCGGAACCAATTACTAAATGTGGTTGTAACACGCCAGTTTCACTCCTTTCTATACATTCGCTTGAATTATTCGTTCAAAACGAAAGAGATGAGGTTTTATTTCCTCAACTTCCTTCAAATTATTTATTAAGAACCATGAACGCAATAACTACAGCGATGATAGGAAGGGCCTCAACAAGACCGATACCAATGAACATGATTGTTTGTAGCATAGAACGCGCTTCTGGTTGACGCGCAACACCCTCGACAGTTTTTGATACGATAAGACCGTTACCAATACCCGCACCTAATGCACCTAATCCAACAGCAATAGCAGCTGCAATAACACCTAAAGACATATAATTATCCTCCTAATTTTTCTAAATATTATTTTTTATTACTTTTATAAATGACTTATTTGAAAGTTAGTTTAATGTTCGTCACTTACCTTATGCGACATGTAAACCATGGTCAGCATAGTGAAAATGTACGCTTGAATTGCCCCAATGAAAATTGAGAATCCTTGCCATAGTAACGCAGGAATTATTGCTAGCACACCTACAAATATGTTCATATGAGCAAGTTGTGTTGCAATGATGGTTAACAAAACTTCGCCGGCGAAAATATTACCGTAAAGACGTAAACCAAGCGTTAAAGTATTAGCAAATTCTTCTACTAATTTAAGTGGGAATAAAAATTTCATTGGACTAAAGTAAGTACCAACAAAATAGTGCTTGAAACCACGCATTTTAATACCATAGTAATGCGTTAAGCCAAGAACCATTATCGCAAGTGTTAATGTGACAATTGGATCCGCTGTAGGTGAACGCCACCATACTTCATCGTTAATCGCGATTTGAAATGGCAGTCCTAGCATATTAGCTACGAAAATAAACATTAGTAGCGTAATACCAAGCACATGGAATCTCCCACCGGTTTTCCAATCCATATTACTATTAATAATACCTCTGACAAAATCCATAACCCATTCAATGAAGTTCTGCTTTCCGGTAGGTCGGCGTTGCAGATTTCTGGTACAGATAATGGCTATTAGAAGAACGATGACACAAGTCACAGTAATCATCAAAATATTAGATAGATTAAAGTCGATCCCTAATAGGCTTATCGTTGGAAATTCCTCTTCCAATTAGGTTCACCCCTCTCTTTTTAAAAACTTTTTTCTGCGGTACATGGAATACACAAAAAAATCCAGAAAAATAATTGCATATGCAAGCCCAAGTCCGATTACCATGCTATAAACATGAAAATATTCCGGCAGTTGCGTCGCTATAATAGTAGCAAATAACACGCTCCCCATTCTAAATGGCATTCCCATACCATAAAAAGAACGATTTTCAGCCAAAGCTCTAGTCATTGATTGTGTACGCCTCATTAATAACCAGTAGTTAAACCAGCCGACGATTAAACCCAATTTAAGTCCCAAGAAAATATGTATGTAAGGGGTTAAAAACCATCCACAAAGACAAACAGCAATAAAAAGAACCATATACTTTTGATGACGATGATACATGCCAATTAGCGATTCTAACATTCGGGGCGCAATCCTTTCTTTTTCAAAAGATTTTTCTTTCCAGATGACCATTTTGAAATCTCAGGGAGTAAGTTTGGTTTGTGAAAACAAGCACATTTTCCCCAATTCATCCCAATCCCAAACACACATGAAAGCCTTATCAGCGTGTCAGTTCTTAGCATACAACAGCCAAAAGAGAAAAGTCAATACACTTTCACAAATTGTGCGTACATCTATTACTAATAGTACCACAATTGACCCTATCCATAAAAGAATAGCCCATTATTTCTGAGATTTTTTTGATTTCAAAATCTAGTCGTTTCTTAGATTGCTCCGCCAGAATTATCTTTGTCCATTTAACAGCAATCAACACCTCCGTAATCGATGGAAAACTTGCCTCCTGTTCGTGTGATATTTCACAAAAAAGGCGACAAAAACTCTCTTTCGTACAAATAAAAAAACTTCTACCATTATTGGTAAAAGAATTCGATACGATTATTCGCAAATTTCGCGACCGAAAGTTCTTTTCCCAAGAAAAAGAACGGAAAAAACAGCCGGACTCACTTATCATGAGTTGCATTTTGATATAGAGTGCCCGTATAAATTCCAATTCAGTCAACGCGAAAACTAGCGTCGGCGGGATTGTAGTGAATACTGAGCGCAGTCTTCTATCCCTATGCTAAAAACAAGCTATTTTTTGGGCTCTTATATTAATAACATTGACCATCTTATCACATGTAACATAAAAGAACTAGTGAAAATCGAGCGTGTAACATATCTGTAACAATAAGGCGCTTTCATTCTAAAAAAAGAGGAAAACTAGACTTTTAACGCCTAGTTTTCCACTGTGTTTTACACGATAAAATCTTCTGGTCGCTTCGTTCCATTAAACTGACTTTTGATTGCTTCTAAAATTCTATTTGCAGCAAGTCCATCACCATATGGATTGGCCGCTTTCGCCATTTTATCATGGCTTTCTTTATTATCAAGTAATTCTAATGCTTCTTTTATGAGATTTTCTTTACTCGTCCCAATTAGTTTTAACGTGCCTGCTTCGATGCCTTCTGGGCGTTCTGTTGTGTCTCGTAAAACTAAAACAGGTACTCCCATGCCCGGCGCTTCTTCTTGTACGCCACCTGAATCAGTAAAAACAAGGTAAGATTTGCGTAAGAAATTATGAAAGTCAATAGCATCTAGTGGTTCAATCAAATGAATGCGATCATGACCACCTAAAATACTCATTGCTTTTTCCCTAACAGCTGGATTCAAATGCATCGGATATACAAGTTCCACATCCTCACGACTCTCGACAATTTCGCGAACCGCTTCAAACATACCTTGCATAGGTTCTCCCAGATTTTCTCTCCGGTGAGCAGTCATGAGTATTAAGCGATTATCACCAAGATTCTCTAAAATAGGATGATGATAATCCTCTTGAACAGTTGTTTTAAGGGCATCAATGGCAGTATTTCCTGTTACAAAAATAGTAGCTGGATTTTTCCCTTCCGCAAGCAGGTTTTCTTTAGCTTGTTTCGTTGGAGAAAAATGCATATCCGCCATTACTCCAGTTAATTGACGATTCATTTCTTCTGGGAACGGCGAATATTTATTCCAAGTTCTAAGTCCCGCTTCGACATGTCCAAGCTTTTTTTGTTGATAAAAAGTAGCTAGTCCGGCGGCAAAACTTGTAGTCGTATCACCGTGAACTAGGACAATATCAGGATTTTCCTTAGCAATAACATCATTAATTCCGTTCATTACGCGTGAAGTTATATCAGCTAAGGTTTGTCCTTTTTTCATTATATCTAAGTCAATATCAGGTTTTATATCAAAAATTTCTAAGACTTGATCCAACATTTCACGGTGTTGCGCGGTAATAACTACCGTTGACTCAAACGTTTCTGATTCTTTTTCTAATGCCAAAACGAGCGGCGCCATCTTGATTGCCTCTGGTCTTGTTCCAAAGATGCTCATTACTTTGATTTTAGCCAATTGCGAACCTCCTTATAAAAAAACTCCTCAGAAATAGCTCGACAAAAAATTTTCCAGTCTGCCAAAAAGCAGCACTGTTTATAATTCCTTATCTCACTAAACCGAGGAGATTGTTAATTATTTAGTTCCGAATAATCTATCGCCAGCATCTCCTAAGCCTGGACGGATATAACCATTTTCGTCTAGCTTCTCGTCTAAGCCAGCCACATAGATTTCTACATCAGGATGTGCTTCTTGAAGAGCTTTAACGCCTTCAGGAGCTGCTACTAGACACATGAATTTCATGTTGCGAGCGCCGCGTTTTTTCAAGCAATCGATAGCCATAATTGCTGATCCACCAGTTGCAAGCATTGGGTCTACAACGATGAAAAGACGTTCTTCCACATCAGAAGGTAGTTTTACAAAATATTCTACTGGTTCAAGTGTATCATGATCACGGTAAAGACCTACATGACCTACTTTAGCAGCAGGGATAAGTTTTAAAATGCCATCTTGCATACCAAGACCAGCTCTTAAAATTGGCACTACACCTAATTTTTTACCTGTAAGTGTTTTTGCAGTTGTTGTTTGTAGTGGTGTTTCAACTTGGATGTCTTCAAGTTCCATATCACGTGTAATTTCGTACGCCATTAATGTAGCGACTTCATCTACAAGTTCGCGGAATGCTTTTGTTCCCGTATTTTTATCTCGAATAATTGTTAATTTGTGTTGTACTAAAGGGTGATTAATTACGTGTACGTTTGCCATCGATTAGTTCGCTCCTTTGATATTGAAAATTTCCTTCTCTTATTGTATCAGAACAAGACACAAGTGCAAGGATTAATTTGCTATACATGAAAAAAACCGGATTTCTCTAAAATTCAGAAAAAACCGGCTCACTTATTTTATAAACTTGGATAAAGCGGATATTCATTTGTTAAATTAGCTACACGAGCTTTCACATCTGCTAAAACTTCTTCATTTTCTAAGTTGTGCAGCACTTCAGAAATAAGTACTCCCACTTTTTCAATAGCTACTTCATCGAAACCACGTGTTGTAACTGCCGCCACGCCTACACGGATACCGCTCGTTACAAATGGGCTTTCTGTTTCAAATGGAATGGTATTTTTATTCACGGTAATACCAACCTCATCTAATACTTTTTCAGCAGCTTTTCCTGTTAAGCCAAGTGGTTTTAAATCAATTAATAGTAAATGATTATCCGAACCGCCTGTTAAAACAGCAACATCATTAGCTTGAAGTGTTTCTGCTAATTTTTTAGAGTTGCGAATGATTTGTTCACAGTACGCAGTGAATTCAGGTTGTAATGCTTCACCAAATGCCACTGCTTTCGCTGCGATTACGTGCATTAATGGTCCACCTTGAATTCCCGGGAAAATCGATTTATTTAATTTTTGTTCCCATTCAGCTTTTGCTAAAATCATTCCGCCACGAGGTCCACGAAGGGTTTTATGAGTGGTTGTAGTTGTAAAATCAGCATAAGGAACTGGATTTTGATGTAAACCTGCTGCAACAAGACCAGCAATATGCGCCATATCAACCATTAAGTATGCGCCAACTTCATCAGCAATTTCACGAAATTTAGCAAAATCAATTTTACGTGGGTAAGCACTTGCACCAGCTACAATCATTTTTGGTTTATGTTTTAATGCTGCTTCACGAACGATTTCATAGTCAATTTCTTTCGTATCTTCACGAACACCGTATTCAACAAAATTGTATAAAACACCACTAAAGTTCACTGGACTACCATGTGTTAAATGGCCACCATGTGAAAGGTTCATACCAAGCACTGTGTCGCCTGGTTCAAGCACAGTATGATAAACTGCCATGTTCGCTTGAGCGCCTGAGTGTGGTTGAACATTCGCATATTCAGCGCCAAATAATTTCTTCGCCCGGTCGCGTGCTAAATCTTCCACAATATCCACGAATTCACATCCGCCGTAGTAACGTTTTCCAGGGTAACCTTCTGCATATTTATTCGTTAATACAGAACCCATTGCTTCCATTACTTGCTCACTAACAAAATTCTCAGATGCGATTAATTCGATATTCGCGCGTTGTCTACCAAGTTCTAACTTAATTGCATCAAAAACTTCCTTATCTTGCTTTTGTAAATAGACCATCTGTGGACCCCATCCTTTTCTGATAAATTTTTCAAGTGAACTGTTATGTATTATCTTTAATAATTACTTAAATCGGGTAGAAAAGCAAGTATTTTGGAGCAAAAAAAAGCAATTTCCGATAGTGAAGCGCTTCACTTATTGAAAACGTTCGGAAATTGCACTTTTTAGTTCGTAATAGATAATTTCATATTGTTCAATTGGTCCTCCGAATGGGTCTGTAATATCTGTTTCATCTTCAGAAATCAATTGGATTTTGTTACTCGCGGCCGGAAAAATACTTTTTAGCTCAGCTTGGTGATTTTTGGTCATTACATAAACCTCGTCAGCCCAGTCAATATCGGCTTCTGTAATTTTCTTTGCGGCATGTTCCCCTGGTAAATTCATTTGCAGAAGTATCTCGCGGGAGTTTTCCGATATAGTGTCACCGTCTAATGCGCGAGTCCCTGCTGAACGAACTTCTAAATCAGGTCGCATATTTTGTAAAATTTTTTCGGCTAATGGACTTCGGCAAGTATTTCCCGTACAGACAAATAAAATATTCATTCGCTAATCCTCCTATTCCCAGCAGCTTTTTCTAATCGGTTCATAATCGCTGCTCCGAGTTCTGTTTCTGGATAGACTTCGGCAAAAATAATATCAACATCAGCATGGTCAAAAGCCCGTAAGCCTTTGTAAAGACTAGTAGCTATCTCACCCATTGCTTTAATGCTGCCGGTTGATTGAATGACCGCACTTGTAGCCAATTTGCTCGTCAATTCTTTTGTAGCTAAAATACCCAGTTTTTTCCCCGCGATTTCCACTTTATTAATTTCACTCTGCCAAAATTGGCTAGAACCTTCTACAAGATAAACTGGTGCTTTTGGCGCGTAATGAGTGTATTTCATGCCTGGCGCTTTTGGTTTTTCTGTTTCTGTCGTGCTATTGGTCGATAAATCAACTGCACCGATGACTTGCTCGATTTGTTCTTTAGTAATGCCACCCGGACGCAAAATAATGGGTACATCAAGTGAGCAATCTATCACAGTTGATTCTAAACCAACACCCGTAGGACCGCCGTCAATAATACCGGCAATTTCTCCGTCTAAATCTTCTATTACATGTTCGGCTGTGGTTGGGCTTGGTTTTCCGGAACGATTGGCGCTCGGGGCTGCTATAGGAATATTCGCTGTTGCTATTAATTCTAGGCTTACTGGATGTTCCGGCATGCGGACGCCCACTGTGGATAAGCCAGCAGAAACGTTAGCTGCTAGACTGTCTTTTTTTAAAGGGAGAATAACCGTTAGCGGACCTGGCCAAAATGCTTCCATTAGTTGGAGCGCTTTTGGGGGATAACTCGCGATAAATTGGTCCATTTGTTCACGCTTAGCAATATGGACGATTAACGGGTTATCTGACGGACGCCCTTTTGCTGCGTATATTTTTTGAATGGCAGCTTGATTTGTCGCGTCTGCTCCCAGCCCATAAACAGTTTCGGTCGGAAAAGCCACACATTCTCCATTTTGAAGTAGTTCTGCTGCTTTTTGATAGATTAAATTATTTGATTGTTGCTTATTTATTTTCCAATGGATGGTTTGCATGATTTCCAGTCCCCTTTACATAACTTCTATTATATTTTAACGTTTTCTAAGCTATTTTTACAGTATTGTTTTTTATTTTGGAAAATGCTAAGTTTTGAACACGAGTTATCCCCAAACTGTGGATAATAACTTTGTCAATGGGGATAACTTCTTGTGAAATGTGGATAATTCTTAAAACTAAGTAAAAAAGCCATTTTCTTTATTAAGATTTGATTAAAATATTTTTTTGCACAACATTTTATCCACAGCTTTGTGGATAACTTTCATTAAAAAAAGACGTCCCTTTTACAGAAACGTCTTCATACCAGTATATTAGAGCATGTTACGTAACGATCTTTTGAATTAATATCTTTGTGGATAAGGACCGTTGCGTGTGGATAACTTTTTTCAAATAGTTGTTTTACTCGTTCACCTTGTGTATAACCTATCTCCACACCCACCCAAAAGGACG
Source organism: Listeria innocua (assembly GCF_028596125.1). Taxonomy (GTDB): domain Bacteria; phylum Bacillota; class Bacilli; order Lactobacillales; family Listeriaceae; genus Listeria; species Listeria innocua. The sequence goes on from NZ_CP117229.1 coordinate 2,472,228, forward strand.
GATTCAGCACATATTTTAAGTTATCCACAAAACGTTCATAAATTGCTAGCCCATCATTTTCGGCAAATAAAGCAATCGATGGCTCATTTTTTAATACATAATCCGACATTTCTGCTTTTTCGGCTTCAGAAATATATGGAGGATTAGCAACAATCATATCAAATCGCTCGTTATTTTGTTTGAAGGATTCGAGTAAATCAGTTTCTATAAAACGCACATCGGCATTTAGTAATAAAGAATTTTTTTTAGCAATCGCAAGTGCTGCGGCCGATATATCCGAAGCTGTCACTGTCATATCCGGAAATGCTTTTTTTAGCGCAATGGCAATAATCCCGCTTCCAGTACAAACATCAAGCAAACTCCTAAGCGGATGTTTTTTTAAAAAAGCTTCTGCTGTCGCTACAAGTTCCTCTGTTTCAGGTCGTGGAATTAGCACATCTTCTGTTACTAAAAAATCATATCCATAAAAAGGCGCTGTCTTCAAAATATATTGAACCGGTTCTCCCGCTAAATATCTTGCAAAGTCCTCTTGAAACTGTTTTTCGTGATTCGGTTCAAGTTCGCGGCTCATTTCCATCCAAAGTTCAGAACGCGTAAGTCCCATTCTCGTTTCTAGTAAAATTTCCGCTGCATTTTGATCCAATCCTTTTTCAAGAAGGATGGCTTCTGCATTTTTTAGCAATTGATTAATTTGCGTCATTTAAATGCTCCAATTTACTTGTTTGATCTTCTAGGATAAGTGCATCAATGATTTCATCGAGTTTACCTTCCATAATTTGATCTAGTTTTTGGATAGTCAAGCCAATACGGTGATCGGTTACGCGGTTTTGCGGATAATTGTAAGTACGGATTCGCTCTGAACGGTCACCAGTTCCTACAGCCGATTTACGGTTTGCATCATATTCTTCGCGAGCTTCACGTTCAAATTTATCGTAAACACGTGCGCGCAATACTTTCATCGCTTTATCTTTGTTTTTTAACTGGGAACGTTCATCTTGCATCGAAACAACAATCCCGGTTGGAATATGTGTTAGTCGGACTGCTGACATCGTCGTATTGACACTTTGACCACCTGCACCAGTAGAAGCAAATGTATCTGTGCGAATATCTTTGTCGTGTAGCTCAATCTCCACTTCTTCCGCTTCTGGCAAAATGGCTACTGTCGCTGTGGAAGTATGAATTCGGCCACCAGATTCGGTTTCTGGAACACGTTGAACACGGTGAGCCCCATTTTCATATTTCATACGAGAAAAAGCATCATTGCCGTTCATCATCGCAATAATTTCTTTGTAACCGCCAATACCAGTTGGGTTAGCGTCCATGATTTCGACTTTCCAACCGCGAGATTCAGCGTACTTGCTATACATCCGGAATAAATCGCCTGCAAATAAAGCCGCTTCATCTCCTCCAGCTGCCCCGCGAATTTCTAAAATAACGTTTTTATCATCGTTAGGATCTTTTGGAACAAGTAATAGTTTTAGGCGTTCTTCTAGTTCAGTTTTTTCTTTTTGAAGTTCCGCGAATTCTTCTTTTGCCATTTCGCGCATTTCATCGTCTAATTTTTCTCCTAAAAGTTCTCTTGTTTCATCAATTTGTTCATTCACGTTTTTGTATTCACGGTAGGTTTCGACTGTTGCTGTAATTCCTGACTGTTCTTTGGAAAGGTCGCGTAGTCGCTTTGGATCAGATACTACATCTGGATCGCTTAATAATTCATTTAATTCATCGTAACGGTCTTCCACCGCCTGTAATCGATCATACATTGTATTTCAACACCTCTTTACCTTATTTTATTGGTGGATTGGCATGGCATTTGCGACAAACTGGATAATAGTGGTCATTTCCGCCAATCATAATTTGTTCGCCTGTATAAACTGGTTTTCCTTTGTCATCAACGCGCAGAACCATCGTTGCTTTTTTTGCACAAAACCAGCAAATTGTTTTCATTTCTTCTAATTTATCCGCGTATAGCAGCAGGTATTTCGAGCCTTCAAATAATTCATTTCTAAAATCATTTTTCAGACCGTAAGCAATTACTGGGATATTTAAGTCATCCACTATTTTTGCTAATTGAAAAACATGTTCTTTTTCTAGAAATTGGGATTCATCTAAAAGAACACAATTTGGTTTCGGTTTAATATTCGCTACGATTTCAAAAATATTTGTGTCACTAAAAATAGGGGTTGCTTCTCGTTTCAGTCCAATTCGACTTGAAATGAAACCTACTTGGTCTCTATCATCAATACCTGAAGTAAAGATAGCGACTGTTTTATTTTGTTCTTCATAATTATGTGCGACTTTTAGAATTTCAATGGTTTTCCCACTATTCATGGAACCATAACGGAAAAATAACTGTGCCATTAAGACCGCTCCCTTTAACTTTATAAACTCTTTTCCTATTTTATCATAGAGCCGTACAAATTGGGACATATAGTTTTGTCTTCATGAAAAAAGCTATGCCGCAAGTGGACATAGCTTGATTTTAACGAAAAACTTCTGCGCCGCTTCCTTCAACATCAAGAAGAAGAACGTCTGCATCAATTTCAAGTGTTTGTAAAGATGTTTGAAGTGTATCTGCAACGTCTCGCGGAGCAAATACTAAGACAGTTGGGCCAGCGCCACTTAAACAAGCAGCATAAGCACCATTGTTTTTAGCAACTTCTCGAATTTGTGTTAAATGTGGCACTAATTTACTACGGTATTTTTCATGCCATAAATCGCGTTCCATCATTTCTCCAGCAAGAGTCATATCATTGCGTAGTATAGCTGCAATCATCACATTCGCAATACTACTTGCTTTGACCGCTTCTTTGAAAGGAAGTGTTCCAGGAAGAACGCCGCGACTTTCCGAAGTTAACAGTTCTGCCTTTGGAATAAAAGCAATTAAAGCACAATCGGGAAATAAATGACGTACGTAGAAATCTTCTCCGTCCAATTTTGCTCCAACTACCCAGTTTCCAAGAACAGCTGGCGCTACATTATCAGGATGACCTTCTATTTCAGCAGCTATCCGGACTTTTTCCTCTTTTGAAAGGTTAAGTTCAGCAAGTGTATTGGCTAATTCAATTCCCGCAACAACTGCTGCCGAACTACTACCAAGTCCACGAGCGGGCGGAATATCACATGTCATCACTAAATGGTGCGGCGTTAAATTCGGCGCTAGATTTAAGGCAGTTTCGATAATCACATTGGTTTCATCATGCGGAATCCCGCCGCCAATATTATGTTCGATATACCAAGAGTCCGCTTTTTCGCCAATGTCTAAAGTAAGATATAACGTTAATGCTAAACCACACGAATCAAAACCAGGCCCAAGATTAGCCGTTGTTGCCGGGACACGAATACGCATTAAGCTTTCACTCCTGAACGTAAATGTGTACGCATTGCTTCAATATCATCTACATGGGAAATCGGAATTTCATGTACGCTCATTGCTGTATCTGGATCTTTTAAGCCATTTCCAGTAAAGACACAAACGACTTTTTCCCCTTGTTTAATTGTTCCATTCGCCACATGTTGAATAACTCCAGCTAATGATGCAGCAGAACCTGGCTCGATGAAGACTCCATCTTGCGCTGCGATTTTTTTATAAGCATTAACAATTTCATCATCTGTTACAGAATGGATGTATCCGCCAGATTCGTCGCGAGCTGCTTCTGCAAGCTCCCAACTAGCTGGATTTCCGATACGAATCGCTGTTGCAATTGTTTCCGGGTTATCAATCGGTTTCCCTTGGACAATTGCAGCCGCTCCTTCTGCTTCAAATCCATGCATCCGTGGAAGTCCAGAAGCGTTTGCCTCATTCCACTCTTTAAAACCTTTCCAGTATGCAGAAATATTTCCGGCGTTACCGACTGGAATTGCAAGAACATCTGGAGCAGAACCTAATTGCTCACAGATTTCGAATGCAGCCGTTTTTTGGCCTTCTAAACGATAAGGATTTACTGAGTTTACAAGCGTTACTGCTTCTGTTTCAGCAAGTTCACGAACAGATTTTAAAGCTTCATCAAAATTACCTTGAATCGAGATAATATCAGCGCCATACATGACTGCTTGCGCTAATTTTCCTAGAGCAACTTTACCTTCTGGGATAACAATATATGCTTTTAATCCGGCACGTGTTGCATATGCCGCCGCCGCTGCTGAAGTATTCCCAGTCGATGCACAAATAACCGCTTCCGCACCTTCTTCTTTCGCTTTAGCCACAGCCATAACCATTCCGCGGTCTTTAAAAGAACCAGTTGGATTTAACCCTTCATATTTTCCATATAAAGTTACTCCAAGTTCTTTTGATAAATTTGGTAATGGGATAAGTGGTGTGTTTCCTTCCGCAAGTGAGATCATTGGCGTTTTTTCAGTTACTGGTAGATATTCTTTATATTTTTCTAGTAAACCTTTATACATAATTAACCCTCCACAACGGAATATTTTGCGAGCATTTGCATTTCTGGCTCATTTTTCACTCTAGTAATAGCTTGTTCTAATTGCGCTTGACTTGTTGAGTGTGTGACGATAACAACTGTCGCTGTAAAATCATCATATGGTTGTTGTAAAATTTTATCAAAACCGACGCCTGCTTCTGCAAAAATTTGTGTTAACTTAAGGAAAGTTCCTGTTTTATCATCCATTGTTAGACGTAGATAATATTTTGAGAAAACTTGTTCTTTCGGCGTATGTTTCGTTTCGTGTTTATAACTATTGAAAGCATTGCCGTTTGTACCTAGACGGCTGTTTTTTGCGACGGTAATTAAATCACTAACAACACTGGTTGCTGTTGGTAATTCGCCAGCTCCGGGACCATAAAACATGGTTTCCCCAACGGCTGCACCTGTTACAAATACAGCATTATTTTCATAGTTAACGCCTGCAAGCGGATGTGCTTTTGGTAGTAACACTGGTCCGACATTTACATTAACTGTTCCATTTGTTTCTTCTGCTGTACCTACTAGTTTAATTTTATAGCCTAATTGATATGCCACTTCAATATCTTCTGGAGAAATTCCGCGGATACCACTAGTTTCTACATTATCTAAATTCACATTCATACCAAATGCAAGTCTTGTCATAATAACCATTTTTCTCGCTGCATCAATGCCGTCCACATCATTTGTTGGATCGGATTCTGCAAAACCTAATGCTTGGGCTTCTGCTAAAACTTCTTCATATGACTTTTTCTCTGTCGTCATTTTTGTTAGCATGAAATTGGTCGTCCCGTTGACGATTCCCATTACTTTTTGAATTTTATCAGCTGCAAGGCTATTTACGATTGTACGTAAAATTGGAATTCCACCTGCAACACTTGCTTCATAAAACAAATCACAGTTATTAGCCTGTGCAACTGCCACCAATTCGTCGCCGTGTAGCGCAATCAAATCCTTATTCGCAGTTACAACATGCTTTCCAGCTTTCAAGGCCTGCAAAATGTATTCCCGCGCAGTTGTGATGCTGCCCATAACCTCGACAACAACAGCAATTTCTGGATCATCCAGTACATCAGACGGATTGGTGGTTAGTTCAAAACCTTTTGTTTCATAACGGCGATTTTTCTCTAAGTCACGAACTAGCACTTTCTTTACAGAAATATGATAGCCAGTTACTTGACTAATTTTTTCTTGATGCTCTTCTAAAATATGAATAACACCGCTACCTACCGTTCCAAATCCTAACACACCTACTTGTAACTTTGCTTCCACTTGAAAACCTCCTTATTATTGTTTAACAAAACAGAAAATTTAACTTTTTTATTACCTACTCATAAAAAAAGTAATTAGTGATATTATACGCAACTTCACAGGGAAAAGTAAACCCTTGAAGGGAAAGTTTTTATTTTTAGTAGTTACGGGGAAAATTTCCATAAAAAAAACACACCCAGCAAAAGCTGAGTGCGCAAATTATTTCGTTCGTTACATACAGTCTTATTTGAGACCGTATTTTTTGTTGAAGCGGTCCACACGGCCGTCTGCAGTCGCATGTTTTTGTTTACCAGTATAGAACGGGTGCGAATCAGAAGAGATTTCGACACGAAGTAATGGATACTCGTTGCCATCTTCCCATTTAATTGTTTCGCTTGAGCTCTTAGTAGAACCTGACAAAAATTTGAAATCAGTACTAGTATCAACAAATACCACTGGACGGTACTCAGGATGAATTCCAGTTTTCATTTCTTTTCAACTCCTTCGCCCTGAATCATCTGAAACAGAGTAATTAAGTGCTTTTACACACAGTATAAATATTATAACAATGTTGAAGCAAACAAGCAAGATTATTTTTGTGCTTTAGATAATCCATTTGCTTTAATTTTTACTTAGGCGCATTTTTAAGTTCTATATCTTTAGGTAAGTTAAAGAAAATCTTGAAGTTATCTGCTTGGAATCCAGGAATCATTAACCTACTATTCCATAAGAATTTCTCATGTTTTAGTGGTTTAACAGTTACCACTTTTTTACCTTCGTCAATTTGTTTTTGAATACTATCCATTCTGTCATTATCAGATATTTTTATTTGAGCAAAAATAATACCATACGCGACTACTAAAGATAAAGAAAGCGTTATAATCGGAACACTGATAGCATTTAGATTAACATATCTCTCATCCACAAAATAAACAAGAAGTCGTATAATAAATAAAACAAAAAATGTATAGGAAATAATAAAACATCTTGATCCAAAAGGAGTTACAAAGAATAACGGTCCTGCAACGAATACTGCAGAAATTAGATAAAAACTTAGCTCCACTTTTAAAGAACTCTTTCGGAAAAATAAAATGATAGTAAATAGAATAGTTAAGTAAAATAATAATGAAATCCAAGCTTCAAGTTCTGAAGTCTTAGCTACATCCGTAAAAATACTTAACTGCATTCTATCAACAATAAGTGGTCGATAGAAAGGATATATAGTTAGTATTACCATGAAAATGTTTTTAACCCATACCTTCCAAATAGGTAGATTAGTTCCAATTTTCACTAACAAGAAAATACAAAATATAGCCAATGCAAAGTTCAATAAAATATTGTTCATAATTAAAAACTTATACATGCTAGTTGAGAAAATTGAATAAATTTTTTCAAAAATTCCCATATCAGTATCAATTGTTCGATAATTATCTGCGCCAGTAAATATTTTTACATAGGCACCATTAGAAAACATTATAACTGCTCCGATGAGGGCTGAAATAAGGTATACAATATGGAAATAAAAGAACTTTCTAAATTTCATAAAGCTATAAATTATAACAAACGCACCAGCAAATACATTATAAATTGTAGCATGTTCTACAAACAATTGAGAGCCAATTCCAAGTGGAACAGCAAATATTACCAACCAAACTGAATAACTAGGATTTTTTTCATAAAAAATATTCTTCACAATTAGTAAATATACTAAAATACAAATCGTTGCAGTATTATAGTTAGCAAAACCAGCTGCCCACGCAAAAGTAGAAGAAAACATATCACTGGAAACACCTAGCATCAAGAATAGACTTAGAAAAGCGATAGTTAACTTTGTTGCTTTTGCAATTAAAAGGGGTATTACTACTATTGCAGCTCCAAATACTCCCATGATTAAAAAGCGGAACCAATCTACTCTAGTAATTATTAATTCACATATATTACCAAAATAACGACCATTATAGTCTTTAAAACCATCATAAAAACGATTCATTCCAAGTCGTATGCCCCAAGTCCAGTCATCATGAGTTAACGGGGTACAATAAGACAGATATAAGTAAAACAAAAAAACAATAAAACTAAAAATTCCAATCTTGACGCCATCTTTTTTTATGCTATTTATCATAGATACACATCCCTTTATTTTCTCACTTTAAAAATAATCCATTTACTAAATACATAATTTAATATTAATACTATTACATTTGTCCATATCTTTGCCCATAGTTCATTTATTCCTAGTCCACTAATTAACAGAATCATTACTAAGAAATCAACAATATATGTTAAAAATCTAAAGCCAAAGAAAGAGGATACTTCTCTCGCCTTTTCTTTCCAAGTAGGTGTGTAGCTTTCGAAGACATATTTTTTATTAGAAAAATATGCAAACAGTACAGATGCTACCCATGCTATAGTATTCGCAATTCTATAATCCCAGTTTAATACATCTGTACATAACCAAAAAGTTACAATATTTATAAGTGTTGTAAATCCACCCATAATTAGATACATCAAAATACTATGTATATTGTCTGTATACCATGGTAATTTGTCTAGCAACTGCCTTACTCTACTCATTTGACATCTTCTTTCTCTCCGTTATATTCTTCTACAAAATAAAGCGGCCGTTTTTTCACTTCATTAAAAATTCTGCCTAAGTATTCTCCAATTATACCTATACTTGTTAATTGAATTCCACCTAAAAATAGTATTGTAATCATTAATGTCGGGAATCCACTAGCGTTAGAACCCATAATTAATGTTTTAATTAAGATGTAAATCAAATAAATAAACGTTCCAAGTGATATTGCAAAACCGGCAATAGTAGACAATCTTAGAGGCCATGTGGTATAGGATGTGATTCCTTCAAGAGCTAAATTAATCAATGAACGATAATTCCATTTTGTTTCACCAGCATGTCTCGGCGCAGCATCAAAAGTCACTTCTACTTTCTTAAATCCAATCCAATTGTAAAGCCCTTTTGTATAACGTTGAGTTTCTCTTAATTTTTTTATAGCATCTACACAACGTCGATCAAGCAAACGAAAATCACCAGTATCTGGTAGAACCGGCGTTTTAGTTACTTTTTGTAACATCTTATAATAAGATTTTGATGTTGCTTTTTTTAACCAACTTTCTCCGTGACGTTTATTTCGTCTTGCATAAACATCTTCATAACCTAATTCCCAGAGCTCAACCATTTGTGTAATCAACTCTGGTGGATGTTGTAAGTCTGCATCCATAGTAATAACAGCATCACCTTTGGCATAGTCAAAACCAGCAGCCATTGCTATTTCTTTCCCATAATTTCTCGATAAATCCACAAAACCTACTCGATCATCTTTTTCATGTAACTGTTTTACTATTTCCAGCGTATTGTCTTTACTACCATCATTAATAAATAATAACTCAAACGTATATTTATCTTTAATAGCTCCCATTACTTCGACAATAGTTTCATACAATTTAACAACGGATTCTTGTTCATTATATGCAGGAACAGATATTGTAATTAGTTTCATTATCTTTCTCCTTCTTATTACTTCGCTCATTACCCTACAAATGATAGTATCAAAATTAATAAGAAAAGTACAGGTTTGGTTTATTTTTTAAACATTTCCTCTTGTAATAATTCATAAAACGCTTCATTGTTTTCGGTTTTTTTCAGGTATCTGACAAAGCGTTCTGAAATATCTAATCCATCGCTTTGTTTTGGCATTGCCTTTCGAATTTTCCAAAGTTGTTCTAAGCGTTCTTTAGATAAGAGCAATTCTTCTTTTCTTGTTCCAGAACGGCGCATATCGATAGCAGGAAAGACGCGGCGCTCAGCAAGTTGTCGGTCAAGATGTAATTCCATGTTACCAGTACCTTTAAATTCCTCGTAAATAACATCATCCATTCGTGAACCGGTATCAACTAGTGCTGTTGCAAGGATAGTCAAACTTCCGCCTTCCTCAATATTACGTGCTGCACCAAAGAAGCGTTTAGGACGATGGAAAGCAGCTGGATCAATACCACCAGAAAGTGTACGACCACTTGGCGGAATGACAAGGTTATAGGCTCTTGCTAATCGAGTAATACTATCCATTAAAATAACAACATCTCGTTTTTGTTCTACTAAACGCATCGCACGTTCCAGTACTAATTCTGCTACTTTAATATGATTTTCTGGAACTTCATCAAAGGTAGAGCTAACAACATCCGCTTTTACAGAGCGTTCAATATCAGTTACTTCTTCAGGTCGTTCATCTATTAGTAAAACGATCAGTTCAGACTCAGGATGATTAGTTGTAATCGCATTCGCAATTTCTTTTAATAAAACAGTCTTACCTGCTTTTGGTGGCGCTACAATCAGTCCACGTTGCCCAAAACCAATTGGCGAAATCAAATCAATTGTCCGCGTCGAAATTGGCATTTTTCCAGTTTCCAAATGAATTTGACGGTCAGGGTAAAGCGGAGTAAGTCCTGGGAAATGCACTCTTTCTTTGGCTACTTCAGGATTTTCGCCGTTAACTGCTTCCACATGTAGCAAGCCAAAATAGCGTTCATTTTCTTTCGGAGGACGTACTTTTCCAGAAACCTTATCCCCAGTCCTTAATTCAAAACGTCTAATTTGAGAAGCCGAAATATAAATATCTTCCGAACTAGAAGAATAATTAATTGGCCGTAAAAAACCAAAACCTTCATTCGGAATAATCTCTAAAACGCCTTCCATAAAAAAGAAACCTTCTTTTTCGGCATTTGATTTTAGTAAAGCAAAAATAAGTTCTCTTTTTGTTAGTTTGCTATAATATGCAATTTTATGTTCTTTTGCCAAAGCGTAAATATCTTTTATTGTTAAACTTTCTAAGTATGCAATGGACAGTTTTGCCATATGTGTACCACCTTTTTGAGTTAATAATATTTTATAAGTTTTTAGGAATAAGTGGAAAATGAGGTGAAATCGAGGGAAGGCTGAAGCGAACTGATTCGCTCAGCCTCTCTTTTTTTATAATTTAGTTTCTGCTGCAGTGCTACGAGTAATATCAGCGCCAATTGCAGAAAGCTTTTCGATAATTTTACTATAACCGCGTTCGATATGTTCAACACCATGAATTTCTGTTGTTCCTTCCGCCAAAAGCCCCGCAATAACTAGAGCAGCTCCGGCACGTAAATCAGTTGCTGTAACTTTAGAACCTTGGAGTTTAACAGGCCCACTTACAACCGCCGATCGACCTTCTAACTTGAACTTCCCGCCCATTCGCTCAATCTCAGCTATATGCTTAAAACGGCTCGGGTAAATCGTGTCAGTAACAACGCTGCTACCTTCTGCACGGGTTAAAAGTGCCGTTAACGGTTGTTGCAAGTCAGTCGGAAAACCTGGATACGCATATGTTTTAATATCTACTTTTTTGATTTTTTCTACTTCCCCAACAAAAATAGCGTCTTCTTCAATATCCATCGGAATTCCCATCTCTGTCATTTTTGCGATGATTCCTTCTAAATGAGTTGGGATAACATTCTCAATTCGTACGCCTTTTCCCGATGCTGCGGCAAGTACCATAAATGTTCCTGCTTCAATTCGGTCAGGGATAATTGTATGATGACAGCCATGAAGATGCTCCACACCAGTGATTCGAATAGTGTCTGTCCCAGCACCTTTAATAATCGCTCCCATATTGGAAAGAAGCGTTGCAACATCAATAATTTCTGGTTCTTTTGCAGCGTTCTCAATAATTGTTTTTCCTTTTGCGCGAACAGCTGCTAACATAATATTTATAGTCGCACCTACACTTACAACGTCTAAATAAATACGAGCTCCTTTTAATTCATCGGCCCGCAAATAAATAGCCCCTTGTTCATTCGTTACTTTTGCGCCTAATGCTTCAAAACCTTTAATGTGTTGATCAATTGGACGCGGACCTAAATAACAGCCACCTGGAAGCCCGATAACTGCTTTTTTAAACCGACCTAGCATTGCTCCCATTAAGTAGTAAGACGCACGCAATTTCTTCACATTTCCTGTTGGAAGTGGCATAGAAATCATATCTGCTGGATCAATTACCGCTGTTTTATTATCATAACGGACACTGCCGCCAAGTTCTTCTAAAATATCATAAAGTGTATAAACATCTGAAATATCTGGTAAACCCTCTAAAACTACTTCAGATTCCGCTAAAATTGCAGCTGGAATCAAGGCAACTGCGCTATTTTTTGCACCGTCTACTTGCAAAGTTCCGGCTAATTTTTTGCCACCTTGTATAATCAATTTATTCGTCACAAATGTACCCTTCTTTCCTGAAGCATGTAATACTTTTTCATTATCCATTAAATTGTTTTACTTTGCAAGATTCTTTCTTCAAAAAAAGCCGGGAACAGTTCATTCCAAGCTTTTCATTACGACGAAATATTTTTTACTGGCGCTTTTGTTAATGCTTCTATATGAGGTTTGATTTTTTTAGAAGCTGTATCTTTAATTAATAAGGCTCCTGCCCCAAAAACAATGCAACTATAATAGGTAATAATTCGCCATAAAACGAGCGCCATCAATAGTTTTGCTGGTCCAAGCAACATACCAAACAACAACGTAAATGTATACTCAGCACCACCTGCGCCTCCAGGAGTTGGCATAACAGTAGCAAACATAATAATAAAGGCGTGATAAGTAATCGCCATATACAGCCCAATGCCAGTTACACCAATTGCTTGTAAAATGAAGAAAGGTATCGAGAAATATATCCATAATTGGAGCGTCGTATAAAAACAACAGCGCACAATTAATTTCCAATCTTTCCCAATCCGACTACTTTCTTCATGGAAAGTAATAATTTTTTCGTCTAGTGTATTTTTTAAATTCGCGACTTTTTCTTTTTTCATAAATAATCTAGTCGGAAGTAATAGCACATGTACTAATTTTGTGGTGAATTTCTGACTTCTACCGACTAAAATTAAGGCTACGATAACTACCACGTGGACGCCAAAACCAAGCAAAACAAGAAATTTAAGTTGCGTTACCCCTGTCATCAAGTAATGAATACCGAAAATCAAAATAACTAAAAAATTAAGTACAACCATCGCTTGATAAATAATAAATTTCACGAGTAACACAGAACTTCCTCGTCCAGCATCCATGCCTTGTTTGGTTAACATTACGAGCTGTGCCGGTTGCCCACCCGTTGCCATCGGAGTAATCGTATTAAAAAATTGACCAATCATCGTTATCCGAAAAGAAGAAAAGAATCGTTGGCCTTTATTTGCAGGCTTTGAAGCGGTTTGTAAAACGACTGCTTCTAAAAACCAATAAACAAACATCGCCGCAAATGCTCCTAGAAGCCACCACGGATTGACTTTTAACATCGAAGCAAAGAATGTGGAAATATCTACGCCTTGAAATTGCCAAATAATGAAGCCGATACTAATCGCCAGTACAATAGCTATATTAAATAGATTCTTCTTCGCGCCTCCACTCATATGCTCACTCCTTCGTTAATAATCCTTGATAAAAGGCAAACCATATTTTTGCCAAACGATCTTCTGAATAATAGGTTGCGCCCTCTTTAGCAGCTTGCAACATTTCGTTATAATAATCAGTATCATGTTCCAAGCGTTCTATAGCCCGTATAAAACCAGGATTATCAACTTCTTTTACATAATAGCCAGTTAAAATTTCTTCATATAATTCTAAATTTCGAAGCAAAATAGGAACATCCGCGCTCATTGCTTCTAAAATCGCCATTGGAAACAGCTCATTATACGATGGCATAAAGAATAAATCCGCCATATTAATACAAGCATTCATTTCTGAACGATCGACAATGCCAATAAATTTCACATTTGCTGGCGGATTATCATAAATTTTCTTAAGTTCTTCATAGCCCGAAGTAATCTTCCCAAAAGAAAATCCTCCCGCCCACACGAACTGGATATGCGGTAATTGTTTTGCCACTTCAATAAAGTCGAGTACACCTTTTCGATGTTGAACTTGACCTATCCCAATTACGGTGAATTTATCAGCCGGAATTCCATATTTTTCACGAGCAAGCTTTTTTTCTGCCGTAGAAATTGGGAAAAAAGTTTTTTTCGAGACAAAATTAGGTATATAATGGATTTTTTCTTCCGGGATGTCATATGCAGTTAATTTTGGAATGAACGAGGGATTAACAACAACTATTTCATCCATTCGCTTATAAAAACTAATTAAATATTTATAAAACACAACGCGAGCAATCCAAGGCAATTTCAAACTACCTTCCATTGTTTCTGGCAAAAAGTGCACATAACCAACTCGCACTCCGCGTTTCTTCTTAAAAAAGGTCGAAAGAAAAAAACGGAAATCAACGGTATGATAATGCGTGATATCCGATTTCTCAAAACTATTAATCTTCATATCAATCTCATTTGTATATCTTTCTTCTAGTAAATTCACAAGTTCGCGATAAGCTGATGCTACACCTTGTCCTTTTACTTTTTCTGCTGAAGATAGCATTGTCAACTTAATCACGCCGCGATGACCTCTCTTTCCTTTGTACGTGCGTAGAGGACGAAAGTGAAAATACTTGAGAAGCAATTTTACTTTTTATTAATGTCGGCTTTACTTTAATCGTGCCGTTTTGTCGCTTTACACGGTATATTTCGCGAACCTCATTGTATGTAGACTCAACATTGATGCCAAATTGTTCCGCGGAAATTGATTCTACTTTTACTCTTCCATTTGTAGCTACTAAAGTCGCCATTTCTTTATCAGAAAATATTTTAATTAATAGGCTTGCTAGTTCCTCGTCTTTATCGAATAAAAAGGCTGTTTCTTTATCTGCTAAAAAGCCTTCAATACTTCCGTCACGTTTTGCAACAACTGGTAGCGAGGCCGCCATTGCTTCTGCGTAAGTTAACCCTTGTGTTTCGGTCGTTGATGCACTAACAAATAAGTCGCCTAATTGATAATATAAACTAATATTTTCCCAGTCAACTGCCCCTGTGAAAATAACATGATTTTCTAATTGTTTGGTTTCTACTAATTTTTCTAAGTCTTTGCGTACCGGCCCGTCTCCAACAATCACTAGTTTTGCATTAGGTTTCGTTTCAAGGACTTCTGGCATCGCATTAATAATGGCATCGATATTTTTTTCATGAGCAATTCTTCCAAGCGAAAGAATTACAGAATCATCTTCTTCAATTCCAAGTGATTGTTTCAAATCCAGAATTCGCTGTTTTTCAACCGGAGCAAATGACGAAATATCTGTACCAGTTGGAACTGTATACATTAATTTATGAATGTCTTGCTCTTCTAAGTGATGTCTTACTTTTGCAGTTGGAGTGATTATGGCATCATAGCTATCACAAAAAGATTTTGTCATTTTGCCAACCATTGAAGGCGTTAAAATTTTACCTTTTGCGATATAGTGCAAGTAATCAACATACATTGTATGGTAGGTATGGATAGATGGAATATTATATTTTTTAGCAATTCGCTTACCCAAAAGACCTAATGAAAACTCTGTATGTGTGTGGATAATATCTAAATTTAAGCGACCTACTAGCTTAATAAACTTATTCATTCCTGCAATTGCTACGCGACGTTCTGGAAAAAAGACAAACGGTATGCTAGGTAAACGAAACACACGTCCTTCTTCGCTTTCTCTATCAGCGTTAGGATCCGTCGTTGTAAAAATATATACAGTGTGCCCTTGTTTTCTTAGTTCGTTTTCCATAATCATTATCGATGTAGCTACACCGCTAATTTGCGGACTGTAGGTATCCGTAAAAATCCCTATATTCATTACTATCGCCTACTCTCTTCCTCGTTGGTTCATTCATCATTTAATATACTATTATAACATAACTATAGTAAGTCGTATCACATAACTAACTACATTATGGCTCATTTATCTAGATAAAACATGCGCCTGAAGCATGATTTTTAATCGGGAAATTACAAATCTTGATTTCTTTTGACCGAAAGCTATAGTTATCATACCATATTCATCTTGATAACGATAATTAATTTCCTTCTATAAGTACTTAAACTTTACATAAAAAATAACTGGCCAAATCAACAAGTGATTCTAACCAGTTATTTTTTATATCATCATAAAGTTCGTCTTACGCTTTACCGTTAGAACCAAACTCTTGAATTTTTTCTGTTACAGTTTTGATAATCGCGTCCACACCAGGGCCGATTACTTTACGTGGATCATAAACTTTGTCATCAGTAGCTAATTTTTCGCGAACAGCTGCAGTCCAAACGATTTGGCATTCAGTGTTAACGTTGATTTTGCTGTGACCAAGTTCAATTGCTTTTTTAATTTGGTGTTCAGGAATTCCAGAACCGCCGTGAAGTACAAGTGGAGCACCTGTAAGTTCGGAGATTTCTTTCATTTCGTCAAAACCAAGAACTGGTTCGCCGTGGTAAGGACCGTGAACAGAACCTAATGCTGCAGCAAGTGCATCAATGTTAGCTTCTTTAACAACACGTAAACATTCTTGTGGATCAGCATAGTTGATTCCACCAGTAACGCCGTCTTCATCTCCACCAACAGTTCCAATTTCAGCTTCTACAGATACGCCTTTAGCATGCGCATAATCAACAACTTGTTTAGTCATTGCAATATTATCATCAATTGGGTGGTGAGAGCCGTCGATCATTACAGAAGAGAATCCTGCATCGATAGCTGCTTTACAAGAATCAAAGCTTGAACCATGGTCAAGGTGAATCGCAACAGGTACAGTGATTTTCAGGTCTTCTACAAGTCCTTCAGTCATTTTTACAACTGTTTTGAATCCTCCCATGTATTTAGCAGCTCCTTCAGAAACTCCTAAAATAACTGGTGATTTTTCTGCTTCTGCAGCTTTCAAAATAGCTTGAGTCCATTCAAGGTTGTTGATGTTGAATTGACCAACAGCATATTTTCCAGCTAATGCTTTTTTCAGCATGTCTGTCATGTTAACGATAGGCATAATACAATTTCCTCCCTCAGGAATTTAGGAAAACCATTTTTGATTTCCCCTAAGATTTGAATTTCCGCCGTGAAAAATAGTGGCAGCTATTTTCCCCTAACAAACTTATGATAACAGATTTGTGATGAATTTACCATAAAAACTAGAAATTTTTCTGGTGAAAACGCTTTAGCCTCTAAGACGGGCTGAAATTCTTTTTTCATCAGCAAATACTTCTAACGCTTCTGGAATCACCTCTAACGTATAAGGCGCTTTTCCACCATAAACCCCATCGTAACTTACATTTAAATCTGCGTCACTTTTAATAGTAACTTTATTTGTACGGGCATGAATAACATGAGGACTATTTAGATGTGTCCCTTTTTTTATAGAAGCAAATAATTGGAATAATTTTTTAGGAGAAACCTTCTTTAAAATTAAAAGCTCAAACATACCGCTATTTAATTGAGCTGGTGGACATAACGTTTCCATCCCGCCAACAGAATTAGTTTTATTTACGAAAAATAGTAATATCTCACCTTTAAAAGTTTCTTCATTGTAAGTTATTTCAACGTTAACAGGGGACAACTTAGGAAGAACGGTTAATCCACTAAAGAGATATGCAAGTCTGCCCCATTTAGACTTCATTGATTCTTTTACCGCATAAGTTATTTCCGTAATTCGTCCACCTGCTGCATTATTAATAAAAAATTCCGTCTCATTTGCTTTTCCAATATCTACTCGGATAGTTTCTTGCTTAGCTATTATTTGAAGCGCTTCTAGCGGATCTTTTGCAAAATTTAGTGCTCTTGCGTAATCGTTTGTTGTACCTACTGGCAAGATACCTAATTTTGGTCTTTTCTCTACTTGCATTAGTCCGTTAACAACTTCATTCACAGTTCCATCTCCACCTGCTGCAATCACTACTTCATACCCTGCTTCTGCTGCTTGTTTCGCGATTAAAGTTGTGCTTTTTGGCGCTGGTGTTGACGGGACTAAAGTTACTTCAAAATCCGCATTTGTTAAAATTTTTTCGGCATCTGGAAGTAATTTTCTGAATTTATTTTTCCCCGCTGCTGGGTTATATATAATCATCGCTTTCTTCTGCAAATTGCTGCTCCCTCTTTCCTTTAGATATTGTTTAGTTTCCTATTTTAAATGGGCGATGTCAACTTGTTTGACTGGATGTGGGAGCAAGTCGCCAAACGAGCCTTTATACCTATTACAAATTACATCTTTCATCATGTTTTAAATTACATTTTTCGCCCCATTTTTTAATTATATTACTTTTACATTAAAAAACATGTGCAATTAGGTTCATTGTTGCTTTTAGTCATTGACTACCACTTAACGTGTTGTCATAATTAATGTAGAATAATTTTATTTATTAGCAATAAATATAGCAGTTAGGAGAGGATTTAAAATTTGAAAAAATTAGTAAAATCGGCAGTTGTTATTGCAGGCCTTGCTTTAATTGGCACGTCCGCTACCTTGATTACAGAGAAAGCAAGTGCTTCTTCCATCGAAACAGTACAAAAGGTAGATGATCAATCTATTTACATTCCCCAAGGCATTAGGGATGGAACTGCTACGGAAGAACATGACGGCTTTGAAGATGAAACTAATAGCGTACTAAAGACAACATCTTTACTTCGCGCCACAACAGGATATCCTGATGTAAATGCCTATATTAAATCGAATAAATTTTCAACAGCTTCCATTGAAAAACAATTAAAAAGCCAATTCCCTAAATTTAATTACCGTAATGGTTACGGGAAACCAGAAGGCGTCGTCATTCATGAAACAGCAAATAATTCATCCACTATTGAGGGCGAAATTAGTTATATGAGCAGAAACTACAATAATGCATTCGTTCATTCATTTGTAGATAAATCTCGTATCATTCAAATCCACCCAACTGAAAATGGGGTATGGGGAGCAGGTCAATATGCCAACGCTCGTTTTATCCAAGTGGAATTAGTTCGTTCGAAGACATTTGATGAATTTGCACGCTCTATCAATAATTATGCTTATTATGCGGCCTACCTATTGGATCAATATAAACTTCCAGTGGATAGTGCGCACAGTGATGGTAAAGGAACAATTTGGTCTCATGATGCAGTTACACGCTATTTAGGTGGAACTACACATACCGATCCTGTAGGTTATTTCAACCAATGGGGCTATAATTTCAACAGTTTTGTTACGTTGATTAATGAAAAATACAAAGCAATTCAAAGCGGCAAAATTACTTATGATAAAATCGAATACGATAAAGCAGTAACAGCCTACGCTAGAGTAAAAACAGCACCAGGCAATGCCGTTTGGACAAAACCTTACAAAACTGAAGGTTCAAAGCTTGTAAATCAACTTTCTGTCTACCAAGGAAAAAACATGCGTATCTTACGCGAAGCCAAAACACCAATCACTACTTGGTATCAATTTAGCATCGACGGCAAAACAATTGGTTGGGTCGATACTCGTGCACTTGATACGTTCTACAAACAAAGCATGGAGAAAGATGCTAATTTAACTCGCTATGTCGCTTCCAACAAAACAGGTGAAGCGTACTACAAAGTTCCGGTTGTAGATGCAGATGTCAAATGGGGCACTATAGGCACATATAAAAGCGAAAAACTAACCGTCGATAAACAAGCAACTGTGGAAGGTCAACTTTGGTACCGTGTAAAAGCTGGGTCTACCTTCATTGGTTGGACGAAAGCATCCAACTTAACAGCTACCTCTCCATTTGATAAAATCGAATATGATAAGGGTGTCACAGCCTATGCTAGAGTAAAAACGGCGCCAGGCAATGCTGTTTGGACGAAACCTTACAGAACGGAAGGTTCTAAACTTGTTAATCAACTTTCGGTCTATCAAGGCAAAAACATGCGAATCCTGCGCGAAGCTAAAACACCAATCACTACTTGGTATCAATTTAGCATTGATGGAAAAGTAATCGGTTGGGTCGATACTCGTGCACTTGATACATTCTATAAGCAAAGCATGGAGCAATCGACTAATTTAACTCGTTATGTCACTGCCAATAAAACAGGCGAAGCTTACTACAAAGTTCCAGTAGCTGATTCAGATGTCAAATGGGGTACACTTGCAACTTATAAAAATGAGAAGTTAACCGTAGATAGTCAAGCGACTGTTGAAGGTCAACTTTGGTACCGCGTTAGAACAAGCACTACTTTTATCGGTTGGACTAAAGCTGAAAACTTAACAACTACCCCTCCATTCGATGCAATCGAATATGATAAAGGTGTTACAGCCTATGCTAGAGTGAAAACTGCTCCAGGCAACGCTGTTTGGACGAAACCATACAGAACAGAAGGCTCTAAACTTGTTAATCAACTTTCGGTCTACCAAGGTAAAAACATGCGTATCCTGCGCGAAGCTAAAACAGTAATTACTACGTGGTATCAATTTAGTATTGATGGGAAAGTAATCGGTTGGGTTGATACTCGTGCACTTGATACGTTCTATAAGCAAAGCATGGAGAAAGATACTAATTTAACTCGCTATGTGATTGCGAACAAAGTAAACGAAGCGTACTACAAAGTTCCTGTTGTAGATGCGGATGTTAGATGGGGCACTTTAGCTGCTTACAAAGGTCAAAAACTCACCGTGGATAAACAAGCAACGGTCGAAGGACAACTTTGGTATCGAATAAGAACAAGCTCCACCTTTATTGGTTGGACAAAAGCTTCGAACCTTAGTGCTACTAAATAATAATAAAAAATCTCCCAGCCATAAATGGCTGGGAGATTTTTTTATTACCTTATTTGTTATTAAGCGCAGCACCAACAAAATCTTTAAACAAGCTTTGCGGACGATTTGGACGGGAAATGAATTCTGGGTGATATTGACAAGCGACAAACCAAGGATGGTCAGCTAATTCAACTACTTCAACTAGGCGGCCATCTGGGCTCGTTGCAGACACAATCATGCCAGCTTCTTCCATTTGTTCTCTATATTCGTTATTAAACTCATAACGGTGACGGTGACGCTCTTCTACAAGAGTTGTACCATAAGCAGCCTCAGCTTTAGTGCCCTGCTTAATACGTGCTGGATACAGTCCTAGACGAAGTGTTCCACCCATGTTTTCGATATTTTTTTGTTCTGGTAATAAATCAATGATGTTATGTTTTGTTTCTGGTTCGATTTCTGCTGAATGCGCTCCTTCAAGACCAAGCACGTTACGAGCAAATTCGACTGTTGCTAGTTGCATACCTAAACAAATACCAAAATAAGGCACTTTATTTACGCGTGCATATTCGATAGCAGCAATTTTACCTTCGATGGCACGATCTCCAAAACCACCAGGAACTAAAATACCATCAACGTCTTTCATGATTTCAGCAACATTTTCTTTTGTTACTTTTTCGGAATCAATCCAGTCGATTTCGATTTCCGCATCGTGCTCATATCCTGCATGACGAAGTGCTTCTGCTACAGAAAGATAAGCATCTTGTAAGGATACATATTTACCAACTAGACCGATACGAACTTTTTTGGATAGGTTTTTCACGCGGTGTACTAAGTTTTTCCAATCAGTCATTTCAGCTTGCGGTGCTTCTAATTGCAAGTGTTCTAGGACAATATCATCCATTTTTTGTTTTTGTAAAGAAAGCGGTACGTTATAAAGTGTTTCTTCATCACGAGATTCAATAACCTCTGAAGCTTTAATATCACAAAATAGCGCAATCTTATCTTTCATTTCTTGAGAAACTGGTTGCTCTGTACGAACAACGATAATGTTTGGTTGAATTCCTAGACTGCGAAGTTCTTTAACGCTATGTTGAGTTGGTTTAGTTTTCATTTCACCAGCTGCTTTGATATAAGGAATTAAAGTTGTGTGGATGTAAAGTACGTTTTCCGCACCAACATCACTTTTAATTTGACGAATTGCTTCTAAGAATGGTAATGATTCGATGTCTCCTACAGTTCCACCAATCTCTGTGATAATAATATCTGAATTGGTCATGCGAGCTGCACGGAAAACACGATCTTTTAATTCGTTTGTAATGTGTGGAATAACTTGCACTGTTCCACCTAAGTAATCCCCGCGACGTTCTTTTTTAATAACTTCTGAGTAAACTTTACCAGTTGTTACATTGCTGTATTTATTTAAGTTAATATCGATAAAACGTTCGTAATGGCCAAGGTCTAGGTCTGTTTCTGCGCCATCATCTGTCACATAAACTTCCCCGTGTTGGTATGGGCTCATTGTTCCTGGATCCACGTTAATGTATGGATCAAATTTTTGAATGGTAACACTAAGTCCACGATTTTTCAGCAAACGTCCGAGCGATGCTGCTGTGATTCCTTTTCCGATTGACGAAACTACGCCACCTGTAACGAAAATATACTTTGTCATGTTAAAAAAATCTACTCCTTCCTGAAATGAAAAACTTGCAGGGTCTGACGATTTTCCTGCTGGGGTGGGAAATTGCCAGATAAAACAATATTGTGATTATCTTGCTAGCGTACTAATCACAATTTCAAGTATTTTGTAAACCAAAATAAAAAACACTCCGCCTACTTTTTAAAAGTAAGGGAGCGCTGATTCTCATAAATATCCGTCCCTATAAAAGGGAGCCCAAATAAAATACTACTAATGATAGCGAGATAAGTCAAGCCTTTATTTTTTGAAACCGCCATCAACCCATTAAATACGTTAAAAAAAATCAGATAGACGCTTTCCATAAAAATGGATGTATCTATCTGATTAACATTTAGTTATTATTTATCTTCTGGGTCTTCTGTATAATCTCCATCAGTATAATCATCTTCTACTGTAGCTAAATCGCCTTCGATACCGTCTGGCAAGTGGTCATCGTCATCTTCGTCTTCATCAAGTAAGACATCCGCAAGAGAGATTTCTTCTTCACCAAGCTCTTCCACGATTTCTTCATCATCGTAGTCCACGTCATCGTCCAGGATTTCTTCATCTTCATCGTCATCATCATCTGATTTACGTTTTTTCTTCGGAGTTGTTTGCGTTTGAACTTCCTCATCAATTGCATCCATTGGATACCATGCACGAAGTCCCCACGTATTATTTCCTAGTGAAATGAAGTTACCATCAATATTCATATCTGTATAAAATTGAACAAGACGCTCCCTTATTTCTGCATCTTTCAAACCTAGGAACGCTTGAATCTCTTTCACTAATTCAGGGAAAAGAATGGTTTCTTTCCGCTGTTCCAAAATAAAATGTGCAACATCAATTAAAGATAGTTCACTACGTTCTTCTTGCGTTAAGTTCTTTAAATCCAAAACTGGCACGCCCTTTCTATCGTAATTCCAATTTATTTAGCTGTTATTTTTTCGTTCAGCCCAACTTCACTATTTTACATGTTATTTCTGGCAAGTACAACCTAAATTTTCTTAATTACATCAATTCTTCTTGACTATTTTATATCCGATGTAAAAGAATAGGATGGCCATTAAAAGAATTGGGATTGATCCAAGTTGAAAGTCGTAGAGAATATAGACTGCGACGCACAGAAACACGAAAAGCAGCGCCAAAATTATTAATCGCTTCATCATATGCTCTCCCCGTTTTTTTCAATTACCTATGTTTCTTTTAACTTTAGTACATTTTGGTTATGACGTCAACGAGTAACCTATATTTTTAGGATATCACATTTTTTCTGGTGCAGATACACCAAGAAGGGTCAAACCATTTCGAAGGGTAATTTGTGCTGTTTTAATCAGTGCTAGTCTCGCTTTTGTAACTTCTAGGTTATCCATATCGAGCACTTTATTACTATTATAAAAACGGTGGAATGCTGTCGCTAAATCATTTAAGTAGCGAACGATACGGTGTGGCGCTCTTTTTACTGCGGCTTCAGCAACAACATCTGCGAACTCACCTAATACTTTTAATAAGTCATATTCTGCTTCAGTTTCTAAAAGGCTCATATTAGCATCTTTTGAAACTTCCAAGCCTTGCTCTTTGCCAGAACGTAAAATACTAGAAATTCTCGCATGGGCATATTGTACATAATAAACAGGATTATCGTTGGACGTTGATTTTGCTAAACTCATATCGAAGTTCATATGAGTATCAGAACTACGCATTGCAAAGAAATATCTCGTCGCATCCAGACCAACTTCTTCAATTAAGTCACGCATTGTAACAGATTTACCAGTACGTTTACTCATTTTAACTTGCACGCCATCTTCAAATAAGTGAACCAGCTGAATGATTTCTACTTCTAATTGATTCGGTGAGTAACCAAGCGCTTCAATCGCAGCACGCATCCGCGGAATATAACCGTGATGATCCGCTCCCCAAATATCAATTAATACGTCGAAACCACGCTCTAATTTATTTAAATGATAAGCAATGTCTGGTAAGAAATAAGTGTAGCTACCATCTGATTTGATTAAAACTCGATCTTTATCATCTTCAAAATCAGTTGTTCTTAACCAAGTAGCTCCATCTTGCTCATAAATATAGCCATTTTCGCGTAAACGTTCTAAGGCAGGTAATACTTTGTTTTCTTCATATAATGACGTTTCTGAAAACCACTCATCAAAAGAAACACGGAATTCTTCTAAGTCTGCCCGTAGTTTTCCTGTTTCAAATGCAAGTGCATCTACACGGAAAACGGAACGGCGCTCTTCTTCGCTAGCATTCACATATTTATCGCCGTATTTAGCGGCTAAATCTTTCCCAAGTGCGATAATATCTGAACCGCGGTAACCATCCTCTGGAAATTCAGATTCTAAGCCTAACGCTTCAAAATAGCGCGCTTCTGCTGAAAGAACTAAATTATTAATTTGATTCCCAGCATCATTAATATAATATTCTCTGGAAACATCAAATCCGGCCATTTTCATAATGTTTGCAAGAGAATCTCCAATTGCAGCTCCACGGGCATGCCCAAGATGTAAGTCGCCAGTCGGGTTAGCGGAAACGAATTCAATTTGGA
This sequence comes from Listeria innocua, assembly GCF_028596125.1. Lineage (GTDB taxonomy): Bacteria > Bacillota > Bacilli > Lactobacillales > Listeriaceae > Listeria > Listeria innocua. The sequence continues at coordinate 2,496,760 of NZ_CP117229.1, forward strand.
ATTTTTCACCTTTACCGAAATCTGATTCTCCGTACTTTTTATCCTCAGTTAAGATGACTGGTACTAAATCTGTTAAATAAGCATTATCTAAATAAAAATTAATAAAACCAGGTCCAGCAATTTCTACTTCTTTAATTAATTTGGTGTCTTTTTTTAACTCAGGAACGATACTTTCGGCAATTTGACGAGGCGCTTTCTTAGCAACTCTAGCAAGCTGCATCGCAATATTAGTCGAATAATCTCCATGCTTCTTGTCTTTTGGTACTTCGAGTAAAATTTCTGGTACTTCTGTTTCTTCTAAACCAACCGCTTGAACAACTGCTTGTTTGATATGTTCAATTAGTTTGATTTGGTTCTCTTGCATGACATTCATTCTGCGTCCTCCTCTATTTTCATTAAAACAGTATATGAGCCGATGTATTCGCCGTGACTAAGCAAATCATATTGAAATGCAACTTCACTAAGCACATCCGGCTTATTTTCATATAGTTCTTCCATTGATACTAGTTCTGATTCTAATTGTAATTTCCCCGCCCCTGAATCAACAGAAGCAGTACTTCTCCTATTATCTCGGAAAAAGTGCATTCTCATATTTACGGCACCGCTTCTCATTAAAAGCAGCTCGTTGTCAGCAATTTTAAGAACCGTGCGAATCGTTCCAGCTAATTGTTTTTCCTCATAATGCAGATAGCGATTCCCTTTATCGCGGTAGAAAACACCCGAAACAGACATATCGGATTTCTCTTCTGCATCCATCTGACGGATGACATTGGTGATATGAATAGTTACTTTTTTTCGTTCCATTTGATTGGCTGTCATATCGCTTATTTACCCCTTTCCGGTCAGAAGAATAGACGCATTATATTATAGTGAAAAATAGCATGAAAAGCAACAGGTTAAAATGCTGATAGTCCGAAAATCATCAATATTATATCAAAAACAAACGGAATAACAGTGTCGAAAATTGGTTGAATAGTAAAATTGGAAATTGGTGTTAAAGCTATAACTAAGAAAATAAGCATTGCATAGCGTTCCACTGGCTCAAGTTTAGCTCTAGCTGACATCGGTAAGAATTCTACTAATATTTGGTAACCATCTAACGGTGGAATTGGAATTAAATTAAATACAAATAAAACAAGATTTAATTGCACAAAAATCATTAAAAACGTTTCCGTAACTGAACCGTAAGTGAAAAATGCATAGTTCAGAAAAAGAGCGTACAAACCAACACCAATCATTGCTAGTAGAAGGTTACTTACCGGACCAGCAAGAGTGACAAGAATACTACCAAGACGTCTTTTCTTTAATTTAAAACGATTGACTGGGGTTGGTTTCGCCCAACCGAATCCAGCAATTAAAATCATTAATAAGCCAAACAAATCAATATGTACAAGTGGATTTAGGGATAAACGACCTTGATTTTTTGCGGTATCATCCCCAAACGCTAGAGCTACTAACGCATGCGCCCATTCGTGAATCGTAAAGGCAATTAAAAGTGTAACTACAACATAAGGTATCATTTCAAGTGGATAAGCGAGAAAACTAGGCATAAGCGCCTCCTTTATCTTTTATAGAGTAATTTTTATGTGCTATAATGAAAAAAACTTTTATCGAGGTGAGAAAATGCCATTTGTTACCATTCAATTCTTAGAAGGTCGTAGTGATGACCAAAAGAAAGCTTTAGTCAGCGAAGTAACTGACGTAGTTTCTAAAAACCTAAAGGCGCCAAAAGAAAATATTCACGTAATTTTAGAAGAAATGAAAAAAACTGATTACGGTGTTGGCGGCGTAAGAAAATCTGATATTTAAGCATTACTAGAAGCAAGGTTTTAATCGCCTTGCTTCTTTTATTTTTCTTTTAATGAATGCGCATGAATTAATGAAATCATTCTTTCTGCTATCTCCGGCTCCACTCGTCCGCTTTCAATGAAGTCAAGCGGATAATATAGCTTGATGTCTGTTCGACGTTCCCGCCCGATTGCCTCAACAACTGGTGATTCAGTCGACAGTTCACGCAGTTCGCCATTTCCCATGAGCAGTTTTATAGGTTCTTTTCCACCACCAACGCCTGGAAGATAATAATCATACGGCAGGTCACTAGAGGAATCAACTACTAAATAGTACGAGGGATCGATATCAGCTTTTTCTAACAATCCTTTTAATTCAGCGTATAGTTCGGCATCTTCTTTCGGATTATAATTAAGATACCTGAGCAATCTTCTATTTAAAAAGCGGCTGCATAAATCGCTCAAAATCGGATCCGTTTCCTCTTGCCAAATTGAGAAATAGTACATTAAAACAATATCATCAAGCACAATATAGTCTTTTAAACTCACTTCATTTACAAAAAACGGTAAAACTTGAATGGGTGAGACTTTAAAATCATAACCCGCGCAATACAACTTCTTCGCTCGTTCGAGGATTTTCCATAACAATACTTCCCCACTACGGCTCACTGGATGAAAATACACTTGCTGATACATTTGGTAACGACTCATAATATAATCTTCCACAGCATGCATTCCGGAGTACTTCACAATAACTCCATTACCATCAGGGCTAGGTCGAAGCACTCGTAAAATCCGTTCTAAATCAAACTTCCCATAACTAACCCCTGTATAATACGCATCTCGTAATAAGTAATCCATTCGGTCTGCGTCAATTTGGCTTGAGATCAACTTGACTAGCGTTTGATTAGGATAGTTTTTCTTAATAATCGAGGCAACCTTGAGTGGAAAATCATCGCTAACTCGCGAAAGCACTTCGCTAACTTCTGTATTACCAATAATAATCGCTTGTGTATACTCCTCATGGTCCGTGCCAAAAACCTTCTCAAACGCATGAGAAAACGGACCATGACCTAAATCGTGTAAAAGCGCGGCACATAAAGCAACCATTCGTTCTTCAGAATCTAATTGTGGTTCTTTTGCAAAAGTCACATCAATAATTTGACGAACAATCTCATACACACCTAAAGAATGATTGAAACGACTATGTTCGGCTCCGTGGAACGTAAGCGAAGTCGTGCCTAATTGGTGTATTCGTCGCAACCGCTGAAATTCTTTTGTTGCAATTAAATCCCAAATTAACTTATCAGAAACATGTACGTAACCATGAACAGGATCTTTGAACACTTTTTCTTCAATTAACTTTTCCGTTAAATAACTCACGCTACCCTCTCCTTTTATGTAATTTAAGAAAGCACTTTATCATTTCGGGCAATTAAACGTTCATAGTAGGCTGGAAATAAATCGAGTTCTTCTGGTGTCAGGGTACCTGATTCAAGTTTTCCTGCATAATGACGCAAACTATTAAATAATCGTACTAAACATCCATTAACAGTCATATTCTCTTTCATTAAATCTGACAATGTACCCATAACTTCTGGCTTTACATCTGGAAAACTGTATTTGGTTTGCTTATCTTTTCCGCTGATTGTATAGAAATCACGAATTAGTTCCGAGCGCGCGGCTTGGTCACCTTCAACAGCTAAATAAATTTGAACAGCGACGCCTTTAGCCATTCTGCGCTGTGAAATACCAGCAAATTTCTGCCCTTGAATGCTAAGATCATAGCTTCCAGGACAATAAGAATTCACAATTTCTTTCGCTTCAATTACTTCATTACAATCTACAAACATATCTTTAATTAAGGTAAACATGGTTTCGTAACCTCGTTCAATCGCAATTCCACGTTCGGCATCTGGAAGTACCATTGACAAGTTAAGCACTCCTGAATCAAGCACAACCGCTAAACCACCGGAATTGCGCACAACGACTCGATAACCTTGTTCTTGCAAAAAAGCAATTCCTTTATCTATATCCGGTAACTTGGAATCTTGTATTCCAAGGGAAACTGTTTTTTCATGAACCCAGCCTCGAACAGTGGGCGGCACCATTCTTGCTCCAACTGAACGACATAACGTATCGTCAGTCGCAAAAGATTGAATAGCATCAAAAGCTGGATTGATTGTCGTGTTATCAATGAAACGCCATGCTTCTTGCTTTAGTAGTGTATTTTCAATGTCCATCTCTATGTCCTCCAAGAATTTCTTTTTGTTATTATAGCATATCCGTTCCGACTTTAGTTACAAACGGCTTAAAATAGCCATTTAATCGTTATTTTTGATTTTTCTGTACTTATTTTACTTTTTTACGTCTGATGTTGAAAACTAGGGCAGTAATGATTGATATAACAATAGATTTGGTAATTATATCTTTTTTCATTTTCATCGCCTCATTTCCTTTACCTTATTATAACAAACTTACCATACAAAAAAACCTAACTTCTGTAAAAGAAATTAGGTTCTGTATATCTAAAAGCCTAGGGAGCTTATTTAGCAAAAGATTACCAGTCGTAACGGTCTTTATTGTCGCGTTGACTTGTATGTTTCGGGGAATTTCCCCACATGCGATAAAGTAAATATCCAATTCCACCTAATACAAGGACTGGGAATAAGAAGTGAAGTGTAATTCCAACAATATCAAGTACGATATTAAGTGCAATAAATCCTAAAATAACTGTAAAAAATATTTTCCAAAAACTATTCATTTTCAATTCCTCATTTCTAATTTTTATTTACTACTTGCAAGTGGAACACTGTTTATTTCCTTGGCTTGAACGAGTAGTTCGTTGTCTTGAACGACGATTTTATACTGTTTGTTCTTTTTAAGTTGTGTAGTTGACATGAAGTTAACTTTGTGACTGTTTCCTTGATTATCTAGACACGATTCGCGGAAAGAATACCCTTTGAACTTTGACTTGGTAACTTCTTTTCCATCGTTTTTGATTGTAACGTAATATGTATTTGCTGCTGATCCAACTGGTGCCGAAAATTCAATTACAACCATTGTTAATACAAAAATTGCAGCCAGTAAACCGAAAAGTCCCTTTTTCATTGTTTTTACCGTCCTTTTTTGTTGATAGGTTTATTATAGGGGAGATTCAAAAAAGGAACGAACGGCTCTAGGCTGAAAATTGGTACATCCTAAGTCTTATTTTCATTCGGGTACAAAAAATGAGTCTAGTAAAGTTAACTAGACTCATTTTAAATTAATTTTTTTCAATCCATTTGTAGTTTTCTGATCCAATTGGATAGGTTGTATAGTTTTTAAGATTGCTTTTTTGCAAGTATGCTCGACCGCCTTGATACAGCGGAATGAGTACGGCGTTATCTTTCAGCAAGATTTGTTCGGCTTCTAGTAGGGCTTGCCATCTTTTTTCCGGATCTGCTGAGAGTTTACCTTTCGCTCCAAGGACTAGTTCATCGTATTTCGCGTCTGAGAAGCCTGTATGGTTTCCTGGGCTGTTTGTAAGGAATAGGTTGAGATATGTTAGTGGGTCTTGATAATCGCCTCCCCAACCTCCTAGTAGTAGTTCAAAGTCTTGTGTAACGTCCGCTTGGAAACTAGCTTGGTTCGTAACATTTTTTAGTTTGATAGTTAGTCCAGGAAGGTTTTCTTCCAATTGATTTTGGATAAATTCTGTTTGTTTGCGTTGTAGAGATGTATCACCACTTGTTAAAGTCAGTGTTAATTCTGATTTTCCAATTTCTTTTAAGCCTTGTTTCCAAGCGCTTATTGCTTCTTGTTGATCAAATTTGAGTAAATCACCATTTTGTTTACGGAAATCTTCTTTTGTTTCTGGATCGAACATAATATCAGCCGGAACGTCGCCATTTAAAGCTTTAGAACCGTTAGCAAGAAGTGTGTTGACCATGCCTGTTTTATCAATAGCCATTGCTAGAGCTCGACGTAAATTCAAGTTGGCTAAATCCGTTTTCATGCCATCTTTGCCTTGATTCATCTTCATATAGACAGAACGTCCAGTTGCTTCTTTATGGAAATTTTTATCATCTTTATATTGTTTAACAAATTCGCCGTCAAGCTCTACTCGGTCTAATTTATTTGTGTTGTATAAATTTAAGGCCGCATTGGTATCTTTGACGACAGTTACATGGATTTTCTCTGTAGGAACATTCTTTTTATCCCAATAAGTTGGGTTTTTAACGTAATCCCAAGTCATATTTGTGCCATTCCAATTTTCTAGTTTGTAAGGACCATTTGAAATTAAAGTGTCGCTTTTTGTTCCATAACGATCACCTTGTTTTTCCACGAATGCTTGGTTTTGTGGGAAGAACGTGCCAGTCGTTAAGAGCTCTTTGAAAATTGGTACAGGATTTTCTAATTCGATTTGAAGTGTTTTGTCGTCTAGCGCTTTAATTCCAAGTTCATCCGGGGACATTTCACCTTTTAAAATTTGGGTTGCGTTTTTGACAATTTCTTCCATTTGCGGTCCGTATGCAGCTGCTGTTTTTGGATCAACTATTTTTTTCCAAGCATACTCAAAATCATGAGCCGTCACTGGGTCGCCGTTAGACCACTTCGCATCATCGCGAATTTTGAAAATAAGTGTTTTCCCGCCATCTTTTTCTTCAGGTTCACTGGCAGCTAGAGCGAGTGCCGGTTTTCCATTTTTATCTAATCGATATAATCCTTCAAAAATCTGATTGATTACTCGAAAACTTACGCTATTGTCTGCGAGTGTTGGACTTGCATTTGGAATTCCACTCGTTTCCATGATGTTAACAACTTTTGCTTTCTTTTCTGATGTTACTTTTTCACTTTCCCCTTTATCGCCAGACTGACATGCTGTAAGTACTAGTAAACATAACAAACTGAGTGCCACTACCATTTTTCTGGCTGTTTTATGCAAAATTTCTCCTCCTCTTTTTGTAAGCGCTTTTTGATTACGCAAAAAAATGACGGACTTCCTGCCAAATTCGCGCAGAACTTCCGCCACCATTATAAACCGAAACTGTATCAATTGTAAATATAAACTGTTATATTTTTATTTCTTATTAAGATAAACTCCAGAGCCAACAACAATAACACACATCGTCATTAACATTGCTAACATTAAGTAGCTGGGATCATTTCGCATGAACAAAGCTAGGATAAAACAGATTGTACCAGCTATATTAAGTGTAACAGTTGTAATTTTTCTAAGTAGATTTCTTGACCATGCATCAATCTTTTTAAAACCAATCATCGTTAAAAATTTAAAGAGTTTTTTAGAATATTGAATGTAAGCTGCGACAACAAACATAAATGCTCCTGCTGTCACTAGCGATAGTCTGCCAGTTGGAATATCATAACCTAGCGCATATACAATTATACTCATTTGAATAATCGTAAGTAACACGAGTAACAGTCTAAAACAGTATTCAAATTCTAATAAACTCTCTTGATTCACTTTTTCTTTCCCGTAGTATTCCGTTCCTGTAAACATAATCATTAAAAAGGGAATCAGTATTAAGCCGAGCCACTTTTGCATAAACATATCTGGGGAGAAGTCCGTACCGAAATGCACCGCCACTTCAGAAGGTAGTAGCGGATATAACACAGCAGAAATTCCTACTGTGAAAAGAATTATCATACTAGGAAATAAACCAACTTTCCTCATTCCCCTCACCTCTTCCAATATAATTACTGGCAGTAGGCGACAAGTTCCTCCCTTGTTTCGATAAGTTGAACTTTCTCGGTATTCGCTAATTGCTCTTTTGTTTCATCAAAACCTTGTTCAGATAATGCACGTGTCGCTGGTAAATAAACTAATACAGAAAAGCCTGCCCTACTTAACTGTATAACCGTAGTTTTCACACAAAAATCAAATGCTAAACCTCCAACAAGAACTAAATCCACCTGTTGTTCTCTTAAATATTCTAGTACACCTGTTGAAAGCTGTTCGACAATATCGTGATAACAAGCGCCGTACGGATGAATGTCTGGCTCCATGCCTTTCCAAATAAAGTAATCATAATCCGTCACAACTGGCAATCCGTCTAATAATTCAAAACCTTTCGTACCGGGTTCGCAGTGTCTAACCCAAGTCCGGTCCGCATTTGGATATTCGAGTTCAGCCAGCATTTCGTCTTTGGAATCAACTACCCATACGGCATTTTTGGGATGCGCGTCTTTACTACCAATTCGTAGAGTAGCAAGACTTGCCATAAAATTAAGCTCCGGCACAATTTTGTCACCGCCCGAAACTGGTAATTCATCCGGACAAAGTGGTGTAAAGCCTTTTTGTGAATCAATATCAAAAGCTGCAATTTTCATTTACTTTTCCTCCAAATTTTTATAAGTAAGTTGAGCAAATTGTCCGAAACGAGTCACTTCTTCAAGTTCTAACGCATGTTCTTGATCTTCTTCAAATAACGGAATTCCTTTCCCTAAAATGATAGGCGCAATCGTAATTACAAACCGATCAATCGCCTTTTCTTTTAAAAATTGTTTCACTAACTGCGCGCCGCCGACAAGCCAGACTTTTTCACCATCGATGTTGTTTAGCCACGTATCTACTGTGCCAGCGACAAAATCAGCGTATTCGTCTTTTGTCCCTGCTTTTGTGTTAGAAAAAACATAGACATCTTTTTTACTATATGGAAAAGTATCTGTAAGCGAGAAAATTTGTTGATACGTAGTTCGTCCCATTACGACTGTATCCACGTTATCAAAGAAGGCCTCATAACCTGCATCGCCTTCGCTATCAACAGATTCTAGCCATTCTACGCTGCCGTTTTCATCCGCAATGTAGCCGTCCAAACTCACTGCGATATATAGCGCAACTTGTTTTTCACTCATAATCACTCAAATCCTTTCACTACTAATTTTCCAATCATTTTTCCGGATGAGATAATTTTGTGAGCTTCTTCTATCGTTTTTGCATTTACAGGAGATAAGACTTTATTTAATGTTGATGTTAAGTCTCCTTTATCTAGCATGCGCGCCGCTTCTGTAAGAATTTCATGCTGTTTGATTTTATCTTCTGTATTGTATTTCGAACGAGTAAACATAAATTCATAGCTAAAAGTAGCACTCTTGTCTTTTAAAAGAGACATCTTCACTGGTTCTGCAAGTTCCACAATCGAACAAATTTTTCCTTGTGGTCGAATTGCTTCTTGCATGTCATCCCAGTGAGCATTTGTATTATGCAAACACAAAATAAAGTCGACACCTTGTTCAAAACCAAGTTCTTTCAATTGTTTTGTTAAATTTTCTCGGTGATTAATGATGTGATTTGCACCGTGTTTCTTCGTCCATTCTATTGTTTCTTCACGTGATGCTGTAGCGATAACATTAAGTCCAATGTTTGCAGCTAGTTGAGTCGCAATCGAACCCACTCCCCCAGCTCCATTAATAATTAAAATGGATTTTCCTTTATCGGCTTCAACAATTCCCAAACGGTCAAAAAGAGCTTCCCATGCAGTAATAGTTGTCAGTGGCATCGCAGCGGCTTCTTCTAAACTTAAATGTTTGGGTTTTAAACCGACTAGCCGTTCATCAATTAACGTGAATTCAGCATATGCGCCAGGCCTTGTAACATCACCTGCGAAATACACTTCTTGTCCTGTTTTAAATAAAGTCACTTCTGAACCAATCTCCACTACTTCACCAACTGCATCCCAACCTAAAATCCTTACTTCATCTCCGGTTAGTTTGGTCGCTTCGCGTTGTTTAGTGTCTACTGGATTGATGGAAATCGCCTTAATTTTTACTAATAAATCATGATTTTCTGGCACTGGTTGTTTAATTTCCATATCCACGAAATCAGTTGATGCCTTTGTTAATCCTACCACTTTCATTTGACAACACCTCTCGTTTCCTTTTCCCGAATTTCTTAAAATAATGCACATTTACATAAAAAAGCCTCCTCAAATTTATAGAGAAGGCTTTAAAAGTTATTTTTCGTCGAGTATTTCGCTATCTTTGAATTTCATTTTTGCATTACAAGCTGGGCATTTTATTTTTATTTTGCCGCCGTGTGAATGAGTATGGTCGCTATCTTCTTTTTTTGTAAGAAGCATTTTGCTAGCTTTTTTTAGTAGTAGGATAGCGATAATAACACCGATGATTGTGAACATTGCTAGAACCCCGATAAATACTAAGGTTACGGCAACTACAGCGATAAAAGTTTTTTTCAAAAAATGACCTAAATCAACTTGTTCTTCCATCTAAACCAACTCCTCTAATTGATATAGTAATCATATCATGAAGTTGTATTAATTGCAGTGATGATGGTGAGCATGACTTCCTTCTAATTGAATCGTACTATGTTCTAGCGAGAAGTTTTCTTGTAAATAATGCTCAATATCAGTTAAAATTTTATCTCGGTCTGCGTCTTCAGCTACGGTTAAATGAGCTGTAAGAGCGTTAAAATCAGAAGTAATCGCCCATACATGTAAATCATGCACTTCAGTCACGCCATCTTGTTCTTGGAAGAAAGTTTTGATTTCTTCTGTATCAACGTTCGCAGGTTTCCCTTCCATCAAAATATGGATAGCGTCTTTTAACACGCGCCAGCCACTAACTAAAATTAGCGCTGCAACGATAACACTCGCGATTGGGTCAGCGATATTCCAGCCAAAGAAAATAATGAGTAGCGCAGCAGTAATAGCACCAACAGATCCAAGCAAGTCACCTAGCACATGCAAGAAAGCACTACGCATGTTCAAGTTTTCGCTCGTATCACCTTTCATTAAAATCCAAGCAACTAAAATATTAATAAGCAATCCAATGACAGAAATAGTCATCATTCCTGCTCCAATTACTTGTGGTGGGTCAAAGAAACGTCCAATTGCTTCATAGAAAATAAAAACAGAAATCCCAACGAGCGTCAATCCATTCAGAAATGCTGCTAAAATTTCAAAGCGTTTATAGCCATAGGTTTTATCAGAACTTGCTGCTTTTTCGCCGAACTTAAATGCAGCCAAACTTAAACCTAATGCCACAGCATCAGAAAGCATATGTCCAGCATCAGAAAGTAGTGCCAAACTATTGGTCATAATTCCACCAATAACTTCAACTATCATAAAAGTAGCGATTAGGATAAAACTAATAAATAATGATTTTTTGTTGGCATTATGCGTATGGTTATGGTTGTGACCATGTGCATGATCGTGATTATGTGCCATATGATTACTTCCCCTCTGTAAAGACCTAATTTCTTTATATGCATATGTTAGCATATATACATTTTTAACGCAAGCTTTCTTCAAAGAAAAAACTTCCACTCTTGATTTAAGTGGAAGTTTCACACATATTTTATAAAATTTCTTCTTGCATAAATAAGCCTAATCCACCAATATCATGATGTTTTGCAATTTTATCAGCTTTTTCTAAAGCAAGCGGAATACCGTTTTCCATAGCTACGCCAATCTCTGCTAGTTCAATCATGCCAACATCATTTTCATTATCACCAAAAGCGATAGTTGAATTTAAATTAATGTAACCATTATCTGCTAGGTATGTAAGGCCTTTTGCTTTATCAATACCTTCATTCATAATATCAATTAAATTAGATGCAGAAGCTAGGACAGATAGCGGTAAACCTTGCAGAGCTGCTTTGATTTCTGCTCGTTTTTCTAAGTCAGACTCAATTACGAGAACTTTTAGCGGGAACTCACCTTCGCGGAGCACACTGAAAGGATCTGTTGTTAAAGTAATTGGAACTTGCTCATTTTCTGATAAAGTTTTATTTAGCTCATTGAAGAAAGCGATTTTGCCAGTATTTGTTGGTCCAATAATTCGTTCTGTTGTATAAATATGGTAGTTAACACCTAATGGTTCAAGCGTTTCTAATACAGTATGCACTAGGTCTAACTCAATATTACTTTTATATAAAATTTCTCCAGTCGTAAAATCACGTACTAATCCACCATTACAAGAAATAACAGGTGTTTTAATATTGAGTTCATGGATAAATGGCAAAATAGCTAAGTCTAGTCGACCTGTCGCAAGGAAAAGTTTTTTTCCGTCTGCTTGCCAATTTATTAAAACTTCTTTATTTAGGGGATGAATTTGATCTCCTTTTTTTACGAGTAATGTTCCGTCCATGTCTGTAATAACTGTATCAATCGCTACATTTGCCAATAGTTTTCGCACCTTTCTATAATTCCGTTAGTATGTATTTTGATTATAGACGAGTTTCACATGATTGTCACGTCGATTTTTGGTATAATAATTTGGAATGGAGGAAGATACTTAGTGAAGAAATATTTTATTACAATCATGATTTTGCTTTTTGGTACGCTAATTCTTGCTGCATGCCAAAATAGCGATGAGGCAGATAATTACGAGCCTCCTAAAGTAGATTTGAAAGATCAAATACCAATTATTTTAATTCATGGGAGCGGCGGTAATGCAAGTTCTCTTGATAAAATGGCAGACCAACTAATGAACGAATATAGAAGTTCTAATGAAGCATTGACTATGACTGTTAATTCAGAAGGAAAAATCAAGTTCGAAGGTAAGCTTACAAAAGATGCCAAACGCCCAATTATAAAATTCGGCTTCGAGCAAAATCAAGCAACCCCTGACGATTGGTCCAAATGGTTAAAAATCGCGATGGAAGATTTAAAATCACGATATGGCTTTACACAAATGGACGGTGTAGGGCATTCCAATGGAGGTTTAGCACTAACTTATTACGCGGAAGATTACGCGGGAGATAAAACCGTACCTACTTTGCGTAAGTTAGTAGCAATTGGTTCACCATTTAATGACTTAGACCCAAACGATAACGGAATGGATCTATCATTTAAAAAATTGCCAAATAGTACTCCTCAAATGGATTATTTTATTAAAAATCAAACAGAGGTAAGTCCTGATTTAGAAGTACTTGCAATTGCAGGTGAATTAAGCGAAGATAACCCAACAGACGGGATTGTCCCAACGATTAGTTCACTCGCAACCAGGCTCTTTATGCCAGGAAGTGCCAAAGCTTATATAGAAGATATTCAAGTTGGAGAAGACGCGGTTCACCAAACATTACACGAAACACCTAAGAGCATCGAGAAAACATATTGGTTTTTAGAAAAATTCAAAACAGATGAAACAGTTATCCAATTAGATTACAAATAGGAGGTATAGCAGTTGATACACATAGAAGCGAAAATCCAAGTGAAACCAGACTTTATAGAATCATTTTTAAAAGAAGTGGAGCTAGTCATCCAAAATTCGCTCTCAGAAGCCGGAAACCATGGCTATGAATTAGTTCGTTCTGTGAAAAACGCATCTACCTTCTATCTCTTAGAAAAATGGGCAGATGAAGCTGCTATTCAATTCCATAATTCAACAGAGCACTATAAACGATTTAAACGGGAAATTCCTGCATTTTTAGCATTCCCGACCGAAGTGGATGTACTCACTAAAATTTAAAAATGATTTTATCAAAAAAGATGGGCTCTATTTTCATAGAGGCCATCTTTTTTTGTAAGCGAAGCATTTTACAAGAATTAGAATCTTTCCAGGGGCACGAACACATTTGGTGCCAAACTAGTTTTCCCGACAATTCCCTACAGAGACTAATTTAACTAGTAAAAGAGAAAGAAAGCCGCATATGAACATCATGCTTCATACGCGGCTTTCAATTTTTATTTATGAGACATTTTTTTGAAAAAGCCAAACGTTCCAGCGATTAGTAATAACCCTATTAATAAATAAAGGATATTTTCTTGGTCGCCTGTTTTTGGTAATTCTTTACTTTGTTTTGTTTTCTTAACAGGGTCATTAGCTGGTTTTATCGTAGCAGTAATGTTTGTGTTCTCAGTTGCCGGTAAGATGTCATCCATTAGATCGTCTTGATGTGCTGGATCTGCTGGTTGAATCGGATTTACTGGGTTTACTGGGTTTACTGGGTTTACTGGGTTTACTGGGTTTACTGGGTTTACTGGGTTTACTGGGTTTACTGGGTTTACTGGGTTTATCGGATTTACCGGGTTTACTGGATTTACCGGGTCTACCGGAACTACTGGATTTTGGGTAAAGCGCGCATATAAGGCTAAATCATTAGCAGGCATTTTGTTTGTAGCAAAATCCCATTTATTACCACCTGTTTCGGCATCATACCAACCATCAAATGTATAACCAGCTTTTGTAAGTGCTGGCGGTTCTTGTAGTAATCCTTGGTAGTCAACTGTTTGTGTTGTAACTTCTTCACCATTAAGTGTGGCAGTATATGATTTAACGGTAAAACGGGCATATAGCGTAACGTCTTTTGCTGGCATTTTATTTGCTGCAAAGTCCCATTTGTTTCCACCTGTTTCCGCATCATACCAACCATCAAATGTGTGGCCTTCTTTTGTTGGCGCTGTCGGTTCTGTAAGCAGACTGTCGTAATCAACGGCTTGTGTCGTTGTTGTTCCGTCTTTATCAAATGTTGCTGTATAAGCATTTGTGCTAAAACGGGCATATAATGTAACGTTTTTCGCTGGCATTTTTTTCGCTGCGAAATTCCATTTGTTTCCGCCTGTTTCGGCATCATACCAACCATCAAATGTGTAGCCGTCTTTAGTCGGTGCTGTTGGTTCCGTAATCAGACTGTCGTAATCAACGGCTTGTGTCGTTGTTGTTCCGTCTTTATCAAATGTTGCTGTATAAGCATTTGTACTAAAACGGGCATATAATGTGATGTTTTTCGCTGGCATTTTTTTCGCAGCGAAATCCCATTTATTTCCACCTGTTTCGGCATCATACCAACCATCAAATGTGTAGCCGTCTTTTGTTGGGGCTGTTGGTTCTGTAATTAGACTGTCGTAATCAACAGCTTGTGTCGTTGTTGTTCCATCTTTATCAAATGTTGCTGTATAAGCATTTGCACTAAAACGGGCATATAATGTGACGTTTTTCGCTGGCATTTTTTTCGCTGTGAAATCCCATTTGTTTCCACCTGTTTCGGCATCATACCAACCAGTAAATATATAACCGGCTTTTGTTGGCTCTGTCGGCGCTTGAATCAGGCTATCATAATTGACTGTTTGTGTCGTTGTCGTTCCGTCTTTGTCAAATGTTGCTGTATATGATTTGACTGTAAAACGAGCGTACAGCGTGACATTCTTGGCAGGCATTTTTTTGGTTGCAAAATTCCATTTGTTTCCGCCTGTCTCGGCATCATACCAACCATCAAATGTGTAACCCTCTTTTGTTGGCTCTGTCGGTTCTGTCAGAAGACTATCATAATTAGCTGTTTGTGTCGTTGTCGTTCCGTCTTTATCAAATGTCGCTGTATAGGATTTGACTGTGAAACGAGCGTACAGTGTGATGTTCTTGGCAGGCATTTTGTCAGTTGCAAAATCCCATTTGTTTCCGCCCGTCTCCGCATCATACCAACCATCAAATGTGTAACCCTCTTTTGTTGGCGCTGTTGGTTCTGTCAAAAGACTATCATAATTAGCTGTTTGTGTCGTTGTTGTTCCTTCTTTGTCAAATGTTGTTGTATAAGATTTAGCGCTATAACGAGCATATAGTGTGATGTTGTTCCCCGGCATTTTGTTCGTCGCGAAATTCCATTTGTTTCCGCCTGTTTGTGCGTCGTACCAACCTTCAAACGTATAACCATCTTTTGTCGGTTCAGTTGGTTCTGTTAGCGCTTCTTGATAATCGACTGTTTGCGTTGTCGTTGTTCCATCATTATTAAAAGTCGCAGTGTAATTATTCATTGTAAAACGGGCATATAAAGTTACTGGATTTGCAGGCATCTTATCTTGAGCAAAATTCCACTTTTTACCGCCTGTTTCTGCGTCATACCAACCATCAAATGTGTAACCAGCTTTCGTTGGCGTTGTTGGTTCTTCTGCAAGACCATCATAGTCCACTGTTTCTGTCGTTGTTACCCCGCCATTATCAAAGGTCATAGGATATGTTTTAGAAGCAAATTGAGCATATAATGTGATGTTTTTCCCCGGCATTAAATCGTTAGCAAAATCCCATTTTTTACCGCCTGTTTCTGCATCATACCACCCAATAAATGTATAACCATCTTTTACTGGTTTTGTAGGTTCATTAATTTTCTTTTGATAAACAACTGGTTGGGTAGCTGTTCTTTCTTCAGAGATTAATGTAGCTGTGTAGGTCTCTATTGTAAAGTATGCGTATAAAGTTACATCATGAGCCGGCATTTTATTATCCTGAAAATACCATCTTATTCCGTAACCATTTGGTTCTTCATACCATCCCCAAAACTTATACCCTTCAATAACTGGATTTGCTGGGGCAGATTTAATTACTTCGTCTGCTTCATATTCTCCCATTAAATTATCACGTTTAGGGGTTGATAATATCAATTTGTATTTTGTCGTCTCTGTTTCTGCCGCATTTACGTTGTTTCCATTATTTTCTGAAGCCCATATAGCAAATGGGTCTGCGCTTAATTGTAAAAGGATTACTCCTACTGCAATTAGTAAACATATTTTTCTTTTCATATGATCCTCCTCATCTAGGTTGCAAAATTAGATTTATAATTAATTTTATTTCATTGTTCATAATTAAATAGCACCTGTATTTTCGTTAAAGGCGTCCAATTATTTATTCACTTTAAGATTATATCTTGAAGAACGTTGTTAAAGAATACTAAAAACAGACTTATCGCTATGTTTTTTGTGACGGTTCAGTGACGAAATAAGCTATTTTTAAGCAAATAGTGCAAAATCGGTTATTTTCGTGTACTATTTCAAGACTTTTTGCTAGTACTCTTACATTTTATAGCCTGTTTCTAAGCTAGGATTTCTATAAATAACTAAAAAAATTTGGCCCCCACAAGAGGACCAAATTTTTATTCTGCTTTTAAATAGCCATCTTCAATTCGAATGACACGATCGACTAAATCTAACACTCGTTCGTCATGTGTAACCATGATGGCAGCTTTATTTTTCTGTTTTACTTCATCTGCAATCATTTGAACTACCTTGTGCCCGCGATTTGCATCTAAACTAGCTGTTGGTTCGTCTGCTAAAATAATATCGGGGTCGTTCATCAGCGCTCTAGCAATAGCAACACGTTGTTTTTCGCCGCCGGATAAGCTTTCTGGATAATTGTTTTGGCGCGCGGTTAAGCCTAATTCTTGAAGCAATTTATCTGCTCTTTCTTTCGCAGCGCTACCTTTTTCACCGGATAATTCCGCAATGACGAGTAGTTGGTCGCGAACATTTAGGTAAGGAATTAAGTTGGCACCTTGGAAAATAAAGCCAACTTTGTCGAGTCGCACCTTCGTTAATGCTTTTTCAGACATGTTATTTAATGTCGTTCCACCAATGGCAATTTCGCCTTCTGTTGGAGATAATAAAGCGCCTGCGATTGATAAAAATGTACTTTTCCCCGCACCAGATGGGCCGACGATTGCAACAAATTCTCCTTGCGCTACTTCTAAAGAAACACTTTTCAATACTTCGATGACTTGCTCGCCATCTTGATAATTTTTAGAAATATTTTTCATCATTAAAGTCATTAGTTTGCCCTCCCAATTGCTTCTAACGCGTCCACTTTGGCTACACGATAGAGTGATAACATTGATCCGATGACTGCTACAACTAGGAATAATGCGGAACAACCGATTGCAAGTATTGGACTAAGTGTAAACGGCATGCTAGCTGGCAAAATTGCCGCCAGTCCAAATGTTAGGCCATTTCCAATCAATAAGCTGACGACAGATAAGAAAACAACTTGGGTAACGATGCTCCGACCTAAATAAGCTGTTCGTGCGCCAACTGCTTTTAAAATACCAAATTGATTGATTTTTTGAATCGTAATAACGTAAAAGAAAGCAGCTAGAACAAATGCGGCGATGACGAATAAAAAGGCAATCATCATCAGTAGCGAACCTTGTTCTTCTGAATAACCCGGAATGCCTTGAAGTACTTCTTTACTTGAAGACAATTCCATCGAGCCGATTGATAGATTTTTAGCAGTATCCCGAGAGACATTTAGTGCTACAGCGTTATATTCTCCTTCTGCGGCTTGGTTCGTTTGATGAACTAATTTCCAAGCGTGCCAATCAACGAAAATAACCGGGGAATGGCTAAATGTGTTATTTTTGGTGAAAGCAGTAATAGTGAACGTTTCTCCTGTTGCGCTATCTTTGAGTTTGCTGCCTAATTTATAACCAGACTCTTTTAAAGAAATATCAGCTACTACTTCTTTTGTTTTCTCTGGCTCTGTTCCTTCTGAGATGGTCGGTTTCATAAAGCCCGTTTTATCTATACCGAAAAAAGTAATGTCTGTTTTTTTGTCTTTATTGGGTGGTGTGATTGTTCCCATCTGTACACCTAAGTTGGTGCTTTCTGATTTTTTAAGTTGCTTTGCTACGCTTTCTGTTTCAGCTGCGGTTAAATTGGACCTCGTTAAGCGATTATCTGAGTCTTTTTGCAGTACATAATAGGTTGCTTTATTTGATGAAATCGCCGCTCCATTATCATTTGCAAGTCCATTCGCTAGTCCTGTAACAAACAAAACGAGCCAAGCAATTAATACCATAATTAATCCGATTAAAATATAGCGTAGTTTTGAGTGTTTTAATTCTCTTAATGCCAAAAACATTCCGTTCAACTCCTTCTAAGATCATATACTTAGTTTAAAGAAGTTTTGTAAACGGAATGTGAATCGGATTTTACAAATTTAGTTTTTAGGTAGTCTAACAATAAATGTGGTGCCTTTTTCAGTATTACTTTCAACACTGATTTCACCATGATGTAACGTAATTATTTTTTTGCAAATGGATAAGCCTAAGCCGCTTGAACCTTCTTCTCGCGTGCGACTTTGACTTGCTTTATAAAAACGGTCGAAAATCTTCGCCATATCTTCTTTGCTGATGCCAGCGCCACTATTCCAGACTTCAACAAAAACATTGGTCGTTTCTTCATAAAGGCGTACCTGAATATCCCCGCTCTCTGGTGTATATTTAATTGCATTGTTTAATAAATTAGACCAGACTTGATAAAGTAATTCGGCATCTCCAGAATAGTTTATATCAGCTAACTCTAGATTTATTGTTAGTTCTTTCTCTCGCCAACTCCATTCAGTCATTTGGATTAGTTGGCGCCACTGTTCTGCTAATTGCACTGGTTCTTTTTTCCGTAACTCAGATTCTTGGTCAAGTGAAGCAAGTGTAAGTAACTGTTTCGTTAAAGAAGAAAGGCGTGTCGTCTCCTCTGATAAAACAGTTAAATATTCTTTTTGTTCTTTTTCGGTTAGTGTTCCTGAACCTAAAAGTCTGGCGAAACCTTGCATCGATGTAAGTGGTGATTGTAGTTCATGAGAAACATTTGCGACAAATTCCTGACGGGCTGCTTCAGATTTTTCGAGTTCGCTCGCCATTTTGGCAAACGAGTCCGCCAGCTGACCAATCTCGTCTTTACGCCGGACTTCGAGCGCCACATCGTAATTTCCTCTCCGGATTTTTTTCGTAGCATTCGTAAGCTTCACAACTGGTTTCACTATGTATCTGCCACTAATAAGCACAAATAAGATACTAATAATAGATGTGAAAACAAGTATCATCGCGAAAAAGATTCTAAGTTCACCGAATTGCTGTTCCGGATCTTGACGTATAAAAAGCGCCAGTTGCTCCCCGTCCGCCTTAACTGGAACACCAATTGTATTCCTAACATCATTATCAAAAAATCCTGTGATAAAAATGCCCGTATCAAACGTATCAATCCCGTGATAAGTCTCGCCCGCTAACACTTGTTGAACTGTTTTGTTAGGTAAATCTTTTTTTCGAAACGCACCACCGAAATAACTCGATTGATCTTTGCCATCCGTCAGATACAGTTCATAGCCAAGTTCACCTACATTTTCCAAGTACTCTTTTAGAGAAATCGATGCATTCGACTGATAAAATTGTTGGACTTCCTCAGCTATCTTAGCCGTTTTTTCATCATTAAAAGGTTTTAATTTTATCTGGTAATAAATGTTCGCAAAGAAAAAACCGAGCAGGCTACTGGAAAGAATGACAACTAGCATCGTCACAACTATTCGACTATATAATGACTTCATGTTGTTTCCTCCAATTTATAGCCAACACCGCGAACCGTGACAATCCGAATCCCGTCCTTTTCCTCATCAAAATGGTCGCGCAAACGTTTAATATGTACATCTACTGTTCGGTCACTGCCGTCGTAATCGCGTTGCCAAATCCGTTCAATTAATTCTTCCCGAGTAAAAATCCGACCGGGATAGCTCGCTAATTGATATAACAGTTCAAATTCTTTTACAGGAATCATCCGTTCTTGGTTGCCAATTTTTATGCCGTAACTTTTTTGGTCGATGGTGATATTTCCGATAGTGATTTTTGCTTCACTAGCCTGATTGGAACGTCTAAGTAAAGCCCGTATTCGAAAAATCAATTCCTCGGGTTCAAAGGGTTTAGTGACATAGTCATCCGTTCCCACTTCAAAACCGCGCGATTTATCTGCAAGTGCATCTTTGGCTGTCAGCATAATAACGGGAATATCAGGATAGCTTATGCGCAATTTTTTGCATAGTTCAAAGCCATCCATGTTAGGCATCATCACATCAATCACCGCCAAATGAACTTGCTCCGTTTCCACTATCTTTTCTCCTTCTACGCCATCACTAGCTTCTAACACATGAAAACCTTCTGCCCGGAGATAGTGCCCTACAAGTTTAAGAATGTGCCGGTCATCATCTACTACTAAAATTTGTTTCATTTTCTCTATTCACCTTACCGTCCTATTTTACTGCATCATATCAAACTTAAGTGATTCGTTCAAATCCAGAATAGACATTTAACCTGTCCCCGCGGATGAAGCCAACTGTCGTAATGTTCAATTCTTCAGCCATATTGATCGCCAGTTCGGTAGGTGCAGAGCGAGATAAAATTATTCCGCATCCTAATTTAGCTGTCTTAACGAGGATTTCTGAGGAGATTCGCCCGCTAAAAATAATCGCTTTATCATCTGTAGCTGTTCCGTCTTTTAAAGCGCGACCATATATTTTATCAAGTGCATTATGGCGTCCGATGTCCATCCGACTATAAATAATTTCCGCCGAACTGCATAGCGCCGCATTATGAACCCCGCCGGTTTGATGAAACGTTGCGGAATTTTGCTCAAATTTTTCCATTAAGCGGAAAATCCTGTCTGTTGTGAGTTTCAGATTTGAATTTTGCTTCACGTTGACGAGTGAGGCATCTGACTGAAAGTAGAAATTTTCTCGCGACTTGCCGCAACATGAGGTAATATAACGTTTGCCGCGGTATTTGGCATTGAATTTGTTCACAAAGTTGGCGCTAACTTTGGCATGACCAGTCGCTTCAATAATATCCACAGAATCAATGTCGCCCGGCCCACGAACAATGCCTTCCGAAGTTAAAAACCCTACGACTAAATCTTCTAAATGCTCGGGCGTGCAAACGATGGTCACGAGTTCTTGGTCGTTAACGTAGATAGTCAGCGGATACTCGGTCGCAACACTTGATTCGATTTCTTGAAAAGTGCCAGCTTCAAAACGGCGGACCTTTTGACGCGATACAATATCCATCAAAAACCACTCCTCTCTAAGCCGAAACAGCGATACTAGGAAGTCTCGCTGTTTCAAATGATTATTTTAATGTTTTCCCTACTTCTTTCAAAAAAGTCATGCCGTAACGGAGCGCGCGGTTAATATCTGGGTCTTTCAGCGCCTTCATAATCGCTAACATACCCATGATTTCGTCGTTTTTTGCACTTTCTTCAGCTTTTTTCGCTGCATCCTTTAAATTTGAAATCATTTCCTCGGTTTGCTCTGGTTTTGTATCGGTTAGCAGTTTACTTGAAATCATCATATTATTTATCGCATTTGTCATTGGTTCTTTACGCCATTCATTTAAAAATGTTTTCGTAATATCCCCCCGTGCCTTAATCGCGCTATTTAAAGCTTCTAGCGCTCCAGATTCTTGCAATAATTTTACCGTTTCTACTATTTCGATAAAACCAGAATCTTCTTCAGCAATGTCCGTTTTCATTTGCGCTAAACGTTCTTGCTCCTGTTCTTCTGGGGTCTTTTTTGTATCACGAATCGTTGAAATTGGTTCTGCCATCAATGATTCCTCCCTTTCCCCCCACATCCGCAGTTTCCACCACAGGCGCAGTTCACTTTAGAAATCGGTTGATAATCTTCTCTCGACCACTTACGCTCCACCTCGGCCCCGTTTTGCGGGAATCTTTTACGGTTCCGCGGATTGTGATCTGGAAGTGGATTTTTCCCAGTTTTTTCAAGTACAGTTAGATTTACTTTGGTTTGTTTGTATGCTGGTGTTTTTGTCCGAACGTCCCCAGCACTTGAAGTTAAAAGGTTTACCGCTGTTTCGCTACTCACTGAATGCATCGGTACATAGACTTCATTGCCTTTCATCCGCTCAGTAACAACCGCCCGAAGCTTGATGCGACCATACGGCGAACTTAAACGAACGAGCGAACCACTTTCAATATCGCGTTCTTTAGCTAATTCATGCGAAACCTCCACAAACACTTCCGGTAATTTATAATCCAAGCCTTTTGATTTATCCGTCAAATTACCCTCATGGAATTGTTCCAATAAACGGCCATTATTAAGCGTTAAATTAAATTCTTCCGGGAAAGTAATCGGCGCAATATATGGCAATGTCGAGAACTGTGCTTTGCCATCAGGGAAATTAAATCGTTCTTCATAAAGTAGCGGCATATCCTTCCCGTCCGCACTAACTGGCCACACAAGGCTATTAAATCCTTGCATCCGATCATAACGAACACCTGCAAAAAATGGTGCTAAACTTGCAATTTCGTCCATAATTTCACTCGGGTGGTCATAATTCCAATCTGTTCTTCCACATGCTCTTGCCACTTCTTGAATAATCCACCAATCTGGTTTAGAATCTCCAAGCGGCTCTAAAACTTCATAAAGTCGTTGTACACGGCGCTCTGTATTGGTAAATGTTCCTTCTTTTTCAAGTGATGGAGCAGCTGGGAAAACAACATCGGCAAATTGAGCCGTTTTTGATAGAAATACATCTTGAACAACAAAGAAATCAAGGCTCGAAAGGATTTCTTGCACGTGATTAGAGTTAGAGTCAACCCAAGCCATTTCCTCACCAATGACATACATAGAATGAAGTGTGCCTGCTTCAATTGCATCAAGCATCTCGTTATTTTTCAATCCTGGTTCTGGTGAAATTGACACCCCATAAGCTTCTTCAAAACGAGCGCGAACTTCATCATTTCCAAGTGGCTGAATTCCTGGTAAAACATTTGGTAATGAGCCCATATCACAAGCGCCTTGAACATTATTATGACCTCTAAGCGGATAAGCGCCCGCCCCGTGTCTTCCGAAGTTTCCAGTTACAAGAAGCAAGTTAGCAATAGCTGATGATGTATGCGATCCCGCAATGTTTTGCGTAACTCCCATTCCCCAACAAACCGCTGTCCCATCTGCTTCATGAATCATTTCCGCCACTAATTTAAGTGTTTCAACCGGTAATCCCGTTTCTTTTTCCGCGTATTCTAATGTAAATGGTTCTAAAAACTCTAGATAATCTGCCACATTACTAATTCGATTTTCCATAAAGACCCGATCATGCCAATTTTGGTCAATAATATATTTAGCGACAGCTGTTAACCAAACAAAGTCAGTTCCTTGTTTTGGATGGATAAATAAATCTGAGCGCTCCGCCATTTCGTGTTTCCGCAAATCTGAAACAATCAGTTTTTGACCGCGTGTTTTTTGTGCTCGTTTAATTCTGCTGGCAAGTACCGGATGGCCATCTGCTGGAGATGCGCCAACAATAATCACGAGTCCCGCACTTTCAATATCTTCTACAGTCCCTGAATCCGCGCCAATACCAACTGTACGAGTAAGCCCATCCGAAGCAGGCGCCTGACAATAACGCGAACAATTATCAATATTATTCGTTTCGAACACTTGGCGCGCTAGTTTTTGCATCAAATAATTTTCTTCGTTAGTCGTTTTAGAAGAGCTAATAAAACCAATCGAATCATTTCCATATTTAGCTTGAATTTCGCGTAGTTTGGTTGCAACTAGATGAATAGCATCTTCCCAACTCGCTGGCACAAATTCATTTCCTTCGCGAATCAGTGGTGTCGTAATCCGTTTTTCACTATTAACAAAATCCCAACCAAATTTCCCTTTCACACACGTAGCAAATTTGTTCACAGGACCTTCCCCAGTTGGCTCGACTTTCAATATTTTGCGGTCTTTCGTCCATACTTCAAACGTACAACCAACCCCGCAAAATGTACAAACTGTTTTTGTTTTTTTCGTTCGCGTTTCCCGCATCGCCGCTTCCATTTCCGACACTGCAAAAACGGTTTGATAATTTGGCTCGACTTTTTTCACCATATCAATCATTGGTTCTAACATGTCTTCATCAAGTCCCGTCATAAAGCCAGCTTGACCAAGCATTGATTTTTCCATTAAAGCGTTACAAGGGCATACTGTCGCACAAAGTCCGCACGAAACACAAGATGATAAATTCGCTGGACGATCATCATCCCAAATAACCC
Source organism: Listeria innocua (assembly GCF_028596125.1). Taxonomy (GTDB): domain Bacteria; phylum Bacillota; class Bacilli; order Lactobacillales; family Listeriaceae; genus Listeria; species Listeria innocua. The sequence continues at coordinate 2,521,091 of NZ_CP117229.1, forward strand.
TCGGCTGACTTCTTTCCCAATCAATCGAAAGCGTCTCATTCACTTGAACTTGTTGACAAGCCTCCACACAGCGCCCGCAAAGAATACATTGATCCGGATCATAGCGATAAAATGGATGCGAAAAATCATTTAAGTAGCCCTTTTCCCGGTATGGGCGGTCTTGTTTTTCCACGCCAAGCAGTTCTGTTGTATTATGTACTTTGCAATTGCCATTATTATTATCACAAACCGTACAATATAGTAAATGATTTTCCAAAATCCGGTCCATTGCTTCTAACTGAGCATCTTTAGCTAGTTCTGAATTTGTTTTAATTTCCATCCCATCTGTAAGATTCGTGCTGCACGCCCGCATAAGCTCCCCGTCAACCTCACACATACACGTGTCACAAGATTGAATAGGACCGATTTGCTCACTATAACAAATATGCGGATGCTGTATTCCTTCTGCATTTAAATAGTCCAGTATTCGCGTTCCTTCCACCACATCCCGCGCCTCACCATTAATTCGCACTGATACTTTTGCGCCCATCACATTACCTCCTAAATAGAGAAAGCGTTTACAATTTTCGCTTATATTATAACAGTTCTTACTTAAAAATCACAGTAAAAAGACAGTTGATAATCGTTCTCAAATAGCACTACTATGCGATTTCTCTCACAAATCATGCTATATTCATTGACACTTATCCAACTTTTCTGTATTCTTTATAACAAAGCTATGATGAGAAAAGTACGACATCTGTTTTTTCAAAAAGAGAGTTCCCACTGCTGAAAAGGAACAAAAAACAATGTCCGAAAATGGCCTCTGAGCTTTGTCGCTGAAAATAAGTAAGCCACAACGGATTTGGCGTCCGTTATCAAACGCCCTAAGTATTTTACATAAATGCTTATTTGAGGTTTTCAGTGTAAGCTGAAAATAAATTAAGGTGGTACCGCGTGAAATTTTTCTCGCCCTTATTCCAAGAGTTTTTTGGACGAGGGCGAGTTTTTATTTTGCCCTAAATTGCCCGAAATGGAGGAGTTTAAATTGACAAAACAGCTACTTGTTTTACAATCTGATTTTGGTATTAGTGATGGTGCAGTTAGTGCTATGTATGGTGTGATTAATAGTGTTAGTAGTGATTTACAAATATACGATTTAACGCATCAAATTCCTCAATTTAATATTTGGGAAGCTTCTTATCGTCTTTTACAAACTGTTCCTTACTGGCCTGAAGCTACGATTTTTGTATCTATTGTCGACCCAGGTGTTGGTTCGAAACGTCGTAGTGTAGTTGTTTTAACAGAGGATGGTCATTATATTATTACACCAGATAACGGAACTTTAACACATATTGCCCATTATGGAACGATTAAAGCGGTTCGTCTGATTGATGAAGAGAAAAATCGCCTTCCAAGGTCAGGTGCTTCTCATACATTCCACGGTAGAGATATTTTTGCCTATACTGCGGCGAGACTTGCTGCTGGTGTGATTAGTTTTGAAGATATTGGTCCTGAAGCCACACCTGAGTCCATTGTTTCGTTAAGCCTAAGTGACTCTTATTTAGAAGATGAACAGGCTTATGGAACAATTGATATAATCGACCGCCCATTTGGCAACCTTTGGACAAATATTCGCCGGACTGATTTCCTGAAACTAGGCGCAAAATACGGCGATTCCATCGAAGTTCTAATCAAACACCACGACCGCGTAGTTTATAAAAATTTCGTTACCTACAGCCGCTCATTCGCAGACTTACGCATTGGTGAAGCACTCATCTATGTAAACTCACTTGATAATCTTGGGCTCGGCATCAATCAAGGTTCTTTCGTAGACGCATATTCGGTAGGAACAGGCACCAGCTGGAAAGTTTCTCTTAAAAAAATATAAAAAACAGGGTCATTTATCCAAATCGGATGTTTGACCCTGTTTTGATATTATTTGGTGTATTCTTTGACGATTGGCTCTTGTTTTTTATTTTTAAGGAATAAACTTAAGATCATCCCTAAAGCCGCAAAGATTGCTGCAACCATAAACGCCGCGCGCATTCCGTCCAGACTAGCATCTTGTGCTTTTTGAGCAAAACTAGCTGGATCAGTCGCCATAAGCGCTTTACCCGGCATATTATCTTTCGTCACATTCGTTAGCACAGTGATCAGTACCGCAGTCCCAATCGAACCAGCAATTTGACGAATTGTATTATTTACCGCTGAACCATGGTTAATTAAGTGGTTAGGAAGTGCATTCATCCCAGCAGTCGAAACTGGCATCATCGCCATCGAAATCCCGAAGAATCTCACGGCATAAAACACAACAATATACCAAAGCGGCGTATCCATTGTTAAAAACATAAATGGTATCGTACCGATAGTCAAAATTGTAACCCCGGTAATCGTTAACCATTTCGCTCCAATTTTATCAAAAATAATCCCTGTAATTGGACTCATTATACCCATAATAATCGCACCTGGAAGTAATAGTAGCCCAGATTGAAGCGCAGACTCCCCGCGAATCGTTTGAATATAAAGTGGTAATACAATCTCCGCACCAATCATTGCCATCGTTACAATTGAACCAAGAATAACAGACAATGAAAATACTGGATATTTAAACACATGCAGTTCAAGCATTGGATTTTCAATAACAAGTTGGCGCCATACAAATAACGCAATAACAACGACACCAATGATTAATGTCGTAATAACAGTCGCGTCTCCCCAACCATCATTACCAGCTGAACTAAATCCGTAAAGTAACGCCCCAAAACCAATTGAAGACATCACGATGGAAAGAAAATCAATTTTTGTATCAGTTAACTTCACTACTTTTTTCATTCCAAAAAAGGCTAAAATAATATCAATAACCGCAATTGGAATTAAAATAATAAATAATACTCTCCAATCATATGAATCCACAATCCAACCTGATAATGTTGGACCAATCGCTGGAGCAAACGCAATAACGAGTCCCATCAGCCCCATCGCTGCCCCACGTTTTTCACGAGGGAAAATCAGCAAGAATATCGTTTGAAGTAAAGGCATCATAATACCCGCACCAGCCGCTTGAACAATACGACCAGTAAGTAAAATCGGGAATGAACCCGCCACAGACGAAATAATTGTACCAATTGTAAATACAGTCATCGCCGTAATAAATAACGTTTTTGAACTAATTTTTTCAATTAAAAGTGCTGTAATCGGAATCATAATCCCATTTGTCAGCAAGAAAGCTGTTGTTAACCATTGCCCTGTTGCTGCTGTAATATGCAAATCATCCATAATCATTGGAAGCGCCGTTGCTAGTAACGTCTGATTTAAAATCGCTACAAATGCCCCAATAATCATTGTTACTACTAATAAACTTCTACTATAAGATTTCCCATTAACATCAACGGGCCGTTCTACTGCTGTACTATTCAAAATTAATACCCCTTCCCATGTGGAAATTTCCAGATGAATAATAGAAGTATAATAAAAAAAGACCAACAAGTCAATAAAAAGTGACTAGTTAGTCTAAAATTTATAAAAGCCCGTTCACGCACGCTTCTAATTTATTCACTTCTTTGGTTAAAGTAGCCGGTACATGCTGTTTAAGATATAAAAGCGTGCCTTGAACCATGAAATCTCTCGGCGCTTCATTATTATTAATCTCGCCAACAAGTGCATTCATCGATTCTTTATACTGCCACTTATCCGAATCAGCAATATCCGCATTCTCAATTCCTACATTAAGCTCCTCAAGCGCTTCTCGTAACTTAGCAAGACGCTTCTTCCTGATCATCGTTTGATCTGGCACCAAGTTCTCTGTATCAGCCTCAGTAAAAATAATTTCTCCGCTTTCCAATATATCTTTAACAAGCGCATCTAGCCTTCTCACAACATACGGAATGGCTCTTTCAATTAAACCAGAGTCAACATTTTTACTACCGCTCGCAAAGACATACATCGCCGCCATCCCACTCAAGAGCATCGTAATATCGTTAATATAAGGCTCCGTTTCCTTTCCATAAACCTCTAAAAGCTGATTTTTAACCCATTCCATATTCTTAAGCCGAACATTCTGCAAGAACGCATTAAAGTCATCATCAATCATCGTCTGCGAAAAAGTAATATTCAATATCTCCCCATTTTCCGTATAAAAATGAATAATAATTTTCAAGCATTCCGTAAAATTATCTTTCTTCGTCCCATCTAGCGCCATCGTATATTCCAAACGCTGATGCAATACAGAATACTCCTGCTTAAAGATGACAATGGCCAGCTCCTCTTTCGAAGTAAAATAATTATAGAAAGTCCCCTTAGAAATCCCAGCCGCATCCACCATATCTTGTACAGAAGTCTTCAAGTACCCTTGCTTTTGAAACACCTCTTTAGCTGACTTAATAATCCGCTGCTTCTTCTCCTTCAAAAAAACACCCCATCCGTCCTTGTATTTATACCCCTAGTATAATCTATTTATACGACCTATTCAAGATATGTAATAAAGCCTCCATAAAAATAGACCCCAGTTTTATTCCCAGGGTCATAAGATACATATTTTTTTAGTTATAATCACTTAGAACTTCCTTATATATATCCTTATACGTATCTTTCATATCTATCGCTTCTTCCTTGTTTTCCTCATTTTCAAGGAACAGCTCACTTTCACTCAACTCAGCAACAGGATATTTACTTAACATAGCATTTGTAAGTACATAATTATCTCCAGATGTACTTTTCCTTATAAATAGCGTATATTCTTCGTCTTCTTTCATATTTTTATACCCATCAATCGTTAAATCGTATTCTTGTCCATCGATTTTAACATTTTCAACACTATCTTCTAATACCTTAATCGTTTTATTTTCTTCTAAGGTCTTCGTTTCATCTTTTTCTATATTATTTATAACTACTTCACTCATAGTATAAAATTCTGTAGGCACATTGCTATTTTTTGATTCTTTTGTAATAGATTTTTTTTCAGAGTGTTTCGTTACAGTAACAATAATAGGAGAACTTTCTTCTAGTTCTTCAATATTTTCTGCAAGATCCAGATACTTTCCATCACAAGAAACTATACTACTTTTTTGTTCAACTTTTTCGATTTCTTTTCCTACTATTTGTTTTTCATTTATATTTTTATTATTAGTACAACCCGTCAATCCAACTATGCTCACTAATCCTATGATAACGATAATACTTTTCTTCATTTTTCAATCCTCCTTTTTATTTATATATTGCTTTAATACCGTTTAAATCATCCCTTTGTGGTTTTATTTTCTTTGTAAAACCAACATCTAGCATGATTGCATTCTTCGTTTTCACATGTCCTAAACCAAGCCCATGGCCAAATTCGTGAGCTATAGTCTCAGTCTTATCACCTACAGATAAAGACCTAAAAGCTTTAAAAGTAGTTATTTCATTTTTCGCTACTAATTTAGACCCTTTATATGCCCAAGTTTCACAGACAGCAATAGTTGCCCCTCTGTCCTGAGTTGAACTACTAATTATAAAGTGAGGTTTTGCATCTCGTCCCTTACTTACCGTATTTAAATATGGAGAAGCATTCCAAGATTTTGCTCCATTAATAATTATATTTTTATAACCCATCGCCGACCCATTAATATAAAATTTAAAATTCTTAGCATTTGATTTACTTAAAGAATAACCTAATTTAGTATAGGCATTTGCATTCGTTGGCATTAGAATCGTTGTCAATAGTACAATAAAAAGCAAAATTGTTACCGCAGTTTTTTTTCTCATGATGTTATCTCCTTTTTAAAATTTTCTTACACATATATAAGGTATCATAATAATGCGATGTATGAACGAAAACGAAAGAAAAGGGCTGTTTCTTGTAACGGACTACTAAAAAATAAAGAAAATTTTGTTTTATTTCCACACAAATTGACTTTTATAATTGTTTCATTGTTAAAATCCTACACGTATTAGCTTGTTATTCATATTTTATACAATCAATCTTTTAATTATGTCTAAAAATACACATTTTTCTCAATATAATAATAATAAATCCAATAAAATTTGCTACTTATTTAATTATTTAACATTTTTCATAAAAACACATTGAATAATAATGCATATGTATACTCTGATAAGGTGTTTATCATTTTTAGACAAATAAAAAAAGCCTCGCATACTAGCGAAACATTCTAAATACAAGCATATTATATTAAGCCACTTGTCGGATTTGAACCGACGACCCCTTCCTTACCATGGAAGTGCTCTACCAACTGAGCTAAAGCGGCAGCAAAGCCTTTCAAATAAAAAAATGGCTCCACAGGCAGGACTCGAACCTGCGACCGATCGGTTAACAGCCGATTGCTCTACCAACTGAGCTACTGTGGAATAATAAATTGCCCGGCAGCGACCTACTCTCGCAGGGGGAAGCCCCCAACTACCATTGGCGCAGAGAAGCTTAACTACCGTGTTCGGGATGGGAACGGGTGTGACCTTCTCGCCATAACTACCAGACAATATGAAGTTGTTGAAAGATTGCTCTCTCAAAACTAGAGAAGAAAGGGTTCAGTTAGGTAACTTTGTTTCATTTTTTGGTTAAGTCCTCGATCGATTAGTATTTGTCCGCTCCATGTATCGCTACACTTCCACTCCAAACCTATCTACCTGATCATCTTTCAGGGATCTTACTTTCCGAAGAAATGGGAAATCTCATCTTGAGGGGGGCTTCACGCTTAGATGCTTTCAGCGTTTATCCCTGCCACACATAGCTACCCAGCGATGCTCCTGGCGGAACAACTGGTACACCAGCGGTGTGTCCATCCCGGTCCTCTCGTACTAAGGACAGCTCCTCTCAAATTTCCTGCGCCCGCGACGGATAGGGACCGAACTGTCTCACGACGTTCTGAACCCAGCTCGCGTGCCGCTTTAATGGGCGAACAGCCCAACCCTTGGGACCGACTACAGCCCCAGGATGCGACGAGCCGACATCGAGGTGCCAAACCTCCCCGTCGATGTGGACTCTTGGGGGAGATAAGCCTGTTATCCCCGGGGTAGCTTTTATCCGTTGAGCGATGGCCCTTCCATGCGGAACCACCGGATCACTAAGCCCGACTTTCGTCCCTGCTCGACTTGTCAGTCTCGCAGTCAAGCTCCCTTGTGCCTTTACACTCTGCGAATGATTTCCATCCATTCTGAGGGAACCTTTGGGCGCCTCCGTTACTCTTTAGGAGGCGACCGCCCCAGTCAAACTGCCCACCTGACACTGTCTCCCCACGCGCTTAGCGTGGCGGGTTAGAATGGTCATACAGCCAGGGTAGTATCCCACCATTGCCTCCTCGTATGCTAGCGCACACGTCTCTTCGGCTCCTACCTATCCTGTACAAGCGGTACAAACATTCCATATCAGGTTGCAGTAAAGCTCCACGGGGTCTTTCCGTCCTGTCGCGGGTAACCTGCATCTTCACAGGTACTATAATTTCACCGAGTCTCTCGTTGAGACAGTGCCCAGATCGTTGCGCCTTTCGTGCGGGTCGGAACTTACCCGACAAGGAATTTCGCTACCTTAGGACCGTTATAGTTACGGCCGCCGTTTACTGGGGCTTCAATTCGTACCTTCGCCGAAGCTAAGCACTCCTCTTAACCTTCCAGCACCGGGCAGGCGTCAGCCCCTATACGTCACCTTACGGTTTTGCAGAGACCTGTGTTTTTGCTAAACAGTCGCCTGGGCCTATTCACTGCGGCTCTCTCGGGCTTGCACCCTAATAGAGCACCCCTTCTCCCGAAGTTACGGGGTCATTTTGCCGAGTTCCTTAACGAGAGTTCTCTCGCTCACCTTAGGATTCTCTCCTCATCTACCTGTGTCGGTTTGCGGTACGGGCAGTACTACTCTTCCTAGAGGCTTTTCTTGACAGCGTGAAATCAGGAACTTCCGTACTTAATTTCCTTCCCCATCACAGCTCATGCTTCGCAAGAAGCGGATTTGCCTACTTCTCACACTCACTGCTTGGACGCACATTTCCATTCGTGCGATTCCCTATCCTTCTGTGTCACCCCATCGGTTAAACAATTAGCACTGGTACAGGAATCTCTACCTGTTGTCCATCGCCTACGCCTATCGGCCTCGGCTTAGGTCCCGACTAACCCTGAGCGGACGAGCCTTCCTCAGGAAACCTTAGATATTCGGTGGAAGGGATTCTCACCCTTCTTTCGCTACTCATACCGGCATTCTCACTTCTAAGCGCTCCACCAGTCCTTCCGGTCTGACTTCACCGCCCTTAGAACGCTCTCCTACCACGAACCTCCGAAGAGGTTCATCCACAGTTTCGGTAATATGTTTAGCCCCGGTACATTTTCGGCGCGGGGTCACTCGACCAGTGAGCTATTACGCACTCTTTCAATGGTGGCTGCTTCTAAGCCAACATCCTGGTTGTCTAAGCAACCCCACATCCTTTTCCACTTAACATATATTTGGGGACCTTAACTGGTGGTCTGGGCTGTTTCCCTTTCGACTACGGATCTTATCACTCGCAGTCTGACTCCCGAGTATAAGTACATGGCATTCGGAGTTTATCTGAATTCGGTAACCCGAGAAGGGCCCCTAGTCCAAACAGTGCTCTACCTCCATGACTCTTTACCTCGAGGCTAGCCCTAAAGCTATTTCGGAGAGAACCAGCTATCTCCAAGTTCGATTGGAATTTCTCCGCTACCCACACCTCATCCCCGCACTTTTCAACGTGCGTGGGTTCGGACCTCCAGTAAGTATTACCTTACCTTCATCCTGGACATGGGTAGATCACCTGGTTTCGGGTCTACGACCTGTTACTTATGCGCCCTATTCAGACTCGCTTTCGCTACGGCTCCGCTTTTCCCGCTTAACCTTGCAACAAATCGTAACTCGCCGGTTCATTCTACAAAAGGCACGCTATCACCCATTAACGGGCTCTAACTACTTGTAGGCACACGGTTTCAGGAACTGTTTCACTCCCCTTCCGGGGTGCTTTTCACCTTTCCCTCACGGTACTGGTTCACTATCGGTCACTAGGGAGTATTTAGCCTTGGGAGATGGTCCTCCCGGATTCCGACGGAATTTCACGTGTTCCGCCGTACTCAGGATCCACTCTGGAGGGAAAGCCATTTCAACTACCGGGCTGTTACCGTCTTTGGCGGGCCTTTCCAGACCGCTTCATTTATAACTTTCTTTTGTAACTCCGTATAGAGTGTCCTACAACCCCAAGAAGCAAGCTTCTTGGTTTGGGCTCTTTCCGTTTCGCTCGCCGCTACTCAGGAAATCGATTTTTCTTTCTCTTCCTCCAGGTACTTAGATGTTTCAGTTCCCTGGGTCTGCCTTCCTCACGCTATGTATTCACGTAAGGATACTATCCGACTAAAGATAGTGGGTTCCCCCATTCGGAAATCTCTGGATCAACGCTTACGTACAGCTCCCCAAAGCATATCGGTGTTAGTCCCGTCCTTCTTCGGCTCCTAGTGCCAAGGCATCCACCGTGCGCCCTTTCTAACTTAACCAATTTACTTCTACGAAGTAAAGGTTGTTTTTCTGATGTTCCGTATCAGCGATGATACTTCCTATCAGATGAAAGATTCACTTTCAGATGATTCTCGGTTACTTGTGTCATAAATAATAAATTATCTATGCTAACTTTACTAACTTTCTTATCTAGTTTTCAAAGAACAATTTTGGTGGAGCCTAGCGGGATCGAACCGCTGACCTCCTGCGTGCAAAGCAGGCGCTCTCCCAGCTGAGCTAAGGCCCCTAAAAGGAATTAAATTGAATGTTTTCTTCGTGTCAGAAAGAAAAAGTGGGCCTAAATGGACTCGAACCATCGACCTCACGCTTATCAGGCGTGCGCTCTAACCAGCTGAGCTATAGGCCCGTCAAAAATGTAGTGGCGCTATGCTCCAAGCATGTTGCCTTGCGTACTTTATCTGACATACAAGAGAGTGACCTCTCAAAACTGAACAAATAGAGAAGAACGAAAACTCACAGGTTTCCTTTTCCTTAGAAAGGAGGTGATCCAGCCGCACCTTCCGATACGGCTACCTTGTTACGACTTCACCCCAATTATCTGTCCCACCTTCGGCGGCTGGCTCCATAAAGGTTACCCTACCGACTTCGGGTGTTACAAACTCTCGTGGTGTGACGGGCGGTGTGTACAAGGCCCGGGAACGTATTCACCGTGGCATGCTGATCCACGATTACTAGCGATTCCGGCTTCATGTAGGCGAGTTGCAGCCTACAATCCGAACTGAGAATGGTTTTATGGGATTGGCTCCACCTCGCGGCTTCGCGACCCTTTGTACCATCCATTGTAGCACGTGTGTAGCCCAGGTCATAAGGGGCATGATGATTTGACGTCATCCCCACCTTCCTCCGGCTTGCACCGGCAGTCACTTTAGAGTGCCCAACTAAATGCTGGCAACTAAAATCAAGGGTTGCGCTCGTTGCGGGACTTAACCCAACATCTCACGACACGAGCTGACGACAACCATGCACCACCTGTCACTTTGTCCCCGAAGGGAAAGCTCTGTCTCCAGAGTGGTCAAAGGATGTCAAGACCTGGTAAGGTTCTTCGCGTTGCTTCGAATTAAACCACATGCTCCACCGCTTGTGCGGGCCCCCGTCAATTCCTTTGAGTTTCAACCTTGCGGTCGTACTCCCCAGGCGGAGTGCTTAATGCGTTAGCTGCAGCACTAAGGGGCGGAAACCCCCTAACACTTAGCACTCATCGTTTACGGCGTGGACTACCAGGGTATCTAATCCTGTTTGCTCCCCACGCTTTCGCGCCTCAGCGTCAGTTACAGACCAGAGAGTCGCCTTCGCCACTGGTGTTCCTCCACATATCTACGCATTTCACCGCTACACGTGGAATTCCACTCTCCTCTTCTGCACTCCAGTCTTCCAGTTTCCAATGACCCTCCCCGGTTAAGCCGGGGGCTTTCACATCAGACTTAAAAGACCGCCTGCGCGCGCTTTACGCCCAATAAATCCGGACAACGCTTGCCACCTACGTATTACCGCGGCTGCTGGCACGTAGTTAGCCGTGGCTTTCTGGTTAGATACCGTCAAGGGACAAGCAGTTACTCTTATCCTTGTTCTTCTCTAACAACAGTACTTTACGATCCGAAAACCTTCTTCATACACGCGGCGTTGCTCCGTCAGACTTTCGTCCATTGCGGAAGATTCCCTACTGCTGCCTCCCGTAGGAGTCTGGGCCGTGTCTCAGTCCCAGTGTGGCCGATCACCCTCTCAGGTCGGCTATGCATCGTTGCCTTGGTAGGCCATTACCCTACCAACTAGCTAATGCACCGCGGGCCCATCTGTAAGCGATAGCCGAAACCATCTTTCAAGAGCGTGGCATGCGCCACACTCTATCATTCGGTATTAGCCCCGGTTTCCCGGAGTTATCCCCAACTTACAGGCAGGTTGCCCACGTGTTACTCACCCGTCCGCCACTAACTTTGGAAGAGCAAGCTCTTCCTCCGTTCGTTCGACTTGCATGTATTAGGCACGCCGCCAGCGTTCGTCCTGAGCCAGGATCAAACTCTCTTTAAAATATAAATTGAATTTGAATACTTATTCAACACCGTGAATAAGATTCCTTGCGTCAAATTGACTTCGCTAGCAATTAAATTACTAGTTTGTTTTTGTTGAAAACAGCTTTCTGTTTTCTGCCCTGCGATTACCAGTGAGACTTTACGTCTCATTGCTTTTCGTCTTCTTTTTTGTTCAGTTTTCAAAGGTCAGTTTCTTTTGCTGCTAAAGCGTTTGTCCGTATCAGCAACGTTTATAAATATACCAAGATTTTTGCCTTTCGTCAATACTTTTTACAAAGTTTTTATAATAAATATGGAATTATTTTCTCTGCTAGAGTTTTATAGGCTTTTCCTGCTTCACTAGACTCGCCATAGATAGCTGATGTATAGCCATTTCCATTGAAATCTGGTTGTTCGATTGGCAATTGAATTAAAAGTTGTGTTTCTAGGTCAGCAGCAACTTTTTCTCCGCCACCTTGTCCAAATATTTTTAAGGTTTGTCCATCTTCAAGTTTTAGGTAGGACATATTTTCAATTACACCAATAATGTTATGGTTATTTTTCGAAGCCATATATCCCGCACGTGATGCAACTGATGCCGCTGCGAAATGTGGCGTTGTAACGATAATTTCATTGCATTTTGGAATTAAGGTGTGAATATCTAGAGCGACATCCCCAGTTCCAGGTGGCAAGTCAATTAGCAAGTAATCTAATTTTCCCCATCTCACTTCTTCTAAAAACATCTTTATCATTTTTCCTAGCATCGGGCCACGCCAAATAACTGGTTCGCCAGACTCTACAAAGAAATCCATCGAGATCATTTGGATACCGTTTGTTTCTACAGGGATAATTTGTCCATTTTCTTTACGCGGGGATTCTGTTGTTCCGAGTAATACTGGGATACTGAAACCATATATATCCGCATCAAGTAAGCCTACTTTTTTACCCTGTTGAGCTAAGGCTATCGCTAGGTTTGCTGCGACAGTCGATTTCCCAACGCCTCCCTTGCCACTTGCTATTGCTAAAAATTTAGTTTGGCTAGTTTCTGAAAGGATGTTATCTCTTGCTTGAAAAATGCGGTCAATTACTGCAGCCGGTAAGTATTCAAGTTCAATATTGATTTCATTTACACCGAATTGCGTTAGAAGTTCTTCTATATTATGAACAAAATGATCTGTTTCTATCGCTGGATCCGCTAAGGCAATTTTAATATTTGCGCTTTCTCCAAGGACCTGCACTTCTAAAATACCTTCTGTTTCTTCCAAACTAGCTTCCAAAACAGGATCTTGCAGTCGATATAATAATCTAGTAATTTGTTGTTCGTTTAACATAGTTACAAACCTCCATAAATGAATGCGCTGACATACTGAATATTATAGCATGGCTCCTTCTTTTTTTCACATATTCAATATTTATGTACTTCACTCTATAAATAATTTCACAAATTTTACACATTTTGGCAATTGACGTTAAAGCTATATATACCAGTCACTTCAGCATTTTGTCTTTGTTTCGTCATCGAACTGTAATAGAACTATTTCTTTATTTATTGCTAAAATAAGCGCAGATATAGTAAAAAGGAGTGCGTTCGATTTTGGAGAGAAATTTTATAAAACCAGGGATTATCTTGCTCATTGTGGCATTTTTAGTAGTTTCTTTAAATGTTGGAGCAGAAACGGGAAATTCAAGAGTTGCTCAAAATTCATTAACTTCTTCGCAACAAACATTTATCGATGAGATTTTACCTGCTGCAGAAGACGGTTACCGAGATGGCAAGCTTTTGACTAGTGTAACTCTTGCTCAAGCTATTTTAGAATCTAACTGGGGTAAAAGTGGTTTAAGCAAGAATTCTAATAACTTATTTGGAATTAAAGGTCAGTATGAAGGTAAATCTGTTTCTATGGGGACGATGGAAGCTTCCGGGGCAACTACGGCTGATTTCCGCGTTTATCCTAGCTGGAAAGAATCAATTGAAGACCATACGAACTTAATTACGCAAAATGCACGCTATCAAGGTGCTGTAGGTGAAACTGATTATCGTAAAGCCTTGCAAGCGATAAAAGATGGCGGTTACGCTACCGCACCCGATTATGTTTCTAAATTAGTCGCTATTATTGAACGTTACAATCTGGATCAATACGATGTTGTTTATGATAAAATTGAATACCAAAATAAAATCGCTGCTATAGGTACAGTCAATGCAAATAAAGAACAAGAAACTATTTGGTCTGCACCATTTAATACTACTAATTCTGAGGAAGTCGGCACATTAGCGAACTATACAAATCGCAATTTAGAAATTTCTTGGGAAGCGAAAACAGAAAAAGGTTTGTGGTATTTTTTACGTGAAAACAATAAAGACATTGGTTGGGTAAATAGCTCGGCGCTTACTTTGAGTTATCATCAAAATAACGACGAAAATGTTGATACAACAAAATATGTAGATGACTTAAATGCTCATATTTATCGCTTACCTAGTCCGGAACAGCAGTTTGACAATGGTACGATTGCAAAATATGACCGAAAAGCACTTCACGCTGATAAGAAAATAACACGTGATGGTTATGCATGGTTCCGTCTTTCAGAAAGTAGTAAAGTAATCGGCTGGGTTCGCTCAGACAAATTGAACGACCGCTTATATGATCGTATCACGGAACAAAATAGCTTTGATGGCTACGCGACTGTAAGTAAGTCGGCAACAGATAATGTCTGGAGCGCCCCTTTTAATACAAAAAATGCGGAGAAACTTGCCCCGCTTAGTGACTATGACACTCAAAAACTAGAATTAGTTACACGCGCCAAAGTCGGAAACACGCTATGGTACGAATTTAAAATAGACGGCGAAGTAGTTGGTTGGGTTAGTGAAAAAGATGTAAATATCATTTATACTCCTGAAGCTGAAAAACCAATAACTCAAGTCTCCTATTTAAAAAATCCCGCAGCAATGCTTTACAACAAACCAGTCGAAGCAACGAGCGCTGAAACAAAAGCAGTCGGTTTCTATTATGGTAAATTGCTGATAGTAGATAAAGAAGCGACGATTCAAGACGAACAGTGGGTGCATATTAAAGAAAATAATAACTCCCTCGGTTGGATTAAAGCAACAGATATTCAAAGTTAATAACAAAGAGACCCAGATAAATGCTCGGGTCTCTTTTCTTGTATTAAATATTTATTTTGCGACTCGCCATCCATTTAACCATTTCTGGATCTGCGTGAGAGAAAAATTGACTTTCGCCTTGATTAAGGGTCGCAATCGCACTCTTATCTTCTTCGGACAGTTCAAAATCAAATACAGCTAAATTTTGCGCCATTCGTTCAGGTTTTACAGACTTAGCTAAAACAATAATATCCTGCTCTATTAACCAACGTAAAATCACTTGTGCTACTGATTTCCCGTATTTTTCGGCAATTTTAGTCAAAATCGGATTGGTGAAAATATCATTTTTCCCTTCCGCAAAAGGAGCCCACGCTTCAACAGCCACGCCTTCTTTTCGTAATGCTTCAATATTCTTTGTTTGTTGTTGGAAAGGGTTGATTTCGATTTGATTAACTTGGGGTGTTGTATCATTGAAGGCAGCTAAATCAACTACTCGGTCTACACCAAAATTCGATACACCAATAGCTTTAATTTTACCTTGAGCTTGTAGTTCTTCCATCGCCATCCAAGCGCCGTACACATCATTATATGGTTGGTGAATTAGTAATAAGTCAATATAGTCTAGCCCAAGACGTTTTAATGAGCGATCAAACGAACTCATGACTCCTTTATAACTAACATTTTCCACCCAAATCTTTGTTGTGATAAATAACTCTTTGCGATCCACACCAGATGCGGCTATCCCGCGTCCTACCGCTTCTTCATTCATATAACTTTGCGCAGTATCAATATGACGATACCCAGCAGCAATCGCCTCTTTGACTGCTTGTTCCGCTTCACCAGCATCGGTAATTTGGTACGTTCCAAAACCAAGAATAGGTACTTCTATACCATTATTTAATTTCACTGTTTTCATTTTAAAATCCTCCTCTTATCTTTAAAATTTGTCCCGTTCCCATAATTTTTCTACGTTATCTGCAGTTAGTTCCCCTGTTTTAAACTGGGCAATGTGACTATCGTACGTATCGATTTTGTATACAAGTAAATCTCTAACTTGTTTCATCTCAGCTAGTTTTTCGTCTAATTCTTTTAGTTGGTCAATTAAAACTTGTTTTTGAGCAGCTTCGACATTCTCTGTTTCTCTTAGTTGGGCAAGTGTCGCAAACTCAATTAAAGATTCCACTGACAACCCCGCATTCCGCAAACTCTTCACAAGATAAACCCAGTTCAAGTCGCTTGTCTTATAGTCCCTGTAGCCACTTTCATTACGATGGACAGGCGGAATAACCCCAACTCGCTCATAGTAACGCAATGTATCGACCGTAAGCCCAAACATTTCGGCCGCTTGTTTGATATTCATCATCGATCACCTCACTTCGTCTTTACATATTGAATTATAAACCCTGGAGTTCACACCAAGGCAAGGGTTTTAGGTTTATTTTTTTAAGGAAAGAAAAAACTCTCTGCGGGTGAGAGAGTTTTATTTGTTTAGCAGGATAATTTTTTGAATGTATTTAGGGTCTATTTGTCCCGGTGAGGTTTCTTGGATTGGGTAATCCTTGGTTAAAATGATTTTTACGTTGTCGTTTTTGTTTAGTTCGGTTAGTTTTATTTTGTTTCCATTTTTGTCGTAATATTTGTCCCCGATGCCAAAACGTATGGCGGATTCCGGATTATCCTTATCATTTTTCTCTTTGAAATTGTTAATTAAAATTGCATTCGTTTCTACTTGCTCTATGGTACCTGTTGCTTCTGTATATTCTATTTTTGTTTGTTTTTCGGTGGTGGAGCATGCTGTTAGTAGTACGGTTAGACATAAAATAAAAATGATTGAGGTTTTTTTCATGAATGGAGTCTCCTTTTTATTTTAAGTGATATATGTAAAAGTCTTATTTTTAATAATTAATAGTTCTCTGTCTCTTAAAATCAACTTTTCTGGCGTTAAATCTTCTATAGCTAATTCTGTTTTATTCGTCAAAGGTAAGTTTTCTTCGCCGTTCCATGAAGTGTATAGTTCAAGGATATCGCTTTCTTTACTAGCTTTTATAATATAATCGTGTAGTATTTTTAAACTTTTAGATTCATAATCATTATTTTGCTCTTCACCTTTTAACGGTAATTTCCCTTCACTTATAGCGACTTGGAAATTGCAAATTGGGTTAAAATGTTCGGAGTAGGAAAATTTTTCATTTGTACGCTCATCAACGTTTTCTTCAAAATTCAAGCTCAGGAAGTCTAAGTCGTTTTGATATATATAATTTGTCTTATTTTCGAATGTCGTAGTTTTTAGTGCTGCTTTTGAAGCGAGGTAGTGGTATTGTGTCATGTGTTGGGGCCTCTCTTTCATAATGGTGTAACTTTTCTAGTTGGAGTAGGTTAAGAGATGGGTTTTTAGTATTCAAAATAGCATAGCTCTAAAACTTTTATTTTTCACTATACCAAATATAAACCGTTTTGTTAGCATTCAAAATAACTTAGCTCTAAAACGAAGCCAATTCACAAACCTCCCTTCGCCGCGTTTTGTTAACATTCAAAATAACATAGCTCTAAAACGGTTACAACATCGATAAAACAATTCATCCGGTTTTGTTAGCATTCAAAATAACATAGCTCTAAAACGGAAAGGATAAACGTGTGACTGTTTTCGAGGTTTTGTTAGCATTCAAAATAACATAGCTCTAAAACAGGGTCACAGTTAGACCAGATATTGCTGTAGTTTTGTTAGCATTCAAAATAACATAGCTCTAAAACTATGGCAAAATAACATTTCACTTCAATAGAGTTTTGTTAGCATTCAAAATAACATAGCTCTAAAACTTACAACACTTTCGAATGGAATGATATGTAGTTTTGTTAGCATTCAAAATAACATAGCTCTAAAACTTGGATAGTAGGTACTGAGCTAACTGGTCTGTTTTGTTAGCATTCAAAATAACATAGCTCTAAAACTCACCTGCATCTTTTGCCTTCCAGAGTCGCGTTTTGTTAGCATTCAAAATAACATAGCTCTAAAACGATATCGTCAGCGTCTGTACGCCGAACCGCGTTTTGTTAGCATTCAAAATAACATAGCTCTAAAACAACCGGTGAATCTAGTGAAGCTGTTACTAGGTTTTGTTAGCATTCAAAATAACATAGCTCTAAAACTCAGCAACTTTATTAAATAAATCCCTGTTAGTTTTGTTAGCATTCAAAATAACATAGCTCTAAAACCCCCGCCTTATACATTTTGACAGGCGTTGGTTTTGTTAGCATTCAAAATAACATAGCTCTAAAACTCATAGCTCTGTGAATAACATGTAACGCCTGTTTTGTTAGCATTCAAAATAACATAGCTCTAAAACATTTGGAATCGTATATCTAAAAATGAAGTAGTTTTGTTAGCATTCAAAATAACATAGCTCTAAAACCATCGACGATAGTTTCTTGATCGCCTTTAAGTTTTGTTAGCATTCAAAATAACATAGCTCTAAAACTCTGAGTTGGTCTGGATGATGATTAAAATGGTTTTGTTAGCATTCAAAATAACATAGCTCTAAAACCGAAAGAACACTTAAAGTTAGAACATGACGGTTTTGTTAGCATTCAAAATAACATAGCTCTAAAACGCGGTAGCTGTAATAAATGAGCTATGATGTGTTTTGTTAGCATTCAAAATAACATAGCTCTAAAACCTACTGTGTTTTTCATATCTTCGTTTAAGCGTTTTGTTAGCATTCAAAATAACATAGCTCTAAAACCGTAAAAATATCGGAGGAGGAACAAAGATGGTTTTGTTAGCATTCAAAATAACATAGCTCTAAAACAACTGCCTTCATGCAATTCGTTGGAATGACGTTTTGTTAGCATTCAAAATAACATAGCTCTAAAACACTCGTCCCACCACATCATGAACGCGTCTAGTTTTGTTAGCATTCAAAATAACATAGCTCTAAAACCATAAACAATAACAGCTTTGTCTTTATAGAGTTTTGTTAGCATTCAAAATAACATAGCTCTAAAACAACAAGAGAGTTGACGAAAGAAGAACAAGAGTTTTGTTAGCATTCAAAATAACATAGCTCTAAAACCTCGTAGAATTTTTTTATTCTCCTAGATTTCGTAATCGCGCCATTCATCCATAGCAAGATTTCAATTTTGAATGCTTATTTTATGGTTCACATAAAATCTATTTAGTTTTCAAAGATCATTTGAGCTTTACATTCCTTTTTCCACTTGTAAAAAATAATCTGAATCTAGAATAACCTGCGAAAATCCTTCTGTTTTTCGAGGTTCAACAAATAAAACTTTTACTTGGTTTAACGAGATATAGCGCCTTAGCTCTAGTAACTCATCTTCTGTTAAATAGGCACATACATTAATAAAAACCAACAATTTTTTCTTTGATAAGTATTTATAGACTTGTACTATTTCAATTAATTTTTCAAAAACGGTATCACTTTTTGTCTCTATCTTGATACCCAAAGCTTTGAATAATTCAATGACTGTAATTTCATCTTCCTCTAAATCCAGTTCATGCTCCAGAAGCTCATAACCAATCAACTCACTAATCGTTGCAGTCAGCTTATCAATCATTGATTTTACTTCCGGCTTTTCATTAAGTTGCTGTTCTAAATCAGCATAAATTAGTTTTAAAGTTGCCAGAGAATTAATATCATGTCCCAATACATCTGTAATCAACATTAGTTCGCTACTTTTTAAAGGCTGCTGTTTCGCACCAAAAATCGTTAATTCTTCTGTTTCGTCGTATTGATACAACCACTTAGTAACATTGGCAAAAACACGCACATCTTCTATTGCAAATATGGTCGAATCTTTAATAATTATAGGCTCGTCAAGCAGTTTGAAATTAAAATTCATCCATATCATCTCCCAAGAAAATAAGTCTCGAATCCGAATTACCTACACTTTTATTCTGTTCTCCACTTAAATATACCATGCGCGCAAATTGTTTTTCCGTCACAGTTAATAAAGTAATCAACCCTTTTTTAGGATTTTGCTGTTTCAAGCGAGCTAGCATAGCTTTACTAGCTGTGCCATTTAATAAAATTTTACTATAAACGGAATATTGATGCATAATAAAGCCTTCACTTAATATAAAGCGTCGGAATTGACGATAGGCTTTTCTTTCTTTTGCGGTATCTGTCGGCATATCAAACATTAATAACATTCTCATATATCGATAACTCATATCCTAAATTCAGGAACTCCTTCCCTTTCTTCATTTAAGACCTTTACTATCTTCTTAGTATAATCATTTGCAATATTGGTTAAAAACATATGCTGGTTATTATAGTCAAACTGCTTGATGAACATTTCGAATAATGAGCGTTTGATTACTTGAAAATCCTCATTGCGTTTTTCATACACGATTTGATCTACTAGTGGTCTAAAAGGTTCCATTATATCACTGGCAAAATTGAAATCGTTAAACTGATTAGAATGCTTTAAACCAAATTGCGTCATACATCCTGATTTCACCAATTCTCTCGCAAAAACACTTAGCAATAATGTATAACCATAATTCAATCCGCTATTAATGTCATTTTCCTGTTCCCTCGTAAAATCATTTCCAAAAAGTTGATTAAAATATATTCTAGCTGCGTGTCCTTCACGATTGGTCGGATCAAATGTCTCTAAAGTTTCATGTAGCTTTATCAATGAATCTGCCTTCTCATCGTAATTTAGCATAGATAAAAATGTACTCTGATTTAAGATTTTTTGAGAAATAATTTCAGTCCATACAGTTGCCTTCGACTCAAACTCCCATTCCAATTGCTTCGATAATTGCAAACTACTGTCATGCCGCCCATAAAAAGGAAGTACCTTTCCAATAGGCAGTCGCTTATCATCACAAAAAAGAATCAAAATATTTTCAGCTACTAAGCAGTTAATTAACATCGTAGTCAAAGTAATATCTGTTGTCTCTAATATAAGTACATCAATTTCTGATAGATGAATCATTTCCTGTTGATAGGCAGATTTAAAAACAAGATGGTGGTTTTTATACGATAGTTTCGAATGAGAATTTACAACAACTGTCCGCCATCCCATTTAGTCATCCAGCCTTTTTCGTGATTCATATAGTCCTGTGATTGATTGGTAGATTATGGTGGAGCTTAATAGTTCTTTTAGATTGTTATATCTTTTACGCTCAATAGTGGTTTCAAAAAATTTAAAACTTGCCGGAGCACCCATCGCATTGAATGCCATTAAATCAACAAAAGATCGTGCAATTGCCTTGATGTCACCTTCTTTATTTTGCTCAAAAAGCTGATTAATTTTGTTTAGATTAGCTTCAGCTAACGTATATCTTTTGGCAAATTCTGATACGTGCGCTAGTAGTTCAGCAAACATTTCTCTATTACTTTCAATATAATCAAGGCTTTTCCCATCACTTGCCTCACAATTTGCCGCATGGTGTAGTAATGTTACCAGGTGGTTTGGCAATACCTGCTGATTTCCTTTCTGAGCTTCATTAGCACTAGCCAGCATTCTCCGACGTCCTTCCTCACATTCATATAACGTATATTTCGGTAATTTCGCGAGGACTTTAGGCTGACGATAACCTTGTTCTTCTAAAAAGGCTTTCTCATCTTTTTCAAATGCTTTACGTTCCATGATAGTAACACGGATAATTTTTTTCTCGAAAACTAATTTATTTTTCCCTTTTGCATATTCAATAACCACTGCATATGCCATATTAGGGCTATCAAGACCACCATATTTCATCGGGTCCCAATTAGTTTTTCTAGGAATTAATTTACTGGAATTTCCTTTGGGCTTAATTGTAGCTTTTGAAAATTCTCCTTTTTGAATTTCTGTTTTCTTAACAATATTCATTTGTCGATAACTCATGACTTTTTTGACAGTATCCAAATATTTTTTATCCCAAAGAATTTCACCGTTTTCATCTATTATTCGATCTTTTTGCGCAAAGAATAACATGATGTTTGTATAAAATTGTTTTTTCGCCGTAGCTTTATTCGCTTTAAACCAATCAAATTGATGGTAATCGCCGTAAACAAATTCCGGCTCTAATTGAGGATATACTTTTAATAACGTATTCGCGACTACCCCATTTAAATAAGCATCATGAGCGTGGTGATAATCATTAACTCCACGCACCTTATACAATTGAAATTGCTTACGGAATTGGCTAACCAGTGCAGATTTTAATGTTACAATCCGAACTTGCTTCATAGTATTCCCATGATCGTCTTTTTCATAATTAAAACGTTGATGTAAAATATTAGCTACATTCTTCGTTATTTGACGAGTTTCCACTAATTGCCGATGAATAAATCTCGCTTTATCCGCTTCTGTAAGACCACCACGTTCAGCTTTAGTTAAATAATCAAATTTACGTTTACTCATCAAATTCCCTTGGTATAACTTCTCCCAGAATACTTTTCTCTTTCGAACGATCTCTAGTGGTGGAACATCATCCCCTTTTTCCCGATTCCCAGCCGAACTTGTTAACACAAGATTATCAACGGAGTTATCTGTTATAAAACTCTGTGGCACAATATGATCAATATCATAATTAGAAAGATTATGAATATCTAATTCTTGTCCAGTATACATATCCTTACCATTTTGCAAATAATATAAATACAATCTATTATTTCTTAATTCTTGATTATCAGTCGGATGCTCTTTTAGAATTTGACTACCAAATTCTTTAATCGCTTTTTCTAATGATTTATAACGTGGTCTAGAATTATTTTTTCCTTTTCCTGTTGTTTGATTTTCTCTTGCCATTTCCACAACAATAGTTTGAGGTGGGTAGCCCATTACACTAACAAGTTCATCGACAATTTTCAAGCTTTGTAAAATACCTTTTTTTATAGCCGGGCTACCAGCAAGGTCTGCCACAATACTTTGAATATCTTTATCTGCTGTAGTTACTTGTTCTTTTTCAATTATTGATTTAAAAGATAAATTACTGTCATTTATAAGTTGCATCAGATTACGATTAAGCCCATCATCATTCATCAAATAATCTAAAATAGTTAAGTGAGATTGCTTATCACGAATTCCCATTAATAACTTAGCTGATAACCTTCCCCATCCTGTATAATGTCGTCGTTCTAATTTTTTCAAAACAACCCCATCTAAAACATCAGAAAATTGCTGTAACTGCTCTTTAATCATACGTTTATCTTCAAACACAGTTAAAATTTTGACTATATTTTCTAGCATTTCCGTATTTACTGGGTTATCAAGGATTTCTTGTTTTATCCCTACCTTGAGTAAATCATGATAGGTAGAATAACTTGAATTAAACGAGTCTTCCAGGCCTTCAATAGTTGGACTTTCAACATGGCTCATATTGCGTAAGAACAGCTCTAAATCCTTCTTTTTAACTTTACGCTTTTGCTTAAATAAGTCATTAAAAATCTGTTCTTTTTCCTGCCCAGAAAAATAGCTAGTCTTCCCTTGGTCATTAATGTATCTAACTTTGGTTAACTCATTATAAACCAAATATTTTTGATAACAGAGACTGTGTTTAGGCAATACATTTTCTTTAGGTAAATATGTATCTTTATTGGTCATCTTTTCAATGAAATCGACCGCTGACTTACCGAAATCCACTTTCTCTTCTATATTCCACGGTCTAATCTCACCATCAGCTTTTCTTGTTAACCATGCGAATTCGCTCTGTCCGTTAGCTAGCGGACCAACAAAATATGGAATTCTAAAAGTTACTAAACTTTTGATTTTATCATAGTTTTCTTTTAAAAAAGGATAATATTTTGCTTGCTGGTGTAAAATAGCTTCTAATTCTTCTAAATGTAATTGATGCGGGATAGCCCCATTATCAAAGGTTCGTTGTTTTCGTAAAAAGTTTTCTTTTTCTATTTTAGCAATAAAATAATCGGCGCCTTCAATGTTCTCTAATGTTGTTTTCATGTATTTATAGAAGTCTGCCTGCTTTGTTTTACCGTCTATATAACCTGCGTAACCATGTTTTTCGGTATTACTAAATATTTCTTCATAGTGTTTAGGAAGATGGAGCTTGATAAATGCTTTCAATTCCCCTAAATCTTCTTCATGTGTATCAAAACGTTCAATCATACTTGCGGATAACTTCGCGTTTGTTTCAGCCTCAGCCACTGTGATAATACTAGATAACACCACAGCACTATATGCATTTTTCGCTGCAACAAAAAGTTCCGCATATTCATCTCCAATTAGCGCTAACAAAGACTCTAAATCTTCTTCATAGCTATCTTTCGCACATTCAATATCCGATTTCTCAATAAGATCAAAAGGCTTTTGAAAATTCCCTTTACTGCCTACAATCAAGCTGATAAACTGAGCAAACATTCCGGCAGATTTTTCACCAGGGTATAATTTTAAAATTCTCTCAAGTTTTTCTTTTCGCGTAACTTTTTCAACGAGAATTTTAGCTACGTCCTTATTATCTTCCAATTTTTTTAGCGAACCGTCTTCAATGCCACTTGCAAACACTTGATTATATGTTTGTATAAATTGCTTATATATTCCATCAACAGAAGTATTTTGGGTATCTAATGCTCCCTCAATTAAAAAGTTCCCTCGATATTTTATAATATGAGCTAAAGCTAAATAAACTAATCTTAAATCAGCTTTTTCTGAAGAATTAACGAGTTCTTCTCTCAGGTGATAAATGGTTGGGTAGTTTTTGTGGTATTCTACTTCTTCCTCTATAGTCGCAAAAAAAGGATGACGACTATTTCTTTTTTCGTTATCAACATAAAAGCTATCACTTAATCGGCAAAAGAAATTTGCATCCACCTTAGACATTTCTTCCGCAAATATCCCTTGTAAATACGAAATACGATTGCGTCTTCTCTCTATTCTCCTTCTAGCTGTTCTAGTCATTCTTCTATCAGCTGCCGTTTGACCCTCATCAAATAGTCTAACTCCCCAGAAATTTTTCTTTATCTGTTTTTTCTCAGAGTCTCCAGCAATTTTCATTTTCCTCTTCACTAAATCATATTGATCTGTTAACACTGCCCATCCAACCGAGTTTGTTCCTATGTCTAGTCCAATCGTGTACGGTTTTTTCATTTTTTTCATCCCTTCAATAATTTTTAGTTGCATTCTTTTTATAATTTGGTACAATGTATGTATTGTTAGTATTCAAAATAACATAGCAAGTTAAAATAAGGCTTTGTCCGTTATCAACTTTTAATTAAGTAGCGCTGTTTCGGCGCTTTTTTTTGTACACTTTTTTAAGAACTCAAAATTGCAACAATTCCTTATTTCTATGTATATTAAGATATACCATTTATACTAGTAATCACTTCATTCATCTATTTATCTAACTATTATGAACCTTAAATTATTATAGCATATTTCGATAAATTTGTTATAATAATCACAATAAAACATTCAAACCAAATTTTTCCGGAATCGTGTTTCTGCATGGTTCCTTTTTTTTACTTTTCTCATATATTTAAGCAAACAAAAAAAGCACCAGCAAAAGCTGGTGCTTTGAAACGATTGATTAACGTTTTGAGAACTGAGGTGCACGACGCGCGCCTTTAAGTCCGTATTTTTTACGTTCTTTCATACGTGGGTCACGAGTAAGTAGGCCAGCAGATTTAAGTGCTGGGCGGTACTCAGGGGCCACTTGTAATAGTGCACGAGCTACACCATGACGGATAGCACCGGCTTGACCAGTGTAACCACCACCGTGAACGTTTACTAGTACATCATAGTTACCTAAAGTTTCTGTAGCTACTAAAGGTTGTTTGATAACTTCACGAAGAGCTGCAAATGGGATGTAATCTTCCCAGTCTCTATTGTTAATAACGATTTTGCCGTCGCCTGGTACTAAACGTACGCGAGCTACAGAGCTTTTACGACGACCAGTTCCGTAATATTGTACTTGAGCCACTTAGTATTCCTCCTTTATTAATTAACCGCGTAATTCGTATACTTCTGGTTTTTGAGCTGCATGTTCGTGCTCAGATCCACCATATACGTGTAATTTTTTGAATAATTGACGTCCAAGAGAATTTTTTGGAAGCATACCTTTGATAGATAGTTCTAATAATTTCTCAGGATTGTTTGTACGCATTTCACCTGCAGTACGAGATTTCAAACCGCCTGGATATTGAGAGTGACGGTAGTAAATTTTGTCAGTAGCTTTTTTACCAGTAAGACCAATCTTACCAGCGTTGATGATGATTACAAAGTCTCCAGTGTCGATATGTGGAGTAAATTGTGGTTTGTTTTTTCCGCGAAGAATTGAAGCAACTTCACTGGATAAACGTCCTAAAGAAACACCAGTAGCGTCGATAACGTACCATTTACGTTCTACTTCGCCGGGTTTCGCCATATAAGTTGTACGCATGAATTACCCTCCTAAATAAATTGAAACAAATTAGCTCCCGAAAACTGTTCCTAATTCCCGAAATGCTATTCTATATTTTTATTGTTTAAACACAACAACCTTCCGGGGCTTATTGTGGGGCAAACAATACCATAGTCCATAATACAGTTTTTAGAGTAAAAAGTCAATGCGTTCTGTAAAAAAACATCCAATTTTTATTCATAATCAACTCGCCATAAATACAACCCTTGTGGCGGCGCAGTTTTACTAATTAATTTTTGACGATCATGCGCTAATAAGGCTTTCGTAATATCATCTGGAGAAATCCGACCTTGACCTGCATCAAGCAATGTCCCTGTCAAAATCCGCACCATATTATACAAAAAGCCATTCCCTTGAAACGCAATCACTAACGTCTCGGCATCCTCTTCATAAAAGTCGATACTATAAAGCGTCCGCACTTTAGAATCCCGCTCCGTTCTAGCCGAACAAAAACTAGTAAAGTCATGTTCGCCAATTAGGCGTTCGCTTGCTTGCTTCATTTTTGCAATATCTAATTCATATGGATAATGTAGCGCAAAGTTTCGACTAAAAGGATCAAAAATTTTCGTCCGTTTTATAACATAACGATATTCTTTTCCAACCGTGCCAAATCTAGCGTGAAAATCGGCCGGGGCCTCCTCAACCGTTAAAAAACTAATATCAAACGGCGTCATCACTTGCAAAGCTTTTTGGAATTTTTCTGCTGTAATATCCAGTTCCGAATCAAAATGGATTACCTGTCCTTTCGCATGAACGCCGGTATCTGTTCTTCCTGAAGCTGTAATCCGAACGCTCTTACCTTTATGCATTTTTTCAAGCGCTTTTTCAATTTCTGCTTGAACCGTCCGTGTATTCGGCTGCACTTGGTATCCGAAAAAACCACTTCCGTCATAAGAAATTATTGCTTTATATCGTGTCATCCATTTCAACTCCGCAACCAAAATAATAATCCACTTAACACCGCTAAAGAAATTAACAAGCATGTGTCCGCGAATCGCCAGCGTAACAAGCGAAATCTCGTTCTCCCTTTACCACCACGATAACCACGAGCTTCCATTGCAATCGCTAAATCTTCCGCACGTTTAAACGCACTAATAAAAAGTGGCACGAGTAGCGGAATAATCGCCTTGATTCGGTCACTCCATTTTCCACTAGTAAATTCAACGCCACGAGCTTTTTGCGCTTTTAAAATTTTCTCCGTTTCATCCATCAATGTTGGAATAAATCGCAAGGAAATACTAAGCATTAAAGCCAGTTCATGCACTGGTAAATGTACTAAGCGAAACGGCGCCAAAATTTTCTCAAGACCGTCTGTCAGTTCAATCGGGCTTGTTGTTAATGTTAGCAGCGTTGTCATAAATATAATGAGAACAAAACGACAAAACATCATCGCCCCGTTCGCCAGTCCGAGTGTTGTTATTTGTAAAAGTCCTAAATCAACTAAAACTGTCCCGCCTTTTGTAAAAAAGACTTGCAGCAATAAAGTAATTAAAATAAGCCAAAAAATCGGTTGTAACCCTTTAATAAAAAATAAAAATGGCACTTTCGAGGTTAGGACTAAATACAAAACATACGCAAACATAAGCGCATAGGTCAGCCAATTGTTCGCTAAAAAAACAATCGCGATAAACGCCATAACAGCAGTGATTTTCGCACGTGGGTCAATTCGATGTAACCAAGAGTTTCCCGGGATATAACGCCCGAGAATCATTTTTTCCATCATAATTAAGCCCCGCCCTTCGCTAAGTAAGGCGCCATTTCAGCTGTTAATTCAGCGATTGTTAAACAAGTTTTTGTTAATTTAACATTAAACTTGCGCTCAAAAAGCCCTTGGAATCTCACCACATCCGGAACAGATAAGCCAAGGTCCACAAGTTCATCTGGCTTCGCAAAAATTTCTCGCGGCGATCCAATTTTCAGAACCGTTCCAGCTTTCATTAAAACAATCTTTTCAGCGTAACGTGCAGCATCTTCCATACTATGTGTGACAAGGACTGTCGTTAGTCCTTTTTCTTTATGAAGGTTATAGAACATCTCCATAATTTCTTCGCGGCCATGAGGGTCTAGTCCTGCAGTTGGCTCATCTAACACAAGTACTTCTGGATCCATCGCTAAAACTCCAGCAATTGCTACCCGGCGCATTTGTCCACCAGAAAGTTCAAACGGGGAACGTGACAAAATTTCTTCTGTCAGCCCTACTTCATAAATTACTTTTTTAGCCCGAAGTTTCGCATCTTCCTCAGAAACGCCAAAATTCATTGGCCCAAAGCAAATATCCTTCTCGACCGTTTCTTCAAAAAGTTGTGCTTCCGGGAATTGGAAAACAATCCCAACTTTTTTGCGTAAATCGCGTAGTTTCTTTTGTTTAACTCCCGCGACAATTTCTCTATCGCCAACCGTGATTTTACCTTCAGTCGGCATCAAAAGCGCGTTAAGATGTTGTAGCAATGTTGATTTCCCAGAGCCAGTATGACCAATAATTGCAGAATAGCTACCAGAATCAAAGGAAACATTTACATCAAGCAATGCTCTCTTTTCAAAAGGGCTATTTTTTTGATAACAATAACCTAGTTGTTCGAGTTTAATTTCCATAATTGATCTAGTAATGCTCCTTCCGATAGCACGGTACTCCCTGTTTCAAAGCCACCTGCAACTAATTTTTCTTGTAATTCAATAATAAATGGAACGCCTAAGCCAATTGCTCGCATTGCATCTGCTTGCTCGAAAATTTCTTTTGGCGTGCCTTCACTGTGTATTTCTCCATTATTCATAACAATGACCCGGTCCGCAAAAAGCACTTCATCCAAATCATGCGTAATAGAAATAACGGTAATATCCTCTTGTTCGCGCATAATCCGAATAGTCTCCATTACTTCGGCGCGCCCTCTTGGATCAAGCATGGAAGTTGCTTCGTCCAAAATAATCACATCTGGTTGAAGCGCCAAAACACCCGCAATAGCGACACGTTGCTTTTGACCACCAGAAAGTCTAGCGGGTTCATGTAGCGCGTAGCTTTGCATACCAACCTCATTAAGCGCCGATTCCACTCGCTCCACCATCGTATCATGTGGGACTCCGTGATTCTCTAGCCCAAACGCAACATCATCCTGTACAGTTGCACCGACAAATTGGTTATCTGGATTTTGAAAAACCATTCCCACTTGTCGTCTAATTTCCCATATATTTTTTTCAGACAAAACAAAGTGTCCGATTTTAATTAAGCCATCTTCCGGAAAAAGTAAGCCGTTTAGTAATTTCGCAATAGTGGATTTACCTGAACCATTATGACCAACTAGCGCGACCCATTCCCCTTTTTGAGCAGAAATTGATACATCTTTGACTGCATATTTTTCCGTATCCTCATATTTATAAAAAACGTGCTCTAATCTCACAAAACTTTCTGCCACGCCTAACACCTCACTTTTTGACCATTCATTGTTTATTATAGTATAAACATCCATCTGGCGCAAAATTTCCTTTTTGATTGTTTTGCTTTTTAGCTAACGGGAATATATTAACGTTAAGGATGTGATAGCTATGTTAGCAGATTTTATTTTACGCCTTGTTGTTGCTGGTCTCCTTGGAGCAGTTATTGGACTTGACCGAGAAATTCGGGCAAAAGAAGCCGGATTCCGGACACATTTTCTCGTTTCACTTGGTAGTGCTTTAATTATGATTGTTTCTCAGTACGGTTTTTCCGAAATCGCCACTATGCAAACTGTATCATTTGACCCTAGTCGTGTCGCTGCCCAAGTGGTAAGTGGTATTGGCTTTATTGGCGCTGGTACGATTATTATTCAAAAGAAATTTGTTCGTGGATTAACGACAGCGGCAGGACTTTGGGCTACAGCAGGGATTGGTCTCGCTGTTGGTGCTGGTATGTATTGGGTTGGAATTGCCGCGACATTACTCACACTCATTGGTTTAGAATTTCTCAGTATCATCTTTAAATCCGTTTCGCTCCATACAACGTCACTTATTTATTCCACTGATAAACAAGAAAACTTAGTAAAAATCACTGACAAAATCCAGCAAAATAAACAACAAATAATTTCGTACTCTAGTGAAAAAGAATTGGTCGGAAAAAGTCTATTTATCCGGGTCAATATCGTTGTAAAAACCAAGAATAAGAACGACGAATATGAACTATTTCACTTTATTCAAACGCTTCCCGATGTCACGATTGAAAAAATGGAATAAATTAGATATTTATAGCACATTTTGATTAATTTGTTCACAGAATATCCATTTACTTACATCTTCCCGTTTTGCTATAATTCACCCGTCAACACTAACAGAATAGAGAGAAGGGATGAGATGAAAAACTTTGTAACTTCAGAACGTTCGATTCATAAGATGGATGAATCAACACAACCTGTGCTTACAGTCAAAGATGGCTCCGTTGTGACAATAAAAATAAAAGATCACTTCAATGGCCAAATCAACAAAGAACAGCTTCACTACGGGGAAATAGATTGGAAGCAGTTTTCGCCCACCACAGGCCCAATTTGTATTGAAGAAGCGCGCCCAGGGGACTTACTCGCAGTAACCATTGAAAAAATCACCCTCACAAGTAAAGATGTCGTTTTATTAAATGGACCTACTATCGGTGTAACAGATGATTTACTACCAAATAATTGTATCCGCCGCTATAAAATCAAACAGAATAAGATTATTTATTCCGATGAAATCCACGTACAATTACAAAAAACAATTGGTCTATTAAAAACCGAATCCATTCATCAAACAAAACCATTTCATATCCCTACTAAACACGGCGGGACACTTGACTCTCCCGATATAACAGAAGGCGCTACAATATTTTTACCAGTAGAAAAATTCGGGGCAATGCTCCATGTAGCTGATATAAGAGCAACTACAGGTTTCGGAAAAACAACATCAACCAGCGCTGAAGTCCCTGCAGAAGTAACATTACGGCTACAATTACTCAAAAACAAAACAGCCCCAACACCGATTATTATTCATAAAAACAACCTAATCTGCCTCGGCTCTGAACTCACTACCGAAAAAGCAACAAAAAAAGCATTACAAAACATGTTAAACGTACTAATGGAATCAGATAAAATAACACTAGAAGATGCAATATTTTTATTATCTTTACAAGCTGATTTTGAAGTTTGCAGGCTGAATAAAGCAAACGTCACAACAAGTATCAAGCTTCCATTAAGTAGTTTCCCAGAGATGCCTTTCCTATAAAAAGAAGCCCGTTCGCAAAAGTTATCGCGAACGGGCTTCTTTTAAATTTGTTCAAAAAAACTTCCTTGGTATTTTTTATGAAGAAATCTCGCTAATTTTCTCGCTTCCGTTTCAACAAATTTTTGGTTTTTCTTCGTCATCTTTTTAGTAAGAAAGAAGGTGAATGTTACGTTATCCCCTGTTATCTTATATCTCCAAGTTCCGTAAAACAAGCCATTTATAATTAAAACAGCCTCAATTTGCCCAGCTGGACGCCAAATCAAACTTGTTTCAGTTGCATCAGCTAACCAGTCTTTTTTCCCGTAGCTAACAAAAAGTGGATCGAATTTTCCTAGTAAAAGCGGCCGTTGTTGTTCTAAGTCAGTTTGAATTTCTGTTTTGCTATAGTAAATCTGGCCGTCCTCACCTAAGTAACTAAAATAATTTTCAAGAGCCGCCTCAAGTGTTTGTTGGAATTCAAACTTCCGCAGGCCTGTCCAATGTTTGAAATCCCGAATTGTAGCTGGACCGTAAGCGCTAAAGTAACTGTCAATCATTACCTCAAGTCCACCTTCATTACGACCAGTTTCTAGCCAATTAGTTTGTTTTTCTGCACTAATCCAATTTCTATGGCTATAAAATCTTGTTTTAGGTGATTCCGGTACACAAAAGAGCGTGCCATCAAGCGATCCTTGAATAAAAACACCACCCCATAGCATAAGTTCTTTAGCGTGCTGTCCTAATAATTCAGCAAATGCTTCTTTCGGTATTTTCTCTTCGCTTAAAAGAAGTTGCTCCATATCCTCTAGCAGTAAGTCTAAATCATGCCCTAGAGAGTCAGCGTGCTTTTTTAACCAATTATTCTTATCCGAATAAACATCATGCACAAAAAACCAGTCAGAAGGCGTATACATATGCACAGTCATCCTTTGACCCCATATTTTAATTAAATCTTTTTGGTCGTAATCATGTTGAAGTTTTTCTTTTGTAAGATTAGGAACGCGATTAAACAAACTAATTTCACCAAACTGTTGATACTGTGATTGAATGCCAAATAACGCACGAGAAGCATCCGGTGCGCTAGAAAATTTATTTTGTAATAGACCTGAATTGTATAACCGATTTTGAGCTATTTGCGAGTTAGTGACTGATTGCATACCTAGTTCCCCCTCGAAACAAATCTTTGAGGTTTACTATAGATGCTTTCAGAATAAAAGGCAAGCGAAAAAATACAGCTTTTCAAGTTTGACCCACAAACGAAGCATGTCCGTAAAGCAGGTCAAACAAAAAAAGCCTGCCTCCTAGCCTACGATTAAATAGACTAGGAAACACAGAGCTAGACAAGGAAACACGAAGTCTCCATATCATGACACTCCACTTGCTTTAAACGTTTTATTATTAAACTAATTCAATAATAACCATTGGTGCGCCGTCACCGCGACGTGGACCTTTTTTCAAGATACGAGTGTAACCACCTTGACGTTCCGCGTAACGTGGAGCAACATCATCAAATAGTTTTTGTAGAGCGTATACAGGACGGTTTTTCTTCACAGTAGAACCATCTTTACCTTTAGCATCTACTTGTACTACTTCTACAACTTCATGACGGATGAAAGCAGCTGCTTGACGACGAGCGTGCAAGTCTCCTTTTTTCCCAGAAGTGATTAGTTTTTCAACAACTTTACGAATCTCTTTAGCGCGAGCTTCTGTTGTTTCAATACGTTCATGTACGATTAAATCCGTTGCAAGATCACGTAGTAACGCTTTACGTTGTGAGCTTGTACGACCTAATTTTCTGTAACCCATGGAATTGCCTCCTTTATCAGTTTTCGTTTCTTAGAGATAAGCCAAGGTCAGCCAGTTTTACTTTAACTTCCTCAAGCGATTTACGGCCCAAGTTACGGACTTTCATCATATCGTCTTCGGATTTGTCAGCAAGTTCCTGTACTGTGTTGATTCCAGCGCGTTTCAAACAATTATATGAGCGAACAGACAAGTCTAATTCTTCAATAGTCATTTCAAGCACTTTCTCTTTATGGCTTTCTTCTTTTTCAATCATAATTTCAGCTTTTTGTGCTTCATCTGTTAAATTAACGAAGATACTTAAGTGCTCAG
Source organism: Listeria innocua (assembly GCF_028596125.1). Classification (GTDB taxonomy): domain Bacteria; phylum Bacillota; class Bacilli; order Lactobacillales; family Listeriaceae; genus Listeria; species Listeria innocua. The sequence goes on from NZ_CP117229.1 coordinate 2,554,360, forward strand.
AAAGAATTTTAGCTCCAAGTGAAACTGCTTCTTCTGGGCTGATACTTCCGTCAGTTAACACATCAAACGTAAGCTTATCATAATTAGTTGATTGTCCAACACGTGTATTTTCCACTTGATAGTTCACACGGATAACCGGTGAAAAGATTGAATCGACTGGAAGTACACCAATTGGCATATTTTCGCGTTTATTTTGATCAGCAGGTGTGTAACCACGACCACGAGTCGCATTTAAACGCACATGAAATTTAGCATTATCACTTAATGTAGCAATGTGTAAGTCGGGATTTAAAATCTCAACGTCGCTGTCATAATTAATGTCAGCTGCAGTTACTACACCAGGACCTTGCATATCGATTTCTAATGTTTTTTCTTCATCAGAATAGATTTTTAGCGCAAGTTTTTTAATATTTAAAATCATGGTTGTTACATCTTCTACTACACCTTCAATTACAGAAAACTCATGTAAAGCTCCATCAATTTGGATAGAGGTTACTGCTGCACCTGGAAGAGAAGATAATAGAATACGACGTAAGGAGTTACCCAAAGTTGTACCATATCCACGCTCAAGTGGCTCTACAACAAACTTTCCATACTTGGCATCATCGCTGATCTCAATCGTCTCGATTTTTGGCTTTTCAATTTCGATCATTCAAATTTACCCTCCTTCAAAACGTCTAGAATATCAGTCTTTATGTCAAACTCTCTGCCTTGATAGTTAAGACAGTAAAAATCTACTATTGGCAAAAGAAAACGACCACTTATACGCGACGACGTTTTGGAGGACGACATCCGTTATGTGGAACTGGAGTTACATCTTTAATAGCTGTTACTTCAAGACCAGCTGCTTGTAGTGCACGGATAGCCGCTTCACGACCTGAACCAGGACCTTTAACAGTTACTTCTAATGTTTTTAAACCATGTTCTTGTGCTGATTTTGCTGCACTTTCAGCTGCCATTTGCGCTGCGAAAGGAGTAGATTTACGAGAACCTTTAAATCCTAGAGAACCTGCACTTGACCAAGCTAAAGCATTACCATGTGTGTCAGTAATCATTACGATCGTATTATTAAATGTAGAACGAATGTGTGCAATACCAGATTCGATATTCTTTTTCACACGACGTTTACGAGTATTTGTTTTACGAGCCATTCACTAACTACCTCCTTTACTATTATTTCTTTTTACCTGCTACTGTTTTGGACGGGCCTTTACGAGTACGGGCATTATTTTTTGTATTTTGTCCGCGAACTGGAAGTCCACGACGGTGACGCATGCCACGGTAAGAACCGATTTCGATTAGACGTTTAATGTTTAAGTTTACTTCACGACGAAGGTCACCTTCAACTTTAATGCGGTCTAAGATTTCACGGATTTTACCTAGCTCTTCTTCAGTTAAATCACGAGTACGAGTATCTTCAGAAACACCAGCTTCAGCAAGAACTTCTTTAGCTGTTTGTTTACCGATACCATAAATGTAAGTCAGGGAAATAACAATACGTTTTTCACGTGGAACGTCCACACCTGCAATACGTGCCATTTACTTAAGCACCTCCTCTTATCCTTGTTTTTGTTTATGTTTTGGATTTTCACAAATTACCATTACTTTACCTTTACGACGAATAACTTTACATTTTTCGCACATAGGTTTCACTGATGGTCTTACTTTCATATAGATATACCTCCTTGTTTATTAGAGAAAATGTCTCTATAAACCGATAATTTCTAAGCTGGATAAACCAGACCGGTATATAAATTCAATTTCGGAGTGCAAATTATTTAAAACGATAAGTAATTCTTCCGCGTGTCAGGTCGTATGGAGAAAGCTCTACTGTCACTTTATCTCCAGGTAAAATACGAATGTAATGCATGCGGATTTTACCAGAAACAGTTGCCAGTACTTTATGACCATTTTCGAGTTCAACATTGAACATCGCGTTTGGTAGAGTTTCTTGCACAACGCCTTCTACTTCAATAACATCTTCCTTTGCCATATGTTTGCTACCTCCTTCTTGTATTCTTGGATTTGTTCCTGATGCAGGCCTAATCCTTTCAGTGTAACTATTTCTCTTACATGAAAAAAACGTAAAACATGCAAAAATGGATGCACTTCATTAAAAGGCAACACATTTCGCCAGCTTTGCAGACAACCTGTAAAAGTGAAATCCGTAAAAACCAGAAGAACTGTCACTCGCAAAAGTATTGCGGCTGAACAGATCAGGGTAGAACATATACGTCATTCGGATGATCTTCAAACGGTTCTCTCGTTCATCATGATTTGCTTAGATGCCTTTAATTCCACTGCCAATTATCCATTATACTACAAATCAAACCAATTTGCACGCATTGATTTTGACAGTGATTTCAGCACAGCTTACCCCTCAAAAAGAAGCAAGAATTTTTTCCACATCTACAAAAACGTCATTAATATCTTGCTCGCCGTTTATGCTATGAAGTTTACCTTTTTCAGAGTAAAAATCAAGAAGCGGCTTGGTCTGTTTCATATTGACATTTAGTCGATTTTCAACAGTTTCTTTTTTGTCATCTTCGCGTTGGTAAAGTTCTCCACCATCTAAATCACATTTCCCAGGAACTTTCGGTGGGTTATAGATTTCATGGTAAGTTTTACCGCAAGTCCGACAAATCCAACGACCTGTAAGACGTTTCATTAAAACATCTTTATCAACTTCAATGTTAATGACAGCATCAAGTTCTGTCCCTAAATCACTTAGAATATTTTCTAGCTCTTCTGCTTGTTCCACTGTACGCGGAAAACCATCAAGCAAGAAACCATTCTTAGCATCATCTTCGGCCAAACGTTCACGAACGATACCATTTGTTACTTCATCAGGAACAAGGTCGCCATTGTCCATAAAGGATTTAGCTTTCTTTCCTAATTCCGTATTATTTTTCATAGCTGCTCGGAACATATCTCCAGTGGAAATATGAGGAATGTTGTATTTCTCAACAATCTGTTCCGCTTGTGTGCCTTTTCCGGCGCCGGGCAGTCCCATTAATACTAATTTCAACTGTTTCGCCCCTTATTACGCGCTAGCTCCTGCTAGGAAATCCTAACAAGAACCGCGTGTTATTTGATAAATCCCCGATAGTTCCTTTTTACAAGTTGTCCTTCGAGTTGTTTCGTAGTATCTAATGCTACCCCGATAACAATTAGTAGGCTTGTACCACCAACGGCAAGTGACTGCGGTAAACTAAACACAGTAGTACCGATAGTTGGAAGTATAGCAACCGCTGAAAGGAAAATTGCACCAACAAATGTTAATCGGTAAAGTACCGATGTAAGATATGCTTGTGTTTCCCGACCAGGACGTTTACTAGGAATATACCCACCTTGCTTTTTCAAGTTGTCCGCAACTTTCTCAGGGTTCACTTGAATGAAAGCATAGAAATAAGTGAAAGCAACAATTAGTGCAACATATAAAATCATACCAATTGGTTTTGTGTAATCAAACACGTCTTTCAATACTTTTACAATGTCGTTACTTTGATCAAAGAAAGTAAGAATTGTTTGCGGTGTAATAATAAATGCACTTGCAAAGATAACTGGGATAACTCCGGCAGAGTTAAGTTTTAATGGCAAATGAGTTGCTTGCGCGCCCGATTGTTTTGCTCCTGCTACACGTTTAGAGTATTGAATTGGAATTTTACGAAGTGCTTGTTGGAAGAAGATAACAGCTACAACAATAGCTAGAATCGCAACTCCCACACCTGCTAACGTTAAAATGTGTAAGAACAGTTGATCACCAGCGTTTTCAATTTGCGAAACATATAATTGACGCACTCCATCAGGAATACGAGCAACAATACCTGCAAAGATAATGATGGAAACACCATTACCAACGCCTTTAACAGTGATTTGTTCCCCTAACCACATTAAGAACATTGTACCGGTAGTTAATACGATTGCAATAATCACATATCTACCGATGGATGGTTCGATAACCAAACCAGCAGATGACATGCGGTTAAACCCGTATGCCATACCGAATGCTTCGATTAAACCAAGTCCAATCGTCATGTATCTAGTAAGTTGATTGAGTTTTTTACGACCCATTTCCCCTTGCTTAGACCATTCAGTTAACTTGGGAACAACATCCATTTGAAGTAACTGAACAATAATGGAAGATGTAATGTAAGGCATTACACCCATGGCAAAAATTGAGAAGTTTTTTAAAGCCCCACCATTAAATGTGTTTAAGAACCCCAAAATACCGCCATCCATACTAGATTGTAAAGCAGCTGCGTTAACTCCCGGTACTGGCACGAATGTACCAATACGGAAAATAACTAGCATAGCTAATGTAAATAGTATTTTTTTACGGATGTCTGCTACTTTGAAGAAGTTCGCTAACGTTTGAAACATTAGATCACCTCAGTTTTTCCGCCGGCTGCTTCAATAGCTTCTTTGGCAGCTGCAGAGAATTTGTTCGCTTTCACAGTAAGTTTTTTCTCGATATTTCCATCAGATAAAATTTTAATCCCGGATTTTTCGTTACGAATAATTCCAGTTTCGATTAAAAGTTCTGGTGTTACTTCTGTACCATCTTCAAAGCGGTTTAAAACATCTAAGTTAACGATAGCAAATTCTTTACGGTTGATATTTGTGAATCCACGTTTTGGAATACGACGGAAAAGTGGAAGTTGTCCACCTTCAAAACCTAGGCGTACGCCACCACCGGAACGAGCTTTTTGTCCTTTATGACCGCGTCCAGAAGTTTTGCCGTTACCAGAGCCTGTTCCACGACCAACACGATTACGTTCTTTACGAGAACCTTCTGAAGGTTTAAGTTCATGTAGTTTCATGTCAAGCACCTCCTCCTATTTAACAAATTCTATCAATTACATATTATTATATTAAGCTTAAACTTCTTTGACGTCCACTAAATGACTTACTTTAGTGATCATCCCACGAATTGCAGGATTATCTTCTTTAACCACTACAGAATTTGTTTTACCAAGACCTAATGCTTGAACAGTTTTGCGTTGTGGTTGAGGGCGTCCGATTAAGCTACGTTTTAGAGTAATTTCTAACTTCGCCATAATGATAATTCCCTCCTTATCCTAACAATTCTTCTACTGTTTTGCCACGAAGTTTCGCAACATCTTCAGCGTTTTTAAGTTGTTTAATTCCGTCGATTGTAGCACGTACCATGTTAATTGGTGTATTAGATCCAAGCGATTTGGAAGATACATCAGCAACACCAGCAAGTTCTAGGACCGCACGAACGGGACCACCAGCAGTTACACCAGAACCGGCACTAGCTGGTTTAAGAAGAATTTCTCCGCCACCAAAATGTCCGACTACAGTGTGTGGAATAGTTGTGTCTACAGTTGGTACAAACACCATGTTCTTTTTAGCATCCTCAACAGCTTTGCGGATTGCATCTGGAACTTCTTGTGCTTTACCAGTACCGAAACCAACATGACCATTTTTGTCTCCAACAACAACAAGTGCTGTGAAACGGAAACGACGTCCACCTTTAACTACTTTAGCAACACGGTTGATTGTAACAACGCGTTCTTCTAAATCTAATTTGTTTCCATCAATTTGCTCAGGCATGTAATATGTCCCTCCTTCTTATTAAAATTCTAGTCCATTTTCGCGAGCTGCTTCAGCAAGAGCTTTTACGCGGCCATGATATAAGTATCCTCCACGGTCAAAAGTGACAGAAGTAATACCTTTTTCGGAAGCACGTTTAGCAACTAGTTCGCCAACTTTGCTTGCTGCATCAACTTTGGATTCAGCAGAACCGAAATCTTTATCTAAATTAGACGCACTTGCAAGTGTCACACCATTTACATCATCAATAACTTGAGCATAAATGTTTTTGTTTGAACGGAATACGTTTAAACGTGGACGACTTTCAGTTCCAGAAATCTTAGAACGAACACGAGCATGTCTTTTTTTACGTACTTTATTTTTGTCGATTTTGGTAATCACACGACTCACCTCTTCTCTCATTTGCCTAATTAAGCGGCATTATTTACCAGTTTTACCTTCTTTACGGCGTACATGTTCGCCTTCGTAACGAATACCTTTACCTTTATATGGCTCTGGTGGACGTACGGCACGAATGTTTGCAGCTAACTCGCCAACGTGTTCTTTGTTGTATCCTTTAACAATCACTTGAGTGTTTGCAGGAACTTCAATTTCTACGCCTTTAGGAGCAACAAACTCTACTGGATGAGAGTACCCTACGTTAAGAACAAGTTTGTCTCCTTGTTTTTGCGCACGGTAACCAACACCGATAAGTTCTAATTTCTTTTCATAACCCTCGGAAACTCCGACAACCATGTTATTAAGAATAGCACGAGTTGTACCATGAAGTGCACGGTGGTTTTTATTATCAGTCGGGCGAGAAACGTTAATTTCGTTGCCTTCAATATTAATAGTAATTTCTGGGTTGAACTCTTTTACAAGTTCACCTTTAGGACCTTTAACTGTTGCTGTTGATCCATTAAGTGTAACTGTTACACCTGCAGGAATCACAATAGTTTTTTTACCTATACGGGACATTTATTGCACCTCCTTATGGTTTACTTTTTCTTACCAAACGTATGCTAGTACTTCTCCGCCGACTTGTTTAGCACGGGCTTCTTTGTCGGTTAAAACGCCTTGGGAAGTAGACACGATTGCGATACCTAGACCGTTAAGTACTTTAGGCACCTCAGTTGATTTTGCATATACACGTAAACCTGGCTTACTGATACGTTTCAAACCAGTGATTACACGTTCGCCAGTCGCTCCATATTTTAAGAAAACACGGATTGTTCCAGCATTGTCATCTTCAATATATTCAACGTCACGGATAAAACCTTCACGCTTCAATATTTCAGCAATTTCTTTTTTGATTTTGGATGCAGGCAGTTCTAATTTATCATGTTTAACCATGTTTGCATTACGAATGCGAGTTAGAAAATCTGCAATTGGATCTGTCATCACCATGTATAATACCCTCCTTCCTTAAACTCTTTCTTACCAGCTTGCTTTTTTCACGCCGGGAATTTGACCTTTATAGGCAAGTTCACGGAAACAAATACGGCATAATTTAAATTTGCGAATAACGGAATGTGGACGACCACAACGTTCACAACGAGTATATGCTTGAACAGCGTATTTTGGTGTACGTTTTTGCTTCGCGATCATGGATTTCTTAGCCACGTTTTCGCCTCCCTACTAAATTAGTTTTGATTACTTTTGAAATGGCATCCCTAGTTGAGTAAGTAACTCATGAGATTCTTCATCACTTTTGGCAGTTGTAACGATTACTACGTCCATACCGCGTACTTTTGATACTTGATCGTAATCAATTTCAGGGAAAATAAGTTGCTCTCTAACACCCAACGTATAGTTACCACGACCATCGAAAGCTTTTTTCGATACGCCACGGAAATCACGAACACGTGGAAGTGAAACAGTAACTAATTTATCTAAGAAATCATACATGCGTTCACCACGCAATGTTACTTTAGCACCGATTGGCATTCCTTCACGAAGACGGAAACCAGCGATAGAATTTTTTGCTTTTGTGATAACAGGTTTTTGACCAGTGATAAGAGCTAACTCCTCCACTGCACTGTCTAACACTTTCGCATTTGCTGTAGCGTCACCAACACCAGTGTTGATTACGATTTTATCTATTTTTGGAACCTCCATTACGGAGTCATAATTGAATTTGCTCATTAAAGCAGGAACAATTTCCTTAAGATATTGATCTTTAAGGCGATTCATGTAATATTCCCTCCTTCCTACGACTATTATTTATCTATTACTTCACCGGATTTTTTTGCTACGCGTACTTTTTTATCACCTTTAACTTCGTAGCCTACACGAGTAGGTTCGCCAGTTTTAGGGTCAATTAGCATTACGTTTGAAACATGGATTGGTGCTTCAACATTCAAGATTCCGCCTTGCGGGTTGATGTTGGAAGGTTTAGTATGTTTTTTAACCATATTGATTCCTTCGATAAGTACGCGGTCCTTTTTCGGAAATGCTGCGAGCACTTTGCCGGATTTGCCTTTATCTTTACCAGTAATAACTTTTACTTTATCACCTTTTTTGACATGCATTGGTATAGCACCTCCTTGATTTCTTGGAACTTAATTTTTAAAGAACTTCTGGAGCTAAAGAAACGATCTTCATAAAGTTGTTTTCACGAAGTTCGCGAGCAACAGGTCCAAAAATACGTGTTCCACGAGGACTTTTATCGTCACGGATAATGACACATGCATTTTCATCAAACTTGATGTAAGAACCGTCTTGACGACGTGCTCCACTCTTAGTACGAACGATTACTGCTTTAACAACTTCACCTTTTTTGACAACGCCGCCTGGTGTTGCTTGTTTAACGGTACACACGACAACATCACCAATGTTAGCAGTTTTGCGTCCTGATCCACCTAGCACTTTAATAGTTAACACTTCACGTGCGCCAGAGTTATCAGCCACTTTCATACGACTTTCTTGTTGAATCATTAGGACACCCTCCTTCCAGAATAACGGGTCGGAAAAATTGCACTCGGCAACTTTTCACAATCTATTTTTAACTTTTGATTTAGATAATTACTGCTTCTTCTACAACTTCTAATAAACGGAAATGTTTAGTTGCAGACAATGGACGAGTTTCGGAAATACGAACTACATCGCCAGTTTTTGCAATGTTATTTTCATCATGCGCTTTGAATTTTTTAGAATACTTCACGCGTTTACCGTACAAACCATGTTTCTTGTACGTTTCAACAACCACGGTAATTGTTTTATCCATTTTATCGGATACAACACGACCAGTATAAACTTTACGTTGGTTACGGTCAGCCATGTATTAAAACCTCCTTACGATTCTTTTTTAAGCAAGTTCTCTTTCTCGAACGATTGTTTTCATACGGGCAATTGCTTTACGAACCTCACGAATACGTGCGGTGTTTTCTAATTGACCAGTAGCTAATTGAAAGCGCAGGTTGAAGAGCTCTTCTTTCAAAGCTTTTTCTTGATCTTGGATTTCGGTAGTGGATAAATCACGGATATCATTAGCTTTCATTTGCTTCACCACCAATTTCTTCACGTTTAACGATCTTAGTTTTGACCGGCAGTTTGTGTGCTGCTAGACGTAATGCTTCACGCGCTACATCTTCAGGAACACCTGCGATTTCAAACATAATTTTGCCGCGTTTGACTGGGCTTACCCAACCTTCCGGAGCACCTTTACCTTTACCCATCCGAACCCCGATTGGTTTAGAAGTGTAAGATTTATGAGGGAAAATTTTAATCCAAACTTTACCGCCACGTTTCATGTAACGAGTCATTGCGATACGAGCTGCTTCGATTTGACGGTTTGTAATCCAAGAAGCTTCAACTGCTTGAAGACCATATTCACCAAATGCAACTTCAGTTCCGCCTTTCGCGCGTCCACGCATGTTTCCGCGGAATTCACGACGGTATTTTACACGTTTAGGAACTAACATTATTATTTTCCTCCTTCCACATTGTTTTTCTTCGTAGGAAGGACTTCACCACGGTAGATCCAGACTTTAACGCCTAGTTTACCATAAGTTGTGTCAGCTTCTTCCCATGCGTAGTCGATGTCGGCACGCAATGTATGAAGAGGTACTGTTCCTTCGCTATAGTGTTCAGCACGAGCGATATCCGCTCCGCCAAGACGACCAGATACTTGAGTTTTGATACCTTTTGCTCCAGCACGCATAGTACGTTGGATAGCTTGTTTTTGCGCACGACGGAAAGATACACGACCTTCCAATTGACGAGCGATGTTTTCAGCAACCAATTTTGCGTCTAGGTCAGCACGTTTGATTTCTACGATATTGATATGAACACGTTTTTGAGTAAGTTCGTTTAAGTTTTTGCGTAATGCTTCAACTTCAGAACCACCTTTACCGATAACCATACCAGGTTTAGCAGTATGAATAGTGATATTCACACGGTTAGCTGCACGTTCGATTTCTACGCGAGAAACAGAAGCGTCAGATAAACGTTTTGCAACATAATCACGGATGCGTAAATCTTCATGTAAGAAGTCCGCATAATCTTTTTCCGCGTACCATTTGGAGTCCCAATCACGGATGACACCGATACGCATACCTATTGGATGTACTTTTTGACCCACGAATTATCCCTCCTTCACTTCAGATACCACAACTGTAATGTGGCTAGTACGTTTGTTGATTGCACTTGCACGACCTTGTGCACGTGGACGGAAACGTTTAAGTGTTGGACCTTCGTCAACAAATGCTTCCTCTACTACAAGGTTGTTAATGTCTAAATCATAGTTATGCTCTGCGTTAGCAATAGCGGATTTTAATACTTTTTCAATAATTGGGGAAGCTGATCTTGGAGTATACTTCAAGATTGCAATTGCTTCGCCAACTTGCTTGCCTCGAATTAAATCAATGACGATTCTAGCTTTGCGAGGAGCAATACGAACCGTTTTGGCAACGGCTTTTGCGCTTGTAACTTCACTTGCCATTAGGATATCCTCCTCTCAAATTAGCGTTTAGTTTTTTTATCGTCGCCCGCATGACCGCGGTACGTACGAGTTGGTGCGAATTCGCCCAGTTTGTGTCCTACCATATCTTCTTGAACATAAACAGGAACGTGTTTACGTCCATCATATACTGCGATTGTTTGTCCAACAAAAGTTGGGAAAATCGTGGAGCGACGAGACCAAGTTTTAATTACTTGTTTCTTTTCGCTTTCTGCTGCTGCTTCCACTTTCTTCATCAAGTGGTCATCAACAAAAGGTCCTTTTTTCAAACTACGACCCATGACGGAACCTCCCTTCGCATAGTCAGGAAGCTGAGAACGCTTGTCCTCGCTATCCTGCTACCAATTTTATTCAATCTATTAATCCGATTATTTTTTCTTACGACGACGTACGATAAATTTATCGGAGTTGTTGTTTTTCTTACGTGTTTTGTATCCAAGAGTTGGTTTACCCCATGGAGACATTGGCGATTTACGACCGATTGGAGCTTTACCTTCACCACCACCGTGTGGGTGATCGTTCGGGTTCATTACAGATCCACGAACAGTTGGGCGTTTACCCATCCAACGTGAACGACCTGCTTTACCGATGTTGATAAGTTCGTGTTGTTCGTTACCAACTTGACCGATTGTAGCACGGCAAGTAGCAAGGATCATGCGAACTTCACCGGAGTTTAAGCGGATTAATACGTATTTGCCTTCTTTACCAAGTACTTGAGCACTTGTTCCAGCAGAACGTACTAATTGTCCACCTTTACCAGGTTTCATTTCGATATTGTGGATAACAGTACCCACTGGAATATCTTTTAATTCTAGTGCATTACCGACTTTGATGTCAGCTTCTGCTCCTGAATAAATTGTTTGACCTACTTCAAGGCCTTTCGCTGCGATGATGTAGCGTTTTTCTCCATCAGCATAGTTGATTAGAGCAATATTAGCAGAACGGTTTGGATCGTACTCGATCGTTGCAACGCGTCCAGGAATACCATCTTTGTTACGTTTGAAATCAATCACGCGGTATTGGCGTTTATGGCCACCGCCGTGATGACGAACAGTTAACTTACCTTGGTTATTGCGTCCGGCTTTCTTTTTAAGAGGACGTAGTAAAGATTTTTCTGGAGTACTTGTAGTAATCTCAGCGAAATCTGAACTTGTCATATGCCGGCGCCCGTTAGTGGTAGGTTTATACTTTTTGATCGCCATTGTTTCCCCTCCTCGTTAGAATTATTTAAAGTTAGTCGAATTATACTTCAAAGAATTGAATTTCTTTGCTGTCAGCTGTAACAGTAACAATCGCTTTACGACGTTTGTTAGTGTAACCTGCATAACGGCCCATACGTTTAAGTTTGCCTTTGTAATTCATTACGTTTACTTTAGCAACTTTCACGTCGAAAATTTCTTCAATTGCGTATTTTACTTGCGTTTTAGTTGCGCGAGTATCTACTTCAAATGTATATTTCTTATCGTCGAGAATGCTTGTAGATTCTTCAGTTACAACTGGGCGCTTAATGATGTCGCGTGCATCCATTATGCGAGCACCTCCTCTACTTTTTCGACAGCTGCTTTAGTGATAATTAACTTATCATGTTTAGCAACTTCTAGTACTGAGATACTTTCAGCTGGAATAACTGTAATGCCTTGTAAGTTGCGTGCAGATAATTCTACATTTTCACTTTCACCAGCAACTACGATTAGTGCCTTAGTATCTACAGAGATATTTTTAAGAAAAGCCGCAAATTCTTTTGTTTTAGGTGCATCGAAAGTCAAACCTTCAAGTACAACTAATTTTTCTTCATTTACTTTAGAAGAAAGAATCGATTTAATCGCTAAACGACGAACTTTCTTAGGTAATTTGTAAGCATATGAACGAGGTGTTGGGCCGAATACGACACCACCGCCGCGCCATTGTGGGGAACGGATTGAACCTTGACGGGCACGACCTGTACCTTTTTGACGCCATGGTTTACGTCCGCCACCACGTACTTCTGAACGATTTTTCACTTTATGAGTCCCTTGACGTAGGGATGCACGTTGGCTCAAAATTACGTCAACAACAACTTTTTCATTTGGTTCGATACCGAAAACAGTGTCGTTTAAAGTAATTTCGCCAGCGTTTGTTCCATCTTGTTTAAGTAAGCTTAATTTTGGCATTCGTTAGTCCTCCTTTCCAAATGAATTATTTTGCTTTAGTAGCAGTTTTAATTTGAACTAATGCTTTTTTAGCGCCTGGAACGTTACCTTTTACTAAAAGAACGTTCTTTTCAACGTCTACTTTAACGATTTCTAGGTTTTGGATAGTGATTTGTTCTCCACCCATACGACCTGGAAGTAGTTTATTTTTGAAAACACGGTTAGGTGCTACTGGACCCATTGAACCTGGGCGACGATGGTAACGGGAACCGTGGGCCATAGGGCCGCGTGATTGTCCGTGGCGTTTAATAACACCTTGGAATCCTTTACCTTTCGATACGCCTGTCGCGTCGATGATGTCACCTTCTGCGAATACGTCTACTTTTACTTCTGCACCAATCTCATACTCGTCTAAGTTTACATCGCGGAATTCGCGAATGAAGCGCTTAGGAGTAGTATCGGCTTTTGCTACATGACCTTGTTCGGGTTTGTTTGACAATTTTGCTCTCTTATCTTCGAAACCGATTTGTACAGCTTCATAGCCGTCAGTTTCAACAGTTTTCTTTTGAAGTACCACGTTTTGTGCTGCTTCGATTACTGTTACTGGAATAAGTTCGCCGTTTTCAGTGAAAACTTGTGTCATCCCTACTTTTCTACCTAAGATTCCTTTGGTCATGAGTCACACCTCCTGTTAATTTAATATATTCTTATTATAGTTTGATTTCGATGTCCACACCGCTTGGCAAGTCTAAACGCATCAAGCTATCAACTGTTTGTGGTGTTGGATTAACGATGTCGATTAAACGTTTGTGTGTACGCATTTCGAATTGCTCACGAGAATCTTTATATTTGTGGACCGCACGCAAGACTGTGTAGATAGACTTCTCTGTTGGAAGTGGAATCGGACCAGATACGGAAGCACCTGAGCGTTTCGCTGTTTCTACGATCTTTTCTGCTGATTGATCCAAAATACGGTGATCATACGCTTTTAAACGAATACGAATTTTTTGTTTTGCCATTACTTTCCCTCCTTTTCGCCTACTTTCAAAGTAGACATTCTCCGTGAAAATTACCTGAACATCCGCCATGGCAAAGCGGCCGGGTGTGTCAGCAACCTTTCACTTCATCACATGGGCATTCCCGGCAATACCGGGGTGCTCGTTGTCAAAAGGGCAGACCAATGCCTGTCCATTTGCACTTTATCTATTATACACGGGTTAGGGGTAGTAATCAACCGCTTTTTGAAAAAAGTTTTAAGTTATTTTCATAGAAGCTATTATATAGAAGAATCTCGGTTTATTATCTGACGAAAAACGCTTCATAGCAGTATTCTTTGGTTTTTAAATAAAATAAAAAAACATCCGATGATTCGAATGTTTTTAAGAAGTACGAAGCAATATAAGTCCAGCTGTTAGAAGCAACATGACACCTAGCGCAACAAGATCGCCAAAGTGCCAGTGAAGTATCCGAAAACGAGTTCGTCCTTCCCCGCCCTGATAACCTCTAGCTTCCATTGCGTCGGCTAGCTCTTCGGCCCGGTTAAAGGAACTAACGAAAAGCGGAATAAAAATCGGAACAACCACTTTCATTTGTTCGAATAAGTTTCCTTCACCAAAATCAACTCCACGTGCGCGCTGAGCTTTCATAATTTTATCCGTTTCACCCATAAGTGTCGGAATAAAACGTAGCGCAACGGAGATCATTAAGGCGATGTCGTTAACAGGTACTTTGAGCACTGCAAAAGGACGAAGGATATACGCAATTGCATCTGTTAAGTTCATCGGGGTAGTTGTTAAAGTAATGACTGTCGACATAATAATAATTAATACAAAGCGTAAAAACACAAAAACACCATTCAAAAGACCGAAAGACGAAATTGTAAAAGGACCCCAGTCAAAATAAATTGTTCCACCACTCGCGAACAGGATTTGCATCACAACGGTGAATAAGATTAACCAAATAAGCGGTTTAACTCCCTTTATGAACACTTTCAACTTTATCCCCGTCATTTGAACAATCATTAGCGTGAATAAGACCATTAAAGCGTATGTCCACCAATTATTCGCTAAAAATAAAATTCCAATGTAATAAAACCCAGCTAGCAATTTCGTTCTCGCGTCAAGCCCGTGAATTAAGGACTCCCCTGGAACAAAACGACCTAATATCAGTTTTTCTATCATTCAAAGAAGCCCCCTTCACTCACGTCAATTGTTGAATTACAACGCTAACCGCCATTAAAATTGTTAAAGCCGCATTAATCAGCACAAAATTACGTATACCAATAACAAATGTTTTTGATTTCACTTGCTCTTTATTAAATTTAACCAAATTACGATAGACCGGATAAACAGCCAGTACCGACACTAGCATGATTGGGTGCAAGAAATGAATAAACACCGAAACAACCACTGCTAAAAACGACGCATAGTACAGTGCATTAAAAAGAAGAACGCCCATTTTTCTACCTATATAATAAGGAAGTGTATAACGATGATTTCTAATATCTTCATCTAAATCGCACAAATTATTGGCTAGCATAATATTCGCTATCGTGAAAATACATGGTAAGGATACCACACCTATCCGGATGATTTCTATTAGATTGAACTGGATGGTTACCATTTCTCCTTGCCAAAATAAATTCGCAATTCCGGCATCGTACGCATTTACATAAACAGCTAAGAAGAAAATCCCGAATCCCATCGTAACCCCTGAAAAAATCTCTCCAAGCGGCATACGCGAAAGTGGCACAGGACCAAATGTATACAAGATACCAATACAGAAACATACAAATCCAATTAATAGCACTAGCAAATCAGTGCGGAAAACAAGCCAAACACCTAAACCAGTTGCAATGAAAAACATCAGAAAAATAGTAATAATAACTGTTCGTTCTGGAATTTGTTGTTGCCCGATAACGTTGCTTGTTGTCCTGTAGTCGTAGTCATGATTATCTGTGGCTTTACGGTAATCCATATAATTATTAATTGCGGTAGTTGTTAAATCAAAAATTAGCATAGAGCCAAAAAATATCAACGTATTAATAGGCTTAAACATATCATATTGATACACAACAAATAGCGTCCCTAACATAAACGGAAATACGCTAGCTATCTTCGTCTGGATTTCAACCAACTTCAGGAATGATGATATTGACATAACCCCTTTTTAACCCCTCTCTACCTTATTATGAGCAGACCTCGGTTAGAAGTCTGCTCACTTTCTTCTATATATAATGGTTTATTTTTTCAAAGTGTCCATTTGGAAATTTTTATCTGTTAATTCAAATTGCCCTTTTAGGCCGGATGTTTCGTATACTTTTTTCTCTTTACTAATAAAGATAGCGTCTACACCTTTAAACTGCTCAATGTAATCCATTCCGCCTTTAATTCCTTTGGAGAAAGTAGCTGTTGACAAGCCATCGCCATCAATAGATTTTTTAGATACGATAGACACGCCAGCAATATCATTATCAAACGGGTACCCTGTTTTCGGGTCTAAAATGTGATGATATGTTTTTCCGTCCACTTCTAGGTAACGTTCATAAATGCCCGAAGTTACAATCGACATATCAGATTCTGGAAGCTTCCCAATCACACTACCACGCGGAGAAAACGGATCTTGTATTCCAACATTCCATTTATTGCCATTAGGATTTTTCCCTTGAACATAAATATTTCCGCCCAAATCAATTATGGAAGTAGTTACTTTGTTATCTTTGAACACTTTTAATGTTTCGTCAGTGATGAACCCTTTTGCAATTGCTCCTAAATCAAGCTCCATGCCTTCTTTTTCCAAGTAGACTGTTTGCTCTTCGTCGTTCATTTTTACGTCTTTATAATTAATTAATGGTAAAACTGCATCGATTTCTGCTTGCGAAGGTTTGCGCGCATCAGAAAAACCGATATGCCATAAAGAAGTAAGTGGTCCAATGGTAATGTCAAAGCTACCACCAGAGTTTTCCGAGTATTTCAGTCCTTCTTGGATTAAATAGTAGACATCTTTAGAAACTTTTACTGGTTTTTTTCCAGCTTGTTCATTTATTTTGTCAACTTCCGATGTTTTTTCTGCATCGCTTGTAGTAATTTTAGCTGCTAAATCTTTAATGCGATCGAAACCTTTGTCTAGAACGTCTTCTTTGCCTTTGTCATAGATTTTAAGTGTGACTACTGTTCCCATTAGGAAATCAGTTTTAGAGTAAGGCTGTTCCAAAAGTGTTTTAGAATCACTTGGTTCTTTTTTTGAATCGTTATTAGAATTTCCGCATGCCGACACAACAAGTGCCAATACGATAACTGAAAGTATTATTTTCCATTTCTTCATTAGCTTTTTCACCTTTCTAATCCGTGATCTTTACTTGAATAACTATAGCGTAAAAAAAGGAATAAATCTACAGTAAAAAGGCTTAATTCCTCTGTTTTGCGATAAAAAAATCGGCTAGCCCCAGAATTAGGGCCAGCCGCTTTGTGCTTTTCATTGTGCTAATTATTCAGCTTCTACTAGGTTGTACACTTTGATAGTGTCAGTGTTACCATTTTGTGCAGCATTTTGAAGTTGAGCTGCGTAGATTTTGAATTGGTTAGAAGAGTTAGTAGCACCAGAAACTGTGTCTACTGCAGCAACATCTTGTTTCTCTACTAGAGATTTATTAAGTGCTGGGATGTATTCTTTTGGACCAGTACCAGATTTAGCTTTCATGTTTTTCTCATAGTCAGCGTCGTCTGATTTAAGTTTACCGTCTTTGTCAACATAGTTGTAATCAGATTTAGTGATTTTGCCATCTTTAACGTCCATGCTGAATACTACACGGTAACCATGTGCGTAGTTTTGTTCTTCTAATTTATAAGTTCCATCTTCCATTTTAGCTAGGTTGTTGATGGAAATTGTAGTTGTATCAGCTTTTTGAGCTGCTTGAATTAATTGGTTTGCATAATTGATGAAAGCGTCAGAGGAATGAGTTGCTCCTGAAACTACTTCTACAGATGATGCAGATTGTCCTTTAACAAGGGAATCGCTTAATTGTTTCAAGTATTCTTGAGGACCAGTTCCTACTTTGTCTTTCATTGCTTTTTCGTAGTCTGCATCTTCAGATTTAAGTTTGCCGTCTTTGTTTTTGTAATCGTAGTTAGCTTTAGTGATTTTACCATCTTTAACTTCGATTGACATGAAACCTTTCCAGCCTTTGTCGTCGAAATTCTTTTCTTCTAATTTGTAAGTACCATCAGTCATAGTACCATCTGTTTTAGCTGTTTTCTTTGTTTCTGTTTGTTTTGTGTCTGTGCTCTTCTTATCTTTGCTGCTGTCGTCGTTACTACCGCAACCTACTAGTAATAAACTTGAAGCCATTACTACGGTAATACCCATTGCTACTTTTTTCAATTTCATATTTGCTCCCACCTTTTGTTTTATTAAAACCTTGTTTGTGATAACGTGAACACAAACGGATAGTCTGCGAAAGCGATATCACTTTTACAATACAAATGATACCATCAGCGTGCGCTTTTGTCTACTGTAATTCTAAAGACATAATTCATCTAATTTTCAAAATAATGACTATTGATACATAAAACTTGGGTAAAACCATCATTTTCTAGCAAAATAGCATACAAAAATGTCTAACAACCTAGATAAAACAAGGACTTTTAGCCTGCTCAAATATATAAATTTTGTATAAAGTCCTATTTTTCGGGTTTTAGATTAGAATTGTTCTTTACTATCTAGACATTAGTAGGAGGTTTCTGTTAAACTATGATAGGTTATAATAATACTGTGGGGAATTTTGGACTCATTTTATTTTTGTGAATAAACTTACAAGGAGTTGAGGAAGCATATGCCTGAAAAGAATATCGTTTTAATTGGGGCAGGATATGCAGGTGTACACGCTGCTAAGAAATTAGCTAAGAAATACAAGAAAGACAAAGACGTCAATATTACATTAATCGATCGTCATTCGTACCACACAATGATGACTGAACTTCATGAGGTTGCTGGTGGTCGTGTTGAACCAACTGCAATTCAATATGATTTACGTCGTTTGTTTAATAGAACAAAAGTTAATCTTGTAACTGACAACGTGACACATGTAGATCACGATAAGAAAGTTGTAACAACAGAACACGGAAGCTATCCGTTCGATTACCTAGTACTTGGTATGGGCGGCGAACCTAATGATTTCGGGACTCCTGGTGTTGGCGAAAACGGCTTTACACTTTGGTCTTGGGAAGATTCTGTTAAATTACGCAATCATATTGAAGAAACAGTAACTAAAGCATCTCGCGAACAAGACGTTGAAAAACGTAAAGCAATGTTAACATTCGTTGTTTGTGGATCTGGATTTACTGGTATCGAAATGGTTGGGGAACTTTTAGAATGGAAAGATCGTCTAGCTAAAGATAACAAAATTGACGCATCTGAAATTAAACTAGTTGTAGTAGAAGCTGCTCCAACAATCCTAAACATGCTTGAAAGAAGAGACGCTGACAAAGCAGAACGTTACATGGTTAAAAAAGGTATTGAAATCATGAAAAACGCTGCAATTGTTGAAGTTAAACCTGAAAGCATCGTTCTTAAATCTGGCGAAGAGCTTCCAACAAGTACATTAATTTGGACTGCTGGTGTTCGTGCTAACTCTGATACAAAAGATTATGGCATGGAATCTGCTCGTGCAGGACGTTTGAAAGTAAATCAATATATGGAAGCAGAAGGTCTTAAAGACGTGTATGTTGTTGGTGACCTTGCTTACTTTGAAGATGAAGATGGCAAGCCAACTCCACAAATCGTTGAAGGTGCTGAACAAACTGCATTAACTGCAGCGAAAAGCATCATCGTTGAAATGAGTGGTACTGGCGAAAAAGAACCATTCCAAGGTAAATATCATGGTGTCATGGTATCTATCGGGGCTAAATACGGTGTTGCTCACCTTGGTGGCATGCATCTATCTGGTTGGTTCGCTATTTTAATGAAACATATGGTTAACCTTTATTACTTCTTTGGTATTCGCAGTGGTTATTACATGTGGCAATATATTATGCACGAATTCTTCCACATTAAAGATCACCGTAACATCTTCCGTGGTTGGACTTCTCGTTACGGTAACGTACTTTGGGTTCTTCCTTTACGTGTATATCTAGGTTGGTTCTGGATTGACGAAGCTCTTTCTAAAATCTACGGTGAAACTACATGGGATAAAGTAAGTATTACTAATTTAAAACCTCTATTTAATGGTATTGGTTCTGATTCTTGGTTAACAGCAACTAGTTCAAAAATGCCTTTTGAATGGTTACAAACTGCTGCAACATCTGGCGCTAGTCAAGCTGCCGGTGATGCTGCTGGTGCCGCTGCGACAAACGTAACTACACCAATTCTTAGCCATATGCCTGGTTGGTTTGAATGGATTATGAAACTTCTTATGCCAAACCTTGACGTTGCTCTAGTAATGCAAAAAGTTGTACCTTTTGTTGAACTTGCAATTGGTCTTGCTATGGTAGTTGGTCTATTCACTTGGCTTGTAAGTATCGGAAGTGCTGGATTCCTAGTAATGTTCACTCTAAGCGCTATGCTTGGTTGGGACAAATTCTGGGCGTTACCAGCTTCTATCGCACTTCTAAATGGCGCTGGACGTACATTCGGTCTTGATTATTGGGCTGTTCCTTGGTTCCAAAAACATCTTGGTCACTGGTGGTACGGTAAGCCGAGGTCCGTTTACAGAGACAAGTAAATTAGCTAGTTAAAATTTTAAATTAAAAATCGGGAGTGCATCCAAAAGCCAGTTTTGGCATAGGAGGTGCTTCCGTTTTTATTATTTGTTTATTTTTATGAACTTTTTCCTATTATATTTAGGCGTTATCCTTTAAAATAGGATTTGTACATGACATTTGGAAAGGAGGCAATGCGGTGAAAAAGTACTTTTATATGGTGAAACGCTGGGATATTATAATTATTTTATCTCTTTGCATACTTTCCTTTTTGCCGATTGCTATTTTTTCATATGTAAAAGCGAATGAACCTGCTCCAGCTAATGGAAAAAAAGAGCTTGTTGCGGTTATTTCGGTTGATAGTAAGGAATATAAAACCGTTACGCTTACTGGGCATAAAGGGACTGAAAGCTTTGATGTGAAACAGCCAGATGGACATACTAACACGATTGAGGTTTCGGGGGAAGAAATTCGAATCAGTAAAGCTAATTGCAACGATCAGGTTTGCGTTCGAACTGGGGCAATTGATAAACAAGGTGATACAGTCGTTTGTCTTCCACATAAGTTAGTGATTGAAGTAAAAGCGAGTGACGGGAGTTCAGGTGATGCAGATGATCCAATTATCTCTTCCTGACCTTATCCTCTAATAGATAGGAAAGTGTTTTTATGACAAAAAACAGACGATTAGTATATATAGCGCTACTGGCTGCACAAGCTGTTGTTATTAGTTTACTTGAGAGAGCCATTCCATTTCCATTTGCGTTTGCTCCTGGAGCGAAACTCGGTCTTGCTAATATTATTACTTGTATTTCGCTCTATACGTTATCGGCAAAAGATACATTTATGATTATCTGCATTAGATTGGTGTTGTCCACTTTGCTTGGTGGGACTATTTCAACATTTATGTATAGTGCGGCGGGAGCTATCTTGAGTTTTCTTGGGATGTGGCTTGTACAACAACTTGGACCGAAACGCGTGAGCATCATTGGGGTTAGTGTTACCGGTGGGATTTTACATAACGTCGGACAACTCGTTATTGCAAGTTGGATTGCGGGGACTTGGTCGGTTATGCTTTATTTACCTGTATTATCTTTTATCGGTATTCTTTCTGGAATCGCGGTTGGGATTGCGGCAAACTACTTGCTGAAAAATGTCCAAACTTTGCGGATGTTCGCTGATGCTAAACAAAGTCAAGCTGCACAAAAATAATTTTAAAAAAAGGAGTTCAATATGCAACTTCATGCTATGTGGGATGATTATCCTGCACTTTCCAAAGATTTACAAGAAGTATTACAAACAATTGAAAGCAACATTCAAATTCGCGATAAACATGTAGAGAAAAACGTGAAAGATTTAATTCATGCTGGTGGAAAATTACTCCGCCCTGCTTTTGCGCTGTTATCTGCTCAAGCTGGACCTGAGTTTGATAAAGAACGCGCGGTTTCTATCGCAGCTGCTCTTGAAGTGCTCCATATGGCGACGTTGATTCATGATGATGTCGTTGATGATTCACCATTACGTCGCGGCATCCCTACTATCCATTCAAAATATGGTCGTAATTATGCCGTTTATACAGGGGATTATTTATTCTGTATTTGTTTTAAGATTCTTTCCGCACATGCTTCTTCCGTTGAAAATATCGAATTTAACAGTAAAAATATCGAAAAAATCTTAATGGGTGAACTGGATCAAATGCGCACAAGTTATAAAATGGATGTAACAGTTCGCGAATATTTATCGCGTATTTCTGGCAAAACAGCTCAACTATTTGCTCTTAGTTGTTACTCTGGTGCAACGGGCAGTAAAGCACCACGCATGACTGTAGCGAAATGTTATAATATCGGCCATTATCTTGGTATGGCTTTCCAAATTATTGATGACGTCTTGGATTATACAAGTACTGATGAAGGTCTTGGTAAACCTGTTTTAAATGATATGAAACAAGGTATTTATTCGCTACCGCTAATTTATGCAATGAAAGGTCACTTGGCTGAATTTGAGCCGCTTCTTTCTCAAAAACTAGATATGACTGATGATGCTTCTGAACAAGTTTTAGCACTTATTTCTAAATATAAGGGTGTCGAACAGGCATTCAAACTTGCAAGTAAATATACGAATAAAGCCCTTCGTGAAATTAAAAAACTACCAGCTGGCGCGTATCGTGATGATATGTACCGCTTAACGAAAAGCATATTAGATAGAGATATTTAATACATTTAGAACATTGCTCTTTGCTTACCGAGTTTTGTTCTAAATTTTACCTCAATTTGTGAAAATACAAACATGAAAGCGTGATTTAACGTGATTCGATTTTTTAAAATAGTGACACCTATTCTTTTATCTTTTTCCTTAGTTGCCTGTAGTTCTGCAAGTGAAGAAACGAAAAAAATTACTGCTCCGATTGAAAAAGACCGTGATTTATCAATAATTGAAACGACCGATGTTCATTATTTTGCGCCATCACTCACTGATGGCGGGCAGGCATTCCAAAAATATCTAGCCGCTGGTGATGGAAAGCAATTGGCATATAGCGATGAAATAACCAAGGCTTTCTTAGCAGATGTTGAGACTAAAAAGGCTGACGTTTTAATTATTAGCGGTGATTTGACTAATAATGGCGAAAAAACTAGCCATGAAGAATTAGCTAAAAAACTAGCGCAAGTAGAAAAAACAGGCACCCAAGTATTCGTTGTTCCCGGTAATCACGATATAAATAATCCATGGGCTCGAAAATTCGAGAAAGACAAACAACTACCGACCGATACTGTATCACCAGCAGATTTTAGCAAAATTTATAATCATTTTGGCTACGAAGATACTATTTCTGAAGATGATTTTTCGCTAAGCTATTTAGCAGCACCTTCACCCAAGGTTTGGCTTCTCATGCTTGATACAGCTATTTATAAAACCAATATGCAGCAAGGCTCCCCAACGACAGAAGGCGGTTTAACAGCTGGCACGTTAGATTGGATTAAAGAATGTAGCGCCTTAGCGAAAAAAAATGGCGTGACGCTTGTTCCAGTTATGCACCACAATTTAACTGATCATAATGATGTTATTCAAAAGGGTTACACAATCAATTACAATCAACAAGTAATCGATGCTCTGACAGCTGGCAATATGAATTTTTCTTTGAGTGGGCATATCCACACCCAAAACATTCGATCTGCCAAAAGTTCAGACGGCAAAGAAATTACTGATATTGTAACAAATGCTCTTTCCGTCTATCCACATAAATATGGGAACCTTACCTACAGCGCAAAAAACAAAACATTCACCTATCAATCTCAAAAATTAGACATAGAAGCTTGGGCAAAAGAAACTGGAACATCAGACAAAAATCTGCTTAACTTTGATGCATACGATTATGAGACTTTTTATAATAGTGGTTATGATAAAGCTATGATGGACTTAATGACGAGTGAATCTTATAAAAACTATAGTCAAACTGATAAAGAAAAAATGGCCGATACCATGGCTTTAAATAACATGGCTTTCTTTGCAGGCATCGCTCCACCTAAATCTGCTGGAATGGATTTATGGGATAGTGCTCCTAATTCATTTTTAAAAGATTATGTTTTAAGTAGTTCTGTTCCTCCAAAAGAAAGTAATGATTATTATGTTAGTCCTTAAAATAATAAAAAACCTGGAAGCATACTTATTCTGCTTCCAGGTTTTTTTATTAACTTGATGCCGCGGCCGCACTTGCTGCTGCGGCTGCACTCATTGCGGCTGCTTGTTCCATCGCAATTAAAATATGCACATTAACCATTAATCCTTCTAATTGTTCTTTGCTCATTTGACCCGATTGTTTTTCTGTATAAAGACTGATTGCCAGTGCTGTTACAAACTCGCGACCAAACCGCAGACCAGGTTGATTTTGCAAGTCATCAATTAAGTTCACCAAGCCAGAGTCAATTTTGCGACCATCCATCACAAATGCTAAAATTCCGATACTTGAGTAATGTAATGGCTTGATTTTCACACCTTTTTGACGTAATTCTTCTACCACATTATCTACTCTTCTAATAAATTTGCTGTCTTTTTCACCATATAAAAGTGTTCCTGTTGTAGCTAAAAACTGCAAGCTATCATTTTTTCGGAACCCTTTTGCGGCAAATTCTTGGAAATAGTATTCTGTGACTTCAGCTAATTTTTCTACATCCTTTTCTTTAAGATTAGCTAAGAAAACAGCTGTTGTTACGTCCTCACTTTTGGTTAAAAATGGGTGGTCTTTTTTGAAAAGTTGATGAATGGTTTTGGCTTTTTTTGCTGTTAGTGTTGGATTTTCTGATTCTAGTAATAGGTAAGCAGCGAAATAGGTGTATTCTGTGCGTTTAAAGCCGGCTTCGATGAGTGTGTTGTAATTGGAAATCACTTGACGAACACTATCCCGTTTCGCGTTATCACTTGCCATCAGTAAGCCAACAAGCGATGCGCGAACATTACCATTTAACGCTGTAAACATACCTAGTTGTCGTTTAAATTCTTTATTTATTTCATAGAATGTTTCTGGTTGAACGATTTCATTATTTCCCGCAAAAAGGCGAGCAATCAGAAATCGAATCCGCTTATCAATAAAACTAACGCCACTTGTTTTTACTAACTCGTAGTTCTTCATTAATAATTTCGTTGCTTGTTCGCTATCAAATACATATGCTGAATCCATCGGCCGCACTCCTTCTTGTTTTTGAATTAACATTCCTCTCTGTACAAACTCAAAATAAACTCTTCAAAATTATCAGCTAGCTTAAGTATTTTATAATCACCTTCTTGATCAATATGAACGACTGCGGGCTCGCCTGTTTTTCCGCAATTTCGGTAATCTAAGAAAACCATGTCATGTCCGGCTGATGGGCAATCAGCAATAGCTAAACCAACATCGGGATAACCCCACTCTTCTGTCCAAAAATTTGTGTTGTGCATACCATTCAATGTAGATACTCCACAGTCTCCTATTCCCATAATGCCAGTAATAGCTACACAATTCTCCGACCATGAACTTGGCTCTGTCGTAGGGACAGAACCCGTTGAAACTATGCCTCCATTTTGTGTATGACGCATTAAATAGATATAGGATTTAGGTAACTTATATCCTAGTTCTGCTTCGATTGCAGCCACTCTTTGAGGCGTAGGGTACACATCTTTATAGTCATTTTCAGAGTCAAACTTCAACCAAAGCTCTGCTAAACTATGCCCTTGGAAAAATGTCCCGACCTCACTAAAATATTCATCTAACTCGGCGAAAATTTGCTTAGCTTTTTCACGTTCGAAATCGACTGCTTCTAAATCTTGCATCTCTTCTAAAATCGACATGAGCTTTTGATAAATTTCTGGAAAACGTTCACCGCTTTGGTAGAGCACATCGCTAAGTAATACCGTTGCTGTAAATATATCTCTTTTATTTTCGGCTGTCACTTTTTGATTCCAACAAGTTTCAAGTAAATGAATCGCCTCTTTTGTTTTTCCTTTATCTAAATAATATAATGCTTTTCTTGTTGTAAGCATATTATTCCTCCACTAATCTTATTAACTTTATTATACTAAAAAAACCCTAGGGAAACAAAAACCCTAGGGACGCTATTTTTATAAATTCATTCCAAGTAGCGGAATTCGTTCATTGTATTTATCAACAAGTGCTTGGTTGTGCTCATCGGCATTTTCGACATTACCACTTATAAATACTGGTGGTGTGAAGTTATCATTCACCATTTTTTCAATCGCTTCGGCAAAAATGGACTGCAAGATGACAGCGCCAGTTACCGTGGAAGTCGGCGCGAATGCTATGTCAAAGTTAGCTGATTTTAATACTGCATCCCCTTTAACAGCGCCGTTATCAATTACAATGTCACCTGTATCGGATAAGCGTTTACCAGATGTGTGGCGTGATTTTTGGCTAGCTGAATATTGTAATGAAGTAATAACGATGACAAATGCGCCTTTTTCACGGGCAATTTCAGCAACATCTATTGGGACAGGATTGCGACCAGATGTGGATAATACAATCATCACATCACCCGAGCGAATATCTTCCTCTGCCATAAACGTTTTCGCATAATCATTTTTTCGCTCCAGTACGGATGACGCCGCAGCACCTTCGTGAAGCATAAGTGGTTCGTGTAAAATCGGATGAATCGCAGCAAGTCCACCAGCTCGGTAAAATACTTCCTCTGTTAAAATATGCGAGTGACCGCAGCCAAATAAATGGATCACACCGTCGTTTTCGATGGACTCGGCTACCTTCGCTCCTGCTTCTTTTACATAATCAGCTTCATTATCAAGAATATTTTCTAATAAGCGAATCGTAATATCGATATAGTTATTAATCATTTATTTCCCCTCCAAAGCTGCAAAAATTTTCTCGATTTCTTCTGGTTTAGTGCGACCTGTAGCTTTATCAATTGTTTTTCCAAAGATATGTGGCATGAAAAACGGAATGCCGGTCGTCTTGATGGCAGTTGTTATTTCAAGGATATTCTCGGCGCCAATCCCTCCTGCTGGCTCAATGCCGTATATCCCTTTTTCCGCTGCAACTTTTGTTAAATAAACAAGTTCGTCTAAATACTTTGTTCCTTCGATGCTCATAAATTTGATTGAAGGAATATTTGCGGATAGACAATAATCGACAGCTTCTTCAGCGGTAATTTCGTCGCCGGAAGATAGTTTGACAATCCCGACTTTTCCGGTTGGTCGAACGAGTGCATTGGTGTATGTTTCTGGAAGCAAGTCATTTGTTAATCCCGCTGTTTCGATTGGTTGGTTAATATGACTATTCGGTACGAGGCGCGCGATATGAAGAACATCCCGCCAATTGTGCCAGTCGCCGCCACCACCAAGACCAACACTGATGACCTCAGCTGTTGTTTGTAGTTCTTTCACCACATTTGCAGCTTCTTCTGGTGTTTCATAGTTTGTCGCCACGATTCCTGGTACTGCAAAACCGCGTGATGCTTCCATGACTTCCAAGCTATTTTCTTTATCTTTCGCTAAAAAATTAAATAGCGCAAAATTATTCCATTTCGGTAGATTTTCGAATTTTTTCTTGTTCAAGCTTTATCAACTCCACACATGTTTTTAACGTTTTTTCGATTAAGTATTCGCCTTTTTCTGCTGTTGCCAAAGTTGCTTCTCCTAAAACTGCTGTCTTGGTGAAGTTTTGCCACGGTGTTGGTGTGAAATCCGCATCAATTGGTAAAATTGGCGGGTCATCAATGGCACGACTCATATCCGCATTTTCCGGTGATAAGTAAAGCATGAGGGATGTTTCGATTTCACAAGCATGAATATAGGTATGATGGTTTGCTTGTCCTTCGCGCACGTCCATTGCAAGTTTTTGGATATTTGGGTAAAAAATGTGCAAGATAATCATATCCGGAAATTTGGCATATAGTTCGCGCGCTGCATCTTTTAGCGCCGCCATATTTCCAAGATGTCCGCTCACTGGGACAAACAGGCGAAATCCTTGTTTATATAGACTTTCACCGATTTCTACAACTACTTTCGTTACCGTTTCATTTGATAGCGTTAAACTTCCCGGGAAATCTTGCAAACTCCAAACTTGGCCATAGGGTAATACGGGAAGCACAAATCCATCTGTTTCCGCCGCTATTTTCACTGAATATTCTGACGCTAAAATATTGTCTGTCCCTAGCGGCAAATGAGGTCCGTGGGCTTCAACTGCTCCTATTGGCAAAAGGACTGGTTTTGTTTTCGTGATTTTTGCGCCAATATCAAAAGAATTTTCATCTGCATATAACACAGATTTCGCCTCCTATTTTTTAAAAGTAAAACATCTTGCCGGGTTATCCACGAAGAATTTTTTAACTAATTTTTCTCCGTCAAAGCCTTTTTCGTTAGCTTCGTCAATAAAGCGTGGCACCCATTTTTTGGCAATATATTCAAGTCCTGGTCCGTGGCCGTAATGTTTATAATAAGTTTTGCGCGCTGTATCACCACTGACTAAAATTTGATCTTCAAAGCCTTCCGAAACTAGATAAAGAATCGCTGCAATCCGAGCGCTTTCTGGTGCGTATTTGATTTTTGCGATGCCATCAAACGACATGAATGCACCTGTTTTGGCAACTTGTTTGTGATAATACGGATCTAGGTTGCGGTCCATATGCCCAATAGAGAGGTATTCTAACGGGATATTTTCTTGTTTTAAAATCTCAATTTGCTCTAAAGCCATCGTTCCCGCTTCTGTGTGAGAATGTATTGGTGCTTTTGTCTCGTGATGTGCTCTTGCAACCGCGCGTATCGTCTTTTCTTCTAAAGGTGTAATCATATTGTAGCCAGTTCCAAATTTCACCTGACCGGCCTTATACGGCGTTCCTTCAAGCCCATTTTCGACTTCATTTACAACGAATTCCGTTAGTTTGTCTATAGAAGTGTTTTCAATCCATTCATAATATGTTTCAAAATCGCCTATGATCGGCTTCAGTTCTGGTTTAATTTTTCCGTCCCATAAGAAACTTTTGTTAAAACCAGCTGTTCCAACGATTTGAATGCCTGTTTCTTTGGAAATTTGTGCCACATCTAAGACGCGTCTGCCATAATCAACCGCGGTTGCATCGACAATTGTTTTTCCGCCTAAATCCGCGAAATCTTGTACATCAAGTTGTGATTTTTCTTTATCATCCAAAAGTAAATCGTCGGCATCCCGCTCTTGCCAGTAAGCCGGTACACAAACGATGTGCTCGTGTGAATAAGTAAATCCTAGTTGTTCAGGGGCAATATCTCCATAAAAAGTACGAATAAAACTCATTTTCTAAAACTTCCTTTCAAAAAACCTCTTCCTCTTGAATGCTAGACAAGGAAGAGGTTTTGATTTTTACTTAAAAGAATAACTTCGCTAACATGCTGACAATTGGGCCGAGGATAAACATATCTGAGTCGGCTGCCCACATTGCTGTATCTGGCACAGTCGTATTAATAAAGAATGTAACCATGATATATTGACCCCAGGCGACAACTGTTGCCGTTAGGAATCCACCTATCAATGCTCCTCTCACACCACCAGTTGAGTTACCGAATACACCAGCAACTGCCCCGTGGAAGAAGAGAACGATCATTGTTGGCACAAACACGTAACCAACTGTATTTCCAAGTACTACTAACCAGATAATCGCTCCAATGAACGCACCCACGAAACCGATAATTACGGAGTTTGGCGCATATGGATAAACGATTGGCGCATCCAGTGCAGGTTTCGCACCTGGTACAAGTTTTGTTGCAATACCATTGAAGGCGGGTACGATTTCACCGATAAACATCCGCACACCTACAAGAACGATGGCGATACCAGCTGCAAACGTAAAGGACTGAACGATGGAGTATACGATAAAGCTTTGATTTCCAGCTTCTGCGATTAATTTTTCTGCTCCTGGTGTTTTCTTCACCATCAGAATCACTGCACCAACTACGAACAGAATCCCCATTGTAAGAGCTGTAATAACGTTAGAGTCACGTAGGAACTCTAATTTTTTCGGTAAATTAATATGTTCTGCATCATTTTTCTTATTTCCAAATACTTTTCCTAGTAAAGCCGATAGAATCGCTACACTGGAAGAAGTGTGCCCTAATGCAACGTTATCATTTCCAGTAATTTTACGTAGGAATGGTTGTGTAATCGCTGGTTGTAATGTCCAGTAAAGACCCATGATTACCGCTAAGAAGAGTACAAGGCCCCAGAATGGAATATCTCCACCGACAGCTTGAACAGTAATCCCAGCAAAAATCGTTGTTGTCCAGAACATCATATGACCAGTTAAATAAATATACTTAAATGGTGTAAATCTTGCTAATAATACGTTGACTAAAAATCCGAGTGTCATCGCAAGCGTTACCGCACTACCAAATTTAGCATTAAAGGCTTCTTGTCCTAAAAACCCTGCAAGTGGCGGTGTTTCAAGTCCGAATACTTCTTTCCACATTGGTTCAAAAATCCCAAGGGAACCAGTAATAACAGCCGCACCAGCGTTAATAATTAAGAATCCAATAATTGCTTTGAACGTTCCGCTAATAACTTGGCTTAAATTTTTCTTCTGTAAAAGTAACCCGAGAAGTACGATAAAACCTAAAAGTATGGCTGGGGTTCCAAAAAAGTTATTGGCAATCCACGTAATAATCTCCATTTTTTTCCCACCTTTTTTTGTCTTATTTAACTATTGATTGCTTCAGATAATGCCGTTTTAATTTCTGCATTGTCAAAATAGTTGTTGACGATGACTACTTTGGCGCTTGTATCTGTTCCAAGTGTTTCTGCTAATTCTTGACTTGTTACAATAATATCCACATTCATCGAACGCGCAGCTGATACATCAATATGCTCTACGTCTGCGTCTACTCCCATGTCGCGTAAAACTGTTTCTACATTCATTCTTAAAATTAGGCTTGTTCCTTGACCAAGTCCACACACTGCTAAAATTTTCATCGTTATCCCTCCACTAATTCTCCAATTGCTTGATAATCTTCTGAATGAATCATTTTTTCAATGTTATCGCTGTTACTAAGCAAGGAGACAATTTTTTGAATGACTTTTAAATGTGCCTCACTTGAAGTTGCTGCAAGTCCGAATACTAATCGTACGGGATCATTTGCGGCGTGTCCGAAATTCACGCCTTCTTTTAGTACGACAAGCGATACTGCAGAGTTTTCAACACCATCAGTTGGCCTTGCATGAGGAATTGCTATTTGAGGTGCAATAACAAAGTACGCACCATTTTCGTGATAAGATTCCACCATTTTTTCTACGTACTGTTCGCTCACATAACCTGCATTTACTAATAATTCTCCTGCTTGCATGATAGCTTCATCAGCATTTTTAGCTGATCCGTGCAGATTCACAAGCTCTTTATCCAAAAAAGACATATCTCTTCATCCCTTCTAACTAATTGATAGCGCTATCAATAACTTACACTCTTATTATAGCTGTAGCCTCTCTGTTTAAAAAAGCCCAATTCCTTTCTTTTCGAAAGTGCAAAGAATAGACTGTTACATTTCGTTGTTAGCGAGCGTACAAAAAAGCCAGCGCGGCATCTTACTGCCTCACTGGCTTTATCGCTTATTTTATTGTTAACATTGCGGCAATTTCTGCTGCTGATTCGGCTTGTTCAATCTGCTCAAGTAAGTGATGTTTCATAATTAAATTAGTAAGCTGGCTTAGCGCATTAATATGTGTATAGGAGTCAATGGAAGCGAGCACAATAATTAACTTCACTTGATCCTTCGCTTTACTTGAAAATGATACTGGCTGATTTAAGCGCAGTAAGCTCATTCCGACTCGATATGCGCCGTCATCCACCGACGCGTGTGGCAGTGCTATCCCTGGTGCAATAACGATATATGGTCCTAGCTTTTCAATGTTTTCAATCATAGCTTGTTGATAGTTTCCTGATATATAGCCTTCTTGTTGTAGTGGTTTTGACGCAACTCGGATAGCTTCATGCCAATCCGCCACACTATCTTTAAAAATAATTCGTTCTTTTGGCAACAGTTCTTCAAGTGTTGGCGATTTTTCAAGTTGGCTGTCCGATTGCACTTGGAACAATACCGACTTCAGCTTGGCCGCCAATTTTTCGCGGTCTTCCACTTTGGCATATTGATCCACTACATCAAGCACAGAAGACAACATGCGCGCATCCGAATCCTTTTGCAAAACGTGCGGGGCAATCGCCTTCATCAGTTGTTGCTTCTGCGCCTCAGTCAAAATCGGACTAACGATGAAAACTGGTGCTTTCGGTTCCATAATTGGCAAAGTCGACACAATAAAGTCTGGCGCGTATAACCCTTTTTCAAATTCACGGATGGAAATTGGTTCTAATATTTCAACACGTTCACCGAGTAATTGTGCAAGTTGCCGCTCAATCATCCGCGACGTTCCTACCCCTTTCGAGCAAACAATTAAAAGTTTCTTCCGTTCAACTAAAGTATTGTTTTTGCGAGAAAGATAACCGCCGAACAAAATCGTTACGTACGCTATCTCATCTTCGGGGATTTTTTCACCGAGTAAATCTTCTAGTGGTTCTAATGATTTTTTTGTAATCTCATACACGTCACTATAACTTTGCTTAATATCTGTTCGCAGCGGATTAATCCATTCAATTTGGAATTTAAGCCGATAATATGCTGGTTGTAAATGGAGCAATAAATCTTTTTTTAAATTACGGTGGTCTTCAAAATTCACACAAGCAAGGCGCTCAAATTCGGCAATAATTTTCTCAACAATTATATCCAGCTTTCCTTCAACAGCTGCATCATCATTCAAGCGACTAGCGCCAAGTAAAAGTTTGCCTAAATAAGTAATTTCCGCATGATTGATCTTAAAATGCTCTTTTTGCTGTAATTGCTCGTAAATTTCCTGAGCAATATTAAAAGATTCTACTTCATGTTCTTCGTGCTCATTTAAATAACAATCGCGTTTCATTCGTTCTTTAAAGAAGAAAATCATAATTCCGATTCGTTCAATGACCTCGTCTGTATAACGAATACCGATTTTTTTCTCTGTCACTACTAATATTTCAAAAATTGTATCTAAATGTGGGAAAAGTTCTTTATTTTTAATCATTGGATTTATTTTCATTAAATCGAGTAACTGGTCTGCTGTGGCTATTTCTTCGTTATTCATACAATAATGAATGAAAAACTGACGAATACTACGTTCATCACCAAGAACCATATTCCCATTTTTCCGGTCATAAGCGAGCTCTAAGTTAAACTGTTTGAGCGCTAATTTTAACTGTTTAATATCCTGTAAACTAGTGTTACGACTAACTTCATTGCACGCATTAATTGTATCAATAATTACACGCGCATCTGTTACAAGCAGAAAAAATAAAATACGGATACGACGCTCACTTGCTGAAAAGACTTTGTGGCTCGCTTCCCTATTTCCAAGGATTTCTTTAATTGTCGATTTTTCATCTTCTAATAAATAATAACCTTGTCCACGAACGGATTGAATACCATCAAGCCCTATATCATCTAATTCTTTATTAATTTTTTCAACATCATATTGTAGTGTTCGTTTGGAAATTCCTAGTTCTTCTTGTAATTTCTCGGGTGCAAGATATACATTCGCCACGACGAGCGATTCGAGCAGCATCATATTTCTAGCATCAAATTGTACCACTTGGCCTACCTCCTTGATTTCGGTCTAGAAGGTAAAAAGATATGTCTACTTTAAGGTTATGCGAAAATGTGATATTTTTCAAGTTAATTTTTATTTCAGGCACAAAAAAACCGACAAAGCCAAATGACTTTGTCGGTTTGAATCGTATCAGATATTATTTGCTGATGTTAGAAACAACGCCAGCGCCTACTGTACGTCCGCCTTCACGGATAGAGAATTTAGTACCGTCTTCGATAGCGATTGGTGCAATTAGTTCAACTGCAAGCTCAATGTTATCACCAGGCATTACCATTTCAGTACCTTCTGGAAGTGTAACAATACCAGTTACGTCAGTAGTACGGAAATAGAATTGTGGGCGGTAGTTGTTGAAGAATGGAGTGTGACGTCCACCTTCTTCTTTAGTTAAAACATAAGTTTCAGCTTTGAAGTTAGTGTGTGGAGTAATCGAACCTGGTTTAGCTAATACTTGACCACGTTGGATATCTTCACGAGCAACACCACGTAGAAGTGCGCCAATGTTGTCGCCAGCTTCAGCGTAGTCTAGTAATTTACGGAACATTTCTACTCCAGTTACTACTACTTTTTTGCTTTCTTCTTCAATACCGATAACTTCTACTTCGTCACCAACTTTAACTTGTCCACGTTCAACACGTCCAGTTGCAACTGTTCCACGACCAGTGATTGAGAATACATCCTCAACTGGCATCATGAATGGTTTGTCAGTATCACGTTCTGGAGTTGGAATGTAAGAATCTACAGCTTCCATTAACTCGTCAATTTTAGCTTCCCAGTCAGCTTCACCTTGAAGTGCTTTAAGAGCTGAACCTTTGATTACAGGAATGTCATCGCCAGGGAATTCATATTCAGTTAATAGATCACGAATTTCCATTTCAACTAATTCTAGTAATTCTTCATCGTCAACCATGTCACATTTGTTCATGAATACAACGATGTATGGAACACCAACTTGACGTGAAAGTAAGATATGTTCACGAGTTTGTGGCATTGGGCCATCAGCAGCAGATACTACTAAGATAGCTCCGTCCATTTGTGCAGCACCAGTGATCATGTTTTTAACGTAATCGGCATGTCCTGGGCAGTCAACGTGTGCATAGTGACGGTTGTCAGTTTGGTACTCAACGTGAGCAGTAGAGATTGTGATACCACGTTCTCTTTCTTCTGGAGCACCATCAATTTGATCATAAGCTTGTGCATCAGCAAAGCCTTTTTTAGCAAGTACAGTTGTAATTGCAGCTGTTAAAGTAGTTTTACCATGGTCAACGTGTCCAATAGTACCAATGTTAACATGGGGTTTAGAGCGGTCAAATTTTTCTTTTGCCATTTTAAAATATCCTCCTCGATAATTCAATAATTATTTTTTACTTAGCTTAAATTTAAACTAAGTAATACTTCTAACTAAAGTTATACTTGATGTTGCGAAAAAAATCAATTAATCTTCTTTGTTGTTTCCACCATTAGCTTTAATGATTTCTTCAGCAATAGATTTAGGAACTTCTTCATAGTGGTCAAATTGCATAGTGTATACACCACGACCTTGCGTACCTGAACGAAGGTGAGTTGCATAACCAAACATGTTTGCAAGTGGTACAAATGCGCGAACAACTTGAGCGTTACCGCGAGCTTCCATACCATCTACACGACCACGACGGGAAGTAATGTTACCCATGATATCACCAAGGTATTCTTCTGGGATAACAACCTCTACAGCCATCATAGGCTCAAGGATTACAGGATCACATTTCTTAGCAGCATTACGTAATGCCATTGAAGCAGCCACTTTGAAGGCCATTTCATTGGAATCGACGTCATGGTAAGATCCGTCGTAAAGTTTTGCTTTGATGTCAATCAGTGGGTAGCCTGCAAGTACACCATTATCTAGTGCGCCTTCAAGACCTGCTTGTACAGCTGGGATGTATTCACGTGGAACAACCCCACCAACGATTGCATTTTCAAATTCAAATCCTTTACCTTCTTCGTTTGGTCCGAATTCAATCCAAACGTGACCATATTGTCCACGTCCACCGGATTGACGTACGAATTTACCTTCAACTTGAGCAGATTTACGGAATGTTTCACGATAAGAAACTTGTGGATCACCAACGTTAGCTTCAACGCGGAATTCACGTTTCATACGGTCAACAAGGATGTCAAGGTGAAGTTCACCCATACCGGAGATAAGAGTTTGGCCAGTTTCTTGGTCAGTTTCAGCACGGAAAGTTGGATCTTCTTCCGCTAGTTTCGCAAGAGCTTGCCCCATTTTATCTTGGTCAGCTTTCGATTTAGGTTCGATAGCGACTTGGATAACTGGTTCTGGGAATTCCATGGATTCTAAGATAATTTGTTCTTTTTCATCACATAAAGTGTCCCCAGTAGTTGTATCTTTAAGTCCTACGGCAGCAGCGATGTCACCAGCGTATACGATCGAAATCTCTTCACGGTGATTAGCGTGCATTTGAAGGATACGTCCAACACGTTCACGTTTACCTTTAGTCGAGTTTTGTACATATGAACCGGAATTCAAAGTACCAGAATAAACACGGAAGAAAGTTAAGCGTCCAACATAAGGGTCAGTCATAACTTTGAATGCTAGGGAAGAGAATGGTTCTGAATCATCAGCGTGACGAGCAGCTTCTTCTCCATCAGGCAATACGCCGTTAATAGCTGGAACATCTGTTGGTGCTGGAAGGTAATCAAGTACTGCATCTAACATTGGTTGAACACCTTTGTTTTTGAATGCTGTACCACAAACTACAGGATAGAACTCAACGTTAAGTGTTCCTTTACGGATACCAGCTTTAAGTTCTTCTTTTGTAATTTCTTCGCCTTCTAGGTATTTCATCATTAGCTCTTCGTCAAGTTCAGCAACTGCTTCCACTAATTTACCGCGGTATTCGTCTGCTAAGTCTTTCAGATCAGCTGGAATTTCTTTAATATGAGGGTCATTTCCTAAATCATCTTCGTAATACAACGCGTTCATTTCGATTAAGTCAATGATACCTTCAAATGTATCTTCGGCCCCGATTGGGAGTTGGATTGGGTGCGCGTTGGCAGCCAAACGTTCATGCAAAGTACCTACAGAATATAGGAAGTCTGCGCCGATTTTGTCCATTTTGTTGACGAATACTACACGAGGAACCCCGTAAGTAGTAGCTTGACGCCAAACTGTTTCTGTTTGTGGTTCTACACCAGATTGTGCATCTAGAACCGCAACAGCACCATCAAGTACACGAAGCGAACGTTCAACTTCAACTGTGAAGTCTACGTGTCCTGGTGTATCGATAATATTTACTCGGTAGCCTTTCCATTGAGCTGTTGTCGCAGCAGAAGTGATAGTAATACCACGTTCTTGCTCTTGCTCCATCCAGTCCATTTGAGAAGCACCTTCATGGGTTTCACCAATTTTGTGAATACGCCCTGTATAGAAAAGGATACGTTCAGTAGTGGTAGTTTTACCCGCATCAATGTGGGCCATGATACCAATATTACGAGTCTTTTCTAAGGAGAACTCTCTAGCCATGTTGTATTTCTCCTTCCATAAAACAATTTTTCAGGCAATACGCCTGGAATTTGTTAGTGATTTTTTTACCAACGATAGTGAGCGAACGCTCTGTTAGCATCAGCCATTTTGTGTGTATCTTCGCGTTTCTTAACAGAAGCACCAGTATTATTGGCAGCATCCATGATTTCGCGAGCAACACGTACTTCCATTGTTTTCTCTCCACGAAGGCGAGCATAATTTACTAACCAACGAAGACCAAGAGTAGAACGACGGTCAGCACGTACTTCGATAGGTACTTGATAGTTAGCACCACCTACACGGCGAGCTTTAACTTCAAGAAGAGGCATAATGTTCTTCATAGCTTGTTCAAATACTTCCATCGGATCTTTACCAGTTTCTTGTGCAATGATATCGAATGCGGAATATAGGATAGCTTGAGACTTTCCACGTTTTCCGTCAACCATCATTTTATTAATTAAACGAGTTACTAGTTTCGAATTATAAATCGGATCTGGTAACACGTCACGTTTAGCAACAGGACCTTTACGAGGCATCGGATATCCTCCTTTCATATTTTATAAGTATTATTTTTTAGGTTTTTTCGTACCGTATTTAGAACGGCTTTGTCCTCTATTTTCAACACCAGCTGTATCAAGCGCTCCACGAACGATATGATAACGTACCCCTGGTAAATCTTTTACACGTCCACCACGAATAAGAACAACACTATGTTCTTGTAAGTTGTGACCAATACCAGGAATGTAAGCTGTTACTTCAATACCATTACTCAAACGTACACGGGCATATTTACGAAGCGCCGAGTTAGGTTTTTTAGGAGTCATGGTACCAACACGAGTACATACGCCACGTTTTTGCGGAGAGTTAACGTCTGTTAGTTCTCTTTTAAAACTGTTTAGGCCCTTGTTCAAAGCAGGTGATGTAGATTTTTTAATTTTAGATTGACGAGGTTTGCGTACTAATTGGTTAATTGTAGGCATGGGATAAATTCCTCCTTCCTTATTTAGTAGTTCCACACATCCAGGTGGTTCATTTTTTCGGTAAAATAAAATGGCTGTAAGTTCGACCTACAACGCTGTTTTATTTTCAGACCTCTGTTTATAGTAGAGGCACCTTGAATATAGTAACACCTTGAGGTTTAGATGTCAAGGTGTTACTTGAAATTTAGTTAATTAGCTTAGTCCATTCAAACGTTGATATAAATCTTTCGCGTAGCTGTCGGTCATGCCGCAAATGAAGTCTGTTACGAGAAGTAATCGCAAGTAAAGTTTCATTGTTTCGCTTTCGCCTTCTGCGTTTTTGCGGTAGCAGCCTAGGTAGTTGTCGGAAATCAAGGTTAGTAGGCGTTTATCTTTGGCTGTTTGGCGTTCTGGGGTTTCGCTATCATAGTAGATAACTGCTGGAATAAACGTTTCAAGCAATTTGGAGATGATTTCGTTGCCGGCGATTTCGGATTCAACGATACCTTTGTCTTGGTAAATATACGTGAATGATAGGCTTTGTAAAATTTGTACGAGTTGTTCGGCGCTCGAAGCATCAATGAGCGAATCGTTGAATGTGCCTGCCATGATTGCGTCGTAGTTTTCGTAAAACACTTCGAGTGAGCGATTGATTAATTGGCCGCGGACGTTCGATGCTAGCCATTGTTGTACGATGAAACTTTCTTCTTGTCCTTCGTAGCGCTCGCTTTT
Source organism: Listeria innocua (assembly GCF_028596125.1). Lineage (GTDB taxonomy): Bacteria > Bacillota > Bacilli > Lactobacillales > Listeriaceae > Listeria > Listeria innocua. The sequence goes on from NZ_CP117229.1 coordinate 2,593,060, forward strand.
TTTCTTGAGTTCGTTGTAGCACGCGGCAGTTACTTTATTATGCTCTTCTACTTCTTCAAAACCTTTTAAGATTTGCGTGATGTTGACGATGCCTTTTTTCACGCCGTCTTCTAGGTCGGCATTTAGGTACGCGATGTCGTCTGCTACTTCAAGTAAGTAGGTTAGCGGATGACGGTTATCAAGCGCTTCTGTTGCTGTTGTTATTTCATTAAAAAGTGATTCATCCGCGTAAAAATAGCCTAGTTTTTTGCTTTTGATTTGTTTTTTATTTACTTTTAAGGAAGAAACTGGGTATTTGATGACCGCGTTTAAAGTGGCAAATGTTAGGTTTAAGCCGTATTGGTCGAAAAGATAATGCAGTTTGGAAACTACGCGGAGCACTTGCGCATTACCTTCAAAGTAGTAAAAGTCTTCTTTCATTTGCGGTGTTAAGATTTCTGCTAGGCTTTTATTTTTGTAAGTGATGGTTGCTAAATTGTCGCGGAACCACTCACGGATACTTTCTTCGCCAAAATGACCGAACGGCGGATTCCCCATATCGTGTAAAAGTCCTGCACAAGCAAGGATTTCCGGGATTTTGTCCGCATGATCTTTTGTAAAATCTTTGTCTAATTTTTCTTCTTGAATCGTGTGTGTAACCATGTTTCCCATTGATTTTGCAATTGTACTTACTTCCATTGAATGGGTTAGTCGTGTCCGCACAAAATCACTTTTTTCTAGTGGGAATACTTGGGTTTTATCTTGTAAACGGCGAAATGACGCACTCATAACGATGCGTTGAAAGTCGTTTTCAAAAGCGCTACGTACGTCGGTGTTTTTCGAGCGAGTGACACCGGATTCGCGGCGGCGTTTGTCATTTAATAGTTTATCCCATTTCATTTAAATCTCATCCTTTCATAGGTTGCTTAGTTTTTCCATTTCGGCTTTAGAGAGCCTATGTACGGTCCATTCTGACATTTTTTCTGCGCCAATTTTTTCGTAAAAATCCATGCCTGATTTGTTTTCATTTAGGCACCACCACTCAAATCTACCGCAATCACGTGCTAGGGCAAGTTTGGATAAATAGCTGAAAAATTGTGTCCCAAAGCCCTTTCCGCGCATTTCTGGAATGATGTAAAGGTCTTCTAAGTATAAGCCTTTTTTGCCAAGTAATGTGGAAAAATTATGGAAAAAGAGTGCGAAACCAACTGGCTCACCTTGGTATTCAGCGATAATTACTTCGGCTGACTTTTCTTGAAAAAGGGCTTTGTGTAGGCCGGATTCGGTTGCTACTACATCTTTTTCAATGCCTTCATGAATTGCAAGTTCGGTAATAAAACGAAGAATTAACTTCGTGTCCTTTTCTGTCCCGTTTCGAAATGCTAGTTGTGTCATATATCTCTTCCTTTTCGTTGTCGTATTTATTTAAGTATAAGCTAGTGCGGGGGATGTATCAATTAAAAAATAGCTTCCATATAATAGAAAAAAACTAGGCGCTTTTTAGGCAACCTAGTTTTTTCATGTTTTATTTTTTTAATCCTTTAATACAAGCTACTTTATCTGTTGCTCCAAAGAAGTACGATCCGGCAACGAGGACATCTACGCCGGCTTGTTTACATTTTTCTACGGTTTCGGCATTTACGCCACCGTCTACTTCGATCACATAGCTGCCGTTATTTTCTCGGCGCCAATTATCCAGATAGCGCATGTTTTCAATCGTTGAATCAATGAATGATTGTCCGCCAAATCCAGGATTTACTGTCATTTGTAAAACTAAATCTACGTCGCCCAAAATAGCATCCAGCACGCTCGCCGGAGTTCCCGGATTAAGCACGACTCCCGCTTTACATCCCGCTGCTTTAATTTGTTGAATGACGCGGTGGATGTGCGGTGCGGCTTCGATATGCACGGAAATAATGTGCGCCCCAGCTGCTGCAAATTTTTCAATGTAGTTTTCTGGGTTTGAGAGCATTAAGTGGACATCAAGTGGGATAGTCGCCGTTTTGCCAATTTGTTCGACCATATCAATTCCAAACGTCAGGTTCGGCACAAAATGTCCATCCATGACATCGATATGAAGGTAGTCAGCTCCGGCCTGTTCTGCTTCTTTAATGGAGTTTGCCATATTCATATAATCAGCTGCAAGTAAAGATGGCGCTACGAATGTCATACGCGCACACCCGCTTTCGCAATCATAGCTTCTACACGATTCGCCACATTTTCTGGCGTGAAGCCATAAGCGTTAAACAAATCTTTCGCAGGGGCAGATGCGCCGAAGTGATTGATTCCTAACATATCGCCTTCTGACCCAATAAATTCTTTCCAACCGAATGTTGCTCCAGCTTCAATCGCAAATCTCGCTGTGACTTCTTTTGGTAAAATGCTTTCTTTATAAGCATCGGTTGTTTTTTCAAAGCGTTCCCAGCTGGATAAACTAACAACGGAAACGTCGATATCTTTTTTCGCAAGTTCGGCTTTCGCTTCAATTGCAAGGGACACTTCGGATCCTGTTGCGATAATGATAGCGTCTGGTTTGGAACTATTTGCTGGTGCTACGATATAAGCACCTTTATCTACACCTGCATCTACTTCTTCTTGTGCATTTTCAAGTACTGGTAAGTCTTGGCGTGATAGTACAAGTGCGATTGGACCGTGCGTGTTAGTTGCAGCAATTTCCCAAGCAGCGCGAGTTTCTTTGGCATCGGCTGGGCGGATAACTGTTAGGCCTGGCATGGCACGGAGCGAGGCTAGTTGTTCGATTGGTTCATGTGTCGGGCCGTCTTCACCTACAGCGATACTGTCATGCGTGAATACATACGTTACTGGGAGTTGCATTAAAGCAGCCATCCGCATTGCTGGACGCACATAGTCTGAGAAGACGAAGAAAGTGGAGCCAAATACTCGTAAACCGCTATGAAGCGCCATTCCGTTTAACATTGCTCCCATCGCAAATTCGCGCACACCGAACCAGATATTTTTACCAGCTGGGTCTTGAATGCTGTATGCTGGGCTCGCATCAATAAATGTTTTGTTCGAGCAACCTAAGTCAGCGGATCCCCCGAACAGTTCCGGTAATTCGGCTGCAATTGCGTTAATCATTTTTCCAGAAGCAGAGCGTGTTGCAACATTTGTGCCCGCTTCAAAAGTTGGCAAATTAGCGTTCCAATCGGCAGCTACTTCTCCCGCTAACACGCGGTCTAATTGACTTGCAAGTTCTGGGAATTCTTTTTTGTAATTAGCGAGCATTGTGTTCCAAGCGCCCTCTAGTTTTTCCCCGCGTGCTTTGTAATTTCTTAAATAATCACGAACTTCAGCTGGTACTGTGAAAGGTTCTTCTGCCCATTCATAATGTTCTTTCGCACCATTCGCTTCTTTTTCACCGAGCGGAGCACCGTGACTTGCAGAGCTTCCTGCTTTTGTTGGCGCGCCGTAACCGATGACTGTTTTCACTTCGATTAGCGTTGGTTTTGATGTTTCTAATTTTGCTTGAACAATTTTTTCTTGAATTGCCGCTAAATTATTGCCATCTTCTACGCGTAAAACTTGCCAGCCGTATGCACGGAAACGATCTGCTGCATTTTCACTGAACGTTGCACTTAAATCGCCATCTAAACAAATATCATTGGAATCGTACAATACGATTAATTTTCCAAGTCCTAAATGCCCTGCAAGTGAGGCTGTTTCTGATGCCACACCTTCCATCAAGTCACCGTCACCGCAAATCGCATATGTGTAATGGTCGACAATTGGATAATTAGGTTGGTTATACTCCGCCGCCAAATGAGACTCTGCAAGCGCCATTCCAGCCGCCATACCAATCCCTTGTCCAAGCGGGCCACTCGTTGCATCAACTCCCGCAGTCCATCCAAATTCAGGGTGTCCTGGTGTCAAACTATCTAATTGACGGAACTGTTTTAAGTCCTCCATTTTTACATCATAACCAAATAAATGAAGCATACTATAAAGTAGTGCGGACCCGTGTCCTGCTGATAAAACAAAGCGATCGCGGTTAAACCATTCTGGGTTGGCTGGGTTGAATACTAAATGTTTTGCAAATAGCATATACGCCATTGGAGCTGCTCCCATCGGCATTCCTGGGTGCCCTGAGTTTGCTTTCTCAATCATATCAATGGATAACGAACGAATCGTGTCCACAGCTTGTCTATCTAATGTTTTTTTCAAAACTGTCATCTCCCTCAAATTGTTTGTGCTTTATTACACATACTTTTCTGCGTCTGACCAAATGTGTACTAGTCTTTCTGCATAACTCGTTTTATCTCGGTCATGAAATAACGCGGATGTGCCTAGTACATAAATATCTGGTAAACAATCTCGCATCAAGCCTACTGTTTCTTTATTAATATTGCCGTCTACTTCAATGAGCGGCGCATGGACTTTCCCAGCTAGTTTTGCTTTTAAATCATGCAGTTTTGGTAATACATCTGTTTGGAATTTTTGCCCTGCAAAACCTGGATTTACCGTCATCATTAACACCATTTCGACCTCATCTAAATACGGATAAATGGCTTCAATAGGGGTTTCCGGATTTATCGCGATCGATGGTTTAATATTGTAAGAACGGATTTTCTGGATTACTTCTGACACATCTTCTGCTACTTCCACATGAAACGAGATATATTCAGGTTTCGCAGTGGCATACATGTCAATATATTTAAGTGGGGTAATCGTAGCCAAATGTATGTCTAAGGGGATTTCTGTGTTATTTCGTACTATTTCCAAATATTCTGGACCTAGTGCTAGATTATTCACATATATACCATCCATCACATCGCAGTGTAGTAGTTCCACACCAGCAGATTCGAGGCGCCGGAGCTCTTCACCTAAATGTAGTTGGTCTGCACACATAATTGAAGCGGCTATTTTCCTCATGTTCATCCTCACTTTCTTTCAAGTTCAGTAATTTTATCCAAGCGGCGTTTATGGCGATCTCCTGCAAATGATGCCTCAAGCCAAGTATCCACAAGTAAAAGTGCTAATCCTTCGCCGATAACACGTTCGCCTAGGCAGAGAACATTGCTATTATTATGTTCACGAGTGGCACGCGCGGAAAAAGTATCAGAAACAACTGCTGCACGGATTCCATCGACTTTATTCGCAGCAATACTCATACCAATTCCAGTTCCACAGCACAAAATCCCAAGATCAGCTTGTCCGCTTACTACTTGATTCGCGACCTCTTCCGCATAAGACGGAAAATCGACACTTTCGTCTGTATATGTTCCAATATCAACAACTTCAATATCTTTTTCACGTAAATGTTTCACAATGGCATCTTTTAGTCTACGTCCGCCGTGGTCGCAACCAATTGTTAATTTCATTTAATTTCACCTTCATTAATAGATTTTTTTCTTTTAACGTCTTATAATGAAATGGAACCGAGAACATACGCGAATATGTTCTCGGCTCATTTCTAAGGATGACTACTGTAAACATCTGAGCCCGAGAAGCTTTGGATTCGTTTGCACGGTTATCCTTTTTTTGATGTTTTTTCATACAGCCCATCCTCCATTATTAAGATTTCACTAATACTTTAATTTCATTTCCTGCCATAACTGCCTCGAAAGCCTCGCGCCAGTCATCTAAGCCGTATACTTTGGTAATCATTTTATCCGTATTGATTTTGCCATTAGCAAGTAAGTCGAGCGCTAAAATCCATGAAGATGGTTTTTGCGAACGGCTACCAATATAAGCAATTTCACGTTGGATAATGGATTCTTCATCAATCGCATTTTTCTTTTCGGCAAAAAGTCCTACTTGAATAAAATCGCCTTTTTTCTTCGTTAGAGGTAATCCTTGGTTCACTGCTGGTACTGCGCCGGAACAATCAAATACGCGTTCAGCTCCGTAACCATCTGTCATGCCGAGCACAACTTCAGCCAAGTCTTCTTTTAAAGTATCGACAATCCGGTCCATTCCAAGTTCTTTTGCTAGACGTAAGCGGTCGCTATCTTTGGTAATCCCTGCCATAATCACCGTTGCCCCTTGCGCTTTCACAACTTGAGCTAGTAACAAACCAATTGGACCTGGTCCGAAAACAAGTACTGTGTCATCTGGACGAATCGTTGTTTTTTCAAGCGCCGAATGCACACAACATGCAAGTGGTTCTGTTAGTGCTGCTGCTTCGAGCGATATACGTTCATCAAGCACGTGACAACTTTCCTCGCGAGATAAAACAAATTCTGCAAAACTACCATTTGCTTGCGTACCAATACCACGACGATTGCTACATAAATTGTAATCACGTTCCTTACAATAAATACATTCTCCACAAGTTTCAAAAGTCGTTTCACTTGTGACGCGGTCTCCCACTTTGATACTCGTTACATCTGGCCCAACTTCTACAACGACACCAGAAAATTCATGTCCCAGTGTAACGGGAGTTGTTGGATTTTTGTATTCACCTTTAAACGTATGGATGTCTGATCCGCAAATACCAGTAAAAGCTACTTTGATTTTTACTTTGTCGCCATAGACTTGTGGTTCTTCTACATCTCTTAGCTCCATTTGATCATATCCGGGGTTTGTTTTTACTACTGCTTTCAAATTAATCGTCACCTTTCTGCGGCAATATCATCACTTTGTTATAATCATGCTCTCTGGAAAGAATCATATCAAAAGCTTCTTTCGTTTCCTCTAGCTTATAACGATGCGAAATTAGTGGTTTCAGCTTAATTCGACCTTGTTTTACGAATTCAATCGACGTACGCCACTCCTCACCTGGAAATGGTGCTGAGTAAGAATTCCAAAAACCTTTAAGCGTAAGTTCACGTCTAAAAATATTTTCAAAAGCTTCTTCGTGTAAAAGTACATCTGCGTAGGCGATTCCTAAGTAACCAACTTTACCTTTTTTCTTCGTTACAAGAAGGCATTGTTCTTGCGTTATTTTTGAACCAGCACACTCGAGCGCGATATCAGCTCCAAGACCATTTGTATAAGCAAAAACGCGTTCTTTTAAGTCTTCATTTTTAGGATTAATGGTATATTTACAACCAAATTCCCGCGCATCTGCTAACTTTTTATCACTGATGTCGACGGCGATAATATCTTTCACGCCTGCAAGAAGTAAGCATTGTACAACCAAGATTCCGATGGTTCCAATCCCGAAGACAATGACCGTATCGCCAAGTCTCGGTTCAATACCAAGTACCCCGTGCATTGATACAGCAAGTGGTTCAATCATTGCACCTTCTTCAAAATCAAGGTCACCGATAGAAATGACATTGTCTGCTTTCATTACGACATTTTCAGCAAATCCGCCGTGGAAATGTGATCCCACCATCCGGTAGTTGTCGCATAGTGCGAAGTCTCCTGCTTTACAATAATTACATTCCATACAAGGCTCAAGCGGAATCCCTGCAACACGGTCACCGATAGCTACATTTGTTACTTCGCTACCAATTTCTGTAACTACACCTGCGAATTCATGTCCCATTACAGCAGGCAGTGGGTATTTCCAGCGAGTCTGCATTTTATGAATATCCGATCCACAGATGCCGACTGCTTTTACTTCAACACGAACTTGATCTTTCCCACAAGTCGCTTCATCAATTTGTTCTGCTTTTATTACATTATTCTCGTATAACACAGCTGCTCTCATGTTACTATCACCTCTTCTATATCATTAAGACAAAACTTAGAAAATAGCTGCCCAAGCTTGAGAGAATTTAAGAATAGCCCAGTTAAAGAAGTTACCACCCATATCAAGTGTACTAACTTGTGTTGCTCCTTTAGGGAATTCGTAAACACCTTTCATCATTTCTGTATGAACAAGACCGAAGTCAGTTGCCATAAGAAGCGCTAGTGCAATAACTACAGTTCCAGCTAAAACAGAGTGAAGAATGTTACCTTTACGAGATGCTACTACGAATGATACGTAGAATGGAATAGTTGCCAAGTCACCAAAAGGAAGTACTTTGTTACCAGGAATGATAACAGCTAAGAAAAGAGTGATTGGAACAAGGATTAAACCAGTAGAAATATTCGCTGGGTGACCGATTGAAAGTGCTGCATCAAGCCCGATATAAAGTTCGCGGCCTTTGAAACGAGATTTCATGAAATCACGAGCGGATTCTGAAATTGGAATTAAACCTTCCATTAAAATTTTAACCATACGAGGCATTAAGAACATTACCGCACCCATGGACATACCAAGTTGTGCAACTGCCCCAACGTCATAGCCTGCAAGAATACCGATTGCAATACCTAGAATAAGACCCATCATCATTGGTTCCCCGAAAATACCGAAACGTTTTTGGATAGTTTCTGGGTCAACGTGGATGTTTTTAATACCAGGGATTTTAGCGATTAGCCAACCAACCGGAATACCGATGAAACCGAATGCTGCTGTAGAACCTGTTGGTAAGGAGATCCCTTTTAAGCCGTAAAATTCTTCTACCATAGGTTGTGTTCTGTCTGCCATCCAAAGAACAGCAACTTCATAGATAATCGCACAAAGAATCGCGAACCACCAGTTACCACCAGTTACGATATAACCAGTCGCACCTGCTGCGATAAAGTGCCAGTAGTTCCAAATATCAATATCAAGTGTTTTCGTAACTTTGAAGAAAATAAGTGCTAAGTTGACTACCAAACAGATTGGAATTAGAATCGCTGCAACTGGAGAAGCCCATGAAGCCGCGGCTGCTGCTGGCCAACCTGCATCAATAATTGTTAAATTCAGTCCAAAACGCTCAACCATTTGTTGCGCTGCCGGACCTAAGTTATTAGATAGTAAACTAATAACAAGGTTAATACCTACAAACCCGATACCAATCGTAATCGCTGAACGAAGCGCTTTCTTTGCTGGTACTCGGAAAATTAATGCAATAAAGAAAATCATAATAGGCAAAATAACTGTAGGCCCCAAGTTTAAAACATACTGTACTCCTGACAGAAGTGTATCCATTTAATATTTCCTCCTTTTTTCTCTGTTTAATGATAAATGTTAAACTCCCTTGCGCAGCCTTTATTTAAGGTGCGCAAGTATTTCTTCGTCTAATTCTTCCATACCCATACCAGTGATATAAGAAGTTGCAATAATAGCTGGGATTTTGTAAGTTGTTGGTAAAATAGTTGTTGATACGATTAAATCTGCTCCGTCTTGCATGGATGCTGCTTCTGAGATTTTAATTTGTTTTACCTCTGCATCCACATTGTTTTCTTTTACCAAACGTTCTACTCTGTCCGTTACTACTGTTGATGTTGCAATTCCTGCTCCACAAGCTACCAAAATTTTAAATTGTCCCATGATAAATTCCTCCTAATTAATTGCTGCGATTTCCCGCGGCTAATTTTCCTGTTTTTTTAAACGGTAATTGTTTCTAAAATTTGTTTTACTTCGTCTTCATCTTTCGCTCTGAGTAATGCGGCTACATTGTCTTTATCCTGAATCGTCCCCATCAATTGCTGAAGTACCGCGAGCTGGCTGTGAGGTTCATTTAGTCCGAGTACGAAAATCAAATTCGCTTCAACCGTTTGACCAGCATCTTCCATTAATTTGAATGGAATGCCATCTTTCACAGTGATTACGGCGATAAATTGTTCCGTAACGCATTCTGGATCCGTGTGCGGTAATGCCACGCCGTATCCATCTAATTTTAGCCCCGTTGGAAAGGTTTGTTCACGGTCTGTTAGTCTCGTTAAAAAGTCATCCGTTACATACCCTTCAGACTTTCCACTTTCTGCGACCATTTGGAATAGGTCCTCTTGTTTCTCGATATCCGATTGAACCCAAACCATTCCTTTTTTCAAAAATTGTACTAAATCCATTACGAAATCCTCCTGTAATTCTTTCTGACTTCTCTACATTGTCTTTTTTGTTTCCAAGTCCGTGAAGTTTTTAATTATTTGGTGCATTTCTTCTGTGTTTCTGGCATCCGCAAGTTTTTTCAGTTCTTTTTTGTTCTCCGATAATTCCATCAATTGCAGTAAAGCTGTGAAGTGAGCGTTTTTATCCACGGCTGCAATGACAACGATAAAATGTAGCTCTTTACCGCCTTCAAGGGGCAGGCCTTCTTCTAGATAAAGCAAGCTCATTCCGAGGCTATTTACTCCTTTTTCCGTTTCAGCATGAGGGATAGCTATCGTATTACGGAGAATGATGTTCATAATCGGTGCCGGATATTGCCGTTTCATTTCATCCACGTAGGCTGGCTCAACCACTCCCGCGGAAAGTAACGGTAAAGCCGCATGATAAATTGCTTCATGCCAGTCTTTTACTGATTTCTTGCGTGTGATTCGCGTTACTTCAAGCAAATCTGCGAGTGAGCTTTTACCTTCGTGTTTCGATGTGTTTTCTTCTGGAACTGGCATTAAATAGTCTGCTAGCACTTTTTCAAGACGGGCAGCATCTTTAATATCAGCAAATTTGGAAATAGTTTTCATTAATTGATCGACGCTGATATTCACCTCATCCACTAAGTAAACCGACCGCATCACCCGGCGCCTAAGCTCGAGTCGCTCTTTTCCATCCATCAATTGATTAATTAGGAAAAATTTCTTATCGGTCGAAAGTGGCACTGCGGAAAATACAATGTCATAACCTAACTTTGTTTGTTCAAATTCTCGAATCGACATCGCTTGATAGAAAAATATTTCCGGGAAAAGGCTTCGTAATGTTTTTTCCATCAATCTCGAAATCGACAATCCGTTCGGACAAACCACGACTGCTTTAAGTCTCGTTTGTAATTTCTCCGTGGATTCGATTAAATGTCCTCCAATGAAAAGGGTAATAAATATACTTTCATTTTCAGGAACTTTGCTACCAATAAAACGTTCTAATGGTGCTAACGACTCTTTCACGATGTAATGCACGGCTTGGAATTCTTGATCAATCTTGTCTAAAATGCTGTAATCTGTTGTAAGATGATACTTAATCCGATAATACGCAGGTTTAATATGTGCAAATAATTTTTCAAGTAACGATTCTTTGTCTACTAGTTGAATACAAGCCTTTTTCTCAAATTCACTTAGAACTTGTTCCAGTGCCAGCCTTAACTTGTGCGTTTCCTCCGATTTTAAATATTGTTTCGGAAGTACATTGGAAGTTAAAAGTTGTAATGTGATGTACATTCGCTCTGCTTCTGGCATATTCGGCTCTTCTTCAATAAAAATCTCTGCTGCTCCGTATTCCCGAGTATCTGACAATTCATTGTAGTCAATCAGGAAAGATGTCGTAATTGTTTGCCCTTTCTTCATCCGCCGAAAAACAGCTTCTAAAATGTAAGGCAGTATTTGCATTTTATTGTCAATAAAATGCAAATTCAGATGATGCTCGACTTGTTCCAATTTTTCCCGAAGCTCTTTAATTCTCGCTTCGTCCACTTGCATAAAATCCTGTAAATACTCTTCGCCGCCAAAACTTTCTATGATGTGTTCTGCCGCATAAATGAGTGCTGTCCGCTGATTCCATTCATCCCCGTCAATTAAATAGCCACGCATCCGCGAATATTTAACTTCGAGGTTGAATTTTTCAAGTGTCTTTTGTACCAGCTTCAAGTCTCGTAATACGGTGTTCTTGCTCACCTCCAGCTCGCTTATAAAGTGATTAAGGGATAACTCTTCACTTCCTGTTGTTAGCATGAGGATGATTAGACTGGCGCGTTCCTTTTCTGATGGGATGTACCAATCTGTTTTTTCGCCATCTTCCTCACCAATGATTTGAAACAGGTCAGGTTCTACGATAAATCGACCATTTGCGGCACGATGAATCTTCGGGTAAGTCTGTTCTTCTAGCCAGTTGTTAATTTTTTGGAAACTATAGTCGACTTGTCTTCGAGTTAAACCGAATTTGGCTTGTAAGTTTGTACTCGATGTGTCAGGATGTCGTAAAAGTTCTTTTAAAAGTGAATTACTTCTCTCATCCAAATACATGTCGTTCCCTCCTGTTCGTTTTAATTATAAATCTAATTCTAATAAAAATGTACACGCTTTCATCCCAATAACTTGCGGAAAGAATGTACATCATTGGGCTTTACTTGTGACTTTTTTAACAAGCCCGCTATTTATAAATGATTAATTATTGCCTTCAAAGCTTGCCCTATCATCTATTTGGCAAACTTTTTTATGACGTGCGAAATCTGCTTTGAAACAAAAATGAGAATCAAGTAATGGAGTTTTGCGAGGAGCTCTTTCTTCTTAATCATACAAAAGATGGTCTATTCTTTCTATACGTTTCGTAAAAAATAGCACAAAAAAAAGACGCAAATGATAAATTTTACCATTTGCGTCATAATCCATAGCTTTATTTTCTTTTTTGTTTATCGACTCTGAGAATACTTTTATTGAAGTTTTTAAATGGTGCTGCGCGTTTCACTTTCATTTTAGGGAAAGATTTTAGCATTCTTCGCTCATTAAATTTAAGTTTACGCATACTAGCAGCAAGTTCTTTGTCTTGTTTTCTTTTTGCTTCCATTTCAGCAATTTTCATATCGACATTTTCTTGTTTTTTCAAAAGTCCTTCTTCAAATTCTTTCGCACGTTCTTTTACGCTTGCTTTTAGTTCATTTGCTTGGGCAGTTAGTTTTTCATTAAATTCGGCAAGTGCTTTTTGGAATGATAGCATGCTTGTGACTGATTTTATCGTATCAATAAGCATAAGAACCACGATGAGCGCAGGAATAATCCAGCCTCCCCAGCTTAAAATCCAATCCGCAAATTCGGTGACAAGTGGATGCAAGAACCGCACAACGATAATACAAGCAAATCCCCAAAAAATCGAAATCGGCAAGCAAATTCGACCTTTTACATTGAGCGGCCAATTATGATAATCCCACCACGTTGTATGGAACATTGCTTCCAAAATCGTTGCGGTTATGTATTCAATCACTGTACAAATAATCATCGAAAAAATGAATAAAGCCCATAAATTGTTTTGAAATGGTAAAATCATCATTAAAACAGTCGTTACCCCAAACCCGTAAATGGGACAATATGGTCCATAAAGAAAACCACGATACACTAACTTCTTCTCTGAAATCGAGCAAAAAACTTCTTCCCAAGCCCACCCTAAAACAGAATAAATAAAGAAATATAGAATAAACATATTAATGTCCATCTTTTCATCCCCTTTTTGTTTTCTTTTTCACAATCAATTTCATTATAACAGAAATAAGAACTTCTTAACTAAATTAGTCAAAAAGTTCCGCTTGTTTATATTTTGGCAACTTATTCTTCGCTTCTGAGTACGCATGCTGAATTAATGCGCGAATCAAGTCTTTATCTCGTTCTTCTTCCAATAAAACAGAAATCCAAACTCGTTTATTCATGTAATAACCGGGAACGATGGCTGGATTTTCTGCGCGAAGTTGCTCACTTTTTTCGGCATCGCACTTCAAGGTTAAAATGGGCTGTCCTTCTTTATTCGTTCCACGCATTGCCATTAGCTGATCCAAAACATGATAGCGCTCCGCTCCCCATTCTTCTTTAAAAGAATACTGGACTCCTTTAAGACCACTGATTTCCTCCCGTACCCAAGCAAATTCATTAATCATTGTAAGCCCTCCATATTGTTATTTTAACAAAGCATGTTCGTTTTTCATTGTATATATGCGACATTTTGTTGCATTACATAAATCAGGTACTACTAAATTATTTCCCGGGAAATTCTTATCATCGGCCTCCCAAAAACAACGAATATACCCCGTAAGCCTCGCACTTGGTAGATATTCTTTATAGCCGTCACGTTTTGGTGTAGCTACAATTGGATAAAAACTCGCAAGCTTTGCCATAAAGAAACCTCCTTTTTCTCATAGTACCACAAATTTTTATCTTCAATCATGCTTCTTTCTTTTATTTACGGGTATTAAGTAAATAAGGGAAAAACTTTTGAGAGGGTGATACAAAATGTCTGCTTACAAACGGATTCTTGTTGGTGTTGATGGATCAAACGAAGCGGAAGCCGCACTAAGACGAGCTGTTCAATTTGCCAAAATGGATGGTGCCACGCTTGGTATTGGTTTTGTTGCCGATGTACGCCGAATTGCACCACTAATTGATTATGAACAAACCTATGCAAAAAAAGCCAAAGCATACGGAGAAGAATTAGTTGAAATGTACAAAAAAGAGGCCGAAAAAGCTGGTGTCACGCATGTAGAAACTTTTGTTCACTTTGGCACACCAAAAACTACCTTCAATAAAAAAATAACGCGAAATTTTGAACCCGATTTAATTTTAGTTGGTGCAACTGGACTTTCAGCAACAGAGCAATTTATTCTTGGTAGTGTTTCTGAATATACGGCCGCTCATGCACCTTGCGACGTAATTATTGTTCATGCAAAACCATGGCGTAACAGAAAGACTGTCGAAAAACTTTAATTCATGTATAATGAAGGTATTGATTATACGGCAGGAGGAGAAAAAATGACAGTTAGTAAAGTTGCCATTGCTTCAGACCATGGCGGAATTGAGTTACGAAAAAGTATTATTTCTTATCTTGAAAGCGTTGGAATTAGTTATGAAGAATTCGGACCCGAAGCACCAGAATCAGTGGATTACCCGGGGCTCGCGATTACGGTCAGCGAAAAAGTCGTGAATAATGAAGTCGACCGCGGGATTTTAGTTTGTGGCACAGGTATTGGTATGAGTATCGCAGCCAATAAAGTAAAAGGTATTCGTTGCGCACTTGTTGGCGATACATTTAGCGCCCATGCAACGCGCGAACATAATGATACAAATGTCCTTGCACTTGGAGCGAGAGTCATAGGTCCGGGACTAGCAGAAGATATTGTCAAAATTTGGTTAGAAACAGCGTATGAAGGCGGCAGACACGCAAATCGTGTTGGGCAAATCACAGCATACGAAGATAGCCACGCTTAAAATAATAATAACGACCAAGTCTAATTTTATAGGCTTGGTCTTTTTTTATGTCCACTTTATTAATAGTTCACAAATAGTAATTTATTCCCGTTTTGCTAGCATAAATGAGGACATTTACACATTGTAAACAAGAACGTTTGTTCGTATAATATATTTAAGTAACAGCTAATTATTTGAAAATATTGGAGGTGTCATCATATGAGCTACCAAGATCGCGGCATGAAGAAATGGGGCGGTTTTTTATTAAGCGAGCATACAGAAGCAATGCAAGACGCTGAACCAACTTTAGTATGGAAAGAAGCTATGACTACAGAATTTATCGAAAGCGTGCTAGCTAGCGCGATGACACATCAGTCTACGCTTGTTATCCAGAAAAAGCCATTAAACCCAGAATCCGCTCCTGAAAATGATATTATTGGTCGTATTTCAGGCGTGGAGAACAACACCATTTACATTAAAAATTCTGAGGGCACTGTCCCACTTTCCTTCTCTGCTATTCGAAACGTAGAAGAAAGGAGTGTCGACAAATGGTACAAGTAGAAGATTATAGCCGTGCACCGCGCCGTGATATTTTGTGCATCGATATTAAGTCGTTTTTTCGCCTCTGTTGAGTGTGTTAAACGTCGGCTGAATCCACTTGAAGCTTATTTAGTAGTAATGAGTAACGCCGACCGGGCTGGTGGTCTCGTTTTAGCTGCAACGCCAAAAATGAAACAAGAACACCACATTAAAACTGGCTCAAGAATGTATGAACTCCCGACTTGGGATAAGCGCATTATTATCGCACCCCCGCGAATGAAACTATATTTAAAAGTAAACGCGATGATTCAAGCTATTTTCAGACGTTATGTTCCCGCTGAGTTTATTCATGTTTATAGTATTGATGAATGTTTTTTAGACATCACCGGATCGCACCTGTTATTCGGTAGCACGGAAGAAATTGTTCGCAAAATCCAGCGTGATATTTTAGAGGAATTGCGGCTGTATGTCACGGTTGGTATTGGCGACAACCCTCTTCTTGCCAAACTCGCGCTCGATAATGTGGCCAAAAACCGGGATGACGGCATCGCTGAATGGCGCTATGAAGATGTTCCCGAGACCATTTGGAAAATCAGACATTTGGATGATGTATGCGGAATTGGTCGGAGGACTGCCATTCGACTGCAAAAAATGGGGATTTTCAATATGTATCAACTCAGTCAAACTCCGCCGCAAGTATTAAAAAACGCAATGGGAGTTGTTGGTGAACAGCTTTACTATCACGCACACGGAATTGATTACAGCCTTTTAAACGAAAAATATGTTCCTGTTAGTAAAAGCTACGGGAAAAGCCAGATTCTTGAAAAAGACTATCATATTCCCGCTGAAGTGGAGATAGTTATTCGTGAAATGGTTGAGGAAGTAGCGATGCGCTTACGACAAAACCATGTGGATACGGAGGTTATTCATTTAAGTATCGGCTACAGTAAATACAGCATAAAAAAAGGATTCAGCCATCAAGCTAAAATCCCTTCTACCAGTAGTAGTCATGCTCTTATTCCTTATTTCCTGCAACTATTCAGACGTTACGATGAACGAGAACCCGTGCGCTCCATTGCGATTTCGTGTGGTAAACTCACTTTAAAAACCGGACTGCAACTCAATCTATTTGAGGATGCCACCCGCACATTAAATCACGAGCAATTAGAAGTAACTGTCGATAAAATTCGCACTCGCTATGGTTTTAAATCACTTATGCATGCGAGCAGTTTACTAAATGGAGCGACTGGATTAAAACGTTCTGAAATGGTTGGTGGTCACAAAGGTTAACTTATTCTGGTTTCACGCGGAACAAGAAATCCTCTACCATTGTTGTAAATATTTTTGGTTGTTCAATTTGTAAATTATGTCCCGCAAAATCAAGGATAGCAAAAGAAGCATGTGGATATTTTTCAAGCAATGTAAGCCCGTCTGCGTATCCCACGTGATCATCTTGACGGCCAAACAAGAATAATCCCGGTACATCGAATTGCGTTTTTTCATCTGGATCAAAGCTAAGCGCATAATTCGCGGATAATCGGTCTAAAAATTCTCCATCTGCATTAATCATTCCCGCCATCACTTCCGCCAAGAAACGATTCCAGTTTCTTGCTGTTAAAATAACGCCACTTTTTGAAAAATACGCTCGGTCTTCTTTGGATAGCGACCGTACAAACGTATCATCTTGGTACATGACTTTTTGTTCGGGTAAAGTTCTTCTTTCCTTTTCAGGATAAATGACTGGGCAAATAAGCAAGACTCCAAGTACTCTATCTGGCATTTTCGCTGCGATTCCGCGAGCTAAATAACCACCATACGATTCTCCGGCGAGTACAAATTGCTCGCCCGGAATTACAGCTTCAATAAATTCTAGTAAAAGAGTGAGTACATGGTCAGCATTTTGAATTGAGTCGTAATTCTCGGTTTTTCCCATTCCTGGTAAATCCAAATAAATGCGCGAGAATGGACTTTCCTTATCAAAGACTGGCTCCATACAACCAATCATCAGCTGCGAATCAGGTGCAAAGCCATGAATCATTATTATTGGTATTCCTTCACCATATTTTTCATAATAAACGTCTACGCTACGGATTGTTTTATGCATGTTAATTCCTCCTGGCGTTTATTTTTATCATAACATATTATTATTCTTCTGCCATCCGGTACCCAACCCCTACTTCTGTCAAAATATAGGCAGGTTCAGCAGGATTTTGTTCGATTTTACGCCTGATATTACTCATATTGACCCGAAGTGCTTGATTTTCACTTGAATAAGGTCCCCAAATTTCTCGGATAATAAAGTCATGCGTGAGGACTTTTCCAGCGTGACGTGCTAATAGGAGCAAAATTTTATATTCAATCGGCGTAAAGTGAATTTCCATGTCGCCCATTTTGACAAGTCGGCGGTCGTCATCAATATACAGGTCTTGAATGCGAATAATATGGTCATTTGACGCTTCTTTACTGCTCGGTTGAATGTGTCTAAGGGCAGTTCGAATGCGTGCCAGTAGTTCCGATGTGCCAAATGGTTTCGTAATATAATCATCTGCGCCAAGATCAAGTGCAGTTACTTTTTCTCGTTCATGATCGCGCGCGGATACGACAATAATCGGCACTTTCGACCAAACGCGAATATCCCGAAGCACGTCTAGTCCTTCCACATCTGGCAAACCTAGGTCAAGCAACACTACATCCGGCGAATGGCTGGCCGTCTGTTCTAGCGCTTCTTTACCGTTCACTGCTTTAATTACCGCATAATCGCTCGCCGTCAAAACAGCTGAAATAAAATTACTAATGCCTTCTTCATCTTCCACAATTAGCACAAGTCGTTTGCTGTTCATTTTCCATCTCCTCCGTCTAGTGGCAAAGTGAACCAGAATGTCGCCCCACCATGTTCGTTGTTTTTCGCTTCTAAAGTCCCGTCATGCGCTCGAATAATCGACATACAAATCGATAAACCAAGTCCTAATCCGCGTGACATATCCGAACGCTCTCTCGCTTCCACAGCAAAAGTATCAAATAAATCTGGCAAGCGATTTTCTGGAATGCCTTTTCCGTTATCACGAACACTAAAAATCGCACTTTTCTTCGTTTTCGTCACGTTCACCCAAACTTCCGCATCAGATCCACCATGTCGCAACGCATTTTCCATTAAATTAATAAGAACTTGCTCAATTAACGTGCCATCCATCGGAACCATAAGAAGGTCGCGCGGTACTTTGACATGGATTGTTCGGTCTGCGAAACGTTTTTTGATTCGACCGACAGCCTCACCAACAATTTCTTCTACGGCTTCTGGAGCTCGTTCCAAACTCACCAATCCTTCACTAATTCTCGTCACAGAAAGTAAATTCTCAACCATCCGGATGAGCCAGCCAGAGTCATCTTTAATACCTTTAATTAAATTATGTTCCGTTTCTTTATCTAACTCAGTTTCTTTTTCAAGTAAGGCAGAACTTGCTCCAACAATACCAGTGAGCGGTGTTCTTAAATCATGCGAAATCGCCCGAAGTAAATTGCTTCTCATTTTTTCTTTTGCAGATTCGATGACGATTTGGCGTTGTTCTTCGGATAAATATTGCCGTTCTAGAGCTAGTGCCACTTGAGAGCTAATCATTCGTAAAAAGATCCGATTATCTTGTGTAAGTGGACCATCTTCTGGGGAGCAAGAAACGCCAATCACACCAAGCACTTTTCCTTGTGACATCACTGGCATATAATAACCAAATGCCCCCATTAGCGTATCCGTCCCAGCACCCGCCCGCTTTTTATTTTTAAATACCCAATGCGCGACAGCTTCTTCATCCGCACTAAGAAGCGCACTGGCATCTTCTTTTCCTTCTGCTTGTACGAAAATCCCTTTATTACTTTTAGCAGGATCCGCAGAATAAAAAATAACGGAGCGGCTAAATAAATGCAAAATATATTCGTTGGTTAAATCAATAATTCCTTTTAAATTGCGGGTAACTAATAGGCGCTTATTGATTTCATAAAGCACTTCGGTTCGACGTTCTCGCTCAACGGCCAGGCTAGCTTGGGTTTTAATTCGGACAGTTAGCGCACTCGTAATTAGAGCGACTAAAAGCATAATTCCAAACGTCACCGGATAGCCCGCTTGAATTGTATTAAACGTATAAAGTGGCGTCGTGAAAAAGAAATTAAATAACATAACGCCAATGATAGAACCCATAACGCCATAAACATAGCCACTTGTTACGCGAGAAATAATTAACACGGATAAAATATATACCATAATAACATTTTGATCACCAATGCCGAATTCACTTAAACCGACACAAATCGCCGTTGCCAATGCTAGCAGTAAAATCATTTTCGCCATATCATGCCAGGATAGAAAGCTTTTAAAACGTATTTTCATTCGACGTTTTTTAGTTTGCGGTTGGCTTGAGGGAATAATATGCATATCGACGTTATCAAGGTGCGTAATGAGACGATCCTCAAAATCCTCTTCAAATAAAGACCTTAAACCCAT
This sequence comes from Listeria innocua, assembly GCF_028596125.1. Lineage (GTDB taxonomy): Bacteria > Bacillota > Bacilli > Lactobacillales > Listeriaceae > Listeria > Listeria innocua. The sequence continues at coordinate 2,612,885 of NZ_CP117229.1, forward strand.
GCGGCGACGCGATTTCCCGACAACGATATTTGTCACACCAGTCAACCGGGCGTACTCAGCTACTGTTTCTGCAATGTCGTGTCCGGCAAGGGTAACAATTTCCGCGCCAAGTCGTTCAGCGAGTTCCATCGTTTCCCGCAAACATTTTTTCTCCGCTTTAGTCATGTAATCATTTTCTTCATTTTCAATATAAAGGGCAGTCCACGGTGCGCGAAAAGCTTCGGCGGTGCGCGCTGTCCAGCGAATGAGTTTTGCAGACGAAGGCGACGTCCCAATACAGACTAGCCATTTACTACTCGCCCGTTTTTCTGGATAAATCCCTGTTTGATCGTATTCATGGCTAATTCGATCGGCCGCTTTTCGCATCGCAATTTCACGTAAGAGTTTTAAATTTTCTCTAGTGAAAAAGTTCTGCATCGCTGTTTTTGCGCGCGCTGGTTGGTAAATTTTGCCTTGTTCTAGTCGTTTTAGAAGTTCATCGGGTTCAATATCAATTAACTTAACTCGGTCCGCCTCATCAAAAACATAGTCAGGAATCGTTTCGCGAACAGCTACTTTGGTGATGCCTTCTACAATATCGTTTAAACTTTCAATATGTTGCACATTGACAGTCGTATACACATCAATTCCCGCTTGAAGCAATTCTTCCACATCTTGGAAACGTTTCTTATTGCGTACGCCTGATGCATTCGTATGTGCGAGTTCGTCTACCAAAATAAGTTCCGGTTTTCGTTTCAACGCTTCGTCCAAATCGAATTCTTTGAGCGCGATATTTTTATGATTGATTGCTTTAGGAGGGATAATCGGAATTCCTTCTAACATTCTCAGAGTTTCCTCGCGGGCATGAGGTTCAATATAACCCGCCACGACATCCACACCTGCTGCTAATTGATCTTTGGCGTCACTTAACATGGCGTAAGTTTTCCCAACACCTGCTGCAAATCCAAAATATATTTTTAATTTACCTACTGATGAATCTGCTTCTTCTTGCAAATTCACGAGTAGCGCATCCGGACTTGGACGATTCGTCTCCATATGCTCGCCTCCAACTACTTACATTTTCAAACTATCTAATGCCACATTCACTTGTAATACGTTCACGGTCGGCTCACCCCAAAAACCTAACAATCGCTTGCTTGTGTTTTCAGCAATGATTTCTTTAACCACTTTGGTAGAAATTCCACGTTCCCTAGAAATTCGGTCTACTTGATAAGCCGCAGCTGCCTCTGAAATATCTGGATCTACTCCACTTGCTGATGCAGTTACAAGATCCATTGGAATAACGCGGTTGTTAGCTGGATCTAGTTTGTGCCACCAAGCAATTCGTTTTTCTACTAATTGTTTTTGTTCTTCGCTAGTTGGGTTTAAATTAGTCGCCGCCCCGTCACTCGCAGCTCGCCCGATTAAGTATTCAGGCTGAGTAAATGTTTGACCAATTTCGGTAGAACCATATTTTCCTGATTCCCCGTCTGCTAACTTTCCTTCTATTATACTGCCATTTGCTTTGTCCTGAAAAGCCGCACCTGCAATAATTGTGACAACCCCTGGATAAATCACGCCACATACCAATGTTAAAAGTAGAAATCCCACTACTGCAGGCTTCCAAATTTGCATAAATCTTTTCATGTTCTCTCCCCCTCTTAAACGATTCCTAAAACAGTTAACAGCATATCAATTAATTTAATCGCAATAAATGGTGCAATTAAACCACCAAGACCGTAAATCAACATATTGCGACTTAATAATTTTCCAGCTGGCATTTCACGATATTTCACGCCTTTTAAAGATAACGGAATTAAGAAAATAATAATCACTGCGTTATAAATAATCGCGGACAAAATCGCACTTGTAGGGCTTGTTAAATCCATCAAGTTAAGTGCTTCAAGTTGTGGGAAAATCCCGTAAAATAGCACAGGAATAATCGCAAAGTATTTCGCCAAATCGTTGGCAACACTAAATGTAGTCAAAGCTCCGCGAGTCATTAAAAGTTGTTTTCCGATACGAACAATATCAATTAATTTAGTTGGGCTAGAATCAAGGTCCACCATATTTCCTGCTTCTTTGGCAGCTTGCGTTCCTGTATTCATCGCCACAGCTACATCGGCTTGCGCAAGAGCTGGTGCGTCGTTTGTGCCATCTCCTGTCATTGCAACCAAATGCCCTTCTCGTTGATATTCGCGAATTAATTCCAATTTTGCTTCTGGAGTTGCTTCAGCTAGAAAATCATCCACTCCAGCTTCTGCCGCAATTGCCGCTGCGGTCATTGGGTTATCACCGGTAATCATAATGGTTTTAATACCCATTTTTCGCAAATCAAGGAAACGTTCTTTCACTCCATTTTTCACGATGTCTTTTAAATAAATAACGCCTAGTACTTTGTTATTTCGGACTACTACAAGCGGCGTTCCACCAGCGCCAGCCACTTTGCTTACAATCGTATCGCATTCTTTTGGGTACGTGCCGCCATTTGCAGATACATACGCACGAACTGCATCAGCCGCACCTTTTCGAATTGTGTTTCCTTGATAATCGATTCCACTCATTCGTGTCGTTGCAGTGAAAGGTACAAATTCTGCGTGCATTTCCGCAAAATCTCGTCCGCGAATGTCGAAACGTTCTTTTGCTAATACAACAATGCTTCGACCTTCTGCAGTTTCATCCGCAATAGAGGATAGTTGGGCCGCATCCGCTAACTCTTGTTCGGTCACCCCATCCACCGGTAAAAATTCGCTCGCTTTCCGGTTTCCAAGCGTAATCGTTCCAGTTTTATCAAGCAAAAGTACATCCACATCACCAGCTGCCTCAATCGCCCGGCCGCTCATTGCTAAAACATTCGCTTGATTTAAACGGCTCATTCCAGCAATCCCAATGGACGAAAGCAATGCGCCAATAGTGGTTGGTGCTAAACAAACAAGTAAAGCAATCACATTTGTAATCGAAATTGCCGATCCCGCCCCTGCTTGTTTACTCGCAAATTCGGTAAATGGTAAAAGTGTCGCTGAAACAGCCAAGAAAATAATTGACAGTGTCACAAGTAAAATTTGTAGCGCAATCTCATTTGGTGTTTTTTTCCGTGAAGCGCCTTCTACCATCGCAATCATTTTATCTAAGAAACTTTCCCCAGAAACAGCCGTCACACGAATAACAAGCCAGTCAGAAACAAGGGTAGTTCCTCCTGTAACAGCACTTCTATCGCCACCAGACTCGCGAATTACCGGCGCGGATTCCCCCGTTATCGCACTTTCATCGACAGAGGCCGCACCTTCAATAACTTCACCGTCCATCGGGATTTGTTCATTCGCAAGCACATAAACAATATCCCCTTTTTTCAAATCATTCGAAGCTACTTCTATAACATCAGATTTATCTTCTAAATTTTTTAATTTCCTAGCTAAAACGTCTTTTCGAGCCATTTTTAAACTGTCTGCTTGAGCACGGCCACGCCCTTCTGCAATTGCCTCCGCAAAATTTGCAAACAAAACAGTAAACCATAAAATCAGCGCAATTGCGAGCGTATAACCAGCTTTCTCATCTGAAATTCCGAAAAAACCAAGAAAATAAAGACTTGTTGCTAAAATCGCGCCAACATATACGAGTAGCATCACTGGATTTTTCACTTGTAGTTTTGGAGACAATTTTTTCATCGACTGAATTAACGCATCTTTCCAAATACCATTTTCCATCATTTCCATTCACCTCATTTGAAAGTTGTAAAGAAGTCCGCAATCGGTCCTAGTGCAAGCGCCGGCAAGAAACTAAGTGCGCCAACAAGCACCACTACTCCAATTAAAAGACCGATAAACATGCCATTTTTCGTCGATAACGTTCCACTACTTGCTGCAACCGGACTCTTTCCAGCCATATTTTGAGCCAAGTAAAGTGCCGCAATCAGCGGGATAAATCGCGCTAGCAACATCATTACCGCGCCGACCATATTTGTAAACGTCGTGTCTGCCGCAAAGCCAGCAAAAGCACTACCATTATTATTTCCCATAGAGGTGAAAGCATAGAGCACCTCAGAAAAACCATGCGCCCCACTCGCCGAAACGGAAGCCTGCACACTCGGCATCATTACCGCAACCGCAGTTCCAAATAAAGTTAATAACGGTGGAACTAAAATGAGCAAACAAACCATTTTCATATCATATGGTTCAATTTTCTTCCCTAAATATTCCGGTGTCCGCCCAACCAAAAGCCCAGCGATAAACACCGTCAAAATAATAAAGCCAATCATTCCATAAAGCCCGCTACCAACACCTCCAAAAATAACTTCACCAAGCTGCATAAAGAACATTGGAACTAGCCCACCGAGCGGAGTTAAGCTATCGTGCATCGCATTCACAGCGCCGTTTGAAGCAGCCGTCGTAGAAGCCGCAAAAAGCGACGATCCGCCAACACCAAAACGCACCTCTTTACCTTCCATACTTCCAGAAGTAGTAACACCTTGATAACTTGGACCAGCGAATTGTTCTGAAATCGTAATCGCAACTACCCCAACAACAAACACAATCATCATTGCTGTCATAATCGCACGCCCTTGTTTACTGTCCTTCACCGCACGTCCAAACATCACAACAAGTGCCACAGGAATAAGCAAAATCGCAAGCATCTCTAATAAATTAGTAAAACTCGACGGATTTTCAAAAGGAAACGCCGAATTTGCCCCGAAAAAGCTTCCACCATTCGTTCCCAGTTGCTTAATCGCAATTTGACTTGCAGCTGGACCAAGCGGAATCAATTGTTTTGCTCCATTTTCAAGCGATTCAACCACCGAATAATCAGCAAATGATTGCACCACACCTTGTGACACCAAAAGAATTGCCAAAACAAGCGAAAGCGGTAGTAAAATATAAAGCGTCACCCTAAATAAATCTTGCCAAAAATTGCCCACGGTTTTCTGTTTCTTCCATATAAAGCCACGAATCACCGCAAATAACACTGCAATCCCCGTCGCCGCTGAAACAAAATTCTGTACAGTTAAGCCAATTGACTGCGAAAAATACGATAAAGCCGCCTCACCAGAGTAAGCTTGCCAGTTCGTATTCGACACAAAGCTCGCTGCCGTATTAAACGCAAGACTAAAGCTAAGCCCCTTCATACCTTCTGGATTAAGCGGTAAAAACCCTTGTAACATCAGCACCGCCATCACAAATATAAAACCAACCGCACTAAAAGCAAGAACAGATCCAGCATAACGCTTCGCTGACATCCCAGCCGCATTCACACCCATCAACCGATAACCAAAGCGTTCAACTGGCTCAAGTACCCTTGACAAAAACACCTTTTCACCAATCATTACTTTATACATATAAATTCCTAGAGGTACTGCTAAAACTAATAACAATACAATAAAAAACACATCTTGCATCACGATATACTTCATAAGTTCTCACCTCTAAATAACACATAAAATAAATATACCAATAACCCTAAACCGATTATTCCAGCAATCACTAGAACAACACCCATTTCCGTTCACCCCTTCAAAGTACTCTTTCCACCCCCTTATCCTAACAACAAATGCATAAAGACAGTGTTAAGATTCTAAAGCTCCGCATAAAGATTCCGTTAATATCTCTATGTGTGTAAAATTTACACACAAAAAAAGCCAATGTGTAAGCAAAAAACAAAATGAAAACCCTTTTATAGCCACATTTAAAGTTGGCACGGTACTTGCATATATAATAAGTGTTAAGAGAATTATCTAGAGGAGGAAATAATCATGAAAACAATCATGTTAGTATGTTCAGCAGGTATGTCTACCAGCTTACTAGTTACAAAAATGGAAAAAGCCGCTGCAGAAAAAGGTCTTGAAGCAAAAATCTTTGCAGTTGCCGAAGCAGAAGCAGCTAACCATTTAGACGAAATTGATGTTTTATTACTTGGACCACAAGTACGTTTCTTAGAAGGAAACATGAAGAAAAAATTGGAGCCAAAAGGTATTCCATTAGCTGTTATTAACAGTGTTGATTATGGAATGATGAAAGGCGACAAAGTTTTAGAACAAGCATTAGATTTAATGAAGTAAAAAAGAGGGTAATTACAGCTAGCTAGCTGAAAATTATAAAAAACTAAAGAGGTATAGTAATAACGCCATGTTTTAGAAATTATGTATTCGTCTTAACCCGGCTATTACTTTATCCCTCAAAAAAGGAGAATAAAAAATGAATGGTTTTATCGCATTTATGGAGAAATATTTCATTCCCTACGCTGCCAAAATTGGTGGACAACGTCATTTAGTAGCAATCCGTGATGGTTTCATTACAACTATGCCACTTATGATTCTAGGGTCTTTCGCCGTTTTAATTAACAACTTCCCAATTCCAGCTTACCAAAAATTCATGAATAACTTATTTGGTGAAGGAACTTGGCAAGCATTTGGCGGAAACGTTTGGAACGGTACTTTTGCTATCTTAGCATTACTTATCGCTTTCACAGTAGCTTACAACTTAGCTAAATCTTATGATAAAGATGCTTTATCTTCTGGTGTAGTTTCTGTAGCTACATTCTTCACTATTGGCGCAATCGCTCCAGGTGCAGATGGTGTCCCAAATACTGGTGGTCTTGGATCAACTGGTCTTTTCTTAGCACTTATTATTGCAATTCTTTCCACTGAAATCTTCACTCGCTTGAGTGGTAGCCCGAAACTAATTATCAACATGCCTGATGGTGTTCCACCGGCAGTTTCTCGTTCATTCGCAGCTTTATTCCCTGCAATGATCACTGTTTCTATCTTTGGTCTTATCACTGCGTTCTTCCAAGCAGCTGGTGTGACTAACTTAGTAATTTCTTTCTATGAATTAGTTCAAGAACCGTTCATGGGTCTTGCAAACTCCTTGCCAGCAGCATTACTCTTGGCATTCGTTTCTGCTTTCCTTTGGTTCTTTGGTTTACACGGTGCGAACATTATCGACCCGTTCATGCAAACAATCAACATCCCAGCTATCGAAGCTAACGTAAAAGCACTAGAAGCTGGTAAAGAACTTCCTTACATCGTTAACAAACCTTTCTTTGACTCTTTCGTTAACTTAGGCGGAACTGGGGCAACTATCGGTTTAATCATTGCTATCTTTATCGTAGCTCGTAAACACAAAGCGTACATGACAGTTTCTAAATTGTCTGCAGCGCCAGGTCTTTTCAACATTAACGAACCAATGATGTTTGGTCTTCCAATCGTCTTGAATCCAATTATGTTCATTCCGTACATCTTGGCACCACTTGTACTTGTAACTGTAGCTTACTTTGCAACAGCTATTGGTTGGGTACCAGCTTGTACTATCGTAACTCCTTGGACTACACCACCAATTATCGGTGGAGCACTTGCAACACAAAGTATCGCTGGTGGCGTACTTGCAGCTGTAAACTTAGGTCTATCTATCCTAATCTTCCTTCCATTCGCGAAAATCGCTCAAATCCAAGAGCTACGTCGTGAAAGAGAAGCACTTGCTGCTGAAGGCGTTACTGCTGAATAATTTTTAAAAACCAAAACTTTAAGGACGTGTTTACAGATGGATTTAGAGCAAACTATTATGAGCTTGATCGTGTTCGGTGGTAATGCCAAAAGTGACGCTATGTTAGCCATTGATTCCGCTAAAAAAGGGGATTTCGCTCAAGCAGACGAACAAATCGCCCAAGCAGAACAAGCACTACTTGAAGCGCATCATTCTCAAACAAAACTTATACAAGGTGAAGCACGTGGCGAAAAAACAGAAGTTTCCCTTCTACTCGTTCACGCACAAGATCATTTAATGAATGCAATCACTTTCAAAGATTTAGCGAAAGAAATTGTAGACCTTTATAAGAACAAATAAAAACAGGGTTGTCATATATGTAGTGACCCCCTAAAGTTAAACTATTAATAGAGTGGATTTTTTCCACTCTATTTTTATGTGGCTTTTTATTTAATAATATGAAAAAAGATCCCTAGAATTAGATTTTCAGAACTAACTTTAGGAATCTTTTTTTATTCATGTTATTTCTTTGATAATCCAAACTTTTTATAAAGCTTAAATCCTATAAAAACAATACCAATAACTAAAACAGCTTCTATTATAATGGGGACGTAAGGTGTTATCCAAGACATACTTCTTGCCTCCCTTTATTTAATTTCCACTTACTGAGTTTGTTTTCTATTTCACAAGGATTATACCATATAATTACAGTATTCTCTATCCAAGCAAAAAATCCTTCATCAACATTGTCTGGACTACCCCTAAAATTAATGTTTTTTTAGGGGATAGTTCAAACAGCTGTTTTTTTATTCTACTAAATCGGCGTCTGATCGAATAATCGCTAATACTACGCCTATTGCAATGAAATTACCAAGCACCGCGCTCCCACCATAACTGATAAAAGGAAGCGGAATCCCCGTAAGTGGCATAAGTCCAACTGTCATACCAATGTTCTCAAAAATATTAAATGCAAAACTTACAGCAAAACCTGCTAAAACTAGCGAAGAAAAAGTATTTTTCATTAAAAGAGCTGCCATAATTAATTGATGAATAAGTAGCATAAATAAAATTAACAACAAACTAACACCAACAAAACCAAATTGATGACCAATCGTACTAAAGATCATATCCGTATGACTTTCAGGAATATAAGCATTTGTACCAGAACTACCAGTCATCATCCCCGAACCAACAGCCTTCATCGATAAATTAAGTTGATAGACCGCATCTGGATCAGTAGTAGGGTCAAGCCACGTTTGGATCCGCGCAAATTGATACGCATGAAAACCAATTTTTTCCAGTAAACTAATATGATAAACGACTACATACATTCCAACCGTCACTGTCGTTAAAATGAGAGTTATAATACCAACCATTAATTTAGTTGATTTTATAGCGAGCAAAATAATCGCAAGTGCCGTAACTCCGTAAACAATTGTCGTACCAAGATCTGGCTGTTTCATAATTAATAGCAAAACAACCCCAGTAAGCGCCGCTAAAATGCCTAACTGCTTCCATTTCTGTGCTTGATATTTTACAGCAAAATGTGCCAATACAAAAATAAAAATCGATTTGACAACTTCAGATGGTTGGAAGGACAATCCAGCGAAGCGATACCACCGCGTTGCTCCGTTTATATTTTGGACTAAAGGGTTTGGGATGAGTATTCCAAGTAGTGTAATCACCATAATGACGTAAAGCCAAATCGCATGATGTCGCAAAAACTCTACCGGCAGGCGCGAAACACCAAAACAGGTAAGTGCCCCAATTACCAAAAACACCAACTGCATTCCTAAAAAATTGGTATCATACTGGTTTGTCTTCTGAGCAAAATAAATCGCTACACAACTCACTAAAGACAGTAAGAACACCGATAAAATAATTCGATTATATTGAATATCCCGCTTCATAAATACACGACCTCTCTAGATTTAGCTAATAAGTTCCGCCTTGCAGCAGCCATTACAAACCCAACTGCGCACGAAAGCATGACAACCGAACTACCCCCGTAACTAATAAACGGTAGCGGAACTCCAGTAAGCGGAATAATCCCACTTACTCCTCCAAGATTCAAAAACATCTGCACCGAAATCCAAGCGGCAACTCCAATACAAACCATCGAATCGAAAATAAACTGACTACAAACAGCAATATAAAGTGCGGTAAAACTGAGTAACATTAATAAAAAAATCGTCCAAATAACACCAAAAACACCAAGCTCTTCCGCAATAACCGTCATAATAAAATCCGTATGCGGCTCCGGCAAATAACCTAATTTCTGGATGCTACCTCCTAATCCAGTCCCAAATACCCCACCACTTCCAATCGCATAGTAGCCATTTCTAAGTTGATAAGAAGCATCTAAGTTTTCAAGGTTAAAAGGATCCAAAAAAGCAAATCTGCCCAATTTTGCTGCGCTAAAAAAATCAGGATGAAAGAAGTAAATCAAGGTTGCTACAAGAATTATCAGTCCAAAAGCCCAGATAAATACCCGGACAAGGCGCGAGAGGCCGACTCCGCTTGTTAAAAACAAAGCGACCCCAATAACACCTAAAATTAAAGCCGTGCCGAGATCCGGCTGTAAGAAGACTAATGCTATAGTAAGAAACAAAAAGCCTAGCACCCAATGTTGTACTCGCACCCCGCAACCTTTCCGTAAGAAAACAGTCGCAATCACAAGTATTAATAGCAATTTGACAGTTTCAGTAGGCTGGAATGTCACTCCGAAAATAGACAACCATCTTTGAGCATTATTAGCCGCATTACCCGTTACAAGCACTAAAACTAATAGACCTAGAAGACCCAAAGAAAGAATACGCAACGTCACCCGCTGATAAAATAATTTCACATTTATACGCGAGCAAATAAGCAAGCCCAAAAGACCAAGACCATAAAAGAGGAGCTGCCTATTAAAGAAATAACTAGGATCCACTTTGTAACGCATGATTGCAACCCCATAACTCGTGCTATAAACAAGTAGCAAACTCCATACTGCCAGAAGCAAATACGTTACAAAGAGCAGTCGGCCCGCACGCATTTAAATCCACTCCCGGAATTTCCGAATGTAAAGAGTTTTCACTAGTTGCATCGTAGCCATATAACCAACAAGAATAAGGATTAACCATGGGAAATAACTACCAGGTAAGCTCACAAAACCGATACTGTGACCAAATCCGGTAAACGGAATCACAATACCTAATGCCATCACGATTAGTGTCGCAATCATTACCGGAGCAGCTGCCCGACTTTGAATAAAAGGTATTTTCTCTGTCCGAATCATATGCACAACTAAAGTTTGAGTGAGTAAGCCGACAACAAACCAACCACTATGGAATAAAGCTTGCTCTGCTACCGTGTTCGCACTAAATACAAACCACATAATTAGAAACGTCGCAATATCAAAAATCGAACTTACTGGCCCAATACATAGAATAAAGCGCAACATGCCTTTTTGTTCCCATTGATGCGGCTTTTTCAAAAACGACCGATCCATTTTATCCCAAGGGAGAGTTAATTGTGAGAAATCATACAGCAAGTTTTGTAGTAAAAGATGTAAAGATAGCATTGGTAAAAAGGGAATAAATGCACTTGCCACCAAAACACTAAACACATTACCAAAATTGGAACTAGCTGTCATTTTCAAGTATTTTAAAATATTACCAAATACGTTACGCCCTTCCATAACCGCATCATTTAATACCGTTAAACTTTTTTCCAGTAAAATTACCGAGCTTGCGTCTTTTGTTATATCTGCCGCTGTATCAACAGAAATACCAACATCCGCTTTCCTAAGTGCTGGTGCGTCATTAATCCCGTCTCCAAGGAAGCCAACAGTATGTCCTGCTTTTTTTAGCAAACCAATGATACGCGATTTTTGCATTGGGGTTAATTTCGCAAAAATGTGGTATTTCCGTAATTCGCGCGTGAGTTCTTCATCAGATAAGTCTTCAATATCCCCGCCAAGTAAAAATCCATTCGCTGGTATACCTACTTCCTCACAAATCCGTTTCGTAACGATTTCGTTATCTCCTGTCAAAACCTTCACGTTAATTTGGTTCTTAAATAACTGTGTAATTGCTTCTTTCGTTGATGCTTTTACTGGGTCGCGGAACCCTAGGAATCCTGCAATAATCATCTGTTCTTCATCTTTTTTAGTGAATGATTCGCCGGCTTTTCCAGTTTTATACGCTACTGCAATTACTCGAATTCCTGAGCGATTCATTTCTGCACACATTTCTTGAAGCTCATTCTTTTCTAATTCAGTTAGTGTAGAAATAGTGCCGCCAAATTCCTTATGAGTGCATACTGTGAGCATTTCTTCTACCGCGCCTTTTGTAATCATCTTTGTCTCTGTATTATTTTCCACTACCACACTCAGACGACGCCGATCAAAATTAAACGGAATTTCGCCAACTTTTGTCCATCCTGATGCAGTATTTTCATCCAATTTGGCAATAACAGCATGATCTAAAACGTTTTTCCAGCCCGTTTGGAAGTAGCTGTTTAAATAAGCCATATTTAGAACACTTTCGGAAGTTTCACCAGCACTATCAATGTATTTTACAAGTTCTAGTTTATCTTCTGTGAGCGTGCCTGTTTTATCCGTACATAAAATATCCATCGCGCCGATATTTTGAATTGCACTCAGCTCTTTCATAATTACTTTTTTCGACGACATATTGATAGCGCCTTTTGCCAAGTTCGTGCTGACGATCATCGGTAGCATCTCAGGTGTGAGCCCAACCGCAATCGCTACCGCATAAAGAAATGCTTCTAACCACTCGCCTTTCATAAGACCATTAATCATAAATACAATCGGAACCATTACAACCATAAAATAAAATAGTAATTTCGAAATTGACTTAACGCCTTTATCAAAGCTAGTGTCGCCGCGACGTTCTGTAGCTGCGATTGACAATGAGCCGAAAAATGTTGCGCTTCCTGTTCGTAAAACAACCGCCTTACCGTGCCCACTTAACACATCTGTCCCCATAAATAATAAGTTTTCCCGTTCAAAAAGCTCCGGATTGGCGCGTTTGTCTTCCACAAATTTTTCAGAAGGAATTGATTCGCCTGTAAGTGCTGACTGATTAATTAATAAATCTGTCGCCGAAATAACGCGTGCATCTGCTGGAATAATATCCCCCGCTGAAACTTCGATTAAATCTCCGGGTACGATTTCATCTTGTGCTACTACAATCATTTCATCGTTCCGAATAACGTTCACTTTATTTTTCACCATATTTTTTAACGCGTAGCTAGCCCGCTCTGCTCTACTCGTTTGAACAAATCCAAGAATTCCACTAGCTAAGATCATTAATGACATAATTATTGTAGCTTCCATATCATCTGTTAAATACGAAATCACCATTAACATGATTAAAATATAGATAAAAGGATCATTAAACGCCCGAATAAATAACCGTAAATTCGATACTTTCTTTTCTTCCACTGTTTGATTAGGACCAAATTCGGCTAGTCTTTCTGTAACCTCTACGTTCGTTAGCCCTGTTTCCATTACACCTAATTTTTCTAAAATCTTATTTCTATCCATTTGTGATTCTTTGAGCAAATTGTTACCTTGCATTTTTACGTGTGTTTTTTTCATTTTCCTTGCCTCCAATTCTTTCTAGGCAAGCTGAGAATAACGTTTATGTGCGCCAGAGATGAAGGTTAGTCACTCTTGCAGCTTGATTACTATAATACGAGTCCGGTTCTTCTACTTCATCTTCCTGATGGTGGGCCATTGCCTTCATCTCCTTCCGAATTTTACTTAAGCGTAATTGTCTGAAAAAAAGATTTTCATTTCCAGATAATTATTTTCATAATAAACATGAAAAAAGTCCTTACCAAAACCTTGGCAAGGACTTCTGAATTCATACGCATACTAAAACAGACTCCCCTCGCTAAAGTTTTGGCACTATACAACGTAAAGAATTACTCTTAGCCACATTATGGAAAGCCTTAATCCGACAATCCCTGTTCTACCCATTGGCGTCTTTGGACATTTTTGGGCAGTGGCCTGTGTTTGCATAGGAGCCTCACCTAACAGGCAAAACTACATATTTATTATCGCTCTAATCGTCTACGAGTTTAACATAGAAAATCTATGCTCGCAAGACAAAATGTAAAATGTTTAACTTTTATTTAACTTTTCGTGATTTATTTCAATAATTTTAACAAAACATCTGCTAAGGCATCTGCAGTTGTCGTAATCGTTGGCGGGCGTTTATAAATATCATCTCGCACTTTCTCTACCATGATTAGCAAAATAACACTATTTAAAATTAAAGAAATTGCATCTGCTTCTTGGGATGAGTTCTTACTTGGAACCATTTCTTGTACTTTTTGATTAACCCGCTCGTATAGATATTCGACAATTGACGGATCAATAAATTCCATATCTTTACTGCCCATTTCCCGAACAGAAATTACCATGAAATCACGATATTTTTCATAAATATCCGAAATAAACTGACTTGCTTGACGTAAAAATACTTTGGCACTCTCAAAATCTTTATCAAAAAATTGATTGATTTCAGCTTTCATACTTTCAAATTGCACTTCAAGAGTCATATGAATTAAATTATCTTTGTTCTTAAATTTTTTAAAAATTGTTGCTTCATTTATTCCAGCGGCTTCTGCTAATTGTCTTGTTGTGGAGCCTTTTATGCCATTTTTTGCCATCATACAAAGCGTTGCATCCATGATGGATTCGTTTGTAATCATTATTTTACCCCCGTTCAACTAAGTAAGCACTTGCTTATATTAAGTATAACAAATACCGACCTTTTTGACAATTTAATTACAATTTGTCGATAACAGTCATAAGATATGTGAAGTGTGTAATAATGGAGGTAGAATATTTAAAAGAATTGGAAGTGACTTACCATGCAAAAAACGAGAAAAGAACGTATTTTAGAAGCTTTGAAAGAAGAAAAGAAGAATAAAAAAAGTAACAAATTCAAAACTGGGGCAACAATTGCTGGAGTTACAGCCATAGCGACCTCTGTTACTGTTCCAGGAATTGAAGTAATGGTTAGCGCTGATGAAACAGCACCCGCAGACGAATCTTCTAAAACAGCCAATCCAACTGCTTCAACAGAAACTAACACAAATACTGAAACAGCAACACCTGATAAAACAGTAGAAAATAAAACCGAAACAAAACAAACTGAAACAAAAGAACAAGCCACTACGCCTACAGAAAAAGCACCAGTTGCAAAACAAGTTGAAAAAACACCCGCTGAACCCATAACAGTCAGCAATCCAGATGACAAAACAAGTTCTCCTACTCCAGCGACTTATAATTTAGTACAAAAAACAGCGCTACGTTCAGGAGCTACAATCCAAAGCTTTATTAATTCTATCCAAGCATCCTCTTCCCAAATCGCAGCAGCTAATGACTTATATGCATCTGTCATGATCGCCCAAGCAATTTTAGAAAGTGCTTATGGAACAAGTGAATTAGGCTCTGCTCCTAACTATAACCTTTTTGGAATTAAAGGAGCTTACAACGGCCAATCATACACTAAACAAACATTAGAAGATGACGGTAAAGGAAACTACTACACAATCACAGCTAAGTTCAGAAAATACCCTTCTTACCATCAATCACTTGAAGACTATGCCAAAGTTATTCGTAACGGCCCAAGCTGGAATTCAAATTACTACTCCAAAGTTTGGAAAAGTAATACTAACTCCTACAAAGACGCAACCAAGGCTTTAACAGGAACTTATGCAACGGATACAGCCTATGCAACGAAATTAAACGACCTAATTAGCCGATATAATTTAACGCAATACGATAGCGGCAAAACAACTGGCGGAAATTCTGGTAACACAGGGAATACTGGTAATACCGGAAACACTGGAAATACAAACACTTCCAACGCTAAAATTTATACAGTTGTAAAAGGTGACTCGCTTTGGAGAATCGCGAACAACCATAAAGTAACGATTGCTAACCTTAAATCTTGGAACAACCTGAAATCCGATTTCATTTACCCAGGACAAAAACTTAAAGTTAGCGCTGGTACGACTACAAGCAACACGAACACATCAAAACCAAGCACAAATACTAACACATCGAAACCAAGCACTAGCACTAACGCTAAAGTTTACACGGTTGCTAAAGGTGACTCGCTTTGGAGAATCGCGACTAACCATAAAGTAACAATCGCCAACTTAAAATCTTGGAACAACCTGAAATCCGATTTCATTTATCCAGGACAAAAGCTTAAAGTAAGTGCCGGAACGACTACAAGCAACACAAACACATCAAAACCGAGCACAAATACCAACACATCTAAACCAAGCACTAGCACCAACGCTAAAGTTTACACGGTTGCTAAAGGTGACTCACTTTGGAGAATCGCGACTAACCATAAAGTAACAATCGCCAACTTAAAATCTTGGAACAACCTGAAATCCGATTTCATTTATCCAGGACAAAAGCTTAAAGTTAGCGCTGGAACAACTACAAACAACACAAACGCTGCTAAACCAAGCACAAATAAACCAAGCAACTCTGCAGTAAAAACATACACTGTCAAAAAAGGTGACTCACTTTGGGCCATTTCAAGACAATATAAAACAACTGTAGATAATATTAAAGCTTGGAATAAATTAACAAGCAACATGATTCATGTTGGTCAGAAATTGACGATTAAGTGAATATAAAAAACCTAACTCCTGAGCGAGGTAGGTCTGAAACTGCGGATAAAGCGAGAAATTGCTTTGTCTGCGGTTTTTTTATTAAACTAAACAGTTCCTGAATAGCAGAGCCTATTGGTTATAATTCATCTATCTCGCATTGATAGTTTAAAGCATCCAATTCCCATTTAATCTTTTTCATCGTTAACTCGGCTTCTGCTAGGCTTGAATTTAATAAGCAATATATATAAGTTTCTTCATTAGTGTGATAGATGTTGAAATCCATTAAATCGGGCCACTTTTCGATACCAGAGGGCACACAAAAAACATTGAAGTATGACCTCACATCTTTTATCCCCGAATCAATAATACTCTTTTCTATAATTTTCAAAATTTCTTCATAATCTTCTTTTGATTTTATTGACCATTCTAAGCCCAGAATAACAACCTTCTTTCTTAATAATATTTATTTTCTCTTACTATCTAAATTTAGTTAATCTGATTGAAAATATTATACTCGCAATTAAGTCCATCGTGCACGTCTTATTTCTAGTGGAGGCGTATATGCCATATTTTATCTAGTTTATTGTATGGCTAGATTTTATCTCTGCTGTATGTCATTAAGAAAATTTTTTAATACATAACTTTTGTCAAAGAATTTTGAATGCTATAATAGTAAATGCAGTAGCAAAGTGAATAGACGGTGGCTAATCCTCAGTAGGGGATGATGCCTATGGTTTACAAAGGTTTTACTCCTAGAAAGGAATAAAGCATGTCTGTATTTGAAGCAATGACTTTAATGTTGGCTTTTGCCACATTGGTTGTGCTGATACTAGACTTTAATAAACCAAAAAAATAATCGTCTTTACACTTTGACGGGTGCGAAAAGACGATTATCTATCAATTTTTAAACCTTGTCCACCGTCTTTTTAACGGTGCTACTGTTTGGGAGTCATGTTCACGCATGGCTCTCTTTTCATTTACATAGTAACACATTTCAAACTGGTTTGCCAAGGCCTGAAATAAAAGAAAAACAGGTAGCCCTTATCGCAAACCTGCTTTCCCACTATCTGTCCTAAAAATGATGGAAACTCTCAACTGGCATTACAAACACTGTCGCGCCGCCAACTTGTACTTCGATTGGGTAAGGCACATACGTATCTACCGTCACACCTAAGGAAGCGGATGGTGTCATCATTTGTTCGCGTGCTTTACAGTTTTCCTTGATTATCGCTAGTGCATCATCTACACGTTCATCTTCTGTTCCGATAATAAATGTGGTGTTTCCTGCTTTTAAAAATCCACCCGTAGTAGCTAATTTTGTCGCACCGAAATTGCCTTTTGTTAGTGCGTCAGACAAACGGTTGCTATCTTGATCTTGGACTATTGCAAATATGAGTTTCAAAGAAATCAACCCTTCCTAAAAATCTATCTTTTTTCTATTATAGCAAACAAATCCCTTTTTAAAGAGCGATATGCACTTATGGATTGGTACTTAAATCACATGGAATGTTAAGTTAGTTGCTTTAAAATATCTGCTAAAATAATAGTAGTAATCTCTTCTGGCGTCTTCGTTGCGTCCACTCGCATGAAACGATCTGGAAACATTTGGATAATTTTCTCATAACCATTTTGTACTTTTTCGTGGTAAGTAATGTCCTCTTTGTCTAGACGATTAACTTCGCGGCCTTTGTTAGCAGCAATTCTAGCTAAGCCGACTTCTGCGGGTACATCAAGGTAGTAGGTCCGATCAGGGATTGTATCTTCAATCGCATATAAATTCACTTGTAAAACTTGTTCCATATTCATGTCACGTCCTGCTCCTTGGTAAGCAAGAGAGCTATCCATAAAGCGGTCACAAAGTACTGTTTTCCCTGCTGCTAAAGCTGGGCGAATTGTTTCAACAACATGCTGACGGCGTGCGCCTGCAATAAGCAGTACTTCTGTTTTTGGATCCATTTCTTCATTGCCAATTCCGAGGACGATATTTCTTACTTTTTCTGAAATCGGGCTGCCACCTGGTTCACGGGTTTTAATGAAATCAATACCCGCTTCTTCCATTTTTTGGTTTAACAGGGTGCCGACAGTTGTTTTTCCAGAACCATCTGGACCTTCAAGTGTAATAAAAATTGCTTTCATTTCGTAATTTCCTTTCCCTTTCGCGTCGCTTTCTGTTTGATTATAGCATAAATTAGCGGAATATACGGATGTAATTCTCGGCTAGTTTTTCGCCGCCTTGGTAGTGCCGCGAGCGAATACTTTTTAGTTCGCGGATATGTTTTTCTGTGATACTTTCTCCGCGGATAATAGCTGGGATTCCCGGCGGATAAAGCGAGATTGTTTCAGCCGAAACGCGTGTCGTAGCTTCATCTAATGACACAAATTCGGTCGCGCGGGCGTGCATTTCTTCGTAAGTTAACGCAAGACCTGACGCAAAAGGCGCTGACATTTCATATGGTTGTTTCGCGATTTCTTTTTTCGACGGAGAATGAATCCGACTAATCGGTGTGAAATCAATCCCTTTTTTAATTAATGGTAAAATCAGTAACACTTGTGACTCGTCGGCAAGCTCTGGGAAATAAGAACTTTCTTCAAAAATCGCTTGCAATTCGTAGCCCGTGTAGCCTGTTTTACGGACGATGATTTTAAGCGGATCATCCGGCAAAATGACTTCAAATTTATTTTTTGTTAGCCATTTAATCCATCTGGCGCGCATTTTCCAAAAAGCTTCAACGTCTGCCGCTGTGTAAGTTGCCGCATATTTCCGCGCCGCATCCAGTGACGCCATGATTAAATAAGATGGGCTACTCGTTTGAAATACTTGCAGATAATAAGCTAGTTTTTCAAAAATCGGTAGATCATTCACGACATGTAAATAGGATCCCATCGTTAGCGCCGGCAATGTCTTATGCGCCGACTGAACGACAACATCCGCACCAAGCTCCACTGCACTTTTCGGAAATTCAGAACTTGTTAAAAAATGTGCCCCGTGCGCCTCATCGACAAACACAACCGCGCCATACTGATGCGCAATTCGAATACATTTTTCTAAATTAAAAGTCGTTCCGTAATAGCTCGGATAAGTGAAAATACATAGTTTTATATCTGGGTGATTATGTAAGGTTTCTTCCAGAAGTTCGGTTGTCACGCCACTCGCGACGCCGACTTCTTTATTGGTTGCCGGAGTTAAGAAAATCGGTTTTCCACCGGCGAGTTCGATGCCATGCAAGATTGATTTATGTGCATCTCTTGGCACTAAAACTTTCTCCCCGCGCTTTAACGTTGCCATAATAACCGCCAAGCTTCCTCCGCTTGTCCCATTGACTAGAAAATAGCTTTTTTTACTTCCATAGCATTCAGAAAGTAACTCCTCTGCTTCCAAAATCACGTCTTCTGGGTGATGTAAGTCGTCCATCCCGGTGATTTCTGTTACATCCCATTTTAATAAATTTTGCCATACAGCTGGATAAATGGCTCCACTTTTGTGGCCTGGAACATGGAGTGATATTGGGCAGGATTTAGCATGAGCATCTAACCGTTCCACTAAAGGCATTTTAGATTGATCTCGCATAACAATTCCCCTTTTCAAATTCTCTTCTTCATTGTACCATTTTGCTGGATTTATGACACATTCTTGCAGTTTTAAAGCGTTTTCATTTTATAAGTTGTATAATAAAGACAGCAACCACGTTTTGACTTTCTAGTAAAGGGAAATTGAGGTAAGAGGACAATTTTAAAGGAGGTTTTTTGTCAGATGAAGAAGATTCTTAACGGTACAGATCAAGTAGTAGAACAGATGGTGGAAGGTTTAGTTAAATCGCACGCAGATGTTGTTCACCGTGTCGAAGGAACTCGCGTCATTGCAAGAAATGATAAACGTCCAGGAAAAGTCGGGCTAGTAAGCGGCGGAGGTTCTGGTCACGAGCCGGCTCATGCTGGTTATGTGGGTCGCGGAATGCTCTCTGCGGCTGTATGTGGCGATGTTTTCACTTCCCCAACCCCAGACCAAATTTATGAAGGTATTAAAGCCGCAGATCAAGGCGCTGGTGTGCTTTTAATCGTAAAAAATTATACCGGTGATGTAATGAATTTTGAAATGGCGGCAGATTTAGCGGATGCCGATGATATTAAAGTAGAACAAATTGTAGTAGATGATGATATTGCTGTTGAAGACAGTACTTTTACAACTGGACGTCGTGGTGTTGCTGGGACGGTTCTAGTGCATAAAATTATCGGGGCAGCCGCAGAAGCAGGCGCATCCCTTGAAGAACTAAAAGCACTCGGCGAAAAAGTTATTGCTTCTGTTAAAACGCTTGGGGTTGCTCTTTCTCCGTGTACAGTTCCCGAGGTTGGACATCCTGGTTTTGAGCTTGGCGACGACGAAATTGAGCTTGGCATTGGTATCCACGGTGAACCTGGCTTTACGCGTGAAAAAATTATGCCATCCGCAAGACTTGCTAAACAACTTTATGAACGCATTAGTAGTGAAAGCAAACTCCTAGCTGGTGATAAAGTGGTTGTCCTTGTTAACGGCATGGGCGCAACACCACTAATGGAACAATATGTTTTCGCAAATGATGTCCATGAACTTCTAAAAAATGCCGGTGTTCAAGTTGAAAAAACACTCGTTGGCGATTATATGACTTCACTTGAAATGGCCGGATTATCCCTTACCATTTTGAAATTAGAAGATGAAAAATGGGTCGATATGTTGAAACTTCCAGTAGACACAATTGCTTGGTAAAAAGATTTGGAGGAATGAATAATGACTTATGATAAAGATTGGGCGTTACGCTGGTTAAATGATTTCGGCGAACGCGTACAAGAAAATAAACAATTATTAAGTGATCTCGACCAAGCGATTGGCGACGGAGACCACGGAATCAATATGGCTCGCGGACTAAGCGAACTCAAAAAAGCTTTTACCGAGAAAGAGCCAGCAGATTTAACAGATGTATTTAAAACCGCTGGGATGACAATGGTTAGCAAGGTCGGCGGCGCATCTGGACCACTTTATGGAACAGCCTTTTTAAACATGAGTAAAGCGGTCGATTCAGAAACAATTGACGCAGAAGGCTTAACCAAAGTGATTGAAGCAGGACTTGAAGGGATCGAAAAACGCGGTAAATCCCATGCTGGCGAGAAAACAATGATTGATGTTTGGGAACCAGTTGTAAATGCCCTTCATCAGGAAGATTTAACAGATGATGTTGTTGAAGCAGCTTTACAAAAAACAAAAGATTTAAAAGCAACAAAAGGACGTGCCAGCTATCTAGGTGAACGGTCTATCGGGCATCTCGATCCCGGCGCCTACTCTTCTGCTCTCCTATTCCACGCAATGCTTCAAACGGAGGTGAGCTGAATTATGGCTAAACCATATGGAGTTGTCATTATTTCTCACTCCAAAGATGTTGCAAAAGGTGTCCATGATATCATTAAAGAAATCGCACCTGACGTATCTATTACGCATGCTGGTGGAACAGAAGATGGTCGCATTGGCACAAGTTTCGACACAGTAAACGAAGCGATTGAAAGCAATGAAGCCGACAAAGTCTACACTTTTTATGACCTTGGAAGCGCCAAAATGAACATTGAAACAGTAGAAGAAATTAGTGAAAAAGAAATTATTCTTTTTAATGCCCCCATTTTAGAGGGAGCTTATGCTACTGCTGCTCAAATTCAAATGGACGAAAAACCGGAAGTAATCGCAGCAAATCTTAAAACAATCGAAATTAAATAACTGAAAAAATCCCTTTAGATGCTTTTTTGTCTAGAGGGACTTTTTTATTTAATGGTATAATTACTTAAAATAAATTCCCATTCTAAAAAGTTAGGATTTGAAACGATGAATATTTTAATTAAAATACGCGAACTAACTAATTTAACTAATAGTGAAAAAGAACTTGCCAACTACATTGTGGTAAATCCCAAAAAAACGCTTCAATTCAAGCCAAAAGAGCTAGCTCAAGCTGCTTTCGTCTCTGCTGCAACAATCTATCGCTTAATTAATAAGCTAGGGCTGAACGGCATTGGCGAACTAAAAATCGAAATCGCCTCGAGCCTTCGCGAAACAAACGAAGAAAAAGAAATAAACTATGATTATCCTATTTTAGAATCAGATACGCCTTATCAAATAATGACCAATCTGAACCAAATCTACAAAGGAACGATTGACGAAACATTAAACAACGCCGATCCGGAAGAACTTGTAAAAATTGGCGAAAAATTAATTAAGGCAAAAACAATTGATGTTTACGCCGCTTCCGCTAATTTATTTTTCGCGCAAAACTTCAAATTTCAAATGCAGGAAATCGGTGTTTTAGTCAATGTCCCTGAGGAAGATTATATTCAAAGTTTGTCCGCCGCAAATAGTGACAAAGATCATATTGCTATCGTTGTTTCCTACGGCGGACGAAGCCGAACCCTTCAAAGAGTAGTCAAAATCCTCTCCGAAAACGATGTCGATATAATCTTAATTACTTCCATGCAAGCAAACCCTTTAGTCGAATTTGCCACTCACAAAATCTATATGGCCTCCGCCGAAAATCATTACAACAAAGTCTCTTCCTTCTCAACACGGCAGTCATTACTAAGTATTTTCGACACGCTTTATTCTGTTTATTTTAATCACGATTATGAAAAAAACATCCAATATAAAACAACCAATTATCAAAAAATGAACAGCGAATTGGAATGATTTTTCAAAAAAAGCACCTATTTCCTATCCAAATGAAAAAAAAATCTCAATATGCGATGCTCCTGCCTTTTTCTTGTTTTCTAATGATACAATAAAGAAAAAAGGAGCTAAACTACATGACAACTCAAGCAATTATTTTAGATATTGATGGCACTTTATTAAACGACGGCAAAAAAATTTCACCCGAAACAAAAAAAGCCCTCATCACCGCGCAACAAAATGGCGTGAAACTTATCCTCGCATCCGGCAGACCAACAACTGGGATGCACGCATATGCTGAGCAATTAGAAATGGATAAACACCACGGCTTGCTCGTTTCATACAACGGAGCTAAAGTAGTGGATTGCGCGACAAATGAAGAATTATTCAACCAAGCGCTTACGGTTGCAGAAGGAAAAGCCGTTTTGGAACATATGAAACAGTTTGAAGTGAAAGTAATGATTGATAAAGAGGATTATATGTATACAAATGATGTGTACGACTGCTACGTACCTTACCGCGGCGAAGTAATAAACATAATTCAGTATGAGTCTCGCGGAGGAAATTTTAAACTCTGTGAAAAAGATGATTTAGCTGCATTTTTAGATTACCGTCTCAGTAAAATACTAACGGCAGGCGATCCGGCCTATATGCAAGAAAATTATCAAGCAATGATGGCGCCTTTCAAAAATACACTTAATTGTGTCTTCACAGCAGATTTCTACTTTGAATTCACAGCTCAAGGCATCGATAAAGCCAAAGCACTCGATACGGTTTTAACACCAATGGGAATACACGCTGAAAATATCATTGCATTTGGAGATGGCCACAACGACATCACCATGGTCGAATACGCCGGAACAGGAATTGCTATGAGTAACGCCGTCCCCGAATTAAAAGCAGCTGCCAACTCAATCACCTTATCCAACAATGAAGACGGAATTGCGCACGTATTAAATAGTTTAATTACGAATTAAAAAGGCTGAGTTTCAGCCTTTTTTTATTATCTATAAAAAATCCTCCAAATCCACCCCTTCACTCTACAGAAATTATCCATTTTCTGGTATGCTTAAGTTAGTAAACTAAAGCAGGAGGTTAATTAAATGACACTTTCTTTCTCGGATACATACAGACTGAACAATGGAATCGAAATGCCTAGACATGGTTTTGGGGTCTACAAACTAACGGACGAACAGCGTATGCGTACTGCACTAGAAACTGCGGTAGATGTTGGTTATCGCTTGTTTGATACGGCTTCATTTTACCATAACGAAAAAGAACTCGGTGACTTTTTTGCATCAAGTGGCTTAAAGCGGGACGAGTTTTTTGTAACGACAAAAATGTGGAATACGGAGCAAGGTTACGATGAAACGCTCCGTGCTTTTGAAAAATCTCAGAAAAAACTACAATTAGACCAAGTTGATTTATATTTAGTCCACTGGCCGAAACAAGATACTTTTTTCGAAACTTGGCGTGCTGTGGAAAAATTATATGACGAAGGGCTTGTTCGCGCGATTGGCGTGAGTAATTTTGAAGCGCACCATTTAGACCGGCTTCGTACAAGTGCCAATGTTCTTCCAGTAGTTGACCAACTAGAAACACATCCACACTTTCCAAATCAGCTGTTACATCGTTATTTAGAGGAATTGCATATCGTTCATCAAGCTTGGAGCCCGCTTGGCCGAGGTGGCGTTTTACAAGAGCAAATTCTGATTGATTTAGCGAAAAAACATGGTAAATCTCCTGCCCAAATTGTTCTTCGTTGGCATTTGCAAAATAATATTTCAATCATTCCAAAATCAGAAACGCCTTCAAGAATAAGAGAAAACGCAGATATTTATGATTTTGAATTAACAGAAGCAGATATGCGCCAAGTCGAGCGTTTAAATAATGGTGAGCGAGTTAGCCATGCTCCAGATGTAATGTATGTCCGTTCTGAAATATAATAAAAAAAATCTACTATTCCAATATGGACTAGTAGATTTTTTCTTTATTTCTTTAATTGACGTGCACGAGCTTCTTTAAAGAGGTAAAAATAGCGAGCTTCCGCCTTTTTCTCCTCATATTCTAAATTAGGATCGTACTCAAAACTTTTTCGCATTAAAACTTTCTGCTTATGCCACTTTTCTTGCGTGACTTCAATCAATTCCATCAGATAAGCATCATAGGATTTGTGTAGTTTTCCGATTTTCTTGTTTTTCTTCCGACCGAACTTATTACTTCTGGACTCCATTTTATCACCTCTGTTTATACTTCTCTTCGTCCTTCCATGGCTTTAGAAAGCGTGACTTCATCCGCATATTCTAAATCTCCACCTACTGGCAGACCATGAGCTATTCTTGTTACTTTTATGCCTGAAGGTCTTAACAACCGCGAAATATACATCGCAGTGGCTTCCCCTTCAACATTGGGGTTGGTTGCTAAAATAACTTCTTCAATGGTGTCATCTTGCAAACGTTTAAGCAAATCAGGAATATTAATATCTTCTGGGCCAATTCCGTCCATTGGCGAAATTGTGCCGTGAAGCACGTGATATAGCCCGTGAAAATCGCGCATTTTTTCCATTGCGATAACATCTTTAGATTCTTGCACCACGCAAAGAACACTGCGATCGCGGGATGTGTCCGAGCAAATATAGCACGGATCTTTATCTGTAATGTGACCACAAACAGAGCAAAAGCTTAAATTCCTCTTTGCATCCACAAGTGCTTTTGCAAAGTCTAATACATCGTCTTCTTTCATATCTAGCACGTAAAAAGCCAGTCTTGCTGCCGATTTGGGTCCGATTCCCGGTAATTTCATAAAACTGTCCATTAATTTCGTTATCGGCTCAGGATAATGCATATCTCGTCTTCCTCTCACCTTCAAAATACACAATGTTTCACGTGGAACATTTTATTGAAAAATAGTTGAGACTCTTGTAATTAAGCCAAGAGTCTCAAACCAAACAATATTACATTCCAGGGAGATTTAATCCTTGTGTGAATTTGCCCATTGTTTGTGAAGTTGTATCTTCAATTTGTTTTAATACATCATTTGTTGCTGCAAGTACTAAATCTTGTAGCATTTCGATGTCTTCTGGATCAACTACTTCTTCGTTTATAACAACATCAGTAATGACGCGTTTACCAGTAGCTTTTACTGTAACCATTCCGCCACCAGCTGTTCCAGTGAATTCTTGAGCTTCTAAATCAGCTTGAGCTTTCGCCATTTCCTTTTGCATTTTTTGCATTTGTTTCATCATACCTTGCATATTTCCCATTCCACGCATGAATAATCTCCTCTTTCTTCTATTGTTTTTTAATCTTTAATTTCAAGCAAATCTTCACCAACGAGTTTTGCGGCTTCTGCAACAAAAGGATCTTCCGCCGGTTTTCTAGCTTCTGGATTTGTACCTTCCTCCGCATCACCGTCGCTACCATGACTATGAAGGAAATTTTCTCTTACTTCAGCCCATTGATCTTCTGGGATTCCAATAAAAGTATAATTTACTTGTGTAAGTCGTGCAATACTCGACGTAATCGTTTCAACAAAGTTCGGATTATCCATCGCCATTTGACAGTGAATCTCATGCTTAAATTTTAACACAAAAGTATCCTGAGATGCAGCTACAGGTTCTGCATCATTTAAAAGTGCTGCCTGGGATGCCATCAACATGGATAAAAGCTCGCCCCAACAACCACGGATTAACTGTAAATTCTCTTTCTTAGCCTCACCTAATACATGGTTAATTTTACCAATAGGCGCTTTAAATTGTTTGCCGTTGTTTATGGCTTTTTTAGATCCACCACGATTTTGTGCTGGTTTTTCAGTTTGGGTGGCAACTGCTCCACTCGCAATTTGTTTTTTTAATGTTTGAAGTTCTTGCTGCATTTGCTCCATTTGGCGTTTTAAGTCCGCGAAGTCACTTCCAGAAGCTGCATCCACTGATACATTTCCGCCACTTACCGCTGATTGCCCGGCTTGCGTTAACTGAACAAGCGCTACTTCTACATAAATTCCCGGATGATTCGAGAAACGCATTTGTTGCTGAGCTGTATTTAAAATTTTAACAAACTCATAGACTTTTAGTGAATCAGCTCGTTTTGCCAAAGCAACAAAATCATCATCTATCAAAGCCCGTTCTAATGTTTCTTCAAGGTTTGGCGCTTTTTGATACAGCAATACATCTCTGAAGAAAACAAGTAAATCTTCCACTAGACGAACTGGGTCTTTTCCTTCTGCAAGTAAGGCTGTTAAAGTCGAAATAGCTTCCGCCGCATCACCGTCAAACGCTGCACTTACTAGTTTTGTAAGGAGATTTTGAGCAACCGAACCCGTTATTTCGAGCGCGTCTTCCACGGTAACTTCTTCTGATCCGTAAGAAATAACTTGATCGAGCAAGCTAAGCGCATCACGCATCCCGCCTTCAGCCGCACGCGCAACAATCATCAACGCTTTTTCGTCATAAGGGATTTTTTCTTCTTCCAAAATAAATTTCAAACGACCAATAATATCTTGTGTCGTGATTCGTTTAAAATCAAACCGTTGTACCCGCGAAATAATCGTTAGCGGTAACTTATGCGGTTCTGTTGTTGCCAAAATAAAAATGACATGTTTCGGCGGTTCTTCCAGCGTTTTTAGTAGCGCATTAAACGCTCCCGTCGACAACATATGCACTTCATCGATAATATATACTTTATATTTCGCCACAGTTGGCGCATATTTTACTTTTTCCCGGATATCTCGAATTTCTTCAACCCCGTTATTACTGGCAGCATCGATTTCAAGAACATCTGGTATAGAACCGTCCGTCGTACCTTTACAAATCTCACATTCATTGCAAGGCTCCCCGTCATGGCCGTGTTCACAGTTGATCGCCTTCGCAAAAATCTTCGCCGCACTAGTCTTCCCCGTCCCCCGAGGTCCAGAAAATAAATAAGCATGCGAAGTTTTATTTTGCACAATGGCATTTTTAAGCGTTTTCGTCACATGTTCCTGTCCAACAACATCCTGAAACGACTGCGGCCGAAAAACCCGATACAAAGCCTGATACGCCATCTGCCACTCTCCTTCACCTAAAACCATTTTAGTAGTTTTATTATAACGTATTGTTGAAGAAGTTTCAAAACGTACTTTGTTTTGATTTACTTCTTCAATATAAATCTGAGCGCAGCGATGATTTAATCCTTCCCAGAACTTTCAAAACGTCCTGAGTCGGGCTAGCTTCAAAAACCACCACCACCAAAAACTAAAAAACAAAACCCCTCAAAAAAAGAACCAGACCCCCGAAAAAGCCCGATTCCAAACCTTACTGTTCACTTTTAGCAGCCAATTTCTCCTGCTTCTTCTTACTTTCATTTATAACCGAAAGCTCAATTGATTTTAGCAAATTTTTCACACGTTTTTTCCGGAAGAAGCCAAACATAAAACCAACAATAATATTATTCATTTTATTCATTGCTTTTTCCGTTTCAATTAATTCGTTATAAGTCACTTCGCAAGTTGTCTCACTTGTTGACTTTATCGTATAAGTAGTCGTATGTGTGTTTACTCGACTGCTTGTTTCGAATTGATATAACTCATTAGGAGTTACTTTCAAAATTTTTGTAGTAGCAAGTGCGCCGTTAGACATTGTTCGTTGGTATTTATATCCTTCTAGTTTGCGCATCTGAAGCGTTTTACCAGTGGCATTTTTCACATCATAAATGGCTGAGCTAACTAGTGTATCAAAGCATTCTTTTTGAGAAATATATAATTTCTGTGTGACATTCACTTTTCAATCGACTCCTTCTAATTCTTTTCTTTCTTATCTTTACGGATTTTTAGCACGATGAATACACAGCCAATTAAAACAACCGCAAGTCCTGTAACTAGAAGAGGTACACTAGCCATCCCATCTTTTCCATAAGAAGGACTAAACATAATAATAATAAGACCTATACTAATAATAAATAGTGCATTAACAATTTTCATTTTCAACCCACACTAACTTGGAAATAGAGTACAGAGCCTATTTCAGTTGCTTTTATTGTTTCTTTGGCGATTTTTGCTGCTTTTTCTTCGTCTTCAATATTTGTTTCAAAAGTAAGTTTCATACCTTGTTCAGCAATTTTTTTAAAAGTTACACCGTCTTTATCGTATGTTTCAAGTAATTCAGTAATATAATCACGTTTCATTGGACAATTAAGAATAATCATTTAAAAAAACCTCCTTTTCTATAGTTTAACGTTATCTTTCGCTTCTTGCAATGAATAAAAATGGCGCAGGATTTCCTACATGATATACTGGCTAGGCACAATTAGCTGCACCTAGCCAGAAACTTATTATTTTCTAAGCTTTCATCTCTTCTTCCGGTACACCAACGCGATTTGCGGTAATAACAAATGGTACCCAAATCAAGAACGCGACGACCATATTTATGAGTGAAATTACTGGTGCCATCCAATCTCCCCCGGTTGCTAAGAAGGAATTCAGAAGTGGCGGCATTACCCAAACTACTGCAATTTTAACTGGGCCGACAATGCCAAGTGTTGTTGCAAAGTAAGCGATTGTTACCATTACCATTGGTGCGATAATGAAAGGTATTAAGTAAATTGTATTTAATACGATTGGTAAACCAAACATGATTGGTTCGTTAATATTAAATATACCTGGTGCAAGAGACAATTTCGCAACTGTTCGTGCATCCGCTCGTTTCGAGAACATTAGTAAAGCGATAATTAGTACAAGTGTACCGCCTGATCCACCCATCCATACGTACGCATCGAAAGAACCACGTACCCATTCGAATGGTAATTTAGCGCCTTCTTGTGCTGCACTAATGTTTTGTAGTTGTGCTGTACCCCAAAGTGACTCTAGAACCGGAGCAAGTACGTTTGGACCATGAATCCCGAAGAACCATAGTAGTTGTACTAAGAAAGTAACTAGTAAAACAGCTCCGTACCCTTGCGAAAGTGATAATAACGGTTCTTGAATTGTTTTGGAAATCCAAGTAATAACGTCCATATTAGTGATTTTGAAGAATGCCCAGTCAATAATACCAACAACATAAAGTGCAACTAACGCAGGAATGATTGCCGCGAAAGCTTTACTTACAGCCGGTGGAACAGAATCTGGCATTTTGATAATAATATTTCTGCGCATTAATTTCGCATAAATAATAGTTGATATAAAACCGAAAATCATTGCAGTAAACAATCCGGTACCATTTACTTGACTAAGATTAAAGAACCCGTAAATCCCAGCAAATTCTTTTGGTAAAGTATTGACATCAAAATTAGCATTAGAAGCCGCAATAGCAGCTTTTACTGCGTCTAAGCTTACAGTAACAGTTAAGTTCATAACAAAAGCAGCAAGAGACACTAGCCCCCCAGCTAATCGATCTACTTCATACGCTTTTGATAAATTGTAACCTAGTGAAAATGCAAAAATAATTGAAACAATTGCTAACGTCCCATTGTATACATATCCATTAATCCCGATAAGTGGTTGCATTGCTTCCACAAATCCTGTCCATCCCCAGTCAGTTGGAAAATCCCTAAAAAACGCATTTAAAAGTACTGCAATTGACCCAGCCATTGTAATTGGCATTGTAGAAATAAAAGCATCACGTAGCGCCACTAAATGTTTTTGCGAACCAATTTTAGCAGCTACTGGTACAAAATATTTCTCTAAAAATGCTGTCAAACCATTCATATTTTATCCTCCCATTAACCTTTTTTATTTACTGCTCATCTCTTTAAACAAAATATAATTTCTATGTATCTTCCCCTTTAGGTTTATCAACTATATCTGTTTACGTTGTTTTAGCAATCTCTACTGCTAAAACAAACCAGATGGAATCTTTGCAGGACCTCGTGAAATTTTGGGAGTCCTCCTCTCCGCTTCATGATAAGGCTTACATTTAGATTCACTTTAATCTATTGCAATTTCCGTGCCAAGTATCTAAGAGTAAGAAAATATACGATTATCGCTTGTAATCGTTATCATTTATACCGATGAAGCACTATTACACACATACCTAAAAAACTGTGTAAGTAAGCGCTAACATTACACAGTTTCACTTAATTCATAGATTCTTCTTTCTGTGTTATAATGAGCATAAGCTAAGTAATACCAACAATTCGAGGTGATAAATATGGCAGTAAAACGTGATATGCCGGAAGAGTCGAAAAATAGCAAAGTTGTGAAAAAAGAGCATTTTTCGATTGTATTTCCAGATGATATAAAAGAACCAAAAACTGTGGAAGAACAAAAGAAAAAGCCAGCCGAACGTGAAACAGACGACGATTAATCCACTTCAAACAAAAAAGAGCCCCCGCTACCGGGGCTCTTTTTTTAGTTAATAGAAAAGATGACCATTTCTTTATCCTCATCAATTCGAACTTTTACATTCATACCAAGTTTGTCTTTAAACAAGCTTGTAATATCTAAGTAATCATCATAACTACCAATGTCGCTTTTTTCGTAACCTTGTAAAATGGTAGGTTTAATCCGGACGATATAATCATCGTTTGAGGTTTCTTCAGGATTATAAGAATAGATTTTCTTGCCATTTTTATCAAAAAAGTCATATGTTGCATAAGATTCATTGTTTGTGATATACACATCTTTTTGTGTAACGTAAGCATTATCGGCCACGCTGTAGTCAATCAAACCTGAGTAATATTTATTTGTCGAAGGTTCATTTATTTCATATTGTTTATACGCTAGACGGAATAAATAATCGATATTGTAATAACTATTTACACGGAAGTAGAGGTGCTTGTCTTTAGATTTTTTATCTACCCCGATATCGGTTGCACTAATTGGAAAAACCTCATATAACTTGCCGTCTATTTCGTAAGCAACGTCGTATTTATCGAATACTTCTTGGCGCTGAAAAAAGCCAAACATAATTGCTAAGATTACAAGGATTCCTATTAAAACTGCAATGATTAAAGCGGGCAGCCATTTCTTTTTAGATTTTAGTTGTTGCATTATTTTCATCCTTTGTCATGAATTGCTTTACTAAATTATATTGTACCAGTTTATGGAGGATTATACATTACTTTTATAAGTTTAGTAGCTGCTTTGTAGAAAAAAGACTATTTCGCGATAAGCAAAATAGTCCTTAATATATTTAAAATTAGTGTCGCGCACCTCACCTCGACATGCAATCACCTGCGTTACCTTGATAGTTAGCTCGGGCCAGGCAACCTCGCGGCACATGAGAAGCACTGATTAATGCTGCTTCCTTCCGGACCTGACATGGTTCACAGGTTCCCATTGCGCAAGACCCAACCTTCAACACCACTTGTCAAGGGCAGACCAAACAATTACGATGCCTCAAATGAGGAATTCAACCCCGCTAGAGCGGATTGCGGGTTACAGGGCGCCGCTACCTCCCCGTCTAGCACGACAAATTTGCTACCAATAATTAAGTGCCAAATAAAAAATTATTTAGCGCAAACTCTGAAAAGAGCTCAATTACTAGTGTACCTTTTTAGTGTAAAAAGTGCAAGTAGAAAACGGGGAAATATTTTTTAACGTAAGTAAACACTCATGATTGCTGCAATAATTGTTCCAACTACGCAAATACCTACTAATGTTAAAGCTATCCATACTATTTTCTTATTCATAGTCTTCTCCCCCTTACTTCACATTATCGCTTTTCTTTTAGTGATTATATCATGAAACACAAAAATTAGCTGTTATAATCAAACTTCTTTTGCCAGCTATTTAGCATGCTGTAGCTAGCCATTAATTGTGTTGTTACTTGTTTGAAAATTGGGCGTAATTCTGCATATTTCTTCGTGTTTTCACTAGGATGATAGACTGCTTTAATTGGAAGCGTTTGTTCCAGATTCAACGTTTTTAAAATTCCCAGCGAGCGCATTCCGATAATTGCAGCGCCTAAACTAGAACCTTCAATTGTATGTGGCACGCGAACTTCCCGGTCTAAAATATCAGCCAGCAATCTACACCAAGCATCATGCCCAGAAATACCACCCGTCACATAAATAATATCATCCGGAGCCGAAACTGCTTCATAGACTTCCGCGAGATTAAACGCAATTCCTTCTAAAATCGCGCGAATAAAATGTGCTTTGGAATGATTAATCGTGAGCCCAACAAAGCCCCCGCGAATATCGTTAGTCCAAAACGGAGCCCTCTCGCCAAGTAAATAAGGTTGAAAGAGCAATCCAGATGCGCCAGGAGCTACTTCATCTATATGAGCAATGAAACTTGCAAAATCGCGATTCATAATCTCACCTTCAGATCCGAATTGCTGTAATCCCCATTCCACTACTTTTCCGCCATTATTGACGGCTCCACCAGCGATAAAATAGCCATCCCCGGCACCATAACAAAATGTCCGACCACGCGAGTCCACCTGAAATTCATTTGTTAATTTCCGAACTGCCCCGCTCGTACCTACAGTAATCGTCACATCATTTCGCCCTGTTGCTTGAATACCAATATTAGCAAGCGCTCCATCACTTCCACCTACAATAAATGGCAAGTTTTCCGGAATACCCATTAATTCCGCGTATTCTTTTTTCACGCCATGTAATTGGTAGGTTTCTGGAACTACTTTTGGCAAATAATCTGGGGTTAATTTGATGATTTCCATTGCTTCAAATTCCCAGTCATGTTCTAAAATGTTATAAAGTCCGGTTCCTGATGCTAACGATTCATCCATCACCCAGACGCCAAACAAACGATTCAGAATGTAAGATTTAATATCGACAAATTTCTCCGCGCGATGGAATAATTGTGGTTCATCTTCTTTTAGCCAACAAATTTTAGCAAAGGGGCTCATTGGATGTATTGGCGTCCCTGTCGCTTCATATAGTTGAAACAAGTAATTATCCCTTTTTATATTTTCAAGCGCCTCACTGCTTCGTCCGTCCGCCCAAGTGATACATTCAGTTAAAAGCTCTCCGTCTGCTCCTACCATAATTAAACTATGCATCGCCGAACTAAATGATATGCCTCTTAGTTCTGTTTTATCTATATCCTTCATTACGCCTTGGATAGATGTTATGACTGCTTCAAAAATTTCAGTAGGACTCTCTTCCGCTTTCCCCGTTTCATCCGTTACTAATTCATAATGCGTAGCTTCCCGGCAAATGACCTCACCACGTTCATTGAAAAGTACTGCTTTTGTACTTGAAGTCCCAATATCTACGCCCATTATGTAAGATTTGCTCGTCAAAACATTTCACCTCATATCTTTGTATCTTTTCATTATACGTCAAATAGTATAAATTTTGGGGCTAGGCTACTTGGATTTTTGCAAAAGAAAAAGCTAGAGAATTTCTCTAGCTTAGTTTATCGTATTAAATGTTTTAATTCGGCTTTCTTCGCCTAGCACTATTAATGTGTTTTTATCGGCGAATTTAAGTACTTCTTTTGTGTTTGCTGCGCTTTGTGCTACACAACCTAAAGTATAATTATATTTCGGGGAGTCTACGTGATAAAACACAGCAGAACCCTTTCCCTTTATACGTTTAGCATTGTATTTAACTTCCATCCCGTACATGTATTGTGGGATTTTCATTTTTTCGTCGGCAGAACTAGAAGAAGAACGTTCCTGCCAGGTATTATAAGCTTTATCTTTAGAATTAGAAATCCAATAACTACGATTAGTAATTGCTTTAAAAGTTAATTTCGTACCTGGATTTCCTTTTTGACCAAAAGCAATGCCTGTGCGGTAAACGCCAACTGGTGTCCCTGAGCTTTTTTCAGAGAACTTTGGATCAAAACCCCATTTTCCAATATGACTCGTAAAATGGCGAACTTCATACCAATTGCCGGCACTATTTTTCTGGAAAAAGTAAGTCGTTGCTGTAGTGCTTTTTGGTTTTGTTGTAATAATTGCTTTTTTACTATTCCAAAGTGCTGGAACGGTGTCAGCGATAGTTGGTTTGCCGATATTCGTGAAAGCTCGGGCGTCAATCCAACCAATATTCGTATTTCCGAGCTTGCAATAATACCATTTTGCTCTAGCTGTTTTTCCTTCGCGAGTAATAATGAGTGTCTTTTTATCATACTTTTTTGCCGAACCGAGATATTTTACACTACTACTTGTCTTGTATATTTTGTTAGTAATACCATCGTTTCGCTTCGACTGATTGACTACCCCTTTTAAATTAACTGCTTTGTCGTAAATGATTTTTTCATACGTTGCTGCTTCGGCGTTAAAGGAGTGACCAAGGAGGCTAACCATTAGAACAATAATTAAACCGCTTAATAACTTCTTCATTATTCGCTCCTTTTTTCGAGTTATTCCCTATGACAATTAGCTTATTTTTTTCGTTTGCGTAATAGTAATATTGCTATAAGGATAACTATAACACCTGCTACAACGAAAATCCATTCCACGCCTTGATCCCCTGTTGCAGGTAAGTCTTCTTTGGATGCTTTAGGTGTGCTTGGTTTAGCTGTCGCACTTTTTACTGCGTTAGTTGTTTCGATTTTTTTCACGTTTGCCGGAGCTTTAACAACCACGTCATTTTCTTTTTTCGTTGGAACTTCATAGGTTACTTCTTCGCTGAAATTACCCGCTTCATCGAAAGCATAAGCGAAGATTTTTTTCGGCACTGTAGCCCACTGCGCGTAAAAATTGCCATCTTTATCTGCTTTTGTTACTCCCTCGCCAAAATTTTCATCTACGGGAGAAGTAATGTAGACACTTGCGAATGGTTTCGTTTTTCCAGTAAAAATCTTTGTTTCTAAATCAAAATTCATATCTGTGACAGTTAATTGGGCTGTTTTTTCTTTTACTAAATAATTTAATTTGACTGCTGTAGTTTTGCCTTCTTCATTTTCCCCAAGTAAGGTGATAACATGGATACCTGGTTCTGCTGTATTCAGTTTAGAATTCTCTGCTAAGCGATAATTTACTAATTTAGTACCTGTATGTGTTGTTAATGTGTCTGTAAAATCTTTTAGCGCAATTTTATCGTTTTGTTCATAGGAATAAACTTCAGCTGAATCGGTAATGTCGATAGTTGTTGGTGTAGTATTCTTCTGTGGTTCAGTAGCCTTTTGTGGTTCAGTAGTTTTAGTCTTTGGTGCTTCTTTTGGCGGTTCAGGTGTTTTTGAAGGATCTTCAGTGATTGTATTTTTAGTAGTATCTGTTATTTTATCTTCTGTTGGAGTTACATTGTTACCATTTTCATTTGTTTCAGCGCTTGCTGCCAATGAAAATGGAATGATAAGACTAGTTAACAAAGCTATAAGTACAAGCCCGTGGAATTTTTTCATAATAAATTCCCCTTTCGTTTTTTCATATATTAATCATAAGCAGAAATGAGTCAAAAGTCAATTTTAAATTACAATATTGTTACAAATGTTAAGGAAGTACTACAAAAAAGCTTGCTAAGTTTTTTCTTAGCAAGCTTTTTTCTATAATTCAATAGGTCTATCTAATTGATAAAGCCGTTTATATCTTGGTTCCTCTGCCATTAATTTGGCGTGGCGGCCTTCCATCAATGTTTTTCCTTCTTCTAAAAATAATACTCGGTCCATTTTCTCTGCTCCGACTAAATGATGCGTTACCCAAATGAGTGATTTATCGGCTAATGTTTCGAAAATAGTTGCTAGCAAATCTCGTTCTGTAATGGGATCAAGTCCTACTGTCGGTTCATCTAAAATAACAATCGGCGTATTTTGAAGTAAAATCCGAGCTAGTGCAATCCGACCACGTTCCCCGCCAGAAAAACGCTCGCCCATCTCACTCATTTGTGTATGGTAGCCATCTAGCATACTCATAATAAAATCATGTAACTGAACTTTTTTTGCCGCCGCATAAACTTCCTCATCGGTGGCATCTTGATTTCCTAAGCGAATATTATTTAAAACCGTTGTACTGAAAAGATGTGCTTTTTGATTTAACATTGATGTAATTTCAGGAATTTGCGGTCTTAAATTCTCCACCTCAACACCGTTCATTGTTACTTTTCCAGCTGTTGGTAGTAAAGCTCCTTGAACCAATTTAAGAAAAGTTGATTTCCCTGTACCACTTCGACCGATAATCGCCACTTTTTCACCTTGTTCAAGTGTAAAGTCAAAACCGTCTAAGATTTTAGACGACTTTTTATCGTAAGCGAAAGATAAATTTTCTGCTTTTAAAACTACATTTTCGGTATTAATGCGGGCAATTTCTTTCGTTTCTTCTTCAAAGGTTGGAAGCGCCGGGTCTTCTATTTTGTCTAGACGGGCTAGCGAATCTTGGTAGAGCGATTTATCACTAATAGCGCTTGAAACTGGTACAAACGCTTCTGCAAGAGCCATTATAGCTAAAACGAAAGCAGCAATCATTGTTCCAGAAAACGCGCCATCACGAGACTCAGCTGTGCTCCAATAGACCATCACGATAACCATAAAACCAACAACTAACTGGCTAAAGAAATCACGCCAATTAACAAAATGAAACTGTTTATTTTCAGTTCGAAGCATATCCGCCTCGTCTTTTTCATAATTCGTAATAAATGTTTTTTCACGACCGCTAAATTTCCAATCGCTAATACCAAAAACAGCGTCAGTAAATTTTTGATACAAACTGTTTCGACCTTGTTTTAAATAAGCATTCTTGCCGCGAGCATATAAAAGGGAGACCCATGGCAGCACAAGCACGAGTAGTCCAATTAAAAGTACGAAAAGCGCCGCAAATGGAATTGAAAATGCTCCAAGTGAAATAACGACGATTGCGTAAAGTACAAGGCTAACAATTGCCGGTAGCATCGTAGTCAAATAGAAGTTTTGTAAATGTTCAATATCACCTGCAAGCAAACCTAGAATATCGCCAGTTTTATAGCGCGATTTGAGTAGTAGCGCTTGAGGTTCAAGTAAACGATACAGTCTAACACGCATTTTTTCTAAAATTCGAAGCACAAGCGAATGGCTCGAAAGGCGTTCTACATAGCGTGAAACCGAGCGCATAATACCAAATGCGCGCACTCCAACGGTTGAAATATAGACAGCCATAATTGATTCTGGCATCAGGGACGATTTTGAAATCAAATGACCCGATGTAAACATAAGCGCTCCAGCTGAGGCAAAAGTCAGTGTTCCAAGGAAAATGACAAGTAAAAACAAGCCGCGATTTTCTTTAATATATGGGATAATCCAGCTACTTTTTCGCATCATACTTCCTCCAATTGGGCTTTGACTAAATTGTAATAGAACCCTTTACGCGCCAGTAGTTCCTCGTGCGTTCCTGTTTCGACCACAGCCCCGTGATCTAAAACGATAATTCTGTCCATTTCAAGCATCCAGTGCAAACGATGCGTCGCGAAAAAAACAAGTCGATTTTCAAATAAGTCTAGCATTGGTTTTTTTAGTTCGTATTCTGTTTCAATATCTAAGTGCGCTGTTGGCTCATCCATTAGTACAACTGGACGATCCGTTAAGAAAGCCCGAGCAAGTGCAACACGTTGTTCTTGCCCGCCACTAAGCATCCGCCCTGATTCCCCAACAAGCGTTTCATAGCCATCTTCAAGCCCGGCCACAAGCTTATTTAAACCAGCTGATTCGGCTGCTTTTTTCATTTCCTCTTCAGTAGAATTAGGATGATAAAAGCGAATATTTCCAGCGATTGTATCATGGAAAAGGTACGGATGTTGCGGAATATAAGTTACTTGGGTTTGCCAATCAGTTGAAGCAAGCGCCGCACCAGTTTTTCCATTCCAGCGAAAATCTCCGGAAGTTGGTGTCAAAAAGCCACTTAAAACATCAATTAACGTCGATTTCCCAGCACCAGTCGCACCGATAATCCCAATTTTTTCAAAACCTTTCACAGTAAAACTTGCTTCATGTAGCGATTCAGCATCATCCGCGCCGTGCTTCACAGTAATTTTTTCAAAGGAGAACTCGGTATTTTCAGCAAATGGAGTTAGCGGTAAAGCGTCCGTTTCTGGCTTGTCCGCTTTAGCTTGGTCAATAATCCCTTGAATAACTCGACCCGCTTCCTGCCCGTCAAGTGTGGCATGGTAATCCGAGCCAACTTCACGCACTGGTAAAAAGTATTCTGGCGCAAGGATTAAAACACTTAGCGCAATCGGCAAGTTCATATTACCGTCAATAAGGCCAAGACCTAAGAATAAGGCAACAAGCGCAATTGAAAGCATTGTAAAGAAATCTAGCGCAAATGAAGACATAAATGCCACTCGTAACGTTTTCATCGTAGCTTTCCGGTAGCGCGAACTAACCGAAGCAATTTTTCCTTCATGGTCATGACTTAATCCTAAGTATTTCAAAGTCTCTAAACCTTTTAACGAATCTACAAAGTGATTGGACAGCACACGATATGTTTCAAACTGCGAATCAGCTTGTTTTTTCGCGGCTAATCCTAGAATAATCATAAACACAATTAAAATTGGCAAAGTAATCATCAAAATAAAAGCGGAAGTCCAGTCTTGAAAAGCAATATAAACCCAAATCATCGCTGGAATAATAGCCATATTCATCATTTTAGGTAGAAACAGTTCTAAATAATTCCGGAAGTCAGCTACACCTTCCATTACCATCGTTACAACTTTCCCAGTTCCTTCCGCTCGTGCAAAACGCGGTCCAAGCGCGAACAAACTATCTAGTAATTCTTCTCGCATTGTCTTCGCAAGTTTTGCAGCATAGCGATAAACGATTTGTTTTTTCCATACGTTCAAAAAGTGACGCAAGAAATAGGCCCCCGCGAAGAGACCTATTTGTATTGTGACTGATTGAAATGGATGCTCGTGAAATAAGTCAGTAATCGCGCGAGCTAAAGTTATCGCCATCACGATAATCGCAGCACCTTGAACAAGCGTGAAAACTGCGAGAATCGCCATTATTTTTTTAATTCCTTTGTAGTTCCTTAAATCTTTTCCCATTAATACGTCATTTTCTCCTTACTAGAAACGCGCTTACGGAAAACATAGTAGCTCCAAATTTGGTAACCAAGAACAAACGGCAATAGCGTAACGGCAACTATCGTCATCACACTTAGCGAATATTGTCCGGAAGCTGCATTTTCTATAGTTAAATCAAACGCACTGTTGATAGAGCTGATCATTACACGTGGGAATAGTGACACGAAAATCGTCGCAATCGTGAAGACAATTCCAAGTCCGCCGAATGTAAATGCTAAAATATCACGATCTTTCCAAATAAACAGGGCAGATAGCACGTACATAACGACTACAATTCCAATCATCAGTGGTACAAGTACAGGTCTAACTTGGAACATATCTGTATTGAAGTAAGCAAGTACAACGAAAATTACTAAAGCTGGTACAGTAATAAACCAAACACGTTTCGCCATACGACGAGCACGATCTTGAATATCTTCTTCTGTACGTAAAGTAATAAATAGTAACCCGTGAAGTAGGCACATAAGCGTAATCGTCACGCCACCCCATACGGAGAATACGGTAATGTAATCAAAGAAACCAGCATACATATCCATATCACTATT
This sequence comes from Listeria innocua, assembly GCF_028596125.1. Classification (GTDB taxonomy): domain Bacteria; phylum Bacillota; class Bacilli; order Lactobacillales; family Listeriaceae; genus Listeria; species Listeria innocua. The sequence goes on from NZ_CP117229.1 coordinate 2,653,092, forward strand.
AATCGGCATACCTTGAATCAAACTAGCAAATAATACACCAAATAGGAATGGCGGTAAAATACTACCGAAGAAAATAACCCAATCCCACGTTTTTATCCAAAGCGGTGAATCTTTTTGACCACGGAATTCAAAAGAAACCCCGCGACCAATTAAAGCAAGTAATAAGAATACTAGTGGAATATAATACCCACTAAACATTGTTGCATACCAGTTTGGGAAAGCCGCGAAAATCGCGCCCCCTGCAGTTAATAGCCATACTTCATTTGCATCCCAGAACGGTCCAATCGTATTAACGAGTACGCGCCGTTCCAGTGCATTTCTAGCCATAAATCGTGTAGACATCCCAACACCAAAGTCAAAACCTTCAAGGAAGAAGAATCCAATGAATAAGATGGCGATTAATAGAAACCATAACTCATTTAGTGACAAAGCTTTCATCCCCCTTATCAAATGGATCTACGGAAATCTCTGCTTTTTCTGGTTTGTGTCCGTCTGGTCCTTTTTTAATTTCACGTATAAACAAGTAAACCAATAGAATGGCTAAAATCGTATAAATAGTCGAGAACGCAATTATCGAGAACAAAATTTGTCCTGATGAAACGTTTGGCGATACGGCATCAGCGGTTTTCATGTAACCGAAAACTACCCATGGTTGTCGCCCTATTTCTGTCATAATCCAACCCATGGAGTTCGCTAGGAACGGGAAGCCAATCATTGGAATCATGAAACGTAAATACCATTTTGCATTAACGAGTTTTTTCTTCCAAGCAAGCACGATACCAATTAATGCGAATAAAATCATTAACATACCAGCGCCAACCATGATACGGAAGCTCCAAAATGCTGTTTTAACTGGTGGGATGTAGTCACCTTCACCATATTTTTCTTCGTATTGTTTTTGCAGCGTGTTCATACCTTCCACGCTACCAGTTAATGTTCCATAAGATAAGAAACTTAGCGCGTACGGGACATTGACTTCCCATTCGTTTTTCTTCTCTTCTGGGTTGATCTTGGCAATCATCGTCCACGGAGCTGGGTCAGCTGTATCTTCCCATATCCCTTCTGTTGCTGCCATTTTCATAGGTTGAGTTTTAACTAAGTATTGTGCTTGCGAGTGACCACTGAAAGCCACACCAAATCCACCTATTACCGCCATGACCATTGCAATTTGGAATGATCGTTTAAAGAAGGCGACATCTTGTTTTTTGAGCATCTTATACGCACTGACACCAGCAATGAAAAAGGCCCCAGTGGCAAATGCCCCGAATATAACGTGCGGGAACTCCACAAGTAGTTGTCCATTAGTAATAAGTTGCAAGAAGTCATTCATTTCTGCGCGGCCGTTCTTAAATTCAAAACCAACCGGATGTTGCATAAATGAGTTTGCGGCTAAAATCCAGAAACTAGACATGATTGTTCCGATTGAAACAAGCCAAATACAAGCTAAATGAAGCTTTTTGCCAAGTTTGTCCCAACCAAAAATCCAAAGTCCGATAAACGTAGATTCCATAAAGAATGCTAGTAACGCTTCGATAGCAAGTGGTGCTCCGAATACGTCCCCAACAAATCTAGAGTAATCCGACCAGTTCATCCCAAACTGGAATTCTTGAATAATACCGGTTACGACACCGACTGCGAAGTTAATTAGGAATATGTGTCCCCAAAACTTCGACATTTTTTTGTAAATTTCTTTCCCCTTCACGACATACAACGTCTCCATAAGAGCAACCATAAATACAAGTCCAATTGAAAGTGGTACAAATAAAAAATGGAAAATCGTTGTTGATGCGAATTGAAAACGGGCTAAAAATAGTTTATCCACCCTTTTCTCCTCCTTTTTATGCTTAAAATTGCTGTTTAGTCCCTTGCTTTTTTGCTTCTTTCTTAAAAACCTTGTGAAAAACCGCCCAAAGTGATGCGCCCAGTTGCTCTGTAATTCACAAAGCATAATAAAATAATATGTAATCCTTATTTTTCACGGGTTTAGGAACTAGTTAAGAAAGATTTTTACTTTATAATGAGTTCTATCTGGAGTATATTTTATCCTATTTTAAGGTAAATTTATTTAGTACTTTAGATGTTATTTTATTTTTGAGAGATTGTGATAAATTTCGCAATTATTAAGTGGCTGTAAATGTTGATAAGACTTATTGCTTTTTATTTCACAATAGAAATCGTAAAAGCATGATTTAGTATAATGAGTATTAAGACCTATTCTTTTTTTTACGTTTTCGCAATTCCCGGAAGAAACTTTTTAACATCGCGCTGCTTTCGGCTTCTAATAATCCAGCTTCTACTTTACACGTATGGTTAAATCGATCATCCTGTAATAAATTCATTAATGAGCCTGCTGTTCCGGCTTTTGGATCTTTTGCTCCGTAATAAACTTTGTCAATTCGCGAAAGTAAAATTGCTCCACTGCACATCGGACATGGTTCTAGCGTGACATATAGTTCTGCGCCACTAAGACGCCAAGAATTTTGGTGTTTACAAGCATCTTCAATTGCAAGTAACTCCGCATGAGTCACAGCATTCTGGGTAGTTTCGCGTAAATTATGTGCGCGACCAATAATTTCTCCATCTAAAACAACAACTGCACCAATTGGAACCTCTCCAATTTCCCGTGCCTTCTTCGCCTCCTCAAGCGCTTGTTGCATAAAGAAATCTTGTTCCATCTATGCACCTCATTTCTCAAAAATCACTCACTGCCATTTTATCATAGCTTGTATTAGATGTAAGAATAATCTGCTCAAATTTTCACAGGAATACTTTTAGTTGCTTTCATAAAGTATTTATATTACCATATATTAATACTAGGTACTAAAACAAAATTATCAAAATATACAATCTACTTGCAAAGGAGAATCATTATGAATTCAGAGAAATTAATTGCTCCAGAACTTTATAATATCACCGACGAGATTGCTAAATTTAGTTCTGAAAAAACTGCTTTAATTTGGAAAAACGAACACAATGAAACAAAAACTTGGAGTTACCGCCACTTGCTGGAACAAGCGAGCAAATTTGCTAACGTTGTAAAAGATGCGGGTGTTAAAAAAGGCGACCATGTCATTGTTATGACGCCTAGACTACTAGAAACTTATGCCATTTACATGGGCTTGTGGAAAGCTGGTGCGATTATCATCCCGGCATCTGAGCTTCTTAAAGCACATGACTTAGAATACCGCATCCGCCATGCTAACGTAAAAGCAATCGTTTCTTACAATGGAATGACCGCTGAATTTGATAAAATCGAAAATATTCCTTCTGTATCGAAAAAAATTATTGTTGGCGAAAAATTATCCGGCTGGGATCACTACGAAACACTAATGGAAACTGCATCGACTGAATTTGAACGCGTAGAAACGTCTCGAGATGACGCTTGTCTGCTTGCATTTACTAGTGGAACTACTGGTAATCCTAAAGGTGTTGTACATATTCACGGTTGGGGTTACGCGCACATTCGTATCGCAGCTGATCATTGGTTAGACATTCATGAGGACGATATTGTTTGGGCAACAGCAGGTCCTGGTTGGCAAAAATGGGTTTGGTCTCCGTTCCTTTCTGTACTTGGAAAAGGTGCGACTGGCTTCATTTACAACGGTCGCTTCATTCCAGAAAAACAACTACATTTACTGGAAGAAGAAAAAATCAATGTGCTATGCTGTACGCCAACAGAATATCGTTTAATGGCTAAAGTAAATAATTTACGCGAACATGATTTAAGTGCCCTTCGTAGCGCCGTATCAGCAGGAGAACCTTTAAACCGCGAAGTTATTCAAGTTTTCCAAGACAATTTTGATATTAAAGTGCGCGACGGTTATGGTCAAACGGAAAGTACATTATTGATTGGGACACTGGTTGATACGCCAATCCGCCCTGGTTCGATGGGTAAACCGATTATGCCAGAATACATGGCAATTATTGATGCTGAAGGAACTCCAGTCGGTGTCGGTGAAATTGGGGACATCGCAATGCGCAGAGACTTCCCAGCACTTTTCAAAGAGTATTATAAAGAACCAGAACGTGTGCAAAAAGCGATTCGCGGTGATTATTTCGTGTCTGGTGACCGCGCTATCCGCGATGAAGACAATTATTACTGGTTCCAAGGACGAAATGACGATATTATTATTAGCTCTGGCTACACGATTGGACCGTTCGAAGTAGAAGACGCGCTCACACATCACCCAGCCGTAAAAGAAGTCGCTGTTGTCGCAAGTCCTGACGAAATCCGCGGTACAGTCGTAAAAGCTTTCATCGTCTTAAAAGATGGATACGAGGGCACGGAAGACCTTGTGCATGAATTACAAACATTTACGAAAGAACAAACGGCTCCGTATAAGTACCCGCGCCGGATTGAGTTTGTTGAAGCGTTACCGAAAACTGATTCTGGTAAAATTCGCCGCGTTGAGTTGCGTGATGCGGAGTTTGCTAGTGTGCATGGATAATCAAAAACCCAGCCTTCCTAAATAGAAGGTTGGGTTTTCTTTTAAATATTCAACTCACTCGCCGCTTCCTCGTCCAGCACAACTGTGAAATTAGGGTGCAACTGGAAAATCGAGCTTGGAATGTCTTCTGTCACTGGGCCTTGTAGGGCTTTTTTGATAATCGCTGCTTTTTTCTTGCCGTTTGCGAATAGGATGACTTCTTTTGCGTGCATGACGCTTTTTGGTCCCATTGTTACGTAGTATTCTGGAACTTTTTCTGCATCGCCGCCAACTTCTCCTAGCAAAATATCGAACATATCTGGGCGTGATTGAACGGAAACAAGTCGCGTTTCATCGCCGAATTTGGTTACACCAGGTAAGTTTCCGCAGAAGTGACCATCTTCACCAATCCCGATTAAAATCGCATCCAAGCCACCAACTGCTTTCAAATGTGCTTCATGGTCTGTATAGTTTTTCGTATCTAGCATGTGAATTTGTTCTTCTGGAATGCCCGCCGGATCAAAATACATCGCTTTTAAATTACCAATAGTTACGCCATATTTTTCGTTTCCAATTGGAATTTCGTCAAAATTATAATAGCTTACATTTGTCAGTGGTGCCTTTTCTTTCATTTCTTCCACCATCAGTTCGTACATTCGCTTCGGTGTGGAGCCTGCTGTGATTGCCAAATGAACCTTTTTGTCTTGATACATTTTCCCTAAAAGCAGTTGCATCGTTGTTTTACTCATATTTTCGTAATCTTTTTCCACAATAATTTTCATTTTTTTCACCTCTCGCTTTGAATTACCTTTATGATAAAGTGTATAGTAACTATAGAGTCAAGACGAAAGGGTGATAAATGTGGAACCGTTTTTTTCCATTGGGGAAATGGCAAAGAAAAGCCAACTCTCCATTCAACGACTGCGCTATTATGATAAAATTGGGCTTTTGGTCCCCGCTTTTACCGATCCGACTTCTGGGTATCGCTACTACAAAACGGCTCAAGAAGAACAACTCAACCTCATTCAAGCGTTGCAATATATGGGGTTTTCCTTGCAAGAACTCAAACAATATCTCGACAAAAACACATCGGAAAGCTTACCCGATTTGCTTATTAAATATCAACAAAAATTAAAGGATGAAGAAGCTCGCATTGCCCGTAAAAAGTGGCTTATTGACCGTTATCAAGGTTTATTAAAACGGGAAACTGAAACAACACAACCTCTAACAACGGCCCGACTTTTGCTTACAGAGCCACTTCTAACACCTGTTCATGCGGATATTTTAAACGACCCAGATTTCCATCAAGAAGTTCAGAAAACTGTGAGTCGCCTCGGTCTTTCGAAAAGCTATCAGCAGTTTCCTGGTTTTTTTATGTTAGACGGGCAGGCTTATCTTTTCATTGAACTAGATCATTCTATTGGCGCACTTGGTGAACGGCGTTTATTATCAAGTGAGCGGCAAGCTTTTGTCACGCCGCAAAACTTAGAAACGCCTCCAGAAAATGAAAATTACCTTTTACAAGAAACGGTGGCTTGGATTAATCAAGAGCTGGTTCACGGTTATTCATATGAAACAAAATTAACTTTTGAATAGATATTTTAGAAAGATTGGTTATAATAGAAAGAAATAACGTGGAGGTGGGCGCCGTGGAAATCAAGCAAATCAAAGCAAAAGACACGCAAGATATTAGGCACCGGGTTCTTCGCCCAGAACAGCCTGAAGAAAACGCAATTTACCCTAATGATGATATGGATGGTACTTTTCATTTAGGCGCTTTTGAAAAGGATGTTTTACTTGGAGTTGCGAGTTTTTATCCGGAAAAATCAGCCATTATTAATAATCCTGCTCAGTACCGAATTCGCGGTGTGGCAACAGAACGACGGATGCGCTTGAAAGGCCTCGGCACAGCATTACTTGCAGAAGGTGAAGCGGAAATTTGGAAGCACGGCGCAGATATTATTTGGTGCAATGCGCGAATTGTCGCTGTTGGTTTTTATGAAAAACATGGCTACCGCAAAGTTGGTAAATCGTTTGTCATTCCTGGCATCGGCGAACATTACTTAATGAAAAAAGTGAATCCAAATAAAAAAGTGGACCAAGATAACTAATATCTGGTCCACTTGTTTTTTATAATTTAGAATAAGGTTGTGTATGAATCATCCAGGAGATGCCGTACTCGTCGACGAATTGTCCCATTTTCCCGCCCCAAAATTGCTCTTCGAAAGGTAACGTTACAGTTACTCTTCCCGATGAGCTCACTTTTTCAAAGAAAGCATCGGCGTCGGCTACTGCCGCTGGGTCTTCACTGTTAGAATCGAGCATAATCGAGATTTGGTTGGATGGTTTTACTTCTTTGCCGAATGAATCTGAACAAAATAAATTTGCCCCAAGGACGGTAAAGCCACCGTGAACAGTTGTGTTCTCTAGGTTTTCTTTTGCTAGACCAAACATTTCGCTTTGTTCCTCACTTACTGGAAGCCTTGAAATATTCGTTGCTCCGAACACTTCTTCATAATATCCTAAAGCCTCTTTTGCATTTTCAAAAGCCAAATACGGGTACATTTTTGCCATAAAAATCGCTCCTTTGTTTTTAAGACACTAGTTAGAAAATACCCAATTCATTTTACCTTAAACTATCTCGGGATTTTTAAAAATTCGGCCCCATGTTTTGCTCATAATCACAAGACAGACGGTGAACGCGCCTAAATCTGCTAATGGGAAAGCATACCAAATACCATCTAAACCGAAGAACTGCGGCAAAATAAGTAAAAGTGGTACTAAACAGATGATTTGGCGCATTAAGGAAATGATAAAGGAAATCCGTGCTCGACCAAGCGCTTGATATAGCCCTCCGCAGACAATTTGGAAACCAATTGTTGGGGCAGCTAGAAGCATAAATCTAACAGCATTTGTTCCTTGTGCAATCAATTCTGGGTCATTAGAGAAAATTCGTACGAGCATTCCTGGGAAAATTTCTACCAAGCCCCAAGCAATTAGTGACATGACAGTTGCTGCAATCATTGATACTTTGACAGCTTTCATTACACGTTCGAATTGTCTCGATCCGTAGTTGAAGCCAACGATTGGTTGCATCCCTTGTGTTACACCATTGATCGGCATAATTACGAAAGAAGCAATTCGGTTGGCAATTCCGTAAACCGCAATCGCCATTGTTCCGCCATAAATATTAAGCATCCAGTTTACCGCAACCGTTACGATACTCCCTGCGGACATCATAATAAATGACGGGAACCCGATTGCCATAATCCGGCGAATCAGCGGGAAATCCATTCGGAATGAGAACCCTTTTAAAGATAAAGTACTTTTTCCTGATAAAAAGTAAATCAAGAGCCAAATCGCGCCAACAGCCTGCGCAATAACGGTTGCAAGCGCTGAACCACGAACGCCCATACCGAATCCCATAATGAAAATCGGGTTTAAAATCATATTTAAAATAGCGGAAATAATCATGGTTAACATCGCTGTTTTCGCATTACCTTCCGAACGCACGATATTATTCATCGCCATCGCAAAGGTTTGGAACACTGCGCCTAGTAAAATAAGCGATAAGAAATCACTCGCAATATCATGAATATCCGCTGGTGCCCCGAAAAGCGTAATAAGTGGATCTAAAAATATAAAGGTTACAATTGCAATAAAAATACTGGAAATAAGTACTAACCAGATAACTTGATGGAATACTTTATCCGCATGTTTTTGTTCACCGGCACCGAGCGAGCGGGAAATAATTGAAGCACCACCAATACCAAACATCGCCGCCATCGCCATCAGTATCATTTGAACGGGAAAAGCAATCGAAAGTGCTGCAACCCCTGACGGACCAACGCCATATGACACGAAAATCGTATCAACAATATTATACATTCCCATAACAAACATACCGATAAATGCCGGAATCGACAAACGCGCCATGAGTGATGGAATACTATCTTCACCTAATCGTTTACTCTGTTCTTTCATTCGACCTCTCCTCCTTCAACTGCCATAATCGCATTATCAGAAAGTCGTCCTATCAAATGCATTAAGTCATCTTTTTCTTCTTCGCTAAACCCTGCCGTTAAAAGTGCAGACCATTCAGCTGTAACTTCTTCAATTAATTCTCGCATTTTAAATCCTGTTTCAGTCACGAAAATCCGTTGAATACGTCTATCTCTTGTATCCATTTCTCGGCGAATCATCCCAAGATCTTCAAGGCGCTTTATATGGCGCGTCACACTGGCTTTATCCACCATAAACCTTTTTGCCATTGATTCTTGAGAAATACCATCTTCTTTATAAAGCGTCCATAAATACCGCAATTGACCTATATTAAGACCAGTTTCAAGTAACTTTTTATTTTTAAAAGTGCTTTCTGAACGATGAATAATTGCGATGGCTTTCGCTAAGCTTTCATGTCTATCTGCCATTTATCCGACTCCTCATAAAAAAATCCGCCACATAATTAGTTGCGGCGTCAACCATTATAGTATAGCAGTAATTTGGTTGACTGCGCAACCTTTTTATTTCCCGGGCAATAATTTGACTTCCTATCTTTCTTTTGTAAAAATAAAGAGTAGAGAAGGGGTGCTATCCACTGTGCAGATTAAAATATTAAAAAATAGATATCCCAATATAGTCGTTTCAAAAAACCCAATAAAATCAACTACAGATACGTTTTCTTTTTTCGAGGAACCGTATTATTTTACTATCCCCAAAAGTGACCTTTCAGAAGAAGAAGCGGCGTTACTACATACGTTATTTCCAAAACCATTACCAACATTTACAAAAGAATCTACTCAGTTTTGGTTCGATTTGTTATTTGGAAATGAAGCCGTCACGATTACGAATGAAAAAGAAACTTACCGAATAACACAGTTTCATATTAAAACTACTACTACCAAAAGCATGTTGCAAGAATGGCAAAAAGCGCTACTCAGTTTCTTTAGTCCGGATGCTGAACTAATTATGTTTTCGGCGAGTTATGGTGTGATTATTGAAAAGTCCACCGGTTCACTCCTCGGGGAAGAAGAACTTATTGCTGTTGCCGGTACTCTTGAAAATGATTTTTATATTCAATCTACTTTCTTTATGGGGCTCTTTCATCCGTTAAATGCGAAATTACGTGGCTTATTTGCAGAGGAACGTACCATTTTTGACCATAATAATCGTGAAGTTGTCCAAACCGTCGCTTCCGAAAGTTTAAAAGTCATCGCGCTAAGAATGAAAGAAAGTTTAATTACGAGTGAACTCAACAACCTTTTCCATCAAGATGATACTTGGATTCCTTTAATTCATACGTTATTTAAAAACCAAGGAAACATCAGCCTTACTGCCAAAGAACTTTTTATGCACCGAAATACAATTCAATATCGTTTGGACAAATTCTATGAACAAACAAACTTATCACTCCGCAAAATGGATGGGTTGCTCTTAGCTTATCTGTCTACACTTCAAACAAATAGTAGCAATCATGAATAAATGATCATGGTTGCTTTTTCGCTTGACTTAAAGTTAACTCCAAGGAATACAATCATTATAGAAAATCAGTAAAGGAGAATGGCTATGACCAAAAATAAAATTAGCTTTTATGTGGTGGATGCTTCGGAAGACTTAACAATGAATATCAAAGAAGCGAGTGAAAAAAGTGGTGTTTCTGCTGATACAATTCGCTACTACGAACGCATTGGTTTAATTCCACCTATATATCGTAATGAAAATGGCATTCGTAAATTTGGCGCAGAAGACATACGCTGGATTTTGTTTAGTCGTCAAATGCGCCGCGCTGGTTTATCTATTGAAGCATTAATTGATTACTTGGCACTTTTCCGAGAAGGCGAACACACGCTAGAAGCTCGCGCCGAATTGCTGAAAGAACAACGCATGGAGTTGAAAAATCGCATTGATGTTATGCAAGAAGCGCTTGATCGACTTGACTTCAAAATAGATAATTACGATACCCACCTCATTCCGGCTCAAAAAGAACTAAAAGATTTTAATGTCGAAAGGGGTAATTTATAATGAGTACACTAGAAAACAGCGTTATTTTTGATAAAGGTGAACTGATTACTAATGACTACTTTACCGGTAATGCTTATTTAAAAATGCTTGTCGCAGAAGATACTGTTTACAATTGTCCGATTGGGAACGTTACGTTTGAACCGGGAGCCAGGAATAACTGGCATAAACATGACGGCGGGCAAATCCTACTTGTAACAGGCGGAACTGGTTACTATCAAGAGGAAGGAAAACCCGCTCAGTTACTTAAAGAGGGTGACGTGGTAACTATCCCGAAAGACGTGAAACATTGGCACGGCGCTACGAAAGATAGCTGGTTTGTCCACTTAGCCATTTCAACAAATGTGGATATAGGGGGAACTACTTGGTTAGAGCCCGTATCCGATGAACATTACACTAAATTATAACGAAAAAACCCGCTAGCCTTCATTCAAGGTTGGCGGGTTTTACTTATTTACTTACATACGCTAAAATATCTTCTGGTTTTTCAAAGACAAGTTCTGCTTTTTCAAAGCCATCTGTTGTCTTCGCACCCCAAAGCGCTAAGCCAAAATGAGCTCCGGCCGCATGGGCACATTTCATATCATAAGAAGAATCACCGACATAAAGCACCTCATGTGGCTCTCTTCCAAGAATTTCTAACCCTTTCAGCAGTGGATCTGGATGAGGTTTATGGTTTTCTGTATCACTCGCACAAACAATTGCTTGAAAATGATCCTGAATATCAAATGGATAGAAACCTTTCTCCATTTCTAACGCATTTTTCGAAGTAACTACGCCGCTTTCTGGAATGGCATGCAGAACTTTATGAATACCTTCGAAAACCTCTACTTCTTCAATAAAAGTTGCTTCACGTTCAATCCATTTGTCCAATACTTTCTCTGAATCCAAAATATTTAACTGTTCAACCGCAGCTGCCCCAGTAATTCCAAGTACAAATCGTAATTCATCTAGTTCATAACTTAATCCTTCTTCGGCTAAAACCGCTTGAAGAGAATGCAAAACAGCTCTCTCCGTGTCTAGAATCGTTCCATCTACGTCAAAAATTATTGCTTTATACATATAATTTCCTCCTTCAAGATTTAGCGAAGTTGTGATAATGGTGAGTTGTGTATCTCGCTTTTTTCTTATTTTCAGCTTTTTGAATATCTGAGCTATTAGTGCCTTTATTTTGAAGCAAATCCCGAAATTCGCGCAAATTAGCATGAGAATTCCCATTTATTTCAAATTCGATATTATCGCAGCTAAAAGTGAGCAGGATTTCCTCTTCTTCTCGAACTAAAGCAATCTGTCCTAATTTCGCAACTGGAAAAGTTTGCCGTTTTTTCATACCTAAGCTGAAGTTTTGGTCAAAAACAAGATAATCTCTATCGATGTAAAACTCTCCGAATTGATATTCCATTCCTAGGGCTGAACTAATTTTGCATACTCCATCTAATTTCATACCATTCGCCTCCTTCATCACCTTATATATTAGTTTTAAATGATGAAATGGGTTTCATGTCAAGCAATTTCATAAAAATATTTTAAAAATGAGGCGGCGACTAGCTTTTATACCGTTTTCCTTCTAATTAATTCATGTTCCACTTTAATTCGTTGTAATTTTCCTTGTTCAAAAATCGAAAAAGCATTTTCTCCTAATTTTTTTAGGTTATGATCAAGGGTTGTGATTTCAAGAGCCTTACCAATTGGGAGATTTTCTTGCCCTAAAATAGCGACGTCTTCTGGCACGCGTAACCCAAGCTCCTTCACATGGTACATAACACCCGCTGCAACCTCATCACCATTCGCATAAATCGCATCAGGCCAGTCTTTCCCTTCAGCAAAAAAGTATTTTCCAGCTTTTACACCATCTTCTAATGTATAGCACTCACTTAAAAAACGATTTTCACCAACTGGACCAAAAACCTGCTCATATGCGTTAATTTTCCCATATGTACTTGTGCTTTCCCGCGAGGCCCGTCCTGCTGTGAATGCCACTTTTTTATAACCTTCATCTTGTAAAAATTGAAACCCCGCGCGGTAGGCCTTTACTCGGTCAATATAGGAACAAGATACATCTTTGGACTCCACGTATTCACATGCAATAATGGGACCATAAGCAAGATATGGCAAAATCACATCCCAATTATTGGCACGCGAAGTAATAATTAGGCCATCCACCTGTTTCGTTTTAAGCCGCATCAAGTACTTTTCTTCTTCTTTCGGATCATATCCTGTTGGGAAAAGTGTCACCGAATAACGATTTTTAAAAGCTGCTTCTAAAATACCATTCACAATTTTGTCAAACCACGGATGATCATTATAAGGTATAATCACGCCAACCGTATTTGTTTTACCACGCGCTAAATCCATGGCGCTACGGTTAGGAGAATAGTCTAATTCATCAATAACAGCTTGCACGCGGGCTCTTTTTTCCTCCGCAACATACGGATGGTTATTGAGCACACGTGATACTGTCGTCACTGAAACTCCCGCTAATTTGGCTATGTCTTTAATATTTGGCATTTTAAAAACCTCATTCCTAAGAAAAAAGCGCGGACAGATTTCTCATACCGCACTTTTATTTTTATCATTAAGCCAGCTGTTCGAGTTCGCTTGTTTGAATGTCTTTTTCGACACGAACCGAAACCAGTCTAGCATCATTCATTTCTTCTACTGTAAATCGAAGGGTATCATATTCTACTACTACTTTATCATCTTCTTCCGGAATTGTCCCAGTTAAAGTAAGCACAAAGCCAGCTACAGTATCAACTCCACGCGCTGGAAGTTCCACGTGAAACATTTTGTTGAAATCATCTAGTGGCATGCGGCCTTCAACGATAAATGTATTATCATCAATTTTTTTGACTTCATCAGAAAACACATCATTTTCATCGTCAATTTCGCCAACAATTTCTTCTAATAAATCTTCTACAGTGACAATACCAGCTACGCCACCATATTCATCCATTAAAATTGCCATTTGATTTCTAGTTCTTTGCATATTCTTAAGTAAGTCATCAATAAACATCGTCTCTTGGGCAAAATACGCGTTTTTAACGAGCGATTTCACATCAATGTTTTCAAAGCCTGACTTTCTCGCTTCCGCAAAAAAATCTTTCATATGCAGAATACCTAGCACCGAGTCCTGGTCGCCTGTATAGACGGGAACCCTTGAAAAATTCTCACTTAATAATGCGTCACAAAGTTCTTCCGATTCTGTTTCGGCATCAATCATAAACGCATCTGTCCGTGGTACCATCACTTCACGCGCATATTTATTATCCATTTCAAATACACCACGAAGCATTTGTAATTCTTCTACCTCAATAATGCCGTCACGTCGACCGGTTTCAATCAGTAGCTGCATTTCCTCTCGCGTCATTTTTTCATTATCCGTATTTTTCTCCATTCTCGTTAATTTCACAAGAATATCTGTTGAAAAAGATAGGAATTTTACGAACGGACGAAGCACAACACCAACTGCCATAATTGGTCGTACAGAAACACGGGCAATTTTTTCTGATTTTTGGAGTGCTAAACGTTTTGGATAAAGCTCACCGAAAACTAACGTGATATAAGATAACACAATAGTTACGACGATAATGGATAACTCTTTCGCAAAACTGCTTCCGCCAAAAACCGATTCAAGCCTAGTCGCAATACTAGTCGCGGCTGACGCACTGGAAAAGAATCCAGCAAGCGTAATCCCAACTTGAATAGTAGCTAAAAATTTACTTGGATCATCTACGAGTTTAGCAAGCATTACGGCTTTTTTGTCACCGGTTTCTGCTTGGTTTTTCACCCGATTTTTGTTCAGTGATACAAGGGCCATCTCTGCTGAGGCAAAGAACGCGTTGAGCATTGTCAACACCACAATAAGAATTAACTGCAAGATAATCTGCTGACTCTCGGGGTCAGGGTTCATATGGAACTCTCCACTCCTTATTTTCTCAAAATATTCCGGACAATTTCCCGGTTAAGAAAATTTTATCACGCCACCCCCATTACTGCAAGGTTTCAAATCTCCGCAAAAACTTTCACAGCATCATTTTCTATCATTTCAAAAGGATATGGAAGCGAAATTCGTTCTTTATTCACAGCAAAAATTCGCGCTTTTTTATTCCGATAATCCGTTAAATTACAAAACGGACTCACGCGGAAAGAAGTGCCAACAATAACGATTAAATCGGCTTCCCGAATAGCTGCAAGTGACTGGTCTATCGCGCTTTCTGAAATCGCTTCTTCATAAAGCACCACATCTGGCCGAACGACCCCACCACAATCTGCATGGATGTCTGACTGTAAATAGTCGCTTGCTGAAACACTTCTTCCGCATTTTTGGCAATAGCAGTGATACAAACTACCATGAAAATTAACTACCTTCTTAGAGCCAGCTTTTTCATGAAGGCCATCAATATTTTGCGTAATAACAGTGACGTTTTTCTCCGCTTCGATTTCAGCCATTTTACGATGAATAGTGTTTGGGACAGCATCTGGATAGTACATATTTTCTGTGACAAATTGATAAAACTTCTCGGGTTCCCGCACAAGACACGTATGGCTAAGCATATATTCAGGGCTACTCATCCCCGCATACAAACCATTTTTCGAACGATAATCCGGAATTCCTGAAGGCACTGAAACGCCCGCTCCCGTTAGAAAAACAATATGTTCTGCTTGTTTAATCGCTTCTTTCAAATTATTCATCTTTTAAATTCCTTTCATTTATATGCTGTTTATCTTTCCAGTTCCACCATTTTCGTAAATCAACATCTTGCTCCGCTTCATCCGTTTCCGCAACATAGACTGCACAGCGATACGTATAAAGTACACAAGGATCCATTCTTTCGCCTCGTTTATCGCAAGTGTTTTCGTATAAATCAAGCGGATTCTTTCCTCTTAAATCAGCAACTTTTTCAATCCCAATTTCATTTAGCATTAATACCATTTTCTTGCCTATTCCGGGTAATTTTATTAGATCAGTTGGCATGATTTCCCTTCTCTCTATGCATTTTTCGGTTAAAATAAAAACTGATTAGTACATTGATAAAAATAAAACCAGCAACTACAAGGAAGACATCTCCGTAGCCAAAATGCGCCGCCACGCTTGATCCGACAAGCGGACCGATGACATTGCCGATATATTGAAAAGATTGATTATAACCAAAAATTCGACCGGAAATTTCGCGAGGTGTATTTTTAGTTAGTAGTGATTGGACTGCCGGAAGTAACGCACCATCTGTGAGACCTAATAAGAAACGCAAAATACCAAGTTGCATCGGATTTTGAGCGAAAGCCATTGGTATTTGTAGCAACATGGACCCGATGAGCGCGCCTAGCAGTATTCGTTCTGAACCAATTCGGTCGCCCCACCTTCCAAGTCGTGGTGCAGCAATCAAGGCTGCAACCCCTGGTACTGAAGCAATCATCCCACTAATAAAGGCAATGTTTTGCGCATTTCCCGCTAAATCCCGCACATATAATGTCAAAATAGGGTTCACGGAATTGGATGCAATTTGGATCATCATTGTCGTAATAAACAGCGAGATAATTAAGCCAGGATTTTTTAATGATAAGAAAACTTCCTTTCCTGACCGCATTTCCTTTTTTTCTACTGGTGTAAATTTCTCTTTAACAAAGAAAAGTGTTAAGAAAAAACTACCTAATAAAAGAGCGCCTGTAATGTAAAACACTGGTCTAACGCCAAATGAGTCAGATAGCGCTCCACCAATTAATGGACCGATTAATACGCCTGATACTGCTGCTGTTGATAGAGCACCGAGCGCCCATCCACTGCGGTGACGCGGAACTTGTGTTGCGATTAGCGCATTAGCCGTGGAAATGTATCCTGAAAATATCCCCATCAATAAACGTAAACCTACAAATTGGTAAACGTTGCTGACAAGTCCCATCAAAATCATTGCTATCGCCATTCCAAGTGCAGCACGTAAAAGCATAATGCGCCGTCCTTTTTGATCCGCTAATTTGCCCCAAACCGGCGACATAATTGCTGATACTAAAAATGTTGAGCTCAGTGCCACACCTGACCATAAACTTACTTGGTCGGGATTATGTACGCCGAGTTCTTCAATATATAATGGTAAAAATGGCATGATTAAATTTAATCCAGTCCCGGTAAGAAAACACCCCACCCAAACAACATACAAATTCTTCTTCCAATTTTCCATAAGTTCACCTAGATTCTTCTATCGTTATCCTTAATTATTCCACAAAAAAAGCGAAAGTAAAACTAAACCCTTCGCTTTTTTGCTATATTTACTTAAAATGTTCCACGTGAAACAATTTAGGATTCTAGATTTTCTCGTGGTACCCAGCCAGCTTCATTATCTTCCGTTACGCACCAAACCCAGCCATTAAGCTCTCGATTGCTTTCTAATTTATCCCCAGGTTTTACATTTAATTCGCGCGCCGAATAATCTTCTGTCACGGTCCCACTCTTTCCGTCACTGCCTAACTGAATAATTTGTTTTGGAACCCAGCCTTCTTTATCCGATGACTTCACTTTGCAAAAAATCCAGCCAGGGTATTCTGTATCTTCATCAAACACCCAAATAGACTCATTTTTATTAACAAAAAGTGGATTTGGATACTTGCTAATGTGTTCTTTTTTTACGATAAATGTTTGATTCATAGTTAGAAACCTTCCTCGTTATTTTTTAGCAGCTTCCCAATCTGCAAGAAACTTATCAATTCCGCTGTCGGTCAAAGGATGTTTTAACATTTGTTCAAATACTTTATAAGGCACTGTAGCAATATCTGCACCTGCCTTGGCACATTCAATGACATGAATCGGATGGCGCACGCTTGCTGAAATAATCTCTGTTGGGATACCATGTGTTTCAAAAATTTCTGCTATATCACGAATGAGCACCAGTCCGTCGTCACCAATATCATCTAAACGACCTAAAAACGGGGATACGTATGTCGCTCCTGCCCGCGCTGCCAGTAATGCTTGTGTAGCAGAAAAGACTAACGTGACATTAGTTTTAATCCCTTCTTCCGTCAAAACTTTTACTGCTGCCAAACCTTCACCTGTCATAGGTATTTTAACAACCATATTTGGATGGATTTTAGCAATGACTCGGCCTTCCTCAATCATCTCTTCCGCTTTCAAACTTACTACTTCGCCGCTAATCGGTCCGTCAACAATGGATGTGATTTCTTGAATAACCTCATTAAAATCGCGGCCTTCTTTGGCAACTAGTGATGGGTTCGTTGTAACACCAGCAATAAACCCCATTCTATTCGCCTTTTTAATCTCTTCTACGTTCGCTGTATCGATAAAAAATCTCATTGAAACATCCTCCTTTTCTATCAAGCGCTTTCAATTACAGAGCCATTATAACGCAAAAGATAAAATAATGCTTTCGAAGTGCTTTTTTCCACAAAAAAAAGAATGCAATTGAAGCATTCTAAAAAAGTTTCACGTGAAACAAAGTTATAAACGAGTTTTGTCCATCACTAGTAGAGGCTTAGGTCTATTTCTAATTATATCCTCTTTAATTAAATGCATGACTGTGTGAGCCACATATTCACGTGATGTATTGGTGTATCTTGCAAGAACTTCTTGCGTGACTTCTTTTGGTAGCAATATCCCGTTATCAGAAAACGTTCCTAGAGTTTGAGCGCATTTGAGAATGGCTTTGCGAATTCGTTCTTCTTTCTTTAAAAAGCTTAGTTTTGCAAAAGTATGTGCTTCCCGTAGTTCTTCTGCCATTACTTTAATCATGAAAAAGTTGTTCTCATCTTCCTTATCAAACACGGAAAACAAGAAATTACTATCTACTTCCATAACCTCTCCATGACCTAGACTTTGCATCGAAACATGCGGGCTCCATTCATCATAAAACAAATGGTAAAGTCCAAAACTATCTCCTTTTTGCAAGAAACGAACAATGCATTCTTTACAGTTTTCTTCTTCCAATTCTGCATCTTTTTCTACAATCATCCCGTATATGCCACTTAGAACAAAATATACTTTTGTCCCAGTCGGACTTAAACTTTCTAGAACCTCACCCTTCTTCGTGCTGATAACCGAGCAGTAGTCTTTGTAATTTGGATGTTCAAAGCACAGCTCCATTAATTTGCTAACCGTTAGATTGGATTCAAGCTCTTTTAAGAATAGCATACTCTCTCCTTTGCTATATAATATTGAAAAAACTACTCGTAATTATATCATAAACACTATATTGGAAATCTCGTTCATAGGCTTTCAAAAAATGCTGAAAACTCAATTTAAGATAACTATATTACATTGTTTATTATAATTCTTAATTTTTATCACTTATAAATGTGAGCTTTTGACATAAATTCGAATTTTTTGTTACTTTTCTTTAAATATTCAAATCGAGAAAATAATTCCATAACTACCACTTTAGACTGGTTTATTATTTGGTAAATTGATTATACTTAAAAAGTAAGCATTATATGGATGGGAAAATTAGGAAGGGTGAAATAAATGGATCAGAAAAAATATAGTTGGCGGAATTTTTTCCAGTTAATTATTAGTGCAAAGCCTGCAAATTGGATAATATTCTGCGCTTTAATCGCCAGTGTTGTAACTACTGTTGCTGGCCTTGTAGTCCCACTTTTTACAAAAAACTTAATTGATGGCTTTTCGATAGCTTCGTTAGATGTAAAAATGGTGGCTTTGATTGTTCTTGCATTTATTTTGCAAGCTATAACAAACGGTTTCTCGATTTTCTTGCTTAATTATATGGGGCAGAAAGTTGTAGCTACCATCCGCGAACGTTTATGGCGAAAAATCGTGCACTTGCCAGTTTCCTATTTTGATAATACAAAAACGGGTGAAATGGTGAGCCGCATGGTGAACGATACAGTCGTAGTCAAGGAACTAATTGCCGATCATTTACCGCAATTTGTAACAGGGATTATTTCCGTGGTTGGTGCGATTATTATCCTATTCTTTATGGACTGGAAAATGACACTAATTATCTTAATTGCTGTTCCGATTACAGCGTTAGTCGTTGCGCCGCTCGGTCAGAAAATGTTTAAAATCTCTAAAGGTCTTCAAAATGAAACAGCAGACTTCACTGGTTCCATTAGTCAAACCCTTTCTGAAGCGAGGCTCGTAAAGGCATCTAATGCGGAAACACGTGAAACAGAAGCTGGTCATAAAGGAATCAATCGCCTATTCGGATTCGGTATTCGAGAGGCGAAAGTTGTTGCCGTACTTGGACCTTTAATTTTCTTTGTTGTAATGGGAGTTATTGTTGGTATCATCGGTTACGGCGGGATTCGAGTTTCAGCTGGAACTATGACTACTGGTACATTAATCGCATTCTTGCTATATCTATTCCAAATTATCGTCCCAGTAACCTCTTTTGCAACGTTCTTCGCGCAACTTCAAAAAGCAAAGGGAGCGACAGAACGCATTGCAGATATTTTAAATGAAGCAGAAGAAGATTTCGATGCTGGTAAAAAAGTAGATGTGAGCGGAAAAACGATTCGCGCCACTGATATTTCCTTCTCTTACAATGAAGGTGAACCGATTTTAAAAGATGTTTCTTTTGATACAAAACCAGGGGAAGTTATCGCATTCGCTGGTCCAAGTGGTGGCGGTAAATCTACCTTGTTTGCGATTTTAGAGCGTTTCTATCAACCGAAAACTGGAGAAATTTTAGTAGGTGATATTCCTCTTTCTGAGATTTCGATTAACTCATGGCGCTCACAAATCGGTTACGTTTCACAGGAAAGTGCGATGCTTTCAGGCACAATTCGCGACAATCTTTGTTACGGTCTGGACCGAGAAATTAACGAAGAAGAGCTTTGGAATGTAGCAAAACTAGCTTATGCAGACGGCTTTATTTCCGAACTTCCTGACAAAATGGCAACCGAAGTCGGCGAACGTGGCGTGAAGCTCTCTGGAGGCCAAAGACAGCGAATTGCAATTGCACGAGCTTTCTTACGCAACCCGAATATTCTCATGTTAGACGAAGCGACAGCAAGCTTAGATAGCCAATCCGAACAAATAGTTCAACAAGCTTTAGCGAACTTGATGGAGGGGCGCACTACTTTTGTTATCGCTCACCGCCTTTCCACTATTGTTAATGCCGATCAAATTCTCTTTATTGAACACGGGGAAATAACTGGTCGGGGCACACATAGCGAATTAGTGGCTTCTCATCCGCTCTACGCCTCTTTTGCGGAACAACAATTAAAATAACTATTTCCCGGGAAATAAAAAAACGACGATGCGAATATGCATCGTCGTTTTTTTATAAGGATTGATGAAACTTTTTGAGTTCGATTTTCTTTGCTTCGTCTAAATCATGCCACCTGATGCCTTGTACGGCTCCTTCAAGCGCACATAGTTCACTTAAACAAACACTTGAATCATTTTCCCAAATACGTAAAAAGGCTGCTTTGCTTCCAACATTTTTTAGCTCAGCTGGGGTTTTTATCCCAGCTTTTATTAAGTCCTGCTCCAGTACTTTGCCAATGTTTGGTAATTCGCTAAGGTTCGCCATTACAGTTCCTTCTTCCATTTATTTTGGTAATTCGATTTTTTCGATACCGCCCATGTAACCTTGTAGTACTTTCGGAATGCGTACAGAGCCATCTGCCTCTTGGTAGTTTTCCAAAATAGCAGCGACTGTACGACCTAGTGCTAACCCGGAACCATTTAATGTATGCACGTATTCTGGTTTGCTTCCTGGTTCACGACGGAAACGAATGTTAGCGCGTCTTGCTTGGAAGCTTTCAAAATTACTGCAAGAAGAAATCTCACGGTAAGAATCATAACTTGGAATCCATACTTCTAAATCATATTTTTTAGCAGCAGTGAAGCCTAAGTCAGCTGTACACATGCTTAGTACGCGGTATGGTAATTCTAGTCGGCGCAATACTTCTTCTGCGTTTCCAGTTAATTTCTCAAGCGCCGCGTAGGAATCCTCTGGTTTAACAAATTGAACTAATTCCACTTTGTTAAATTGATGTTGGCGAATTAAGCCACGTGTATCACGACCCGCAGATCCCGCTTCAGAACGGAAACATGCGCTAAATGCTGTATATTTTCTTGGTAAATCTTCTGCTTTTAAAATGTCTTCGCGGTGGTAGTTTGTTACTGGTACTTCCGCTGTTGGGATAAGGAAATAATCTTCTGCTTCAATTAAAAATGCATCTTCTTCAAATTTTGGCAATTGACCAGTTCCAGTCATGCTCGCGCGGTTTACCATGTACGGTGGAAGCATTTCTTCATAGCCATGTTCATTCGAATGCAAGTCCATCATAAAGTTAATTAGCGCTCGTTCCAGTCTTGCACCTAATTTTTTATAAAAAACGAAGCGGCTGCCAGTTACTTTTGCAGCATTTTCGAAATCAAGAATGTCTAGGTCAGTTCCTAAGTCCCAATGAGCTTTTGGTTCAAAATCAAATTCGCGAACTTCACCCCATTTGCGGATTTCTACGTTATCGTCTTCCGATTCACCGACCGGAGTAGACTCATGCGGAATATTTGGAATCGACATTAAAATCGTATCTAACTTCTCGTCAATTTCTCTTAATTCGATGTCTAATGTTTTAATACGATCACCAACGACACGCATTTCTTCAATTTTAGCATCAGCATCTTGTTTTTCGCGTTTTAATTTAGCGATTTCTTGAGATACTTCATTACGCTGGCTTTTTAGCGCTTCTGTTTCCACAATCAGTGTACGACGACGTTTGTCTAACTCGCCAAATTTCTCAAATTCACCTAAATCTTCCCCGCGATTTTGCAACTTCTGCTTTACTTCTTCAAAATTATTACGTAACAACTTAACATCTAACATGCTAACTCCTCCTTTATTTTTTTCCATATAAAAAACTCCCGTACTTTCCCGAATTAACAGGAAAGGGACGAGAGTTAACCGCGTTGCCACCCTTATTGGGACTTAAAAAAATCCCCAGCTTCATTTAGGTTTAACGGACCCAGCCGGAATGATTTACTCGCAAAACTATGCTTTCCACCACTCACTCCAAGATGGATTCATAAGGAAACTTCACCAGTTCGCACCAACCACTGGCTCTCTTTAGAAATTCTACCTCATTACTACTTCTTGTCTTCGCTTTTCGTATTAATTTAAAGTTATTCTATCGCATATCCGCTTAAATTACAAGCAAATCTTTAACCAATTAAATCGAGCGTGTCTGGACCGTCATCATCAGAATTCAGTATTCTAATTTGTTCCGGAACAATTTTTATAACGACAAAGGATGGTGAATCTTCGCCTTGAAACCAGTCTTTAGAGATATTTTCCCAGATGCGTTCTTTGATAGATTCATCTTCTTCCAGTGATGCTAAACCATTGATTTCTAAAAAGGCAGATCCGGGGCTATCATAGCCAATTAAAACGCATACGTGCGGATTTCTACGGACTTCCTCTGTTTTCGGTAGTTCTTTTCCAGATGGTGTATAAAGTGTTAAGCCATCATGAAGAAACGTCATATATCTAGCGTGCGGAAAATCGCCTTGTACAGAGGTTAATACCCCAACTTGATGTTGTTCTAAAATGGCGAGAATTTTATCTTCTAGTTCATTTTCCATCTAAAACACCTTCCTTTGGTTATTTAGTGTACATTTCCACTTGTTTTCAGGCTTCAAACATTTCAGGCTTGTTATCTCCGTAGCTATTTGCTATAAAAGAGTATAACCGTTTTGACTAGGGGGATTTGAAGTGATTTTATTAATCGATCATAATGACTCATTTACATATAATTTATACCAATATTTTTTAGAGCTTAAGGAAGATGTGCGGGTAGTTTCTGCTAGAGATTTTTCGCTTCAAGCATTCGACCAATTAGCGCCTGAAATGGTTATTCTTTCACCCGGACCTGGTTCTCCAGATGATTTTCCAGAAAGTTTAGCTCTACTAGACAAAATTAACGTTCCCATTCTCGGGATTTGCCTTGGCCATCAAATGATTGGTCATTTTTTCGGGGCAAAAGTGGTTCAGGCGGACCTTCCTGTTCACGGAAAAACTAGTATTATCTCGCATCACGGTGAAGGATTATTTGCTGGACTGGATTCGAGATTCTCAGTTGCCCGCTATCATTCTTTAGTTATCGACCCAAATACTGTGCCAGCTGATTTGAAAGTGACCGCTGTAACAGATGATGGGGTTTTAATGGGTTTAGAGCATCTGACAAAAGCGATTTATAGTGTCCAATTTCATCCTGAAGCAATCCTATCTGAAAACGGACACGCAATTTTAGAAAACTTTGTACGACTGGGGAGAGCTGCCAAATGAGTTTATTACGTTTTGATTTTGAAGGTTCGGTAAAGATTTTTGAAAATCCACTTCGCGAACTGGTGGCACGCGATTTATCGGAAGTACTTCCTATTATGAAAGCTGCCGAAGAAGCCCAAAAATCCGGAAAATACGTTGCTGGCTTTGTTAGTTATGAGACCGCTCCTGCTTTTCGTAGTAATTTAAAAACCAAACAACCTGCCGAGAACATGCCACTTATCTGGTTTGGTGTATACGACAACTTCACGACTGCACCTACCGAAAACTCAGACACTGCACCACTTTCTTTTAAAATGGATACGGATTACCAGGATTATGCGGAAAAAATAGCACAGATTAAAGCGGAAATTGCTGCTGGAAACACGTACCAAATCAACTACACTGTTCGGCTTCAAAGTGATGTACCAAGTGAGTTTTCTGCCCAAGCCACTTTTGAATCGCTGCAACAAGTTGGAAAAGCAAACTATACAGCGCTACTTGAAACGGATGAATTTCAGATTATCTCCGCTTCACCCGAGCTATTTTTTAAATGGAAGGAAAACATCTTGACGACACGTCCAATGAAAGGCACCATTCGCCGCGGAAGTACGGAACAAGCTGACTTAGAAGCACATGATTGGTTAAAAAATGATCCTAAAAATCGTGCCGAAAATGTGATGATTGTTGATTTACTACGAAATGACCTTGGGATGATTGCAGTGCCCGGTAGCGTAAAAGTGCCTAAATTAATGACTTTAGAACCTTACCCAACAGTGTGGCAAATGACGTCTACTGTTACCGCAGAAACACCTCCTGATACTAGTTTAACCGCAGTTTTCGAGGCGCTTTTCCCTTGTGGTTCAATAACTGGCGCCCCAAAAGCCCGGACAATGGAAATTATTTCAGAGCTAGAAGATTCACCTCGAGGCGTATACTGTGGCGCGATTGGATTCCTAGAACCTAATGGAAATGCAATTTTTAATGTGCCAATTCGAACGATTTCCATTGCAGATAATAAAGCAACTTATGGTGTTGGTGGCGGTATTGTTTGGGATTCTGATGCCGAAAGTGAATTTTCCGAGATTCATGCAAAATCAGCCATTTTAGAAAAAGCAACTAAGTTTTCTTTAATTGAATGTTTACGCCTTGAAAACGGAGCGCTTTCCCGGATAGACTTTCATCTAAAACGGCTTCAAACAAGCGCAAATTTTTTCGGTTTTCCTTTTGACGGTGAAAAAATTGTGGAACTATGGCGGAAAACAGCGCGAAACAATCCAGCTGGAACATATAAATTAAGATTTTTACTCCATCCAAATGGCACGCACCTTTTAGAACTAACCGAAATAAGTACGCAAAATCAACAAATAACCGCGCAACTGGCAAAAAGTCCCGTCTCAACTGATGATTTATTCCTTTATCATAAAACCACTAATCGATCTGTTTATGAAGACATGAAAAGCACTGAAACCGAGGAAACATTGCTTTGGAATGAGCGTGGCGAGCTGACAGAATTTACTACCGGGAATATAGTTCTAGGTATAAAAGACTGTTTTTTCACACCACCAGTGAGTTCAGGTCTTCTCCCAGGTACCATGAGAGCAGATTTATTAGCAAAAAACAAAATTTCCGAAAAAACACTAATGAAAAAAGACCTTTTCGAGGCTGACTTTGTGTGGTTAATAAATAGTGTAAGAGGATTTGTAGAAGTAGAAATCAAACAATAATCAATAGGTTTTTTCACAATTAAAAAGTGATTTTCGACAGTATATTTGCCATATTTTCGCCATATTTAGAATTAGTGAAAAAATTACTTGCAAATTTTCACAAACTATATTAGAATATGTGTTCGCACGTCTTTATTTCCGTTTTCCAAGGGAGGAAAATCATGAAAGTATTGTTTCATCATCTTAAAAATTACAAGCTACAAGCAACATTATCTACTTTGTTTGTAGTAGTCATGGTTATCTCACAACTATGGCAACCAAAATTACTTCAGCAAGTCCTAGACGCCATCATGAAGGATAATATGGATGAAATTTCTTCCATAGGCGCACTTCTAATCGGTATTGCCGCAGTTGGCCTTATCGCTGGGATTCTAAACACGATTCTTTCTGCCAAAGTCGCTCAAGGTGTCGGCGCAGATATTCGTGAATCTAGTTTCCGTAAAATCCAAACATTTTCATTTAGTAACATTGAAAAACTTTCGACAGGTAATCTAGTTGTTCGACAAACAAACGATATTACCCAAGTACAAAATTTAGTGATGCTTTCACTACAGTCGCTAACAAGAATTCCGATTATGTTTATCGGGGCATTTATTTTAGCGATGTTTACTCTACCTGAATTATGGTGGGTAATTATTGTGCTTGTTGTACTCGTAGTGCTGATTGTTGTCTTCACATTTGGCTCTATGGGTAAACACTTTGCGATTATCCAGAAGTTAATTGACCGCGTAAATTCTATCGCAAAAGAAAACCTTGCCGGAATGCGCGTTGTTAAATCTTTTGTTCAAGAAGATAACGAAATCGGACGTTTCACAACTGTCAGTGACAAACTAACTCGTCACACTATCATTGTAGGAACTCTTTTTTCTGTCATGATTCCTGCATTTATGCTCGTTTCTAACTTAGCAATTGTTGTTTCTATTTTCTTCGTAGGTGACATGGCTGCTGAAAACCCAGAAGTTATCGGGGCTATCGCATCATTCATGAACTACTTAATGCAAATCATGATGGCAATTATTATCGGCGGTATGCTAATGATGATGGCCTCTCGTGCGCTTATTTCCTTGAAACGTATTACTGAAGTTCTCGAAACAGAACCAGATATTACATACAATGAAAATGCGCCTGAACAAGATTTAGAAGGTACTGTTGAGTTCCGTAACGTTAGTTTCAAATATGATGGTGACGATACACCTGCACTTGAAGATATTTCTTTTAAAGCGAATGTTGGTGAAATGGTCGGTATTGTTGGCGCAACAGGTTCCGGTAAATCGACTCTTGCCCAGCTAATTCCACGCCTTTATGATCCAACTGAAGGTGAAGTTATTATTGGTGGTACTAACCTAAAAGACATCAATAAGAAAACACTTCGTAGCACCGTTTCCTTCGTGCTCCAACGCGCAATCCTTTTCTCAGGAACAATCGCAGACAATTTACGTCATGGTAAAAAAGACGCGACAATCGATGAAATGGAACATGCAAGTAAAATAGCACAAGCGAAAGAATTTATTGATAAACAAGCAAAACTTTATGAAGCTCCTGTTTCTGAGCGCGGTAATAACTTCTCTGGTGGACAAAAACAACGTCTATCCATTACACGCGGAGTTATCGGTTCGCCGAAAGTACTAATTCTTGATGACAGCACAAGTGCCCTTGATGCAAAATCCGAGAAATTAGTCAAAGAAGCACTTAATAAAGAGCTAGACGACACAACTACTTTCATCATTGCACAAAAAATCTCTTCTGTTATTCAAGCAGATAAAATTCTCGTGCTCGATCAAGGTAAACTCGTTGGCGTTGGTTCCCACAAAGAACTTCTGAAAGAAAATGAAACTTACCGTGAAATTTACGACACTCAAAAAGGCAAGGAGGTAACCGCATAATGAAAGAGTTTAAACAAATTAGCCGCTTTTTCTGGCACTATCTGCGGGGTTATAAGCCTCAACTTTTTGTCATTTTAATTGCTGTAGTTTTTGCGACATACCTTCAAGTAAAAGCACCACAATATATTGGTAATGCTGTTCAAGAGCTTGGTGATTATGTTGTTCGTTTAATGCGAACAGGTGTTGATGACAAGAGCGACTTCATCCATATCATTTGGATGCTGATTCTCTGCTACGTACTGCTCGCTGCTGCCACTTTTATCCAAAGTATCATTATGACAGGGGTAGCTGGTAAATCGACGAACAGAATGCGTATAGGGCTTTTCCGCAAGATGGAAAAACTATCGATTCGTTTCTTCGATAGCCGCAATGATGGCGAAATGCTGAGTCGCTTCACTAGTGACTTGGATAACATTTCTAACACACTCAACCAAGCATTGATTCAAGTGCTATCAAACATTGCATTAATGATTGGTGTCATCATCATGATGTTCCAGCAAAATGTGGAACTAGCCTTTGTTACTTTAATATCTGCTCCATTTGCGATTATAATTGCGACTATAATCATTCGAAAAGCCCGCAAATTCGTTGATATTCAACAAGATGAATTAGGTGTTTTGAACGGCTACATTGACGAAAAAATTTCTGGTCAAAAAATTATTATCACAAATGGCTTAGAAGAAGAAACTATTGAGGGCTTTGTTAAACAAAATAATGTTGTTAAAAACGCAACTTACAAAGGTCAAGTTTACTCCGGTTTACTTTTCCCAATGATGCAAGGTATTTCATTATTAAATACAGCTATCGTTATCTTCTTCGGTGGATGGTTAGCTCTAAACGGCGACCTTGAACGCACAGCCGCTCTTGGTTTAATCGTTATGTTCGTTCAATATTCACAACAATTCTATATGCCACTAACACAAATTTCGTCCCAGTACAGCTTGCTACAACTAGCAATCACTGGTGCGCGTCGTGTTAGTGAAGTATTTGCAGAGGAAGAAGAAGTTGAACGCGAGAACTTACAAACAATTGATGGTATTAATAAAGGTGTTAAACTAGATCATGTTGATTTCGCTTATGACCCTGAAAAACCAGTTCTAAAAGACGTTTCAATTGATGTAAGTAAAGGTAAAATGGTGGCGCTTGTTGGACCAACTGGTTCTGGTAAGACAACTGTTATGAACCTTCTTAACCGCTTCTATAATGTCGACCGTGGTGCGATTCTCTTTGATGATATCGACATCCGCGACATTCGCCTTGATTCTCTTCGTAAACAAGTTGGTATCGTGTTGCAAGATTCCGTTCTATTTACAGGAACCATTCGCGATAACATTGTTTTCGGTAAGCCGGAAGCAAGCGACGAGGAAGTGATTAACGCTGCGAAACAAGCTAACATCCATGACTTCATTATGAACCTAGAAAAAGGTTATGAAACAGAAATCAGTGATGAAAACAATATTTTCAGTGTTGGTCAAAAGCAGCTTATGAGTATTGCGAGAACTATTATTACGAACCCTTCTCTACTAATTCTAGATGAAGCGACAAGTAATGTAGATACCGTAACCGAAAGCCGCATCCAAAAAGCTATGGACAACGTTATCTCCGGTAGAACTAGTTTCGTCATTGCCCATCGTTTAAAAACTATCCTTGATGCCGACCATATCGTCGTACTACATCAAGGTGAAGTGATTGAACAAGGTAACCATGATGAGCTGATGAAGGCGGAAGGATTTTATTCTGAGCTTTATCATAATCAGTTTGTTATTGAGTAGATAGACGCTTTTTATGGTCTGAAATAAATAGAAAAAAGGAAGTTCTCAAATGTTAAACATTGAGAACTTCTTTTTTTATTTCATCAGTTTCTTAGTTTTGAGTGGTTTTTTCTAGCATACAAAGTCTTCTTTTCATTTTCATCTCAGTAATTTTATGTTAACGTAATTTAGAACAGAAAAATAAAAACAGAGGTGAACATACATATGAATTTTAATCTTTTTGTTAGAAGTGGTTTTATTGGTCTTATTTTACTTTTTGTTATCCAGGTATTAGGGGTTGTAAGAGGGTTATTGATTCAATCTGGTTTTATGGATGGGAGCGTCAATCAGAGTTTACTGGGCACAAAGCTTATTATAGTGCCAATTATATTTTTTACTATTAGTATTGTTTTTTTCTTATTATGGTTTTATAAAGACTATCAAACAAATAAAAAAAAGTCGATTTCCTAGTTAAGGAAATCGACTTTTTTATGTTAATTAAACCAACCTTGCACACCATTAGAAACGTAGCTTCCAATGCCTTTAAAGAAAGAACCTACTGCTTGAGCGGAAAGTGCAAACCAGTTTGCCTTTTCGACATCGCCAGCAGTTAGTACTTTAATATTTTCTGTTTGTGTTCCATCAAGATAACCTAATTTGTCGCCATCTTTTAAGGATACTTCCATTTCGCCAACTTCCGTATTCTTTTTAACTGGTGCTTCTAAGGTTTTTTCTTTCAGTTTAACTTTAGTGCTTAATTTAGGTTCATTGTCGTTTTTTGGTACAACTAGCTTCACAGCATCTTTTGTGATAAGTCCAACTGTGTCTTCCTTACCTTTATCTACAGCGATTGTAGAAGGAATTTTCACTTTCGAGCCTGCTTTTTGTACTTCTTTTACTTTGAAATTGTTAAATGCATAATCTAGCATTTTGTTTGTTTCGTCAAAACGAGCACTCGTATGTTCACCTTTACCACCGCCGTTAGCATGAAGTACCACGGTAACAACTCGCATGCCGTCTTGTACAGCTGTTGCAGTCAAAC
The DNA here is from genome assembly GCF_028596125.1 of Listeria innocua. Classification (GTDB taxonomy): domain Bacteria; phylum Bacillota; class Bacilli; order Lactobacillales; family Listeriaceae; genus Listeria; species Listeria innocua. The sequence continues at coordinate 2,683,172 of NZ_CP117229.1, forward strand.
ACATTCCAGCGTAATCAGTAGTTCCGGTTTTCAAGCCATCGACACCTTTACGACCGTAAATTAATCCTGGTAGTAACCAGTTCCAGTTCGACATGTCAATTTGGTCAGATGTGCCTTTACGGAATTCTTTTTTCGTTGTACTAGCTGTTTTAAGAACATCAGGATAATCATCAATTAAGTGTTTCGCAAGCTTTGCCATCCCGCGAGCCGTCATCTTGTTCTCATCTGTTGGACCGCCCACTTGCTGGCCACCTTTTAAATCTTCATTGTTAAGTCCAGTCGAGTTAACAAATTGGTGATCGCCTAGTTTTAATTCTTCTGCTTTTTTGTTCATTAAATCAACAAATTCTTTTTCAGAACCCGCTATTTTTTCAGAAATGGCAATTGCAGCCCCATTCGCGGAATAAATCGCCATAGCTTCATATAATTCTTGAACACTATACTCTTCACCTAATCTAAGTGGAACATTCGATAAGGAAGTGTCTTGAGAAACTTTGTAGGCATATTCAGAAATAGTTACTTTATCGTCCCATTTCAATTGTCCTTTATCAATAGCTTCAAGTAATAAGTATTCATCCATCATTTTCGTCATGGATGCAATTCCCATTAGCTTATCAGCATCTTTTGAATATAAAATTTTACCAGTACTCTCTTCAATCGCGATTGCTGCGTTTGCATTTACATTTGGTGCTTCCGCGGCTTGTGCTGCTTTCGGACTTACTAAAAAGCCACTTACTGCAAGGGATGCTGCCATGATTACGATCCCTGTTTTTTTAATTATGTTTTTCACTGCAACTTCTCCTTCATTTGAGCAAATTATTGACTCATTTTATCTATATTTTAATCAAGAAACCTATTTTAAAATTCCCTTTTTGAATAAGTTTCATTTTTTTGACGGATACTTTCATATTTTACCATGATTTAGTAGTGCCGTATATAAAACTTTTCGCCCAAAAACCAAATTTTCTAGCGAACGATTGGCAGAAGAATATGTGACGGAAATTCAGGACTATGATAAATCGTTTGGCTCGCAATTTGGCTTTCGGTTGAATTAATAAAACTACCGCCCGTATTTGGGTTTGGATCGAATCTAGGGAAGTTGCTTGAAGAAATTTCAACGCGAATTTGGTGCCCTTTTTCAAAAAGATTACTTGTTGCCCATAAATCAATTGTATATTCATTAATTTTGTTTTGCACATTATCGCCGTGTTGTTTGTTAGCCCGGATAATGCCGTCTGCTAGGTTAAAGGCTGTCCCATCCGGGAAAACATCGACTAATTTAGCGGTGAAATCAGTGTTTGGCGCATCTGTTTTCGCCCATAGTTTTACTTGGATTGGTCCTGTAATTTCTAGCGACTCTTCAAGTGGAGCAGTTGAATAACAAAGAATATCGTTGCGCAACTCTAGGTGTTGCTGATCTCTGGGACCATCCGCATGTAGCTCTTTGTGTAAAGTTCCTCCGCCGTTTGAAGGCACCGGATTTTCCGGGTCATAACTGAATTTCGCTTTTGACTCTTTGGTTGGCGGAGTGAATTCTGCGCTTACTGTGCCTGTTTTAAAATAAAGTGGTGTCATAGCTGTATTTTCGGGTGGCCAAGTTTCAGCTGTTTTCCAATCGTTTAAGCCCATAACAAAATAATTAACTGCCGCCATTTCAGGTAGTGGCTCTTGTTTCAGCCAGTGATTAAACCATTCTATATGTCTTGCATGCATACTTGCCTCGCCCCATTTAGTAGCAGCTATGCCAAAGTCTCTATCTCCAATCATTTGTGCAAAATTGGCATGAGTCCATGGTCCGATGACTAATTTATCTCCAAGCTTACGGCTGTGACCATTTTGGAAATTAGCGATTGTTTTATCTAAAAAGCAGTCGTACCAACCGGCCACATGAAGCCCTGGAATATTGATTTTATCGTAATTGCTTTTCGCATCGATTTTTTGCCAGTGATTGTGGGTTGGTTCATAATTAAGTAACTCTGAAAAGTAAGGCATTTCTTCCCGCCCAATTGCTGGCCAGTCTTTGTATGGTTTAAATTTATATAATGATTCGAGATTATCTAGGTTTTTCATTAATGTATTTGCTGCTTGTTCTTGCTCTTCACGTGTACTGTATTTGCGAGTCAGCATGTTTGGAAGCATTGATTCTAAATTCCACGTTTCCCACATACCAAGCTCGAGCGCACCGTCATGGTCGTTAAACACGTCAGTCATACTATTTTGCGCCATAATTGGAGCAATAGTTTTTAGATGCTTATTACCGCTTATCGCAGCCAATATTTGCGTATAACCATAGTACGACAACCCGAACATTCCGACATCCCCATTAGAATAAGGCAAAGTTGCTGCCCATTCAATTGTGTCATATCCATCATCTACTTCTGCTATGTAAGGTACAAATTCGCCTTCTGATGTGTATCTACCACGAACATCTTGAACTATCACAATATAACCTTGCTCTGCCAAAATATTAGGACGGAGAAAATGGAGCCCATATGATTTGCTATAAGGTAATCTTGTAAGCAAAACTGGGTATTTTCCTTCATCGGCTGGACGATATATATCTGCGTAGAGAGTCACCCCATCTCGCATTTTGGCTGGAATATCTGTTTCTATTATTAATTGATTATGTTTCACGTGAAACATCTCCTTTTTAATATTGATTGCCATTTTATTGTTTCGTATACAGCAGACTATGTCAAACAAAGCGACCCACTCGATATGAGTGGGTCGCTTTGTTTGCGCTTATTTATCTAGCTTTAATTTTGCTAATGCTTCGGCCATTGGGTTGTTAAAAGGTTCATCATCTTGCTCTTTTTGTTTTTTCATAAACTTGGCCACGTCTGTTTTGGATACATTTTTGTTTTTCTGTTTATTGCGGCGCTCTTGGAAGGCAGTTAGCTTTTCACGATGTCCGCAAACACATACAAAAATCTGTTTATCCCCTTCACCGCGCATTTCCATACGTTTATGGCAGTTTGGACAGCGCGCATTGGTCGTTCTTGAAACTGATTCACGATGACCACATTCACGGTCCTGACAAACGAGCATCGTTCCGCGCTTACCTTTCACTTTTAGCATTGGCTTGCCGCAATCCGGACATTTTTGTGATGTAATGTTATCATGACGGAATTTTTTATCGTTTTGCTTTATTTCTGTTACTGCTTTTTTAGCATAATCCCGCATTTCCGCAGTAAATTTACGATAATCTAATTCTCCTTTTGCGATTTTGGATAGCTTTTGCTCCCATCGCGCAGTTAGTTCAGAGGATTTTAAATCTTCTGGAACTAATTCGAGTAATTGCCGTCCTTTAGATGTAATGTGAATTTCCTTGCCTTGTTTTTCTATGGCAAAACTATTGAAAAGTTTTTCGATGATGTCTGCTCGTGTAGCAACTGTTCCAAGACCACCTGTTTCGCCAAGAGTCTTGGCCAGTGCTTTACTCGTTGTTTCCATATATTTTGACGGATTTTCCATTGCTGACAGTAAAGTTGCTTCATTAAATCTTGCTGGCGGCTTTGTTTTTCCTGTTTCTAAATTTACACGCTTAACAGGAATTTTGTCGCCTTTTTTCATTTTAGTCAGTTGATCGGGTTCACGCGCCTCACCGTATATACTTTTCCAGCCTAAGGACTTAACAACCTTACCTTTTAAAGTGAAGTCTTCTTGACCGATTTTTGCTTTTACAGAGGTTTCTTCATAAATATATGGATCCGAAAGTACTGCTAAAAAACGTTTGACTACCAAATCATAAATTTTCCGTTCTTTATCGCTTAAATCTCCGAGTGAAACGGGCTGCTCGGTCGGAATAATGGCGTGATGGTCACTTACTTTGCTGTTATCTACAAACGATTTATTTGCTTTAATTGGTTTACCACTGATTTGGCGGGCAGCTTTGGCATTTTCGCCCACACCACAAGCTTCTAAACGCTCTTTTAGAGTAGGGACAATATCAGTTGAAATAAAGCGTGAATCAGTTCGCGGATAAGTTAATACCTTATGCCGTTCGTACAAGGTTTGCATAATATTAAGCGTTTCTTTCGCTGAAAAATCATATCTATTATTGGCATCACGTTGCAATTCGGTTAAATCATATAGCCCGGGTGAAAAAGTTTTCTTTTCTTTCATAGCAACGTCTGTAATTAACGCCGTTTCGCCTTGTAAAGATTTTACTAGTTTTTCAGCTAAATCCTTATCAAAAGTTTGTCCATTGTTCCACGTGAAACTTTCTTGCTCTGTTAACGCGGTAATTCTGTAGTATTCTCGCGGTTTAAAGTTACGTATTTCTTCTTCACGATGCTGAATCATTGCAAGCGTGGGTGTTTGCACGCGACCACAGGATAGTTGTGCATTGTATTTGGTTGTTAACGCGCGTGTAGCATTAATCCCCACTACCCAGTCAGCCTCAGAGCGCGCCACAGCAGAATGATACAGGTTTTCGTAAGCATTTCCTGGTTTTAAATGTTCAAATCCTTCTCGTATCGCCTTATCTGTTACGGAGGAAATCCATAATCTTTTTAGAGGTTTTTTGATTTTCGCATAATCAATAATCCAGCGAGCTACTAGTTCTCCTTCTCGCCCTGCATCTGTTCCAATAACAATGGTAGTTATATCAGTACGGTTCATCAATTTTTTAACTGTTTCATATTGTTTTCTTGTTTGTTTAATTGGTTCTAGTTTCATTTTTTCTGGAAGCATTGGTAAGTCTTCCATATTCCAATTCTTGTATTTTGGGTCGTAGCGTTCTGGATCGGCCAGTGTTACTAAGTGTCCTAACGCCCATGTTACTACGTATTTTCCGCCTTCTAAATAGCCATTTTTTCCTTGCTTAGCCCCGAGCACGCGGCCTATATCTTTACCGACAGACGGTTTCTCTGCCAGCACTAGTGTTTTTGTCATCTGTCAAACCCTCTCTTCTATCTTATTTTGCTGCCTCTTGTTGCAATACTGCCAAGAATTCAGCACCATATTTATCACGTTTCATCGCACCAATCCCTTTAACTTCAAGCAGCGCAACTTCCGTTTGTGGCATATACGCACACATTTCACGTAAGGTTTCGTCTGAAAAAATGATATAAGGCGGTACTTTGTGTTTCGCTGCTAGTTCGCGTCTGACCTCTCGTAATTTTTCGAAAAGATCACTACTTACATCCATTTTAACTTTTTCGGCACGTTTTGCTTGTTTACGCTCTACCTTTAGCTCGCCTCGTAGTACAGATATTGCTCGATCAGTAAGTTTAAGCGAAGGAAATTGACTATCTGTAGGCTGTAAATATTTTTCCGCTGTAAGGTAATCGATTAGTTGCAACACATCTTTTTGTGATGCATCTTTCATTAATCCATAGGTGCTAAGTTCTTCAAATCGCCAGTCTTTCACTTTCTGGTCAGCAGAACCTGTTAGAACCTTGGCAATTAATACTTTTCCGAAGCGTTCACCCATTCTTTTTATACACGAAAAAACTTGTTGCGCTAAAATTGTAATGTCTGTTGCCTCTCGCGTATCTAAACAATTGCTACACTTCCCGCAGTTTTCCTCGTCGTCACCAAAATACTGAACGATATACTTCTGCAAACAAATTTCTGTATAACCATAACCCGTCATTTGGCGTAACTTAGCGAATTCATTTTGTTTACGTTCATCATCCATTTCGGATTGCTCAATTAAAAACTGTTGAATACGACTATCTTGCGGAGAAAAGAGCAGAATACAATCGCTTGGAACGCCGTCTCGACCAGCCCTACCTGCTTCTTGATAGTATGCCTCGATATTGCGGGGAATATTATAATGAATGACAAAGCGCACATTGGATTTGTTAATGCCCATTCCAAAAGCATTCGTTGCTACAATTACACGAATATCATCATATAGAAACTTCTCCTGCCAATCTTTTCGAGCTATATCAGTCATTCCGCCGTGATACATACCAGATTCCACGCCTTTTTTAAGCAAGAAACTGTGTATCCGCTCTACTTCTTTACGTGTAGACGCATAAATAATACCTGATTCCGTCGAATTTTTCGTTAAATAATCAATTAAATACTTGTCTTTATCCTGACCTTTTACTACTTGAAATGCTAAATTATCTCTGGAAAATCCAGTTTTGATAACAGAATTTGGTTTTATTTTTAAAAGACGGCAAATATCGTCTGAAACAGCTTGAGTTGCTGTAGCAGTAAGCGCGATAACAAGCGGACGCCGAGCCATTTTATCTAAACTATCGCAAAGACTCAGATAACTTGGTCTAAAGTCATGACCCCACTGAGAGATACAGTGCGCTTCATCAATTGCAAATAACGCAATAGGCACTTGCTCGATTAATCGCTGAAAACCTGGCGTTTCAATTCGTTCTGGAGCAATATAAAGCATCTTTAGCTCCCCAGAAAACGCAGCATCTAACCGAATATCTATTTCTCTATTAGTAAGTGTACTATTAATAAAAGTAGCTGCAATGCCATCTGAGACTAGCGCATCTACTTGATCCTTCATAAGTGAAATTAGCGGAGAAACGACAATGGTTAAACCGTCAAAAAGAAGTGCTGGTATTTGGTAACAAAGTGACTTCCCGCCGCCTGTTGGCATGATTGCGAGCGTATCTTCACCAGCTGAAAGTTTCGATATAACATCTATCTGTCCATCTCGAAAGTCTTGATAACCAAAATTTTGCTGTAAAATAGCTCTTGCTTGTTCTATCATTATCTTTTTTCACGCCTCCTCTATAGAAACAGTATAGCGGTTTTAAGAACTTAATTGAAGCTTTTTGAGGAAATTCGTTTTTTCTGGGGGTTTTCTTATTTTATAGAAGAAATTAAAAAGCAGAAACCTCTTTTGGAAGAGATTTCTGCTTTTTCGACCTTAAGAAATGCTATAGTTCGGTGCTTCTTTTGTAATTTGAATATCATGTGGGTGACTCTCGCGTAGTCCGGCACCAGTCATACGAACGAACGCCGCCTCTTCACGAAGATGTCTTAAATCAGGTGAGCCAGTGTAGCCCATACCTGAACGAATACCGCCAACTAATTGGAAGATAATATCTGCCACGGAACCTTTGTAAGGAACGCGACCTTCGATACCTTCAGGAACAAGTTTTTTTGCATCAGCTTGGAAATAACGATCTTTAGAACCGTGCTCCATAGCTGCCAAACTACCCATACCACGATAAGTTTTGAATTGACGACCTTGGAAAATTTCTGTTTCACCAGGACTTTCATCTGTTCCAGCGAGCATACTTCCTAGCATAACTGCATTTCCTCCAGCAGCCAACGCTTTTACGATGTCGCCAGAGTATTTAATACCGCCATCAGCGATAATCGTTTTACCAAATTCGCGTGCAACAGTCGCGCAATCATAAATAGCTGTGATTTGTGGTACCCCAACACCTGCAACAACACGTGTCGTACAGATCGAACCAGGACCAATACCAACTTTAACAATATCCACGCCAACTTCAAATAGAGCACGTGCTCCTTCAGCTGTTGCAACGTTTCCGGCAACAATTACTACATCTTTAAAAGTTTGACGGATTTCAGATATTTTATTAATAACGCCTGCTGAATGTCCGTGCGCAGTATCAATTACAATCGCATCTACACCAGCTTCGATTAATTTTTCAACACGAACAAAAGTATCATTTGTAATCCCAACAGCAGCTGCTGCAAGGAGTCTGCCATGTTTGTCTTTGGCAGAGTTCGGGAATTCAATTACTTTTTCAATATCTTTAATAGTGATGAGACCTTTTAGGATGCCCGCCTCGTCAACAAGTGGTAATTTCTCGATGCGGTGTTTTTGCAAAATCTGCTCAGCTTGTTTTAAAGTAGTTCCAACTGGTGCTGTCACTAGGTTTTCTTTGGTCATAACATCTTTAATTACTGTAGAGTAGTCTGAAATAAAACGTAAATCACGGTTGGTTAAAATCCCAACTAGTTTGCGCTCCTTCTCGTTATTGACGATTGGAACACCTGAGATACGATATTTACCCATCAAATGCTCTGCAGCAAAAACTTGGTGGTCTGGAGTCAGATAAAATGGATCAATAATAACGCCGCTTTCGGAGCGTTTAACTTTCTCGATTTCTTCTGCTTGTTGTTCAATACTCATATTTTTATGAACAACACCGATTCCGCCTTGGCGCGCAATTGCAATCGCCATTTTAGCTTCCGTAATCGTGTCCATTCCGGCACTCCAAATTGGTACATTTAATTTGAGTGATGGAGCCATTTCTACACTTAAATCTACATCATTTGGTAATACGTCCGATTTCGCTGGAACAAGTAAAACATCATCAAATGTTAAGCCTTCTTTTGCAAATTTTGTTTCCCACATGGGTCGCAAACACTCCTTTTTTATTGGTACTAGCTTTTTTTATATAGAAAAAACGCATCATCTTCTCTTTATTTGTATAAAGAAAAAATGGTGGAAAATATCCACATCATGCGACTTGTCTTCTATAATCATGCTGAAATAGCCAATGTATATTTTTAGTTATTGAATATGATGTTACAAGAAGCTAGGGGCTATGTCAAGAAGGTTTTCCGTTGTTGTTTTATTCAGAAAATATAGTAAAAAATGTTTCACGTGAAACATTTTAAAAAGCCGTCTAAGAATGTTATCTTAAACGACTTCACTGTTTATTAATTTGTTGTATAATGTTAGATTTTCTTCGTCAAAACAAACAAAGCGTACTTCTTTTATACTTGAGTCATACTCTTCTTCCGCCCATTTGCGAACGGTATAAAGCGCTACTTCTGCCGCTAGTTTTTTAGGAAAACCATATACACCTGTAGAAATATTAGGAAAAGCAATCGAAGTTAAGTCTTTTCCGGCCGCTAAATCCAATGCTTTCCAGTAACAAGATGCTAATTTGTTAGCTTCTTGGTGCTCACCATCTTTCCAAATCGGTCCCACTGCATGAATGATATATCGCGCTTTTAAATCACCTGCAGAAGTGATTACTGCCTCACCCGCTGGACAAGAACCAATGCGATTAATAATTTCTTGGCATTCTTTTAATAAATCTGGACCGGCTGCTTGATGGATAGCACCATCCACTCCGCCACCACCTAGAAGTCCCGGATTAGCAGCGTTCACAATGACATCCACATTTTGTTCTGTAATATCGCCTTTTACAACTGTTATCTCCATACCATCACCTCTTTTCTTCATTCTAATTTATTTGGAGAGTGATTTCCAGCAAGGCGATTATCCTCGTTTACTAATGGCATAGCTATAATTACCTTCATACACTGTTAATTGCTTATTTTCGAGCCAAATTACTTTAGAACAGAGCTGATCAATAAAATAACGATCATGTGACACAGTAATAATTGTCCCGGTAAAAGTCCGGATTGCTTCTTCCAACACTTCACGAGATGCAATATCCAAGTGGTTGGTCGGTTCATCAAGAATAAGTGTATTCACAGGCATATTAATAAATTGAGCTAATCTAAGTCGCATCCGCTCGCCGCCGCTAATATTCGCGACTTTTCGGAAAACCATCTCCCCGTAAAACATAAAACCTGCTAGCATTTGCCTTGCTTCTCCCTCTGTCACTGCCACCTTATCTCGAAACGCTTCAAGCACTGTCATTTCTTCATTCAACTCTTCCATTTGTTGTGACAGCGAGGCAATTTTCACACTTGCTCCGACTTTCACCATTCCGCTATCCGGCTCCACTTTTCCTTCTATTATTTTTAATAAAGTGGATTTTCCTGCACCATTTTCACCAATAATTACCACTCGCTCGCCTTGTCTAATTTGTAAAGAAACATCCTGCACAATTTCTTTTTCGCCGAAAGATTTATTTAAATTCTCCATCACAACTACATCTTGTCCACTTCTGCTAGCTTCGTCAAATTGTAATTGCATTTGTTTTTGTGTTAATACAGGGCGCTTCACTTTTTCCATCCGTTCTAATGCTCGTTCCATATTTTTTGCCCGGCGAAACATGGCGTCGTTCGGCGGATTGGCTTGCATAGCCCACTGGCGCAACCTTTTTATGGCTTGCTGCATTTTTTTGATTTTCTTTTGTTGATCTTTATAGTCTTGGAATTCGCGTAATAGTCGTTCTTCCCGTTCTTTTAAATATCCGGAAAAATTCGTATGATAAACGATTAACTCGCGGTTCTCGAGCTCTACCATTTTCTGAACTACTTCATCTAAAAAGTAGCGATCATGGGAAACTACCAACACAGTTCCAGCATAATGTTGTAAAAATGTCGTCAACCACTCTACTGCCATTAAATCCAAATGGTTTGTTGGCTCATCCAAAAGTAACAAGTCCGTTTTCTGTAATAATAAATGGGCTAATGCTGCTTTTGTTTTCTCACCGCCACTTAAATCGCCCCATTTTTGAGGCAGTAACGCCCCAATACCAAGTCCGTTGACCACCTTGCTCAAGTTAGCGTCCATTTCATATCCACCAAGCTCACCAAACAAAGCCATTTTATCTCCGTAGCGGTTCATTAATTTTTCGCTTGAATTTGTTGCCATTTCTTCTTCTAATGCTCGTAATTCTTTTTCCAAATCCTCTAACTCACCAAAACTAGTTCGTAAATATTGTTCTACTATTATATTAGGATCCACCGTCGACAATTGCTCTAACAGCCCAATTTTCGCACCCTTTTTGCTGGTTACAATCCCGCTATCAACGCCCTCAGTTCCTTTTAAAATCTTCAAAATAGTACTTTTCCCTTCGCCATTACGACCAATTAAACCGACACGCTCGCCTTCCTCTAATTGAAGAGATACTTTCTCTAAAATAATATCTCCGGTAAAACTTTTAACTACATCATTCATTGCTACTATTGTCATTTTATCCTCCATTTATCCAAGGAAGCATGGCAAAATGTTTCACGTGAAACATTTTTTCAGACAACAAAAAAGCGTCAGACAAGCGCCCGACGCCAATTATAAGTATAATACTAATTTAGCACTATACAAACCGATTGCGTGACTCCATGCTTCTCTCATTTTTTCTAGTTATACAGTTTTTTGGGCAGACTTCACCAATGTAACTGCAATACCGGAAAAAATTGCACGGACAATATACAAAAATTTAGCTATACTAGTTCGCGCATTCAAAAGAAACATGTCATCTCACCTCTTTTCATTAATACATATAGAATAAGGGATGCTGCCTCAAATGTCAATTGTTCTCCCAATCACATGCACGAAACACAGCGTTTCAACTCAGAAACTTATACCATTGATATGAAACACGAACCCAAAGCATCAAAATCTATTTACCAATTAGTCGAAACCGTTTACATTAATAAGGCAAGCAAAACAAAAAACAGACTAATCGCACATAATTTTTGGAGGTGCCATAATGGAACATAATAAGTTGAAACCTTTCCCAAAAGATTTTCTATGGGGATCAGCTTCTGCAGCGTACCAAGTAGAAGGTGCCTGGGATGAAGATGGCAAAGGACCATCTGTATGGGATGAATTTGTTCGTATTCCTGGAACAACATTCAAAGAAACAAACGGAGACGTAGCGGTGGATAATTATCATCGTTATAAAGAAGATGTCGCGCTAATGGCTGAACAGGGCCTGAAAGCATATCGTTTCTCTGTCGCATGGAGTCGCGTTATTCCGCATGGTAACGGGGAAGTTAATGAAGCTGGACTAAAATTCTATGATAATTTGATTGATGAACTTCTTTCTTATGGAATTGAGCCAGTTGTTACACTTTACCACTGGGATATTCCGCAAGGGCTGCAAGACGAATATGGTGGATGGGAGTCGCGCCAAGTTATTGAAGATTTCACTAACTACTCCGCCCTTCTATTTGAACGCTTTAACGGCCGAGTTAAATACTGGGTAACACTTAATGAACAAAACGTATTTATCTCACACGGTTATAAATTAGCGTATCACCCACCTGGTGTTTCTGACGACAAGCGTATGTTTGCGGCAAATCACAATGCGAACTTGGCGAATGCTTCTGCAATTGCTAAATTCCGCGAGCTAGGTATTTCTGGAAAAATTGGACCAAGTTTCGCTTACGGACCAAGTTATTCTATTGATGCTAATCCCGCGAACGTGTTAGCTTCTGAAAACTCCGAAGAATTCAATGCCCATTTCTGGATGGATGTTTACACATGGGGTGAATATCCTACCGCTACTTGGAACTGGCTGGAAGAGCACGGTCTTGCACCGGAAATCTTACCAGGCGATACCGAACTTCTGAAAAAAGGGAAACCTGATTTCATGGGAGTTAACTATTACCGCTCAATGACTCATGCATTTAATGGGAAAGACGGCGTTGGTTCTGGGAAAATGAATACAACTGGCGAAAAAGGCACTTCCGAGGAAACTGGTGTACCGGGGTTATACAAAAACACCAATAATCCATACTTAGAAAAAACGAATTGGGACTGGGACATTGATCCAACTGGCTTGCGCATTGGCTTACGTAGAATTACTAACCGCTATAAATTACCAATCATGATTACAGAAAATGGTCTTGGTGAGTATGATAGCTTGACGGAAGACCACAAAATCCATGATGAGTACCGGATTGAATACATTCGCGCCCATGCTCTAGCAATCCAAGAAGCAATCACTGACGGTGTAGAAATGCTAGGTTACTGCACTTGGAGCTTCACAGATTTACTAAGCTGGCTAAACGGCTACCAAAAACGTTACGGTTTCGTATATGTTGACCGCGACGAAAACGATGAAAAAGAATTGAAACGCTATAAAAAAGACAGTTTTTACTGGTATAAAAAGACAATCGAAGCAAACGGAGCTAATTTAGTAGAAGAACAGGGCAAATAAGCCTTGTTCTCTCTCTGTTTCAACCATTTTGGGAGGGAAATTTTAATGAAAAAAATATTACTTGTATGTGCGGCCGGAATGTCGACAAGTTTACTCGTAACTAAAATGAAAGCGCACGCAACCTCTATTGGGGAAGAAATTGAAATTGAAGCATTGCCAGTATCAGAAGCTAGCAGCGTGGTAGATAAAATGGATATTGTTATGCTTGGACCTCAAGTCCGTTACCAAAAACCGCAAGTAGACGAACTCGTACAGGGACGTATTCCGGTTATTGTAATTGATATGAAAGATTATGGTATGTTAAATGGGAAAGCCGTTCTTGAAAAAGCTTTCGCGGAGATTGGGTAAGGAATTTTCATTTAAAAATAGGGAGGTTTTAAAATGAGTATAATGTCAAAATTCGAACACGGCATGGAACGTGTTTTAGTACCAGTAGCGAATAAATTGAACTCACAACGCCATATTGCAGCAATTCGTGATGCATTTATTTTAGTTTTCCCATTAATTATGGCCGGTTCAATTATCACTTTGATTAACTTTGCAGTGTTATCACCAGATGGCTTTATTGCAAAAATTTTATTCCTAGGGAAAATCTTCCCTAATTTAGCCGATGCACAGGCTGTATTTTCGCCGGTAATGCAAGGTTCTACCAATATTATGGCGATTCTGATTGTATTCTTAGTCGCACGGAATCTCGCCATCTTCTTTAAACAGGATGATTTGCTCTGTGGGCTTACCTCGATAGGTGCATTCTTTATCGTCTATACGCCTTATACAGTTGTTGACAACGCATCTTACATGACAATCAAATTCTTAGGTGCACAAGGGCTTTTCGTTGCTATTATCGTAGCGATTATTACTGGGGAAGTATTTAGTCGTCTAGCTAGATCCCCTCGTTTAATGATTAAAATGCCTGACCAAGTACCACCAGCAGTTGCTCGTTCTTTTAAAGTATTAATTCCAGTTATTATCATCACGATTCTTTTCTCTGTAATTAACTACTTAATCACTTTAATCGCTCCTGAAGGTTTAAATGACCTTGTTTACACAGTTATTCAAGCGCCACTTAAAGACATGGGAACTAACGTATTCTCTGTAATTATCATTGGACTTGTTTCTAACTTACTTTGGGTTCTTGGTATTCACGGACCTAACACAGTTGCGGCTATTCGTGACACCATCTTCACTGAACCAAACTTAGATAACTTATCTTACGTAGCACAACACGGCTCTGCTTGGGGAGCTCCATACCCTGCAACATGGGCTGGTTTAAATGACGGATTTGCAAACTATGGTGGATCTGGTATGACATTAGGTTTATTAATCGCCATCTTCATTGCTTCTCGTCGTGCAGACTACCGCGATATTGCGAAACTTTCTCTTGCACCAGGGATTTTCAACATCAATGAACCTGTTATTTTCGGTTTACCAATCGTATTAAACCCAATTATGGTTATTCCTTTCATCATTACACCAGCAATCAATACATTAATTGGTTACTTCTTTATCTCAACAAAACTTATTCCACCTGTCGCCTATCAAGTGCCTTGGACAACTCCAGGACCACTGATTCCATTCCTTGGTACAGGAGGAAACTGGCTCGCGCTTCTGGTCGGCTTACTCTGTCTAGCCGTCGCAACAGTCATTTATCTACCATTCGTACTTGTATCTAACAAAATTGCCGCGAGTGATGCTGCAATGGATAAAAATGCAACAGCCTCAACGGAACAATAGGATGTGACAAAATGAAAATTGCAGCATTTGATATTGGTGGAACGGCCCTTAAAATGGGGGTCGTTTTGCCGCATGGTGAAATTATATTAACAAAATCAGCCGAAATAATCGCTAGTGATGGTGACCAGATTTTAGCAGAAATGAAGCTGTTTCTTGCTGAAAATACGGACGTGACAGGGATTGCCGTTAGCGCACCCGGCTACGTCAACCCAAAAACCGGACTCATCACAATGGGCGGCGCTATCCGCAGATTTGATAACTTTAATTTGAAAGAATGGCTCGAAGCGGAAACCGGTCTTCCTGTTGCCATCGAAAATGACGCCAACTGCGCCCTACTTGCTGAAAAATGGCTTGGAAAAGGACAAGATTTGGATGATTTTCTTTGTTTAACTATCGGAACTGGGATTGGTGGCGGCATTTTTTCTAATGGCGCATTAGTTCGTGGTGGTCGTTTCCGGGCTGGTGAATTTGGTTATATGTTTAGTGAACGCCCAGGTGCTTTTCGTCCTGGAAAATATACATTAAATGAAACTACTACTATGCTCGTTCTTCGCAGACAATATGCCCAGCTAACCGGACGACCGTTGAAAGAAATTACTGGAGAAGAGATTTTTGCAAATTATGATGCGCATGATCCTATCTCAGAACGTCTTATTAATGAGTTTTATACCGGAATTTGTACGGGACTTTATAATTTAATTTACCTGTTCGATCCAACGCATATCTTTATTGGCGGCGGAATTACAAGTCGCCCTACTTTTATCACGGAGCTAAAGCATCATATGGCGAGCTTTGGGCTGCGTGACACGATTATCGAAACAGCAACACATAAAAATCAAGCTGGCCTACTCGGCGCAGTGTATCACTTTTTACAGGAGGAAAATAGACATGAATGAAATGGAAACAGTAATTTTTGGCATGATTAGTCAAGTTGGTTCTGCGAGAAGCAGTTACTTAGAAGGGCTTCGTGCGGCTCGTGAAGGCAATTTCGAGGAAGCGGAAGCAAAACTACAAGAAGGCAGCGAAACTCTCGCAAACGGTCACCACGAGCATCATAAGCTAATCCAAAAAGAAGCTTCCGGTGAAAAAGTGGAAATTCAGTTATTGCTAATTCATGCAGAAGACTTACTCATCACAACAGAAACATTAAGAGAAGTTGTCACTGAGTTTGTTCACGTATACAAGAAAATAAGCTAATAAAAAAGCGTGTAGACGACAAAATCTACACGCTTTTTATTATTCT
This sequence comes from Listeria innocua, assembly GCF_028596125.1. Lineage (GTDB taxonomy): Bacteria > Bacillota > Bacilli > Lactobacillales > Listeriaceae > Listeria > Listeria innocua. The sequence goes on from NZ_CP117229.1 coordinate 2,698,925, forward strand.
AGCTGTTCTTGATTATAATTTTTCTTCGCCATCGCTTCTAGTAAAAACAACACCGGAATTTGCGTCGTAATATTCGTCTTATCAACCATTTCTTGCGTGACGTAATACGGGATATTGACATCAGATAGCTCGGCAAGCGTATTATGGCTTGTATTGGTGATACTAATAATCCGACTGCCATATTGCTGCATATTTTGCGCCTGTTCAAGAACCTGGTCCGTCTCACCAGACACAGATAATATAATCATCACTGCTTTATTTTTAAATTGCTCTCCCGGGTTAGGATAAAATGGATCTTTAATATAAAAAGTTCGCTTCTTCATATTGGAGAAAAAACGACTGCCATATTCTGCTAAAATTCCTGAGGTTCCGATTCCGAAAAAAACGACTAAATCGGCTTCATTAATAATTTCCGCCGCCGCGTCTAGTACATGATCGTAATCTCGATTCATTGTCCGTTCAAAGAATTCCTCTAAAACTTCCACTGTATCTGCTGTTTTTTTCTTTACCTCGCGTGTCGCTTCTTGTTTTAGCTTCACTTTAAATTCCGAGAAGCCCTCACAGCCCAATTTTCTAGTAAAACGAACGATGGAAGCTGGCGAAACATGCGTTACTTCCGAAAGTTCGCGCACTCTCATAAACATAACTTTGTCCCGATTGTCCATTATGTAACGGTATAAATGGTGTTCTGTCTCTGTAAATTGCCTAATCACTTCATACGAAAACATAAATTTATTCACCTCATCTGTATCAGTATTTCCCGGGAAATAAAAACAGGTGACCACCTCGCAATATGCAATTTAGGTCACCTGTCCGTGTCCATCTTCTTATAAGGATGGAATATTTTTCTTTTTCTTCACATAGAAACGTAGGGCAATAATAATTGCACCACCAACTGTGTTAACAATCGGACTTAACGCTACATTGATATTTGGAGGAATTGTCACTTGAACAATTGTCATTACAAACATCCATACCGCAATGACTCCAACTGCTACTAGTAAGTATTTTATCGTTCCACCTTTTTGGCCTGCACGCATATTAGATGCGTATTTACGTAAGATAAGCATTGCAAAACCACCGACAACAGCAGTGATTACTAAGACAATAATTCCTAAAGTTTGTGCATTTTTTTGGAAATAAGCACTAATTCCAGAAATCAGCATCATCGCTCCAAGTACAAGGAGTCCGCCGTCAAGTACAAGCCACCATTTGTCTGTATTTTGCTCAACTGGTGCAGCTTTTACATCTAAAGAAACAACATATTCTGTTGGTGTTAAATTAAATAATTTTCGCGCTGTTATGCCTTTTTTCTGTTCGGCTAAAATCTTTTCACACATTTCGTAAATAATGATTTCTTGTTGCTCTTCATCGTAATGAGTTCCTCGCAAATGCTTTTCAACTTCCATTACGTATTGCAAATTCCGCTTTGTTAAACTAGCCTTTAAATCAGCTACTGGCGGTTTATTCATTTCTGTGGTCAATGCTAAATCCTCCCTCACTTATTCTACCCTCTATTATACCGGACTTACCTACTATAAAAAAGCTATTTTTTTAATTCGTTTTAGACATTTGGAAAAGTCCGCGCATTTTGTTTAAAATGTAAAGTGCTAAAGCAAAACTAGCAATCGTCGCCCCGATTCCCCACGAAAGATAACCAATAAAACTTAATTCTGTATCAGCCACCGCTAGATTAGCTGTTGCCATACCAATAAACAGTGAGAACAAGATAAGAAACGGCCATTTCACCCAAGAAAAAGCAAATAAATAACCATTACGCTCGATATGTTGTTTTTTGTATAGAACTAAAATAGCAAGGACCATACAAACGCTTAACACCCCGCTAAAAATAACCGCTCCGAGCGAGGCCGATTCAAAAGAAAATGGAGAAAAGACGTTCACATAGTCCTCAAATCTAAGGAGATTAGTCATACCAGCTTCTCCTCCGTGTGGCCAAATATATTTATATAGATTATCCAAAGTTGGATTCAACACATTTGGTAGTAACATTACACCAAACGCCACCACAGCAGCTGCAATAGGCGATCCAATTAGTAGTCCAATTAAAATAGCGACTAAAAAGATAAGAATATAAGTAAATAAACCACCCACAATATCTGTCCAAAATTTCGCCATTTCTAACTGTATATACTCTGTTGGTATATGCCTGAAAAAGTAAGTTAAACCAATTCCAATAGACACAAGATAACTAAGCGTAATCGTAGCTATCCCCATAATCATTTTAACGCCAATAATATGCGTCCGCTTATATGGCAAAGATGCCGTAAATCGATTTGCCCGAGTATATCGCTCAAAGATAACCGCTAACACCCCAAGAATAAACACACTTGCTTTAATTAAAGTAAAAAACATCTCTAATTGAAAATAAAACATAAAAGGCATGTACTCAACATATTCTTCTTGCACAAAATTTGTATACATCGGAATAGCTAAATAAGCTACTGTCAAACTCGTTTTCATTTCTTCATCAGAAGTTTTAAATTCCGGGTTTTCTTTTTGTTGTTTTATAAAGTCACTAGATTCGTAAAAATCCTTTTGACTTTGCCACCGTTCTGCATCTGAAACGAGCCCTAAAGCAATCCCCAGAAAAAACAATATCGCTACGCCTAGAAGCATCCATCTCATATTACGCCACTCTCGATACCATAACCCTCGATTAAACATTATTCGCTTCATCCTCATTTATATGTCTTTAAATCTCGTAATAATCAATCTTGTCATTCGCTAAATGCACCGTAAAAATATCCTCTATAGAAATAGCCATTTCTTCAAATAAAACTGGTTCCTCTAGTCGCAATTTCCGAACAAATTCACTGGCATTTTTTGTAACTAAAAGCGTGTAAATTCTCCCATTTCGATATAATAATTGCGCATTGTTTTTTACGAAATCAGGTATTTTCTTTGTTTTAAAAGCTACTTGGATTTTCACTGCATCATTTCGCATGTCATCTAAATAATAATCAAGCTCCAAATGAGCCCCTTTTAAAACAATGACCCGATTGGCAATAGCTTCTAGTTCATCCAAACGGTGAGAAGCAATTACCACGCTCATTTCGCGCTTTTTCACCGTGTCTTTTATAATCGCTAAAATTTGCTTTTTAATAATAATATCTAGCCCATCCATAGGTTCATCTAGTAATAAATAACGAACATCTAAAGAAAAAGCTAAAATAATGAAAAATAAAGCTTTTCGTCCTTTCGAAAAAGACATTAATTTCGCCTTCATTGGTAATTCGAATTGTCGCATTAAATCATTGAAAAAAGTTTCATCAAAAGTCGGATAAATTTTCCGATAAATCTTGACGACGGTTTGTACACTATATGTATTAAAGTGATTCATATTGTCTTCCAAGAAAAACAACTGCTGCTTGACTTCAGGATGTTCAAAAATACTTTTCCCGTCTAAAAAAACATCTCCCTCATCAGGCAAATAAATTCCCGTCATTGTGGAAAAAAGCGTCGTTTTCCCAACACCATTTCTTCCTATAAGTGCTGTTATCTCTCCTGCTTTCAAACCAAATGAAATATCCTTCAAAACCAAGTTGTCTTCCATCTTTTTAGTTAAGTTCCGAATCTCCATTTTTTCACCTCTTGCACTCATTATATAAGTTCAGTAGTATTTTTTCTACATTTTTTAAAATTTTCTGCACTATTGTAAATCACAAATCAATTATTATACTAATTTCACATATTGCGGTAAAATATCTCTATATGAACTTATTTAAAACCCCTGAGGTGAAAACATGATAAAACTTGATATGACGATGCTCGATTCTTTTAAAGAAAACGAAGCTCTCCGGAAATACTTATTTTCTGGTCATTTTGGTTTGGAAAAAGAGAATATACGCGTAACTTCTGATGGAAAATTGGCTCTTACGCCTCATCCAGCAATTTTTGGCCCAAAAGAAGATAACCCATATATTAAAACCGATTTTTCGGAAAGCCAAATTGAAATGATTACGCCAGTGACCGACTCGATTGACGCTGTATATGAATGGCTTGAAAATCTTCATAATATCGTTTCACTACGCGCAGAAAACGAACTGCTTTGGCCTTCTAGCAATCCGCCAATTTTACCAGCAGAAGAAGATATTCCCATTGCAGAATACAAAACGCCCGACAGCCCTGATAGAAAATATCGCGAGCACTTGGCTAAAGGCTACGGTAAGAAAATCCAATTATTATCCGGAATTCACTATAATTTCTCTTTTCCTGAAGCGCTAATTGACGGGCTTTATGCCGAAATCAGCCATCCTAACGAATCTAAACGCGACTTTAAAAATCGCTTATATTTAAAAGTAGCTAAATATTTCATGAAAAATCGTTGGTTGCTTATTTATTTAACTGGCGCGAGTCCAGTTTATCTCGCTGATTTTACAAAAACAAACAGCGAAGAAGTACTGAACGATGGTAGCAAAGCGCTTCATCGCGGGATTTCCCTTCGCAATAGTAATGCCGGCTATAAAAACAAAGAATCGCTTTTCGTCGATTACAATTCATTTGACGCTTATATTTCGAGTATTTCCAACTACATTGAAGCTGGTAAAATCGAAAGTATGCGCGAATTTTATAATCCAATCCGTTTAAAAAATGCCCATACTGATCAAACTGTTGAAAGTTTAGCTAAGCATGGTGTGGAATATCTAGAAATTCGCTCGATTGACTTAAATCCACTTGAACCAAACGGAATTTCCAAAGATGAACTTATTTTTATCCACCTATTTTTAATTAAAGGTTTGCTTTCGGAAGATCGTGAGCTATGCGCGAACAACCAACAACTAGCCGACGAAAACGAAAATAATATCGCGTTAAACGGCCTTGCACAGCCCGCAATTAAAAACTGTGATAACGAGGAAATGTCCCTTGCTGATGCAGGACTTTTAGAATTAGACAAAATGAGCGACTTCATCCAAAGTCTAATTCCTAACGACAACCATTTCCAAGCAATCATTGAAAAACAAAAAGAACGCCTGCTACACCCTGAAAAAACGATTGCTGCACAAGTACAAGCACAATCAGCTAAAGAAGGTTACGTCGAATTCCATTTAAACCAAGCAAAAACTTATATGGAAGAAACAGAGGCGCTGGCTTATAAACTCGTTGGCGCAGAAGACATGGAACTTTCCACACAAATCATTTGGAAAGACGCCATCGCGCGCGGTATCAAAGTTGACGTATTAGACCGGGCCGAAAACTTCCTTCGCTTCCAAAAAGGCGACCATGTGGAGTATGTGAAACAAGCCAGCAAAACTTCTAAAGACAACTATGTATCTGTGTTAATGATGGAAAATAAAGTTGTCACCAAGCTTGTACTAGCAGAGCACGGCATTCGCGTACCATTTGGCGATAGTTTTAGCGATCAAGCGCTTGCACTTGAAGCTTTCTCTTTATTTGAAGATAAGCAAATCGTCGTTAAACCAAAATCTACCAACTATGGTTGGGGTATCAGCATTTTCAAAAACAAATTTACGCTAGAAGATTACCAAGAAGCTTTAAATATCGCATTCAGTTACGATAGCTCCGTCATTATCGAGGAGTTCATTCCTGGCGACGAGTTCCGTTTCTTAGTCATTAACGACAAAGTTGAGGCTGTTTTAAAACGCGTACCAGCTAACGTAACTGGCGACGGAATCCATACAGTGCGCCAACTGGTTGAAGAAAAAAACACCGATCCATTGCGCGGAACGGACCATTTAAAACCACTTGAAAAAATCCGTACTGGTCCTGAAGAAACTCTCATGCTATCCATGCAAAATCTTTCTTGGGATAGTATTCCTAAAGCAGAAGAAATCATCTACCTTCGCGAAAACTCCAATGTCAGCACAGGTGGCGACAGCATTGACTATACCGAAGAAATGGATGACTACTTCAAAGAAATAGCTATTCGCGCCACCCAAGTCCTTGATGCCAAAATTTGCGGCGTAGACATAATTGTTCCACGTGAAACAATTGACCGCGATAAGCACGCTATCATCGAGCTAAACTTCAATCCAGCGATGCACATGCACTGCTTCCCTTATCAAGGTGAGAAGAAAAAAATTGGTGATAAGATTTTAGATTTCTTGTTTGAATAAAAAAATCCCAGCTACTAGTTTAGTAGCTGGGATTTTTGTTATTTAAGCCCTAGATAACAGCAGCCTATTCGTAATTAAATTCAAAATAAAATAAATTAATACAAAGGAGCCCCAATAGATAAACAAGTTTTCATATCCAAGCAATAAAACTCTAAAGAAAACTTTATGAATAAGTACCACTAAGAGTATTAAAAGGCTATTTACTAAAGAAATACCGATAATTTTCATCTTATTTCTCCCTTCTCAATATAAATGACCCGATCTGCTTTTCCTGATATTTCCGGGTCATGCGTGACACAAACGATAGTCTTACCTTGCTTTTTCAAGGCTAGAAATAATTCAATGATTTTTTGTTTGTTTTTATCATCTAAATTGCCAGTTGGTTCGTCCGCAAGTAAAAGTTGAAATGGTTTGAGTAAAATGCGCACAATAGCAATCCGTTGTTTTTCTCCACCACTTAATTGGTATACTTTTTTTGCTAAATAGCTCTCATCCATTCCTACTTCTTCCAAATGCTCTATCATCAGCTTGCGATTTTCCCCACCTGTAATGGATAAGTTTTCTAACACTGTTTCATTTTCCATCAATAGATAATTTTGGAATATAAAACCTAACACCTCTTTTTTTAGAGTCATAACCTCTTTTTTCGTCTGATATTCCATCTCGTTAATAATAACTTGCCCACTATCTTTTGAATCTAGGTGTCCGATAACATTTAGCAGCGTTGTCTTCCCACTACCACTCTCGCCGACGACTGCAATAAATTCGCCAGCTCCAATAGAAAGAGAGACTTTTTCCAAAATCAATTTATCTTGTATCTTTTTACTGACATTAACTAATTCAATCATATTTTTCACCTTTTAGTATGGCTTTAAAATCTTTATTAATTACTTTTTCCTTTAAAAAGTAAATAACACATAGCTCTATGAGGAGAATAACTACACTAAAATATAAAGCAATTGGTTCTTTAGTAATAATGAAAGTAACGACTCCCGAAAAAGCACACACGGCCAAATTACTTATAATAAACCATTTACTACTTTTCCAAAACGAATATCCAAATACATGGTAAATAAGTTGTTTATATAAGTTCTCCCGGTAATATGATAATACAAGCAATATCATAAAAGAATAGGAGCTTATCGCTAAAATAATCGTACCTATCGATTGCTGATAAATTTGCCATTTTAAAGCAGTTAATTCGCTTGATACTTCTTGATAAACACTCGTTACATTGGTAATTTCTCTTGCATTTGAATTATTAATAAGTGGCAAAATAGCATTAAACGCATCACCCTTCGTTTTATCAACAAAATATACAGAAGAAGTTACACGAGCGCCAATACTAGATGAATCAATGTTCCCTGTATAGATAATCGCTATTGGATCTGTGATGTTCCCCGTTCGTAAATCCCCCGCACTACTATCATAGGAAAAATAGTCTTGGTTATTTTGAGCATAAATAATATTGATACTTAAGTCGTCCTTACTTAGCTCTAAAACAGGACGATTCAAAGCCTCATTATACATATTAGCCACCTCTACCTTTTGAAAATAGAAGTGATCAAGATAAGCTTTTTTTATGTCTTTCTCGAATTCCTTCTTGCTCGTAGGAACTATAATATTCAAAACTTTATCATTGATTATTGCTTCATTTTCTACGTTCTGCCCTTGTGCACTTTTAATCGGGTTTAATTTTAAGTAATTAAAATCAACCTCTACGCTATTCCCTTCAGGCGAATTTATTTCAGAGATCTTATTCAAATAGGTTTCATATAAAAAAGTATCATTTTCAACCCGCGTAAAATTTTTCGAATACATTAAAAACATCTCTTTTTTAGCTGTTCCTTCTTTATAAAAAGCATTTAACTTATCGTTTAATTTTCTATCAGCTTTTAAATCGTCTTCAATATTCTCGGGTAAAACTCCTACATTTACTTTAAAAATGTTCTTTGCATCATTCCACACGTCCATATTAGCTAGTCTTGTATTTAACATCTGCAGCGATTGATAGGAAGCTATAATCGTACCAATAAATACACAAAGCAGAGCAAATTTAATAACTAAATTGATAGCCAAATGTTGTTTTGCCGACTGCATATGTTGGTCAGACTTTGGTTGATCGATTTTCTGTATTCTAAGTAATCCAAAGAAATACGTCGGAAACAGAATAAAAATCAACAAAAGCACATTAAACAAAAGCAACTTCGATACTATTTCTACTGAGTATGCGGATAGCCCTCTTACTAAAACTATGCCAACAAAAACCACCAAAATCACTAACTCACTAAACAATGTAAATTTAATAGTTTTATTGAACAAAGACTTTAATGTAACTAACTTAGAATTCCCCCATATACGATTAACAAATAACCGCTGTTTGGAGTATCTTAAATAGTAATATGTAAAAATAAATAAAATGACAAAACACAAAAGCAAAGTCATAAGTAACGGGATATTAATATATTTCCACCAGCTCACGTCAACACTTTTCGTAGTTATTTCCCCGTACTGTTCAAATTCCTTTAAAAAAGCCTGATACGTATCCTGGTTATCTAAACCACTTACATAAAAAGTATCACTTAGACCCACATTTTTAATTTGTCCAAAGTCATAAACCTTTAAAACCCAATACTTAGAAGGATGATAAATCACACCCGATTGTTTTTCATCGCCACTTTCCCGATTCGCCAAAAAACGGTTTTTATCGGGATAATCTCCTTTTTTAAGCTTTATATTTGGCGAATATTGGGAATTAGAGGCATAGATATTCAAATCACGTTCATCTAAAAATGTATACTGAGCTATGTTGATATTGTTTGCTTCTGAAAATTGCTTTATAGAATTATTAACTGCTAAAACCTGAACATCCTCTTTATATTTAATCTGCACTTCTGCCTGCCCTTTAAAAAGAAAATCATGCGACAAAGTATTAGTAATAAAATTTAAAAACATTACATTACCAATGACAAGTGTTACTAAAATAATAGTGGAAAGAAACTTTTTCATCACATCATCCTTATCTTAATTCTATTCTTTTAATGTATCATGAATGGACAATGTATAACCAAAATGGTAATGAAATGCCTTATTATCATCATTAATAGCTTAAATCAAAACAATTTATTATTATTCCTGCTCAGATTGTGTAAAAAAGCAGTAGAAATTTAATAGATTTTTTTCGAATTAGCTCATTATTCATTTTTCTAATCATCGTAAAACCAATTAGTCACAAAAGATTCGATTTAAGCGCATTTTCATAAGAATTTAATTTAAATTTTTAACATAAACACTCAAATTTCGGTAATTTCAATGCATATTTATCCAAACTATCAACTACCCCTTTATCTTTCCGCCTATATATACTACAATAAACTTTAACGAAAAAACGGAACCATCTCCGTTTAAAATAGAAAGGGGTGACTGCATGCTTTTTTATGAGCGAATAAAAATCATGGTCCCACCATTTCCCTGTGAAGGATGTTTTTTTCCCAGATAAATAAATTATTCAGGAGAGTTTTTTATGGAAAAAAACATCGAAACAAAGAAAATCAATTTGGCATTACTTGTTTGTCTTGTAGGGTTTCCACAAATTAGTGAAACTATTTATACACCTTCTTTAACCGAAATTGCTAAGGGCTACGGGATATCGTTAAACCTGGCTCAGATGACTTTAAGCATTTACTTTCTTGCTTTTGCAGTTGGCGTGTTCTTTTGGGGTGTTAGTTCGGATTATTTAGGACGACGCAAAGCAATGAATTATGGGATATTCATCTATCTTCTTGGTTGCTTCGTTTGCCTTCTTTCAAATAATATTACTATGCTTTTTATTGGCCGATTTGTTCAAGCATTCGGGGCGAGTACGGGTTCTGTTACAACACAGACGATTTTGCGCGACAACTACCACGGCAATGATCGCCACCATTTATTTGCAAAAATCTCAGCCGCTTTGGCATTTTCACCAGCAATTGGGCCATTAATTGGTGGGTTTATCGGACAATATTACGGCTTTCGCGTGGTATTTTTATTTTTAGTAGTTATGGGAATGGTATTGCTGTTCTGGAGCTTAAAACGACTACCAGAAACAAAGACAGCGAACGCTACCTCCTTTAGTGTGCAGAAAATGGTAGTAATTGGTAAAAAAATGATATTTGACCGCTATACAATTGCTTTTGGGGTGCTAATTGGCATTTTTAATGGGATATTGTTTAGTTACTACTCTGAAGCTCCCACTATTTTTATTGAGAGGTTTCATTTTAATCAGAGTCAGTATGGCTTTATGGGTTGCGCAGTGGCCGTTTCAACTATATTAGGTGCTTGGCTATCGAACTGGCGCCTAAAGCAAAACTCGCCTCATAAAATCATCAAAGAAGGAATTTTATTAGCCCTTATCGGCACACTTGCTCTTAGTATGGTCGCGATTTTCCCGCTAACGAGCCAAGTTGTATTTTATATTCTATTCATCTCTATTATCTTGGCAGGAATCGGCATGGCTTTACCAAATTGTTTAAGCTTAGCGCTAGTGAAATTCCAAGAAGTTGCAGGTACGGCTGGTGCCTTTTTAAGCTTAGGTTATTATGTAATTGTCAGTATTTGTACTTTCTTCATTGGCGTTTTGCATTCGGGATCAATGCTTGTATTTCCCGCATTTTGCCTAGTACTACTTCTAATTGCCTTGTTTTGTATAAAAATTGCTACTAGAAATACTCGCTAACAAAAAACCGGCACCGTTTCTATCTTGAAGCGGTGCCGGTTTTATTTTAAATGTCATCCCAATTTAAAAATACTATATATTTCCCGGGGAATCAAAGAAGTATTAAACTCCTAAAAGTCTAATACTTCTTTGATTATGCTAATTCTCCATCCATGCTTTCCATTTGAGCAAGGAAGGCTTTTTGCCATTTCTTTTCGTTAAGAAATTCAATTGGAAACTGCGGATCGATTGTATTTAGGATTTTAGCCCATGCATCTGTACGTAATGATGATGTTTGGCGGATCGCTATTACAAACATTATTATTGTTCCGGCAATTAGAAACAGAACTAAAAAAATACCTACAATGATTGTAGCTGGGAAATTTTGATTTATTGCAAAAAAGTACGTTAGATAGCCTAAAATAAATGCTACTACAAAGAAACTACCGATAAAAGCAAAAGTCTTTTTACGGCTACCTCTATATGTAGAAATACCTAGAGCTTTTTCCAGCAAAGCCATTTGACGAACTGGATTATTTTTCTTCGCAACTTGAATACCATATCTATCAATTAGTAAATGCGCTGCTGTTCTTTCCTCTTTGTTATTCTTTGGCATAATGACAAGAAGAACAATTAAAAATGCTATAACCATTAATTGTATCAAAATAACACTCCTATAATAAAAATTTATAGTTAATTATAGCATTATTAAGCTCTTGGCAAATTGTATATTTTGTGAATTAATTATCGCGAGGAGCTCTATAGAAGTAAATAAACTCTTGACAAAGCAACTTTATACTGTAATTGTTTCACATGAAACATTTAGTTCTTAATTTTAGCATCACTAAAGTAACCTACCGTTTCATTCGCAAATTGACACTCTTACCCCAAATCAGTTAAAGATAGTTCTATTTCTTCCAGTAAAAATTCGCCAAAACTATTAGCAACAACTTTCTTTTCTGTATTGTCTTTGAATGATAAGTTAGTTTCAACTATTACAGGCTCGCCCTCACTCCCAATAATTGAAGTGTCTATCGAGAAAATCGAACCATATCCTGAATTTTTTATCATAATCATCTCTTTATTTATATCCCCAAATGTACGCGCCTGCTCTGTTTCAAATTTGACGTCTGGTATGGAAGCTGCACTCAAGCCTCGTTTAGAGATACCATAAAAAGATACACCATTAAAAGTTAACGTCCCATATTTTTCTAAAAAAAGCTTATATGTCTCTGGAAATTCGTTCCCTAAAGCATCTTGGTAAATTTTAATTAATTCAGGTGTTCCAGTACCACTAGCATGAAAGGTTATTCCACTTAAAGTTATTAACCGATCTACTTCCTCAAGAAAACTACTAGCCATCATATACACTCCTAAACGAACTTTTATTGTTTTAAGATACTTTTATTATATCACTCTAGGTGTTTATAAAGCTTGTAGAATTCGCGAAAAATATTACAAGAATCGCACTATTTCTATAAAAAAACAATCTTTTGACGCATCTGCTCATCAAAAGATTGTTTCACGTGAAACATATTAAACGTTAAAGCGGAAATGAACGACATCTCCATCTTTCATTTCGTATTCTTTACCTTCTAAGCGTACTTTACCAGCTTCTTTTGCTGCCTGTTCTGAACCATATTCAAGTAATGCATCATAGGCAACAACTTCAGCACGAATGAATCCACGTTCGAAATCAGTATGGATGATTCCGGCACATTGTGGAGCTTTCATTCCTTTGATGAAAGTCCAAGCACGAACTTCTTGAACACCTGCTGTGAAGTAAGTCGCTAAGCCAAGTAAAGTATACGCGGAACGAATCAATTGGTCTAAGCCTGATTCTTCAATTCCAAGCGCTTCTAAAAACTCAAGCTTGTCTTCATCTTCTAACTCAGCAATTTCTTCTTCAGCACGAGCACAAACAACGATAACTTCGGAGTTTTCACTCGCAGCGAATTCACGCACTTGTTGGACATATTTGTTATCGTCCGGGCTAGAAACGTCTTCTTCACTTACGTTAGCTACATATAAAACAGGCTTTCTTGTAAGCAAGAAAAGGTTACGAACGATTTTTTCTTCTTCTTCGTTAAATTCAATTGCACGAGCTGGCTTGTCATTTTCGAAAGCCTCGCGTAATTTAACTAAAACATTATATTCAGCAACTGCATCTTTATCTTTTTGTTTAGAAAGCTTCTCAACACGCCCAATACGCTTCTCTACTGTTTCTAAATCCGCTAAGATAAGTTCTAAGTTAATAGTAGAAATATCATCTAGAGGGTCTACTCGGCCTTCTACGTGGGTGATGTTTTCGTCATCAAAACAACGAGTTACGTGGCAAATTGCATCCACTTGGCGAATATGAGATAAGAATTTGTTTCCAAGTCCTTCGCCTTTACTAGCACCTTTTACAATTCCAGCTATGTCTGTAAATTCAAAAGTAGTTGGAACGGTTTTTTTCGGTTTTACAAGTTCCGTTAGTTTGTTTAATCTGTGGTCAGGAACTTCAACAATTCCTACGTTCGGGTCAATCGTTGCAAACGGATAATTCGCAGCCTCTGCTCCTGCTTTTGTGATTGCATTAAAAAGTGTCGATTTCCCAACATTAGGAAGCCCGACAATACCAGCTGTAAGTGCCATTATATATAAACTCCTTTTCATTAACTTCATTTTGAAAATGCCCGTCAAATAGACATTTTTTCACTAACGTATATTATAAAGGTTTTTCAAATAAAAAGCCACCCACCAAAAAACGAAAACCCTAAAAGGATTTTCGTTTTAAGCTTACTTATTTTAAATCTGCTACATGTTCCTCAAGATTAATACCAGTCCCATCAGCCACTCGATTAGCGAATTCTGGTTCTATTTGGTAGAAGTTTCGCAAATTGCGGATTTTAATATCATCGCGAACGCCAGACCAATCATCAACAATATTTTTCACAAGCGCCGCACGTTCAGCATCGGAATAGCGATCCCATACTTCTTTTGCATGACCAAAGTTATTTGGTTTTTCAGCAATAAGTCGGCCAGAAATATCCCCACGAATTTCTTGTTCTTGTTCAATAAAAGCTGGATTTTCTTTTGGTTCAGTCTCGTAACTATTTGGCTCGTAATTAATTGAACTCGTTTGTTGTTTAAACGGCATATAGCCATCACGTTGGTTGTTGGCAACAGGTGCTTTCGGGCTGTTAATTGGCAGTTGCAAGTAGTTAGGACCTACGCGGTGTCTTTGAGTATCGGAATAAGAGAACAATCTCCCTTGAAGTAAACGGTCCTCAGAAGGAAGCATTCCGCGTACAAGTACACCTGGATTAAACCCAACAGATTCAGTCTCTGCAAAAATATTATCCGGATTTCGATTAAGTGTCATTGTCCCTACATGTTCATATGGGAAAACGTCTTCGAACCAATCTTTTGTTGCATCTAATGGGTTAAAATCAAAGCTGTCTAAGTCTTTCGGATCTAGCACTTGCACATATAAATCCCATTCAGGGTAGTCCCCATTTTCAATTGCTTCATACAAATCACGGCTCGCATGGTTAAATTCTTTTGCTTGAATTTGCGCAGCCTGCTCGGTGGAAAGGTTCACAATTCCTGCTTTTGGTACCCAGCGTAGTTTTACGTAAACAGTTTTCCCCTCTTCATTAATCCATTTAAACGCATGAACACTAGAGCCACGGATTTCGCGATAAGAAGCCGGAGTTCCTTCATCACTAAATAAATACATAATCATAGTTGTAGCTTCAGGACTCAAGCTAAAGAAATCCCAGTAGCGGTTACCATCTTGAATATTCGTGCGTGGATCAGGTTTCAGAGAATGAATAACATCCGGAAACTTAATCGCATCACGAATGAAGAATACCGGCAAGTTATTTCCGACAAAGTCATAATTTCCTTCTTCAGTATAAAACTTAACAGAGAATCCACGCGGATCACGCAAAGTTTCTGGTGAATGCTGACCATGAATTACCGTTGAAAAACGAGCAAAAACCTCTGTTTCTGTCCCTTCTTCTTGTAAAAAATTAGCGATAGTATATTTTTTCATGCTTTTTTTAGTAACAAATTTCCCGTGCGCACCAGCACCTCGAGCATGCACAACTCGCTCCGGTACACGTTCTCTATCAAAATGCGCTAATTTCTCAATTAGAACATAATCTTCTAATAAAGTTGGTCCTTTAAGTCCCGCAGTCATCGAATTTTGGTTATCGCCAACTGGCGTGCCTTGGTTCGTTGTTAAATTTTTTCTCTCTGTCATATGTAAATACCTCCAATAAAATACTATATCATTTTAATTATAATAATTATTAAATGATACTATTTATATTTTAAAGAAGAAAATACTAAACTTCAACTAAAAGGCTTTAAAAAAAGAGCAGACGACTGTATAAATCGTCTGCTCTCTATTACTCTTCAGCCTTAACTAAAATTTTCTTTACTTTTCGTTCAAATTCACGTCGAGGAATCATGACGCTATGTCCGCAACCTTCGCACTTAATCCGAATATCCATACCCATACGAATAATCTTAAATCGATTGGTACCACAAGGATGAGGCTTTTTCATTTCTACTATATCATTTAAATCGAAATGCTTTTTTTCCATAAACATCACAACCTATTCATCATCAAACTGAATATCTAAAATCTCTAAAATACGATCCAAATCATCATCTGATAAAAATTCAATTTCAATTTTACCTTTTTTATCACGACGTTTAATCGAGACAGCCGTACCAAATTTATCACGTAATTGACTTTCACTTTCACGAATAAAAATAGGCACTCTGGCAGGCTTAATTGTTTCACGTGAAACATTTTCGTTCAAGTTGTTCACAACATCTTCCAGTTGGCGAACTGTTAAACCTTGAGTCGCAGCCTTTTTAGCTGTTGGGATAATATTTTTCTTAAGTTTCAAACCTAGCAACACTCGGCCATGTCCGGCTGACAATGAGCCGTCGCGTAACATTACTTGAACTTCTTCAGGCAAGGTCAAAAGACGTACAAAGTTAGCAATATATGGTCTACTTTTCCCAACGCGTTCTGCTAATTTGGCTTGCGTTAAGCCCAATTTTTTCATAAGGAACTGATATGATTCAGCTTCTTCAAGTGGAGATAAATCTTCACGTTGTAAGTTTTCAATGACGGAAAGCTCCATCATCTCTTCTTCTGTTAAATCACGTACAACTGCTGGGATTTCTTTTAGTTTAGCTTCTTTTGCTGCACGGAATCTACGTTCACCTACAACAATTTCATATCCTTTTTCAGCATTTCTTAAAATAATTGGCTGTAAAACACCGTGGATTTTAATGGAATCACGTAATTCATTGATTGCTTTCGTATCAAAAATTTTACGTGGTTGATATGGATTTGGCTTAATTTCTTTGATAGCGATATTTTGTACTGTTTCTTCATTCGTATCGACATTGTTAAATAGCGCATTAATTCCTTTACCTAGACCTTTAGCCATGTGCAACCACTTCCTTTGCTAATTCTAAATAAACTTCTGCCCCTTTTGATTTTGCATCGTACAACAAAATCGGTTTTCCGTGGCTAGGTGCTTCACTTAAACGAACATTACGTGGAATGATTGTATTAAACACTTTGTTTTGGAAGTATTTTTTCACTTCTTCTATTACTTGAATACCTAGATTTGTTCTAGCATCAAGCATTGTTAGTAAAACACCTTCAATTTGTAAATCTTCATTAAGATGCTTTTGGACGATTCTTATTGTATTTAGTAACTGGCTTAAACCTTCTAACGCGTAATACTCACATTGAACAGGAATTAAAACAGAATCTGCGGCTGTTAAAGCATTTAAAGTCAAAAGCCCAAGTGATGGCGGACAATCAATAATTACATAGTCATAATCATCACGAATTGAGTCGATTGCTTTTTTCAATCTAATTTCACGTGAGATAGCTGGAACTAGCTCTACTTCAGCCCCTGCAAGTTGAATTGTAGCTGGGATAACATTTAGATTATCTAAATCTGTTTTTTGTAACACATCTTGAATCGCCACATCATCAACCAATACATCATAAATGCAGTGTTCGATTTCACCTTTATTTACACCAACACCACTTGACGCATTTCCTTGTGGGTCAATATCTACTAGTAATACTTTTTTACCTAAAAAAGCTAGGCTAGAGCTTAAATTAACGGATGATGTCGTTTTACCAACCCCACCTTTTTGGTTTGCTAGTGCAATCACTTTGCTCAATCTTTTTCACCAACCCTTATTTTGTACCGAGATTTCCGGTTCTTTTATCTTCTATTCTACCAAAAGATTTTCATTTAGTCTTACAAAAAGTAAAAATAAATTGAAATTCGTATTTTGAAAGCTTAAAAATGGTGAAAATGATATTTTTAAAACCTAGAAATGTTTCACGTGAAACATTTTAAAATAAAAAAAGCAACCAACCTAAGCTGATTACTTTTCTATCTTCAATCTACAGAGAATGTTGTCTTAACACCTAGAACCGTGCAGACTTTTTGATACATTCTAAGAGTTAAATCTGGGTCCCCTGCTTCTAAACGACCAATAATAACAGGAGATAAATCTGATTTAAGCGCCAAATCTAGTTGCGACCATTTCTTCTCCATTCGCTTAGAGAAAATATATTTACCTAGGCTTGCTGAAAAACTATCTAAGTAATGAGCAATGCCTTCATTTGCTAAAGCTTGATTTTTTAGTGTTTCGAATTGATAGTCTGGGTGACCAATACTTGTTTCTGCTTCGATACGACGTAAGAATACGCGTTTGACTTCTTCGCGGTAAGCGCTCATTTGATCAGTGAACGGGTTTTTATCTTTAAAATAGCCTTTAACGAAGCAATAATATGTTTCATCTCCACTAAATGCAGTGAAGTAAATTAATCGACAATTTTTATCTTTAAAATGTGCTTTCATCTCTTGAATCGGTTGGTCTACAGTTGTTTCCACTCGAGTTGTTTGCAGTGAGTAAGCTTGACTTTTACCGATAATTAAATGGACATCGGGGAGAATTTGCTTACCAGTGCTAAGTTTTCTTGTTTCTGCTGTTTCTAGTTGTAACAGGCCTTGAAATACTAAAGTGGCCATTAGTGGTTCTTCCACAATTAAATTTTGTAAGAAATCATACGCTTGGAACTCATTTTGTTCGTCTTTCACAAAAATGATCTTTGCCATTCGTTTCGTGATTCCACCCAGAGTTGAGTGAATCACTCCCTCCTTTACAACTTTACCTAATTCTATTGTACTTTTTTCTGCTCAAAATTGCACTTATTTTCTCTAATTTTTGTAAAACCGTAAGAAAGTTTATATTCCACTCAAATCGAGTTGTTTTAAATTTAAAAAGAAAAACCCTGCTTTAGTAAGCAAGGTTCGTAACTATTTTTTCGCTTCTTTCGCGATTTGGTACCAACTGTAAATCTTCACTATCGCAAAGAAAGTATAGCCAAACGCGATGAGGTATGCCCCGTAATTAATTAATAGAATGTTGAAGCCACTTCCCCAACCAGACTCTTCTGCTACGGCTACTGCTCGGGCATAGGGGCTGGTGAAAAAGTAGGTAATATATAGTGGATTAAAACTTAAAATAGCACTTGTAATCGCTATTACGAAAGATGGAAGTACCATCAAACAACTAATGACACCAACTGCATGTCCAATTATCTTCAAAAACCTCACTGCTACACCTCTTATTTCTTTTTAGGAATTTGAATGGTAATTTGATAAAAATCATCTGTCTCTTCTTCGGTGAAATCTAGGTCCATTCCGTTATCTTTAACCATTGTGACCGACTGTTTAATCGTATTCATCGCGATACGTACGTCACGACTAATAGCTTGGCGTTTTGGTTTGGTTTTTTTAGTAGCTACTGATTTTTTCACGCCTAAAATCTCTTGAATTCTTGCTTCGGTTTGTTTGACGTTCCAGTGATTTTCTTCTATTTCTTGTAAAAGGCTCACTTGCTGTTCTTCCGTTTCTAAAGCTAATAAAGAACGAGCATGGCGCTCTGAAATTTGTTTGTTAAGAACGGCTTCTTGGACAGTTTCTGGTAGTTTTAGAAGACGCATTTTGTTTGCGATGGCAGACTGGCTTTTCCCGACACGTTGCGCAAGGGCTTCTTGTGTCACGTCCTGCATGTCTAGCAAGCTCCGATATGCTTTTGCTTCCTCAATGGGCGTTAATTCTTCACGTTGCAAGTTTTCAATTAACGCTATCGCAGCTACTTCTTCATCATCTAAATTTTGAATAATTGCTGGGATTTTTTCCAATTTCAAAGAAAGTACAGCACGAAAACGGCGCTCTCCTGCAATAATTTCATAATAATCCGGCTCCATTTCTCTAACCACTATCGGCTGAATAACACCGTGAATTCGGATAGTGCGAGCAAGCTCATCAATTTTATCTTGATCAAATACTGTCCGTGGTTGGAATTGGTTCGGGAATATTTTATCCATAGGAAGTTCTAGTACGCGTTGTACTCCTTCTTCTACTATATCATCCATTTGATTCTTATCTTTTTTTCCAAATAAACGTGAAAAAGGCATCTGGGTCCTTCCTTTCCGGAAAATCTTGGGCGCTTCTTTAAATATGTTACTTATCCGCAAGTCTCTTAAACTATTTTAGCAGAAATGTCAGAGAAAAACACGCTTATTCTACAGTTTAAATGCGAAAAAATAGACAGAGCTGCTAAAATTCCCCAGTTCCATCTATTTTCCTAATTTATCTTAATGAAATTCGTCCGTTACCGTATTGATAGTTTTTTCCATATTTTCTCGGTAAGATTCATTTTGTAGTAGCATCATGGAAATAATGTCCATCACATACATTATCGAAAACTGGCTGTTGGCAAAATATCTTTTACTTACGAATAAAGTATTGTAAACCGGGATGGTTACGTCACTGATTTCGGTCATTTCACTATTTTCAAAACTGGTAAATGTAGCTACTTTACTTTTGTTTTTCTTAGCGATTTTTAGCGCGGTGACTAGCTCTGGGGTATTACCTGAATTGGAAATACCGATTACGAAATCTTCTTTTGTTGTGATCGAGCTGGTGATAATCATCATATGCGGATCGTTGACACTAATAACATTTAACCCCATCCGAATAAGTCGCTGTGACATCTCAACAGCCGTGAGCCCCGAACTTCCGACGCCGCAAATATAGACTCGTTTGGCTTCTTGAATATACTGCACCACTTCACGAATCTTCGCTGGTTCAATCAGCTTCACCGTATTATCAATCACTTTATGGTAAAACGAATAAACCTCTTCAAAAAGGTCATCATAACCAAGTGACGGAACCATAGTTGCTGCAGTATTAACCCGCATTTTCAAATCCACAAAACTATCACAACGCACGTGCCGACAAAATCTCGTTATCGTCGAAATGGATGTGCCGGTTTCTTCAGCTAGCTCTTTAATATTAATATTCTTGAGTTCATCACTTTTTTCTAAAATATATTTCGCGATTTGCTTTTCTTTATTCGGTAATCGATTGTAATTTTGCTGAATTTCATTTAAAATCGTCATCTTTTTTGGCCTCTTTCTGGTTTAAGAAATGATAGAGCGCACCAATCATCCCTGCTTCATTTCCCAACTTTGCAAAAGTAAGATCTGCTGTATCGAACATTGGTGAGATTAATTTAGCTGAAATAGCTTTTTTTAGGCGAGGTTTGAAGAACGACTCTTCTTCCATTAATCCCCCACCAAGCACAATCACTTCTGGGTTTAAAATATAGATTAAGTTTACTACACCTTCGACTAAATTCTCAATCCATTGCTCTATTTCGGTCAGCACAACCGCATCTCCGCTATAAGCCCATTCCATGATTTGACGGCCATTTAACGCATTTTCCTCGATATTTTTTCGCGAGGCAACTTGTTTAATTAATGCTTTTGTTGAAGCCACATCTTGGAATTTTCCTTGCGAAAGCTGCATATAACCCACTTCACACGCTGTAAAAGAGTAGCCATTTATTAGTTCATCATTTAAAAGCATTGCTCCACCGATACCAGTACCAATTGTCAAACAGAGCACGCTCGTTCGTCCCCGTGCTCCGCCTAACCAAAACTCGCCAAGACAGGCTGCATTTACGTCATTTTCTACTGCGCACGGAAGGTTAAATCGGTGCTCTAATTCTGCTTTTATTTCTGTCCCTGTGTATTCGGGAATTGTATAGCCCGCATAAATGATATTGCCGTTCAGAGGATCTACAACACCCGCTGAAGCAACACAGACGCCCGCTATGCCCGTTTTTTCCTGTTCGACAATCTGAATAAGCGCCGGCATGATTTGATTCGCTCCGTCGCTTATAGGGGTCGCACAAGACATAAGCTCACCTATCCGCTTGCCTGCTTGGTTAAACTTGGCATATTTAATACTAGTTCCGCCAATATCAACACAAAGATAATTTTCCATTTCTTCACCTCTTTAGTGAAATTATTATCCTTCTTTTGTTAACTCCTCGTAAAATGCCTGCTCTGAGTTCGCTGCAATCAAACGAGCTACTTTTTCCTCGTCCATGAGTACTTCAGCAAGCTCCGACAATACTTCTAAATGGCTTTCTGAATCTGTTGCCGCGAGCGTAATAATTAGTTTCACTGGGTCGAACATTTCACTCCCAAAATCCACGCCGTCAGCAAGTGTTGCGAAGGTTAAACCGCCGCGAATGACGCCAAATTCTGGTCGCGTATGTGCTAGGGCGATATGTTTAGCAATCACTATATATGGTCCATTATTTTCTACACTTTGAATCATTCCGTCGATATAGCTTTCTTTGATGGCACCTCGCTCTAGTAGAAGTCTCGCAGATGTTTGGATGGCTTCACGCCAATCTTTTGCTTTTAAATTTACCTCAATATCTTCCAAAGTTACTCGGTCTAATAACATGCTCGTGCCCCCTTATTTATTATACTTAGCTATTATTTCTGTTAAATCTACATCCGCCAGCGACTCTCGTTCCATATAATTCGGTGTTAAATCGCTATGTTTCGTTACTTCATTTGGGATGACAAGAACATTTACACCCGCACTATTCCCCGCCAAAAGACCATTGCGCGAGTCTTCTACGATAAGCGCCTCCGAAGGCTTAACATTAAGCGCTCTCAAAGCTTCTAAAAACAAATCCGGTTCCGGCTTGATTCGCGTAACATCCTCCGCCGTAATAATCGCATCAAAATATTCGAGTAAACCTAGTCGTTCCAAATGATAGAGCGGTTTTGGTCGCTGCGATGATGTCGCAAGCGCTAACTTTAAGCCGCGCTCTTTTAATTCACGAATAAAACTTTCCACGCCTTCTTTGGCTGGTAAGCTTTTACTATTTTCAATGAAAGTTGCTTGTGTTTCTGCTTCGAATGCTTGGCGATTAATATCCATTTGCTGCGTCTCATTTAATTCACGGAATAAATCGTCCACATTAGATCCGACGCACTGTAAAAATTCCTCAATAGAAAGATCATAATGTTGTTTTGTTTTAAACCAATCTTTAAAAATTTCGTACCAAACTACTTCTGTATCAATAACAATTCCATCAAAATCCATTACAACTGCTTTTAACATCATCTTCCTCCTACCCACTTTACTATTCAAAGCGCTCCTAAAAAGAAGCGCTTACAAATAAGTTAATTCTTTTGTTCTCGGTCTGCAACTATTTTATCTATTAGTTCTTGGTATTCTGGCGCGCCGAGGTAATCCGTTATTTCCACATAATACGCATCTGGTTGTTTTTCTTTGGCTCGGTCGATAAGGGATTTATGCGTCACGACCACATCGCATTCGGTCGGCAATTCGTGGATGGCGATATGGAACACTTTAATATCGTCTAAGCCAGCGTTTTTGATTTTTTTCTGCAGCACGGTCGCGCCCATCGCACTGGATCCAAGCCCAGCATCACAAGCATAAGCGATTCTTTTAACATTTTTAAAATTAAAATCATCTACTGGAGCTTCGAAAACAGAGGAAATGCTACTTTTTTTGCCTTTAAGACCTTCCATTTTCTTCGCCGCGTCTTGTAGCTCTGAATCTTTGTTCCCCATGCGTTTAATAAATGGTATGGCGGTAATGAATGTAACAAGCGCCGCACATAGTACCGCGATAATGATTTTAATATGATCGCCGGGTGCTGCCATCATCATGATTGTGATAATACTACCAGGAGAGGCCACACCAACAAGTCCCGCATTTGTCATTGTTAAAATAAATGTTCCTGTCATACCACCAAGAATTAGCGGTAAAATAAGAATTGGATTCATTAAAACGAACGGGAAGTAAATTTCGTGAATACCACCAAATAGGTGAATAACACTTGCCCCGTAGGAAGATGCTTTTGAGTTTCCTTTTCCAAAGAACATATAACCGAGTAAAATTCCAAGACCTGGTCCAGGATTTGATTCTAGTAAGTAAAGCACCGATTTTCCTGTTTCGGCGAGTTGCAAGGTTGCTAGCGGACTAAGAATACCTTGACCGATCGCATTGTTTAAGAATAAGACTTTAGCTGGCTCAATAATTAAAGCCGTTAGTGGGAGCAAATGATTGTTAATTAACACATCCACGCCACTTGCTAATACTTTTGTTACAGTTTCAACCATCGGAGCAATTGCCACATAAGAAAATAGCGCTAATCCCGCTCCAATAATCCCAATCGAAAAGTTATTAACTAATAGTTCAAAGCCAGCTGGAATTTTTCCATCAATACGTTCATCAAATTTTTTAAGTACCCAAGCAGCAAGCGGACCCATTATCATTGCGCCGATAAACATAGTTATATCCGAACTAATAATTGCTCCCATTGTTGCAACGGTACCAATAACTCCTCCTCGGTAACCGTGAACCGCTCGACCTCCAGCAAAGGCAATAAGCAGTGGTAACAAGTAATTAAGCATTGGTGCAATAAAGCCTTTTAACATTTCAGAGCCTGTTGCGACCCCAATCGCCGTTAAAATCCCCCAAGCCATAAAAGCTCCCAAATTCGGAATGACCATACCACTTAGCTTACTCCCAAACTTCTGTACATGTACCCGAATAGACATATTTCCCCCTCCAATCATATGTGTGGCGCTATTTTATAGTGATACTTCTTTTCCTTCAGCAATGGAACGTTCAATCGCATCTACTACTCGTAAGGAATCATACGCTTCTTTTGGTGTAATGATTGATTTTGTGTTATTCGCAACGTTATTAATAAATGCCATTACCTCCTCAGCTAAATCGCCGGAAACTTCTCCATTTGTGTAATACCAGTGTCTTGAATCCGGATAAGATACCCCTTTTTCACTAACAAAGCGAACGCCGTGATCACAAGAGTCTACATATGCCACACCTTTCGTTCCGACTAATTCAAGTTTGTCGTCAATGATGGTTGGCGAATTTTCTGGCAACACCCAGCAAGCTTCAAGACAAGCAATTGCGCCATTTTCGTACGTAACAATGGCATAAATAACATCATTCATGCCATATTCTTTAAGTAAAACACTGCGGCTTTTGGCGATAACTTTGACTGGCTCGCTATCCATGTACCAGTTAATATAATCAATATCGTGAATCATTACGTGCATACTTAAATCAGAAGCACCTATGTAACGCTTTGGCCCAGTAATTGGGCTGTTACGACGACAATAAAGATGAATAATATCGCCTAATTCGCCGTTATCGAGGCGCTGTTTAATCATATTGAAACGAGGATCAAATCTGAGTAAAAATCCAACTGTAAATACTTTATCGTAGTCTTTTGTCAGTTCATACATTGCTTTGCCGTCTTCTAGTTCTTTTGCAAGTGGTTTTTCAAGTAAAATATGTTTTTTGTGTTTTACAGCTTCCTCCACACAATCACGGTGCATATTATCAGGTAAAACAATGCTCACAGCTTCAATCTCAGTATTTGCTAGGAGTTCGTGGTAGTCTTTATATGCTTTACACTGAAATTTTTCTGCCATTTCTGCGCGTCTTTCATCGTTAAACTCACAAATTGCCACTAACTCAACTTGCGGAAGTTTTTGATAAATTTCTGCATGATACTGCCCCATTTGTCCAACACCAATTACGCCAACTTTGATTTGCTTTGTCATGTCACTTACCTCTTTCTTCTTAGATTTTTTTAATTTCATTTGTAAAGCGGGTGGTTATTTCCTGTGGCCGAGTTACTGCGCCGCCAACAACAACGGCATAACAACCTAACGTAAGAACTTGTCGTGCTTTACTAGGCGAATCGATTTTCCCTTCTGCAATTACTGGGCGCTTCGTACTTTTCAATACTTCTTTCATATGGGAAAAATCGTGGTCGCTGATATTTTTATTCGCCGTTTCCTCGGTATAGCCGTAAAGTGTCGTGCCAATTAAGTCAAAGCCAAGGGAATCAGCGTAATAAACGTCTTCAATACTGCCTGTGTCTGCCATGAAAAGCGTGTTTGGAAACTCTTTTCGAATGGCGCTTAGTATGTCTTTGAGGTCTTCGTTATGTGGTCTTTTTCTCGTTGTTGCATCCATCGCAACAATTTCTACTCCCGTTTCACATATTTCTCTGACTTCTTTTAAGGTTGGTGTGATAAATACGTCGGAATCATCGTAATCTTTTTTGTAAATACCGATAATTGGGACGTCCACCTCGCTTTGAATTGCCCGAATATCTTTTGCGGTATTTGCTCGGATACCAACAGCACCACCTTGAACTGCGGCCAGAGCCATTTTCGACATAATAAATGCACTATGAAGTGGTTCGTCTTCTAAAGCTTGGCAGGAAACCACTAACCCACCTTTGATTTTTTCCATAACAGAATTGCCCACTGATACTCCTCCTCTATACTGTGTTTCAGTGTAAAGTATGCGTTTTCAAACAGACTATATCATAAGAAAATGATTTTATCAATATCGATTAAATGAAAATGATTTTCATATTTGGGTGTGGTTGCTTATGGAAACTAGCTTTAAAAAATGACGTTGCTGTTAAAAATAAAAAGTCCTTTCGTTTGAAAGGACTTTGTTAGTTTATTCGATTGGTAATTTGTTGGGTGTTCCGGGTTTGCGCGGATATTTATTAGGGGTTTCTTTTGTTTTAGTGATGACGTAGATGTTTCGTTCGCTTTCTTCTACTGGTAATGCGAAAGCGAAATGTTCCTCGACTTTTCCGCCGAATAGTTTGATGGCTTTTTCGGCTGTTTGCAGCTCTTGTTCGGCTTGGGCTGCTTTCATTACTAGGAATGAACCGCCTTTTTTTACAAGTGGCATGCAAAGTTCGGATAATACGCTCATTCTTGCTACGGCACGTGCGGTTACAAGGTCGTATTTTTCGCGGTGCGCTTTGTTTTGGCCAAATGTTTCGGCGCGGTCATGGTAGAAATGCACATCGGTTAGGCCTAATTTTTCTGCTAGCGCGTCAAGGAAAGTCATGCGTTTTTTCAAGGAGTCTACGATGCTTACTTTTAGATGCGGGAAGCAGATTTTAATTGGGAGACTTGGAAAACCAGCGCCAGCCCCGACATCACAAATAGTATCGAATTTAGTAAAGTCTACATAAAACGCGGCAGAAATAGAATCGTAAAAGTGCTTTAAATACACTTCTTTTTCGTCGGTAATAGCTGTTAAATTCATTTTTTCATTCCAGTCTACTAACATTTCGAAGTAATCATGGAATTGTTTCATTTGGTCGTCGCTTAGTTCTATTCCTTTTTCAGCGAGCGCCATTTGGAATTGCTCTGGATTCATATTTTTTCCTCACTTTATTTTCGCGATTTTTGCCGTGTTTAGGATGGTAGACGGGTTTGGTTTATACTTTTAAACAGGCTTGTACCGTATATTTTAGCTCATTATTTTCAAGTATAAGTACTTTCGTTCTTTTTAGCAAGTTCGTATTACGTTTAACAATTATCAAACTTGTTGGCATTCTCTTTAAAACTTTTTTTGGCTTGATTTACCCATTTTCCTTTTGCTGTGGTGGAAAGTCCATCTATGTAACCCTGACAATTGCTTTTGATATCGGCTATTTTGTCCCGCTTGATCATTTTTAACATTCGTTTGCGATTTTCTGATGTTGCATGAGTTTGACTCGCCACAAACATCCCAATAAGATTTTTTTCTAGATTTCTGCGTGACTCTAATAATTCTGCTTTTAGTTTATCTATCATGTTATAGATCACGATCCTTTTTTAGCTGATGTAGTTCTTCTTCATAAGAATTCGCTTGTTTCTTATAAAGTGCTTGATGCTCTTCGTGTTCATTTTCTAGTTTTGTTAGTGTTTTTTTTACTGTCCAATCGCCTTCTGCTTGGATAGAACTGATTAAATGGTAGGCTTTTTGCAAGTCTTCAGATGTTTCGTAATCTCTTTTTTGATGGATGTACCTGATTTGTTCAGAAAGGTTTTCTAGTTCTTGGTGAAACCGCCATTTTTCTTGGGATGCATCGTCCATCGCTTCATCCAATTGACGTCTTTTTCTATTAAACTCATCGTCCAAATTTTCTAGTTTTAGCAGTAGTTGTCTTTGTTTATCCATACATGCTCCCTATCTGTTTGGCTAATTCTTGGTCGGTTTTTAGCTGGCTTTTTATCGCTTCGTTGATTTGTTCTAGTAATTTATCATATTCTTGCTCTATCTTGGTTGCTTCGACTAAGGATTTTTCGCAATCTTGCACTGTGTCTATCACAATTTTCGGCTCAGTCGTCCCGCCCCAAGCAAGTGCGGCGAGTATTTCTGACTCAGATAGATTGGAGCCGATATCCCTTGCATCTGAAAGCGTATCGCGCCACAACTCTTCAGCATTCTCGATTTCTTTATCAAAAACATCTTTTAAAGCTCTAATTTCGACTTGAATCGTTTGTTTCATCCCTTGCGTAATTGCTAGTGCTTCCGCTGCATCCAAGAATATTTCTTCGGATGAGGATAGGCCACCACCGCTTTTTGTAAAACTGGTTCGCATAATGTTGATTGCTGCTAATTGTTGAGCTGTTGCGTATTTGGCTAGTTGAAGGCTGCCTTCTTTATTTGTTAGAATGTTTCCTTCTTTGTCAAACTGATAACCACCCCACATATGCTGCTCAACCAAACCAGCTTTTTTCGACTCAACCTCTATTAAATGACCAATTGTCGGGTCTCCAGTACCATAACCAATTGCCACATAATCCTTCCTATCAATAAAATTAAATAATCTATCTAAAGCGTTTATTGCTTTTACGGTATCTTGTTGTTTTGGCGTTAGGTTGGAGTAGATATTCGGACCTTGGTAGAAGAAACCGCCGCTGATGCGTTTGATGTCTTTTTTATCTAAGTCTGCGATAGCGTACTGGGCGTTCATGGATCCTAGAGAATGGCCGTATACATAGATTTGGGCGTTTGGGTAGAGTTTCATGGTTTGTTTTAAGGTTTCTGCAGAGGTTTTTAGTTGGGGTGTTACTGTGGATCCTCCGCCATGTGTAATTTGGATTGCGGTTGGAATATCATTTAAGCCCCAATCCGTCCACACATCAAGACTATCCTTATGAAATGGCGTAAGACCACTTGCCAGAGTGGGCGCAGTGGAACCTCTGTAAAGAATTGTTAACTCTTTTACTTTACTTCTCTCAATATGGGAAGCTGTGGGTGGCGTGTATTTTTCTGTGATGATATAGGTTTGCTGTCCGGCTGCTTTGTTGTTGATTGTTTGGGATACGATTCCTATCTTTTTTTCTCGATTGGATATTGAAATATTCACCTCCTTCTTAAGTTCTAGCTTACTGTACTCTTTTTTTGCCAATTCTACTCTTTCTTGATCAGTATTTACATGCCCCGTCATCACTACTCCTCCCAACGACCTAATAGTTTAGAAAGCTTTTCAGATACAACTGAAGCACCACCACTTAATTCTCCATTATTCTTGCTCAAGGTATATGATACATTTAGTTCTGAATCATTATTAATTATTAATTCGACTTCTATACCCCCCATTGGGTTGTGCTCTACGCTTCCTTCTTCAATTTTATAAGAATGAATTATACCTTTTTCTGTAAAAGCATTTGGATCTAAATTTGTTAACCTTTTTTTGAATACTTGTTTCGCTTCATCACTATAAACCACTTTCTTCATTTCTTTGTTTAATTTCTCTTCATCCATATAGAATTTCACCCCTAAACTAAAAATGGTTATTACTGTAATTGCTAGTGCTATTATCCATCTTTTTTTCAACTCTTCACCTCTGCTGTATGCTTTTTATTTGTAGGTCTATTTTATCACATGTTAGAAATTTTCACTTTCTTTTTTTTCAGTCTTTTAATCGTCTCTTAGCTCTATAAAAACTCATTTATATCCATTCAAAAGTCCCAATTTTTTTGTAAGCTCCTTAGATATGCTTGCTCCACCGCTCTTTAATTCTTTATTATTTTTCTTCAGTGTGTATGTTAATTTCAAAGCAGGATCCTTATTAATAACTAATGTAACTATTATTCCACCCATTGGATTAGGCTCTATACTTTCCTCCTCAACTTCATATGACTGAATTATCCCTTCTTTTGTGAAAGCTTTCGTATCAATAAGTTTTATATCATCATTGAATACTTGTTTCGCTTCATCACTATAAACCAGCTTTCTCATTTCTTCGTTTAATTTCTCTTCATCCATATAGAATTTTACCCCTAAACCAAAAATGGTTATCACTGTAATTCCTAGTACTATTACCCATCTCTTTTTCAACTCTTCACCTCTGTTGTATGACTTTTTATCTATGGGTTAATTTTATTATATGTTAGAAATTTCCGCCTTCTTTTTTCAGTCTTTTTAACATCTATGATTAGTATTGGCGTAATTCATTAGCTCTCTTCTAGTCCATAAGAAGTTTATCAAGATTTCCCGATGTAACTGAAGCTCCACCGCTCAGTTCTCCATTAAAATTGTTCATAGTATATTTTATATATAATTCAGAATTTCCGTTTATAATTAATGTGACATTGATTCCTCCCATTGGATTTTTCTTTATACTTTTCTGATCTATTTCATACGATTGAATTATGCCTTTTTCTGTAAAAGCATCTGCATCCGCGGCTTTCAATCTGACTTCAAATACCTTTTTCGCTTCATCACTATAAATCACATTCATCATTTCTTTATTTAATTTCTCTTCATCCATATAGAATTTCACCCCTAAACCAAAAATAATCATTATTACAATTCCAAATAGTATTATCCATTTCTTTTTCACACATTCACCTCTGTTCTATGTCTTATATGTAATCCCATTTTACCTTATAGGTAGATAAGAAAAAACCACATTGTTCAGCGGAAATTTCAGACTTGGGTGGTAAGTTTGAAGTTTCCGTGAACAAGTGGTTTTGGTTGTAGTAGTAATCCAATTTTCACTTACGTACTTTCGCAATTTGATATTACTCAATACAGTCTAAATATTGAATTCCAATCACTTATAATATCATGTCAATTAAATTCAGAAAAAGAACCTAAAAATCCGCATTTTTTTATTTTCAGTTTAAACTCATTATGTTGTTGTCTGTCATAACTATGGAGATACCATATCATATTTTTAGAATTTAAATGTTTAAATATTTCCTTAAGATAAATCAAATCGACTTCTCCAAAAGAAAAACCGTATGAATAAATAGAATCAATTTCTCCCTCTAAGTTCTTAAAAAAATACGATTTTTCTTCAATAATTCTATCTGTTGGTTTCTTTAAAGTTTCATTCATAGTATTTATATAGGTATCTTGATGATAACTTTGTTCCTCTATTCGTGAGGTATTATTGTGACCTAACACAGGGGAAGTTTGATTTCCATGTATGTGCGTAACATTCTCTGCCTCATATAGATTTTCCAGAGTCTCTGTATAATTAAAAGTTAGAAAAACATCATGTTCTTTGTCAATTAATTCTAAAATAGAATAATAGTTATCTAAATTGAACACAGAAAAGCAATTTTCCAGAATAGGGATATTATTTATCCATTCAGAGAAAAGCTCAGGTAATTTTAACATTACATTACTTAAATCATTATATGCATCTTCATAATTATTTCCCGTATGAAAAGGATTTATATCCCCTTCCTTATCATATTGAATTTCTATATCCTCTTCTAGCAAAGAATAATCAAAACGCCCAATAGCTCTTTCAAAATCACTCCAGTTCTCTCCTTCGTCTTCAGAACCAATCCTTAAACAACTATCACAAATCATAAAATCAATTATTTGTGCACAATCTTCAATTTTATAACATATCTCACCATCGTAATCTGTAGAAGCAGGTAACCACAGACTAGGATATACATCGTGTTCATATAAATATGTACATCTAAGATACTCTTTAAAATGATTAAAAGTAGATGGAACTCCATGCGCTAAATCAAACCCGTTCCCTATAATAAACAACTTATTTATACTGCTCACTCCCTATCTCTCGTTAAGGATCAGTTCCTCGTTTATTTTAATAATATATACTACTAAGACGATTAGTAAATAAAAATAATCATCCTCGTTTTCGTCTACAATAGATCCATGTGAATATTTGTTTCTTATACCCAATGCATTGTCAAATTCAGAATTATTAAGGATGTAGTTTAGATAGTCTACCTCAGGTTTGGCAAAAAAAGTATTCTCATAAATTAATAATTCCTCTTCAATCATTTCATCTATCTCTTGTTGTTGATATGTCAACTCTTTATTAATATCCAGTTTTTTATTCGAATGGTAATAATGAATAACCCCATATTTATAAATATTAGAAAAAATACGGATTCGTAATAACTGCTTTTCAGTTATGAATATATCTCCTTTTTTATCAATCGAAATAATATAATTATCAAGTAAAAATTCAATATCTAATCGTTGATAATTATGAAAATCATCTTTTTTAATTTTATTATTAACTATTAGTTCTACAAAATTATCTCCATTTGTCTCTTTAGTTATATACGTTATATGTGATTGATCTGAAAAAAGTAAATACATAACTCTGAGAATGGCTTTATTATTCTGATTTATATATATATATTTCCTGTCTAATCTACTCTTTAACGACTTAAGCGTTGGCGTTTCTTCTAGTTCGAATAATTCTTTATCTATTTCATTTTCCTCAATATATAGTTTCCATTGTTTTCTTAATTGTTCCTCTATAGTAACTAAGTTTTTAGTCTGAATATGAATTTTTTCTGACTTGTTCGTAAAATCTATTGGTAGCCAGTTTACAAGAAAGTATTCCTTACTATATTCTGAAAAAAAGTAAACTATCAGTTCTTCTATTCTTATATCAAAAATCTCTTGTAGTTTATCCTGATATATTTTAAAGCTTATTAACATCAAGATATTTTTACCATTGAAATAAAAACTTGTTTCATAATTTTTTTTAGTATGAATCCCCAATAACTTTTTCATTAAAGTTGAACTTTCGATGTTAGGAAAACTACATAAATTTAAAATCCAATTTCCTGTGAAAAAACCATTAAAATACATCATATACTCTAATAAATTTTCTTTGGATTTTTCTTTTTTTAAATAGTCAATGTCAATTAAGTTTTTAAAATCTTCTTTCGCCATATCATACTTTTCTTTGTCTGAATAAATAACTATTGATTGCTCTATTCCATTATTTGCATTGCCATTTTCATCACTAAAAATTTTCTTCTCTATTTGCGCACATCTTTTCCTAGACTTTAATTTTAATTTAGCATCAATTTGAAGTTCCTTAACACCTTGAATTCCTTGCCCAACCAAATAAAGATAATTTAAATCAGCTGCCTCACCCTTTATATATAGTTTGCAAAGATTATACATTTCATCTTTCGTAATGTTGTTAGGAATAAAATACCTAGTTTCACTAGGAGTATAGTTATCTAAAACTAATTCGAAATTTCTTGCTTTCGCAAGAAATATATCCTTTATTACAGTAGGATAATGTTTCACAAAATAATTAGTTTTCAAAAAATATTCAACAGGGATTTCGTGTTCTTTAAAAAAGCCTCTCATGTCATTTCCACTAATTTTCGCATCTAATTTATACTTTTCAAAGCATTCTAAAAAGTCTTCTTTATAAAGAGTGTCACTATACTTGTCCATATCAGTATATTTTACTACATTTCCACCTAAATCCGGATTATTTTGAGCAAAAAAATAATCAAAAAATTCTAAAATATCTTGTTTTGATAACTCTCGGAAAAATTGATTAAGTTTTCTGTTAAGTATACTCTTAGTCTCTTTAATCTGCTTATCTGATAAATTGACAGGATAAGTTTCTTTACTCATGAATTTCAAAATATTATATACTTCTAGCATATCCAAAAGATTGTTTGTTTCTATGTCTTCACTAGACTCGATAAGTTCTTTCAGCCTCTTAAAATGATAACCGCTAGATATATCTGATGAACTATAAAATTTAATCCGTTCCATACTATACTCACCTCTTTTTAAATTTATTTTAACAAATCGTTAAATATTATAAGAAATAAGTTTCTTCTCTTACTCTTATAATAATATCAGTTCTTGAATTATCTTCAATAGCTTTTTCACGCACTTACTGTAGATTATATTTCTTCATCTATATTGGATGTCATTCTCTAAGAAAATAATTACTCTCAACGCTTTAACCGATTTCTTTTTCATCTCTAGTATGCCTTCTTCTATGTAATCCCATTCTACCTTAATTAAAAACAAGAAAAAACCACATTATTCAGCGGAAACTTTCAACTTAGATGGTAAGTTTGAAGTTTTCGTGAACATGTGGTTTCAGTTATTATAGTAATCCGTGTTCTTATTTACTTACTTTCGCTATCTTCCCTTGCTCGATGTAAACTAGCAATATAGATATATCGGCTGGGTTTACCCCGCTGATACGGCTCGCTTGGGCGATGGAAAGGGGTTCGATTTTCTTTAGTTTTTCTAGGGCTTCTGTTGCGAGGCCGCTGATTGCATCATAATCGATGTTTTCTGGGATTTTTTTGTCTTCCATGCGTTTCATTTTTTCTACTTGAAGGTTTGATTTTTGGATGTAGCCTTCGTATTTAATTTGAATTTCTACTTGTTCAGCGATTTCGTCGGTCACAAATGTTTCACGTGAAACAATTTGGGCGATTTTGTCGTAAGTTATTTCTGGGCGACGAAGTAAATCTGCTGCTAGAATTCCGTCTTTTAGTTCACCTGAGCCGATTTCTTTTAACATTGCTTGAACTTCAGCAGTTGGTTTAATGCGTGTTTTTTGTAGTCTTTCTTTTTCTGCTTCAATCGCTCTTTGTTTTGCTAAAAAGCGTTCATAACGTTCGTCGCTAATTAAGCCGATTTCGTGACCGATTTCTGTTAAACGTAAATCTGCATTATCATGACGTAATAGTAAACGGTATTCGGCGCGAGATGTAAGTAAACGATATGGTTCTTCGGTTCCTTTTGTTACTAAATCGTCAATTAAAACGCCGATATAAGCTTGATCGCGACCGAGGATAACTGGTTCTTTTTCAAAAACTTTGCGTGCTGCGTTGATTCCTGCCATTAAGCCTTGGCCGGCTGCTTCTTCGTAACCACTTGTACCGTTAATTTGGCCGGCTGTGAAAAGTCCTTCAACTAATTTAGTTTCAAGTGATGGCCACAGTTGGTCTGGCATAACTGCATCATATTCGATAGCGTAGCCAACACGCATCATTTCTACATTTTCAAGTCCCGGAATAGTTCTTAGCATTTCGCGTTGCACTTCTTCTGGCAAACTGGTGGAAAGACCTTGGACATATACTTCTTCGGTGTTTTTGCCTTCTGGTTCAAGGAAGATTTGGTGTCTTGGTTTGTCGCTGAAACGAACAATTTTATCTTCAATGGATGGGCAATATCTTGCGCCAGTGCCTTTTTTCGTTGCTGTAAACATTGGTGAACGGTGTAAGTTCGCTTGGATTATTTCGTGAGTTGTTTCGTTTGTATAAGTTAACCAACACGGTAATTGTTCTAGCATCATTTCTACTGTATCAAAACTAAATGCGCGCGGATGATCGTCACCCGGTTGTTCTTCTGTTTTTGAATAGTCAATCGTACTTGATTTTACACGCGGTGGTGTTCCTGTTTTAAAGCGGCGCAGTTCAAAACCTAGTTCTTCCAAGTGCTCTGAAAGTTTCACAGATGGTTGTTGGTTGTTCGGACCGCTGGAATAGCGCAGTTCACCGACAATAATTTCGCCACGTGAGAAAGTTCCGGTAGTAATAACGACTGTTTTCGCGTAGTAAATTGCACCACTGTTTGTAATAACGCCTTTACACACGCCATCTTCAATCACTAAACGGTCAACAAGACCTTGGCGCAAAGTGATATTTTCTTCTTTTTCAATCGTGTGTTTCATTTCGTGTTGGTAATCCCATTTGTCTGCTTGGGCACGTAATGCGCGAACAGCGGGACCTTTACCTGTATTTAGCATCCGCATTTGAATGTAAGTTTTGTCTGTATTACGGCC
Organism: Listeria innocua; assembly: GCF_028596125.1. Classification (GTDB taxonomy): domain Bacteria; phylum Bacillota; class Bacilli; order Lactobacillales; family Listeriaceae; genus Listeria; species Listeria innocua. The sequence goes on from NZ_CP117229.1 coordinate 2,734,079, forward strand.
CATTTCTCCGCCAAGTGCATCAATTTCGCGCACAACTACTCCTTTTGCTGGGCCTCCAACAGAAGGATTACATGGCATAAAAGCGACCATATCTAAATTTATCGTTAACATCAGCGTTTTGGCGCCCATTCGACCACTGGCAAGACCTGCTTCTACTCCCGCATGGCCTGCACCAACAACGATGACGTCAAAAGTTCCTGCATCATAGGTTTGCATTTTATAAAAACATCTCCTAAAAAATCATTTTCCAAGGCAAAATTGATTGAACAACTGATCGAGTAATTCATCCTGGACAGAATCACCAGTAATTTCACCTAGTAAATCCCATGCACGAGTCATATCAATCTGGACAATATCCACTGGCATGCCGAGCTGAATCCCTGTTGTAACGCCATTTAAAGCTTCAAGTGCTTGATGAAGGAGCGCAATATGTCGAACGTTTGAAACATACGTGGCATCACCGGCATCAATGTCCCCAGCAAAAAATAGTGCTTTAATCGCTTCTTCCAAAGCCTCTAAACCTTCATCGTTTACTAGAGAAGTGGAAACAATCGGGTTTTCTCCCGCAAGTTCACGCACTCTATTTATATCAAGCTTTGTTTCCAAATCTGTTTTATTTAAAACGACCACATAATTATGACCCGCAGCTGCTTCAAATAACGCTTCATCTTCCACTGTCAGCTCTTCGTTTTGATTTAATACTAACAGGATAAAATCGGCATCCGCCAAGGCTTTTCTTGAACGTTCTACACCAATTTTTTCTACAATGTCTTCTGTTTCGCGAATTCCAGCTGTATCAATTAAACGCAGCGGTACGCCGCGAACATTGACGTATTCTTCTATAATATCTCGCGTCGTCCCAGCAATATCTGTGACAATTGCTTTTTCTTCTTGAATTAGTTGGTTAAGCAAGGATGATTTCCCGACATTTGGTCGACCGATAATGGCTGTTGCAAGGCCTTCACGTAGAATTTTCCCTTGGCTTGCTGTTTGTAAAAGTTGCTCGACGGAAGCGCGAACTAGCTCTGTTTTCTCCAGTAGCATTCGCTGGGTCATTTCCTCTACATCATCGTACTCCGGATAGTCGATATTTACTTCGACTTGGGCTAATGCATCCAAAATTTCTTGGCGCAAATTGCGAATCAACCGTGAAAGATTTCCGTCCATTTGTCTAATTGCAACGCCCATCGCCCGGTCTGTTTTAGCGCGAATTAAATCCATCACAGCCTCCGCTTGCGACAAATCAATTCTTCCATTTAAAAATGCCCGCTTTGTGAATTCACCTGGTTCAGCTAAATTGGCACCATTTCTTAGTAATAGTTGCAAGACGCGATTGACCGAAACGATTCCGCCATGTGCATTTATTTCCACAACATCTTCCCGTGTAAAAGTACGCGGAGCACGCATAACCGTGACCATTACTTCCTCAATTACTTCGCCGTCTTCTTTTATATGACCGTAGTGAATTGTGTGACTTTCTGCTTCACTTAAGCTATTTTTGGCATAAAAAATACGATCCGCTATCTGAATCGCCTCTGGACCGCTTAATCTAATAATAGCAATGGCCCCTTCTCCCGGCGGTGTTGAGATTGCAGCAATAGTATCAAATTCCATTCTTTACTCATCCTTTCTCATTAGAAGTTCAGCTCAAATAAGCCTTATCCTATTTTGAATAAATTTTGGCACGTGATTTTGTGCATTTTCAACAACTTACGCTCCGCTTTGACCAAAGCAATTAAATTGTTAGTATTTTGAAGGTTATCCATAGATTTATTAACATATCCACAGAAAAACCATTAATAAAAATTCATCCCTACCATTTTAACTTATCCACATGTGAATAACAATAGTTTTATCTCTACTAGTTAAGAAAACTTAAATTTTCTCGTTAAAGCTTTAACATATCCTTCCACTTCCTTGGATTTAACTCAACTCTTTTACTCTATACTAAAGTCAAAAGGAGGAGAAATAATGAAACTACATAAGCTAACATGGATACTACTAATGGGGCTATTACTACTCTCATCGTGTTCCACAAAGCAACCGAATGTATACTTATCAGCAAATGCCGCTGCGGTTTATTCGACCGAAAATGGTAAGGCGTTTTACGAAAAAAATGCCGATAAAGTCATGCCAATCGCGAGTTTAACAAAATTAATGACGGCATTTTTAGTACTTGAGGCTGTGGATAACAAAAAATTATCTTGGGATGAGGAGTTAGATCTCATTCGTCTGGATGATCCTTCCGCGGTTTCACTTTACGCAATTACACAAAAAAGAACATGGTCAGTCCGGGACTTATATAGCGCTATGCTCGTTATGTCAGCAAATGATGCTGCAGAGACACTAGGCAACCGTTTAGATGATGCTAATTTCCCCCAAAAAATGAATAATGAAGCTAAAAAATTAGGATTATCGAATAAAACCAAATTTGTCAGTGCCAGCGGACTCGATGTTGATGGTAAAATGGCTGTTTCTACCACAAAGGATTTATTTTTGCTATCATCTAAATTAATTTCCACTCATCCCGAAGTGTTAGAGACAACTTCCAAATCTAGCATCATAACCGAAGAAGGAGCAACCCTTGAATCAACCAATGACTCTATCGGTTCAATACAAGGTTTAGATGGACTGAAAACTGGTTTTACAGATGAAGCCGGCTATTGCTTTATCGGAACAGCAAAGCGCGATGGAAAGCGTGTTATTTCAATTGTTTTGGATGCGGATACTGCGGAGAAACGTTTTAAGGATACGGAAAAATTGATGGGGATTGGGTTTAAAGGACTTTAGTCACACAAAAAAGGGATTCGGCTTTTTAGCAAAATCCCTTTTTTGATGGCTTATTTTTTTTGAAAAAGTTGCATTCGCGTCATTGAATCCGCTAATTCTTCGTCATGATCTATACAGAAAAATTTAAAATCCGCTGTTTTATTGATTTTTTGGAAGGTTTTTGTCTCCGAAAATTGAATTATACTTTCTGTAAAAGCATCTAGCAGCTCATTTACAAATGCTTTCCATGCTTGATAATCATCATCGACTTCATTAGGGTATATTTTATTAAATATGGCGCTCAGTTCTTCTTCACTAAAAACATAAAATGTATCAAAACATTGGTATTTCCAGTCGCCTGTATTGTATTTCAAGACTTGAATATTTTCTTCCGTTTGATAGTTTTCACCATACTTGCCACTTTGATAATATGCCAGTATTTCAGCAAAAGCTTCTTCCGTATTTACGCATAAATTGATTTCCGCATATTCAGCATTACAATCGAACGCAAAAGCATAATATGTTAACTCAGGGTTTTCTTGCAGGAATTTTCCCACCCCTTCAATCGCGAAATTAACGATTTTTTGTGTATCAATCTTCATGTTGCTCTCGTCCTCTCTGTTTGTTGTTAGATTTTTAAAGCACAAAGATACTTCTCCATGTACGTATCTTTATTTTTAGAATTATATTGCATAATAAAACGTGGATGTTCTAAAGGTATAATCGTCTCAAAAAAATGATGTTCTTCATTTATTCTTGATAAAAATTTAAAATTCTCTCCGCTACCAATGCAGTAACAAACCGAAGTATCCATTCCAAAGTCTATCTGACTACGAATCGACTCTATAATAAACGGCATTAGCGCTTCTCGTAATTGCTTGTTCTCGTAATAGTTACAATTGACTTCATTACCTTTTGCATTTATACGAACGATCCCTAGCGGACAGACAAAATTCATATAAAAATCACTATAAAATTGCTCACAACCCCCGTATTCATTCATAACATCATATAAAAAATCTGATGAAGACTGATTTATATAAAATGTATCAATAAAAATGCCTGTTTCACTTTGGAGATGTTTGGCATCTTCAAAAGGAACGCCTGTCACAGCAGAACCTCGGCGAGCAGGTGAACTTCCGAATATTATCCGGCGTGGTTTTGTATCATTGTAGTATTTCTGATAAAACCTAGTCGTTATATTTCGCACTAGTTCTTTTTGATCGCCCTCATATGGGTTAATTACGCGATACCCGGCCGGCAAATCCATTGAGTTACTCGAAAGTGTTTCGTTAAAATGTAATATTTGTTTAGCCAAAGTTGCTTTTTCTGTCATGTAGCACTCTCCTCTCTTACTATCTCACAACCTGCCAAACACGCTCGAATAATTCCACGTATCCCGCTTTTTCCCAGCGGCTCGCAAAATAAGGGTTGTGAAAATAAATAAATGCCGTAATAATCGCGTCACCTTGGTTCACCCGGCCGCTAACTTCCTCTGCTTTTTGCGCGAGATGTTCGATATGATTTTTCACTAATTCTTCCTTTTGTTCAATATAATCGGTGTAAAGTAAAAACATTTTCCGGTCGGTTTTATACAGGGTTTTCTTGGTGTCAGCTAAGAGCCATAACCAGTCATGGAGCGCATCGTCCGGGGAAGCATCTTTCTCTTTCGTCCAAGCAAAAATCTCCCGCGAGGTCTCCTCTAGCCACCGTAACGCCAGCTTTTGAAATAAATCTTCCTTGTTTCGATAATGCTTATAAAGCGCCGCATGCGTGACGTTCAAATTTCCCGCAATATCATAAAGTGTCGTTTTTTCCATCCCTTTTTCATAAATAATTTGTTCAGCCATATCTAAAATAATTTCTTGGGATAATCTCGCCATTGTAATACCTCGATTCCACTCATTCTTTGTTTCTAATTATACAGGAAAATTAAAAAGTTACAAATCCTTGACAAAGTAACCAAAAGGAGTATACTTCCAACTATAAAGTTACTTAACATGAAAAAAGTAACTAATGAAGGAGAGAATAGATTATGACTAATAAACGTGTCGCATTTATTTTAGGGGGATCTGGCGGTATTGGGAAAGCCATTGCCGAAAAGTTAGTCGAGCAAAACTTTGCGGTTGCTGTCCATTATTCAGGTAACAAAGTAAAAGCCGAAACACTTGTCGAGGAAATAGTAAAAGCTGGTGGTGAAGCGATTAGCGTTGGTGGTGACGTGGCTGACGAAGCGCAAATGATTGACGCATTTGATTTAATTACAGCCCATTTTGGTGGCGTAGATGTTGTAATAAATACGGCAGGTATTATGAAATTAAGTCCCATTGCTACTTTAGATATGGAAGATTTCGATCAGATTCAACGTACCAATGTGCGAGGAACTTTCGTCGTTTCCAAACAAGCTGCCCTAAGCGTTCGAAAAGGTGGCGCGATTATTAATTTCTCCACTTCGGTAACGCGCACCAGTTTTCTGGCATATGGGGCTTACGTTGCTAGTAAAGCCGCAGTCGAGTCGCTCACTTTAATTTTAGCGCGCGAGCTTCGTGGGAAAGATATTACCGTTAACACCGTCGCACCCGGACCAACCGCAACCCCGCTATTTTTAACCGGAAAAGATGATGAAACAATTGAAAACTTAGCAAAAGCAACCCCGTTAGAACGTCTAGGACAACCTGATGATATTGCTGAAACAGTAGCTTTTTTAGCTGGACCGGCACGCTGGGTAAATGGCCAAACAATTTTCACCAATGGCGGATTAGCTTAATAAAAATGGGAGGAAAACCTAGTCTATCTGGTCTTCCTCCCATTTTTTATTCACTGATTACCGAACGTTTTTTTTATCGCTAGAACAATAATTCCTGATACTAAGAAAGTGAGCGCCAAGAAGAGAAAAGCTGATTGATAAGAGTTCGTCGCATTTACTAAATCCCCAATAATCATCGGTGCGAAAAAGCCACCTAAAACTCCGCCCGAGTTAATAGCAGCGTATTTTGTCGCAATATGGCTCTGTTTAAATAATTTATGCGGCAATCCCATTAAAGTCGTAAAGGCCATAATTAGAAAAATATTACATAAACATAAACAAATAATCGAAAGCATCAACTGATCAAACAAATACACCCCGTAAACCGTAAACGCTCCGAGCACACTAAATGTAAAAATGACGATTGGCTCTTTCCCTTTGAAGAAACGACTAATAAAATAGCCACCAATAACACCCGCAATTAAAATACAAAGTCCGGCTAAAGAACTAATATAGCTCACTTCGCTAATAGAAATTCCCCTCGCCTCATTCAAATAAGAAGCAAGCCAACTTGTTAAACCGTAGTTCGCTGCATTTATAAAGAGTGCCGATAATAAAAGAATCCACAGCTGTTTATCCTTTAAAAGCTCTGAGAAAGGTACTTTAATTTTTTCTTTTTGCGTACTTTTATCTATTTTTGGCGCTTTTGGAACTACTAATAAAATTAATAATCCAATGAAAATCACCACAATACCAATCCAATAATAAGTATTACGCCAGCCAACTGATAGCAATAGTTGCGCAATCAAAAGCGGACCAATAAATGCCGCAAAACCAGAGGAAGCGAGCATTGCTGACTGCGCAAAACCTCGCTTGTTTAATGGAATATGAAGAGAAATATAGTTGCTAACAGATGGCGGATAACCCGCATGCCCGAACGCTCCAGACAAGAAACGAATCACAACCAAAAACAGCAAGGAATAACCAAAACCAAAAATAATAAGAAACAGCCCAACGATAATTATCGATATAGCAAGAACAGGACGTGCACCAATCCGATTATTTAAATACCCCATTGGAATTTGAAAAAGCGTGTAACCAAGAAAGAAGGCACTTAAAATCAACCCCTTTTGACTTGGATCAAATCCTAAATCCTGAGAAACAGTCACAAGTGAAATTCCGATAGTATATTTATCCACGTATACACTGGTATAGCCTATAAATAGAACAAGTAATACCATTAACGAATGCTTTTCTCCTTTTACCTGATTCATTTGACCTCACTCCACTCTTCTATAGTCCCACTACTAAAAAAAGAGCATACCCAGATTCATTTTCTGACTATGCTCTTTTCAAAGCTATTATCCATTCAATTTAAAATAATCTAAAACGACGTCGGCAACTGATTTAGCAGCAACTAACAACGCATCTTCATCAATATCAAATTTCGGATGATGATTAAAATAAGCGTGCGGGGTGTTTTTCGGTTTCGCACCAATATAGAAAAAGACACCCGGGATTTTTTGTAGATAATATGCAAAATCTTCTGACCCTGAAAGCATATCATACATGGAGATGTCTGTTAAGTACTCTCCTAGACCTTTTTGCAAACTAGCGACAACTTGTTCTGTCACTGCTGGATCATTGTATAGCGGCGGGTAATCGTTCGTATAAGTGAGTTCCACGCTCACGCCAAACATCGCCTCAATACCAGAAACAATACGGTGAATTTCTGCGTCTATTTTATCACGATTTTCCGTGTTCATATAACGCACATCGCCTTCTAACTCAACCGCATCCTTAATAACGTTAAAACTACCTTTACCGTCAAAAGAACCAATCGTTATAACGCCAGTATCAAATGGGTTCAAACGGCGGCTCACTACTGTTTGAATGGCTGTCACAAAATAAGCACCCGCGACAATCGCATCATTTGCCATATGTGGAGACGAACCATGCCCGCCAACGCCTTGAATTTTAAGTTTAAAATAAGTGCGACCAGCCATCGCGTAGCCACTATGGTAATAAACTTGTCCGCTTTCACCAAATGGAAATACGTGAATACCAAAAATTTGATCCACATCATCTAAAATACCAGATTCAACAACGCTTTTCGCTCCGCCGGGTGGTGTTTCTTCAGCATGTTGATGAACAATTTTTATCGTTCCCGGGATATTTTCTTTTAGTTGAATTAAACAATCTGCCAAAACAAGTAAATAAGCAGTATGCCCATCATGACCACATGCATGCATTACGCCAGGGTTTTTAGATTTAAATGGTAAATCAGTTTGTTCTTCGATGGGAAGAGCATCAAAATCGGCACGTAACGCAATTGTTTTTCCCGGTTTTCCGCCTTTAATCGTTACAACAACCGCATGGCCATTTCCCACTTCAGTTGCAACTTCTACGTCTTTTCCTTTGTAAAAATCTTGGATGAATTTTGCGGTTTCTGCTTCATGGAACGATAATTCAGGATGTTCGTGCAAATGACGTCTAATCTGAGTGATTTCATCTTTTCGTTCCTGAAGCATATTCATTAACTTGGTACGCATGATAAATCCAACCTCCTATTCTTTTGCGGCTTTTAATTCGAGCGCTTTTTTCGCTGACGGTGTTGTTACAGCGACGGAAATAAGTGAAACAACACAAAAACCGACGTTAGTTAAAAGCCCCACCATTGCGGCTAAATCAATATTTCCAGAAAGTGCAATTACACCATAAATCGTAGCGGAAATTGCCACACCGAATGAGCCACCTAGCGAACTTGCCATTTTGTAAATACCAGAAGCTACTCCGACTTTATCCTCTGGAGCATTAGAGATAGCTGTATCTGTTGAAGGAGTTGCATACATACCAAGTCCGATACCAAATAAAGCAAATCCAACAAACACAAGCACCGTATACAATGTTCCTGGAATAAAAGTGAGCGCCATTAAAGCAATACCAACCGCCGTAATCCCAGAACCTAAAATCATTGGTTTACGCGCGCCAACACGTTGAAGAATTTTTTCACCTATCCGAATCATTCCAAGCACACAGACAAGGTAACCGATAGAAAGTAAACCGGATTGGAATGCTGTAAAACCGCGACCAATTTGCACATAAGTATTTGCAACAACCAGCGTTCCAGCAGCTGCATTTAACAAGAAGTTGGAAAGTGTCGCGCCTGTATAAGCTTTATTTTTAAATAACGAGAAATCAATAAATCCATTTGCTTGTCGTAGTTCCACTCGGAAAAATAATCCCGCAGAAACAAGGAAAACAACGAGCATCGCGATAGTAATTGGGCTTGTCCAACCAAATGTAGCCCCACGAGTGATGATAAGGTTTAAGCAAACCATTGCGATAACAAAAAGAACAAGACCAAATGAATCAAATTTTGCTTTTGTATTTTGAACGACTTTACTTTCTGGAGTACCTTTAATTAGTAGCATTCCAAGTAGTGCGAATACGATGGAAATAATGAAAATCCAGCGCCAGCCCATGTATGTTGCGATTGCGCCACCTGCGAACGAACAAATACCTGATCCGCCCCATGAGCCAATTGACCAGTAACTAAGTGCTCTTTGTCTATCTGCCCCTTCAAAATAAGTTTTCATTAAGGCAAGAGTTGCTGGCATAATACAAGCAGCTGAAAGACCTTGAATAATCCGGCCGATAATAAGTAGCGTCGACCCTTGAGTGACAACGAGTAGCAGTGAACCGATGATACTAAGAATAAGTCCGATATAAGTTAATTTCACGCGACCAAATTTGTCAGCCATACCACCTGCTACAACAATAAAAATACCTGAAAATAGCGCGGTTAAGCTGATGGCAATACTAAGTAAATCAGAGGAAATTCCAAGGTCAGATTGCACGGCCGGAACGATATTCACCATTGATTGAGCAAAAAGCCAAAACGTGATAACCCCAAAAACAATCCCAACGATTAGTTTATTTGTACCTTTATACGCTGTTGAAGTCATTAGTTATTCTCTCCTTTTAAGTAATCTACAACACATGCTCCCATTGCTTTTGATGCAATTAATAATGAATCTTCATTGATGTCGAATTTTGGATGATGATGCGGATAAAAATGACCATCTGCCGGCATTGCTCCCACATAGAAAAATGAGCTTGGGCGTTCTTTTGCATAATAAGCAAAGTCTTCTGAAGGTGGTTGCGGTTCACAACGCACAACATCCGTGATTTCAGGGATTTTCGCCCCTTTAATAGATTTAACAACGAAATCAGTCAAAGCTTCGTCATTATTTAAAACCGGATAATCATTTTTGTAATCAAGTTCACAAGTAACGCCAAACATTGCTTCTATGCCGCTAACGATACGGGTAATTTCTTTTTGAATAATGTTGCGTGCCTCTTCAGACATCGAGCGCACATCGCCTTCAAGCTCAACCGCATCCTTTATAACATTAAAACTACCTTTTCCGTCAAAAGAACCAATCGTAATCGAGCCAACATCAAATGGGTTTAAACGGCGACTAATAACAGTTTGCACAGCTACTACAAATTCACTTGCCGCAACAATAGCATCATTCGCTAAATGCGGAGATGAGCCGTGTCCACCTTGACCTTGTACCTTAAGTTTAAAATAAGAACGACCAGTTTGAATCGCACCCTCACGGTAGAAAACTTCGCCTGTTTTCATCGTAGACATCACATGAATTCCAAGCACATTATCCACACCATCCAGCGCCCCGTCTTGAATCATTTGAATCGCGCCACCAGGAGGAGTTTCTTCCGCATGCTGATGTAAAATAACAAGTTTTCCTGTTAATTCTTCTTTCATTTCAATAAGTGTTTCGCCTAAAATAAGCATATAAGCAGTATGACCGTCGTGACCACAAGCGTGCATTACACCAGGATTTTTAGATGCAAAAGCTAAGCCAGTTTCTTCTTGGATAGGAAGTGCATCAAAATCAGCGCGAATTGCAAGTGTCTTGCCCGGCTTGCCTGTATCAATCGTTACTACAACGCCATTCCCGCCAACATGCGTCCGCACATCGCAGTCCATTTCTTTATAAAAATCCGCAATATACTTCGCCGTATTCTCCTCTTGAAAAGAAAGTTCAGGGTGTTCGTGTAAGTAACGACGAATTTCTATCATTCGATCTCGTTTTTCGTCTAGTTTTTGAAATAACTTCTCTTTCATTATCCAAACCTCCATTTTTAATACATCTGCTGGCCAGAACATCCGTATTTTTAACTACACCTTTATTATAAAAAAAAACAAACTAAAAGAAGTTTGCTTTTTTGCTTAGTTTTAGCTTGAAATTTTCTTCTTTTCTAAACCGCGTCAACCAATGTCAAAAATTCGGTGTTCAGGGCATAAAAAAAGCTCAACTGCAAGAGTTGAACTTTTTAAATCGTACTTCTAAACTCATAAAAGTGAATCGCATTAATATCCAAATACGCATAAAACGACCAATCTTCTGTAATCGTCTCATCGCTCACCGTAAGTGTCGGCTGAGAGGCATCAACAATATAATCCAAAATCTCTTTATCCAGTCCATACTTACTATTAAGCTGCCAATACTTCGAATAAAGTGCCCCATTATCGCGGTCGAATTGCCATTTACACACTTGGTATTCCCCAGCTTGAAGCCCCGTTATTCGAATATGCATTTCTTTCTGCTCTTCCTTAGTAAATCTCTCTTCCACAGAATATCTCGGGTTAATATTCGCACAGTTCATCAGAATAAGTTGGTATCCGTCTGTATGCTTCGTCATAATAAAATCCGCACCCTCAGCAACAACAACACCCTTAAGCCTCCTCAAAAACTTCACCGCATAAAACGCCGGTCTTTTTCCGTCAAAAAAGTGGAACATTTCAATCCCATCTAAACTAATATTTAACTGGCTGTCATCACCTTCATGCAGTTCTGTATTAATCCAAAACCCTAACGCATCCACTTCTGGCGCCAAATCTAGCATTGTTTTTAAAACCAACGCACCTCGGAAAAACGTACCATTCGTATACCGCGTATTTCCCGTGAGCGTATTCCAGTTCACCAGCATAAGAGGTTTATTAATATGATGATGTTTCAAAAAAGCCTTCAACTTCCGCGTTTTAGATAAACAATAATCTTCGGAAATCATAAACGACTTCATATCTTCTTTCGAAAAATCCACCGCTTCATTTTGATTCGCATTATAGGCCACAAAATCAATTTCATCAGCCACATCTAAAAACCACGTATGCCGTTCTGGAACTTCATTTTTAGAAAGTGAAAACGGGACAAAATTTCCGACTTGGATAGCTGGAAAACGCGATTTTATAATATGATATATTTTCAAATAAATTTTTTTCAGCTCGTCTTTATCAGCATATGTATTTTTCGGTTCAAAAAACATAAAATGCCACTTAGAAACAAATTCCCGCCCAAAAACTTGCATACAATGCTTTAAAAAATGATCCAAGCGCTCAAAAACAGCGGCTTCCTCACCTACAATATCTTGATACTCTATGCGAATGAACAACTGTAAATTTTGCTGTTTTAAAAACGTGAGCGCCAAATCTGCATTAGCGTACGGTGAAGATGTCGGCACTAGCTCGTCCGTTTCCGTTTCAGGCAAGAATGTCGAACCTCTAAACAAATGACGAATGCCAATATAATTAATCCCAATTTCATCGCGTGTCGTAATAATCTGCTTTTGCACGTTAGCTTTAAGCACTTCTTTAAGCTCACCAATGGTTAAAATATTCATATTTTCGCTAAGGCAACGAGCCGCCTTTTCCGTAATATCAATTTTCTTTTTCTCAAATGGCGCTTTATTTAATTCCTTACCCGGCTCCACATCATGATAAAGCCGCGACAAATTCACTAAAATTTCCGGAGATGGCACAATTTGCTCTATACTAGCGCCCAGCTCGGATGTCTTATTGTCTATTAACAAATTCGTTTCCACATGATGTTCGGATCGGTACTCACTTGGCGTTAGCTCAAAATGAAACTTAAACACTTCCGAAAAATGCTTTTGACTCGAAAAACCGTTTTTTAACGCGATTTCCGTAATACTTTCCGCCGAATGCAGTAAATCTTGAATCGCATGCTTCAATCGAACTTCCGTCAAATACTGCAAGAATCCAAGCCCCGTCGTCTTTTTAAAATAACGTGATAAATACGCCTCACTTAAAAACTCTTTTTGCGCAAACTCACGAAGCGACAAGGCTTCATCAAACCGCTCTTCCACTTCTCGAATAATGCGCGAAATCCGTTTATCATTGACTTCTTTCCTAGCAGAAGATGGAATCCCTTTTTTCAAGAAACGCGTAAGTAATAATAAGATTTGGAACAACGCCGATTGCGCTTCTAATTTATTCGCTCGTTTCTTCGTCGCCGAAGCAATCAATAGCTCACTCACCGACTTCCTCAACGACCCCACAACCCGCTCTCTCCCAGGGTCACTCTCCTTCGAGAAAAATTTAAAAGAATGCTGAAAATAATCCTCATAATAATGCGCAAAAAATGTATCTGAAATCGTTAAATCAATAATTAAGTTAGCTTCATTTCCTTCAATTGTATAAAAAGTGTTGCGATCAAGGACTAAAATATCGCCTTCCTGCAAGTAAAATTTTTGCTCAGAAATCTTAATTGTTATTTGTCCAGAAATAGCAAATACCAATTTAGTTCCAAGTGAAATTTCCGACGTCAGCTGCTTTATGTGTTGAATACCAATCGTATAATCTTTTAAATGAGACACTCGATTCACTCCTTCGTTTAACTTAATCGGACACTTTTATATTATCATAAATAGCGGAAATTGATTGGTTTGTTTTAATTTACTCATGCAAAAAGCCAGCCGAAACTAATTCCGACTGGCTTCTAATCTCAATCTTCTTCCACTTGAATAGAAACACCCACATCAAGTAATTCCTCAACTGCATCAAACACAGAAAACTCCCCATAATTGTATATCGCTCCATCTACAACTAAAATCGGCAAAGCATCCATCCCATTCTTATCAATTAGCATTTGAACCCTCTCTGGCAAGTCCACTTTCCCGACTTCTCCTAGCTGAATATCAAACACGATTCCAGTATAATCAAAATGGATTTTTCGCTCAGCTTCACTTTTATTCATAAATACGTTCCATATCTCTAGGTTAATCTCAGACTCATTTTCCGCAGAATAAAAGTAACTAATTCGCTTCATCTTAAAACTACTTACTTTCTAAATCGTGGACAAACAGCCCACTTAATAATTTCGGTTCAAACCAAGTCGATTTTGGCGGCATGATTTCTGCGGCATCTGCCACACCAAGTAAATCGTCCATTGTCGGCGGGTACATCGCAAATGCCACCGAATGACTGCCATTATCCACCAAACGAGTTAGCTCTTCTAAGCCACGTATTCCGCCGACAAAATCAATGCGGTTGTCGCGACGAATATCTTCAATTCCAAAAATCGGCGTTAAAACTTGCGCTTGTAATATCGAAACATCCAGCTGACCGATAACATCACTTGGAATCACATCGCTTTTCGCCGTAAGTTTGTACCAATTTCCATCTAAATACATCCCAACTTGTTTTGGCTTCTCAGGTTTAAATGCTTCTTTCCCAACCTTCTCCACGTCAAAACTAGCCTCAACTTTACTAAGGAAATCTGCTTCAATAGGCACATTCACAACCCGATTATAATCAAGAATTTCTAATTGCTCTTCTGGAAAAACAACCGATAAGAAGAAATTAAATTCTGCTTCTGGTCCAGCCTCTGGAAACTCTTCGCGCCGTTTCAAACCAACTTTTACAGCAGATTCCGTTCTATGGTGGCCGTCTGCGATATATAGTGCTGGGACTTCCGAGAACGCCGCTGACAGGTCTTCTAGAATATGAGCGTCCGTAATTGCCCAAGCCTTATGAGTGACCCCGTGGAAGCTCTCAAAGTCGTATTCAGGTTCATTTTCATTCACCCAAGACTCAATAAGCGTATTAATCGCTTCTTTTCCACGATAAGTAAGGAAAATTGGACTTGTATTCGCATCACAAACATCCACATGGCGAATCCGGTCTAACTCCTTCTCTTCCCGAGTCAGCTCATGTTTTTTAATCTTGCCGTTCAAATAATCATCAATCGACGTACAAACAACCAGTCCCGTTTGCGGACGACCATCCATCGTCAGTTGATAAATATAAAATGCCGGGTTTGCTTCTCTTCCAAGCCAACCATCCAGCTCAAATTGCTCCAAATTATCAGCCGCTTTTTGATAAACAGCTGGGTCATAAGGGGAGATTGCCGGATCTAAATCAATTTCCGCCTTATCAATATGTAAAAAAGAATACTTATTTGCATCGCCAAGTTCGCGCGCCTCTTCCGAATTAAGTACATCATATGGCAACGAAGCCACTTTTTCCGCTAGATTTTTAATTGGACGTAATGCTTTAAATGGACGTATATTTACCATTGTTATCCTCCTTTTTAGTAAAAGAGCATGAACCCGTCTGGCAATAACCATAAAGTTTCATGCTCTCATTATTTCCCGGGTAATAATTTTAAACTGTCACACCTAATGGTTCAATAACTCGAACACGCAAAACCCCTTGGACAGCCAATAAATCACTTTTCAGTTGTTCCAAATTAGCTTGCGTTTCCTTATCAATATCAATTAATGTGTAGGCATATTCATTTTTACTACGGTTGATCATATCTAAAATATTTAGGGAATATTTCCCAAGCTCTGTCGTGATTTGCCCGACCATGTTCGGAATGTTTTTGTGGCAAATACCAATTCGCGGATGCCCGTTATAAGGCATTTCCACATTTGGATAGTTAACAGAGTTTTTAATGCTACCAGTTTCAAGGTAATATTGTAATTCTTTTGCAGCCATTTTAGCACAGTTGGTTTCGGCTTCTTCCGTTGATGCGCCTAAATGAGGAAATACATGCACTTTTTTATGGTTTAATAATTCTTTTGTCGCAAAATCTGTAATATATAAACGTAAAAGTCCATCATCTAAAGCTTCTTTCACAGAGGCTGAATCCACTAGCTCACCGCGTGAAAAGTTTAGTAAGACCGCATTATCCTTCACTAATTGTAACGTTTCTGCATTGAACATGCCACGAGTTTTATCCGTTAATGGCACATGAACCGTTAAATAATCGCATGTTGCCAAAACTTCCTCAATCGTCATCGCGCGTTCCACTTCTTTAGAAATTCTCCAAGCAGTGTCTACGGAAACGAATGGATCATAACCGACCACATCCATCCCAAGCGATAGCGCATCATTTGCCACTAGCGCCCCAATTGCACCTAGACCGATAATTCCTAGTTTTTTGCCTGCCAGTTCTGTTCCCGCGAAAGCTTTCTTCCCAGCTTCAACTTTTTGTTCCACATCATCTTCGGCCGGTAGTTCTTTCACCCATTCCGTACCTTCCAAAATTGGACGCGCCGAAACGAATAAACTTGCAAGAACCAGTTCCTTTACAGCATTGGCATTCGCGCCAGGCGTATTAAATACAACAATACCTTTTTCAGAACAATTTTCTACTGGGATATTATTAACTCCTGCACCAGCTCTAGCAACTGCCTTCACTGTTTCTGGAAAGTCAAAATCGTGTAAGTTATAACTCCGTAGTAAAATCCCGTCTGCTGGCTGGTTCGCATCGATCACATATTTCTCAAGATCAAATGTCTTTAAGCCTTCTTTAGCGATAGCATTAAACGTTTGGATATTAAACACGTACTTCTCCCCCTTTTCTTGCATTGGCAAATTTTTCCATAAAGGCGATTAATGCTTCTACCCCTTCAATTGGAAATGCATTGTAAAGACTTGCTCGCATACCGCCCACGGAGCGATGTCCTTTCAAGTTTTTAAAACCATTTGCTTCAGCTTCTTTAACAAAAGCTTTATCAAACTCTGCAGAATTCGTCACAAAAGGAATATTCGTGAGCGATCTTGCAGAAGGCTCGACCGGTGAAGAAAAGAAATCCGATTGATCAATATAATCATATAATAATGCCGCTTTTTTGCGATTTAACGCTTCAATTCCAGCAACGCCACCTTGTTCTTTAATCCATTCGAATACTAATTTTGCTACATAAACAGCAAAAGTTGGTGGTGTGTTGTACATGGAACCATTTTCGGCCTGTACTTTAAAATCTAACATAGAAGGAAGTCCCTCTACTTGTCCGATTAAATCTTCACGCACGATGACAAGCGTTAACCCAGCAGGACCAATGTTCTTTTGCGCTCCTGCATAAATCAAACCGAATTTTTTCACATCATAAACGCTTGATAAAATATTAGAGGACATATCTGCAACGACCGGGACAGCTGAGTCTGGCACATCAAACATTGCTGTTCCTTCGATTGTATTATTTGTTGTTACATGTAAGTAAGCAGCATCAGTTGAAACTGTAGGAATTTCAGGAATATAGCTGAAATTACGGTCTTCCGATGAGGCAATTACTTCCACCTCAACACCCTGAATTTTTTTAGCTTCAGAAATTGCTTTCTTCGCCCAAGATCCAGTGTTTACATAGACTGCTTTTTTACCATTTGCAAGATTCATCGGCACCATATCAAACTGCAAACTCGCGCCACCTTGCAAAAATAGTACTTTGTAATTTTCTGGAATCCCCATCAATTCTCGAATTAAACTCTCCGCATCGTCTATGATGTTTTGAAATAATTCTGACCTATGACTCAGCTCCATTACTGACATTCCTGAACCATTATAAGAGAGTAGCTCCCTTTGAACCTTTTCAAGTACCGGTACTGGTAAAACTGCCGGACCTGCCGAAAAATTATAAACACGTTCCACTCAACATCTCTCCTGTCATCAAATTTCCCCAATTACTTACAAAAATTTTTCACCAGTAATTCATAACTACTGGCCGGATATGAGCCTTCCTCGTTACACTTATGCTTTTCGAAGTTCTGTTCTTAAGAAATAAAAAAGCCGAACCTGTGATATTCTACACAATATTCGGATTTTTCAGCGCTTAAAAGTAAACACTGCCTTTTGTACTTTTGTATATTATAGCAGAAATAGAGCTGTTTTTCAGAAAATTTATACTAAATCTCCAAATAAATGTGATGTTTAAACATTCTGACATTAAAAAAGTGCGAGAATCCTCTATTTAAAGCGATTCTCGCACATATAAAATTTGAAAACAGCTTCACAAGAGATGTTAGCTATTTTTCACTTTTCGCCCTAAAGTTAACCAATAAACCACAAAAAATATGACAAGCGCAATAATTGCTGTGCGGTACATAATAGCATAATTGTAGTAAGTCGCCACAATACTTAAACCAAAACTACCAACAGCCATCCCAATGTCCATTCCTGAAAGAAAAGTACCGTTCGCAGTTCCTTTGTTATGTGGCGCAGCTCGGTCAACAGCAAGTGCTTGGAGTGCCGGTTGTGCCATCCCGTAACCTAGTCCAAAAAAAAGTGATGCGACAAATAAGCTGATCGCTCCGGTTGCAAAAGAAAGAATTAATATTCCAATAATCATGGATAGCGCACCCGGAATAATAACAAAACGATGTCCTTTTGTATCATAAAGGCGCCCGGCAAACAAACGACTAATAAGCACCATAATTGCTTGCCCAATAAAATAAACCCACGTTGTCGAAATCCCAATTTCTGTCCCGTATACCATCATAAACGTCTGAATACCACCAAGCGGAATAGCCATTAGCAAGCATAGCCCTGCCGGAAGTAGCGCCGTTTTCTCGAACAATTTCATTTTTTGATGGACGATCTTTTCTGATTTTGGAATCTTCACTTGTGTCATTAAAAGTAAAATAAATACCATCAAAACAAGCGAAAAAGTCACTAAAACATCAAAAGAAAAATAATTCATGATTAAAATAGCAATAATTGGCGCTAGTGACATTCCAAGCGCAGTCGTAAGCCCATAAAAGCCAATTCCTTCTCCCGTTCTGCTCGGCGGTACTAATTTAGATACCCCTGTCGCAATTGACGTCGTGCCGATACCCCAGCCAGCCCCGTGAAAAAGCCGTAATATAAGCAAAGCCGCAACCGCCGTCGACCAATAAAAGTTCACAGTCGTTAAAATTAAAATCAAAAAACCTGCAATAATTAATACTTTAGGTCCAAATTTATCGTTCCAACTTCCAGCAATCGCCCGCATAAGTAAGGCGACAATTGAAAATAGCCCTACCGCTAAACTAGCTTCCATTTGTGTTCCGCCAAGTTCAATAATTCGAGCTGGTAACGTCGGCATAAACACCATAAACCCAATATATAAAAGCACACTGCCTAATAATAAAAATACGTAGTCCTTCGTCCAAAGTCTTGTCTTATTTTCCAAAATTTACCCCTCTTTACTCTATATTAGTAGAAATGTTCTTTAAAATAGCCGTGAATTGCTCCAAATCCGTGCGAGTAACCCCAGCAAACATTTTTTCACAACTCGCCTCCACAATATCCCGAAGTTCTGTCGTTTCTTTTCGCCCTTTATCCGTTAATGACAAAAGCGAAATTCGTCTATCTTCTGTGCTAATTTCCCTCACAATAAGCTCTTTTCGAAGCAAAACGTCGACAATCCGGTTCACTGTGGGCGTGTCTTTTTTTGTCCAAAGCGCAATTTCTTTTTGAGAAATCGGTTCGTTGGCCTCAATCCCCTCCAAAACTGACCACTGCTCAGGCGTTACATCATAGCTTGCAATAGAACGCATCAAAAATAAGTGCATTTTCTTCGCAGTCGTATTCACATCAAATGAGATTTCATCATAATATCCGCGCATTTCCAACCTCTTTTCCATTGTCGTAACAATAATTGTCATAACAACCATTATACATATGGATTCCTTTTTTGACAAGAAAAAACAGCCGAATAAACGACTGCTTCTATAATAATTCAACATCTATAATATCTCTAAATTCAATTACATATTCATGTCCAACAATATCTGTAAAAATAACTTCTTCCGTTAACATGTCGATTTCAAGTGGCACCAAATCTTGTTTTTCAATTTCTCCTAGCCCAAGAAAGGCGGAAGGATATTCAAATGATGCTAGACGTAAAGAAGAAACATCTGCTTCTTGAAAAAACTTTAGTCGAACGACCCATTCTCGCTTCATGGCGTCTTTTAATGTGATAAAGAAGCTCTCGCGTTCTAAATAATCCACTTCTGGCCGACTCGTTAAAAAAGCAGCATTCTTCTCTGTCCGCACTTGCTCTTTCTGAATTGCCGTAACCATAATTATCACCTCTTAATTTCATTATACGAACAAACGTTCTTAAAAGCAAGTTTTTTACTTAAAAAGTTTTTTTATAAGAGCCGTAATCGGTTTAGCGCTTACATAATCTTTTTCCGACAAAAACACTTGCAAATTAATAAATAGTTGCTATACTTATGTAAGTAAATAACATTAACAAAGGAGTTTTATTATTATGACTAATACATTTTTAGATTCTATTAAAGTTCGTCGTTCCATTTATGCACTAGATAAAAACGTTTCCGTAGAGGATTCCAAAATTGAAGAAATCATTAAAGACGCAGTTAAATACAGCCCATCTTCTTTCAACTCTCAAAGTTCTCGCGCTGTTATTCTTTTAGGAGAAAACCATGATAAACTTTGGAATATCGTAGAAGACACATTACGCGCTATCGTACCTGCTGAAAACTTTGCAGCTACTGAAGAAAAAGTTGGTTCTTTCCGCGCTGGATACGGAACAGTTCTTTTCTTTGAAGATACTGCTGTTATTGAAGGTCTACAAGAAAACTTTGCACTATATGCAGATAATTTCCCTGTATGGTCTGAACAATCTTCAGGTATTGCACAACATTCAGTATGGGTTGCTCTTGCAAACGCTGGAATTGGTGCATCTCTACAACATTACAACCCACTAATTGACGATGCTGTTAAAGCTGAATGGAATATTCCTGCAAGCTGGAACTTACGCGCTCAAATGCCGTTTGGTAACATCGTTCAAGAAGCTGGCGAAAAAGAATTCATCGATGACGCTGACCGTTTCCGCGTTTTCAAATAATAAATGTTTCACGTGAAACAAAAAATTCCGCGACCATTAAATTGGATCGCGGAATTTTTATTTTGCTAGACTATTAAACCTACTTCTAAGTTCATCACAACTGACAATACCAGCAATTGCGCCTTTAATTTCTCCATCAACAAGAACAAGCGAATTCGGTATCCCTTTTACATCAAACTTTTGAGCTAATGCACGTTGTTTATCTACATTAATTTTCACAACTTGGACATTACCTTCTTCCACCTCAGAGAATTGCTCAAGCGTTGGCCAGAAACAGCGGCACGGAGCACACCATTCTGCCCAAAAATTAAGTAATATTTTAGGATGGCTACTAATAATCTCTTCCAAGTTCTCTTCTTTTGCAAAAATAATCGCCATACATATCCACCTCACATTCAGAATATTCCAAAGTTGTATCGTGGTCAAGCAAAGGGTTTTAGAATAGCAATATATCTTGCTTTTTGTTCACTTTTTGACACTTTTGTTTCACGTGAAACATTTTATTTGCTATGTAATATCTCTAAAATACGTAAATCTAGCAAACCAGTATTTTTCACTGTCATATCCGCATCACGAAGTCCAGAACCAACACCCACGCTTATAATTCCAGCTGCGTTAATTGCTTCAATTCCAGCTTGGGCATCTTCAATTCCAACTACTTCTGATGGTTCTAAGCCTAAACCGCGACATGCTTCCACAAAAATTTCTGGATCAGGCTTTGATTTAGTAATTTTAGCAGCATCAACAATGTAATCAAATTCTTGTTCCATTTCAAGCGCACTCAATACCGTACGAGCATTTTTTGAAACAGATGCAATCGCGCATTTAAGATTTTGCTTTTTAAGAGCTACTATAAGTTCTTTTATACCTGGTAAAACATCTGCCGGCGTAATTTCTTCGAGCAAGCTCACATAGAATTCATTTTTATCTGCTGCAAGTGCTTCGATTTGTTCTTGTGTGAAGTCATTTTCGCGGCCGTCTTTCTTTAAAATAAGAAGTAGGGAGTCAATTCTACTCACTCCTTTTAAATTCTCATTAAATGCTTCATCGAATTCAATTCCAATGCTCTCTGCTGTTTTTTTCCAAGCTAAGTAATGGTAATGCGCTGTATCTGTGATGACACCATCTAAATCGAATACTACTCCTTTTAATGCTGTTGTCATTCTACTCGTCCTTTCCAAACTGCCGCAACATTTCGTGCGGTTCTTCTTAGATTATTTGGGGTTTCTTTAAGTATTTTTTCTAAAGTTGTTGGACTCGCAATTGAGGGAAATACCGCGTGGATTCCGGCCTTATAGACAGCTTCAAGACCCTCTCCTACGCTTCCACAAATTGCAAAAACGGGTGTTCCATCAGGTACTTCTTTCGCCACGCCCACTGGTGCTTTTCCTTGAGCAGTTTGTCCGTCCATTTTCCCTTCACCAACGATGACTAAATCGGCATCTTTGCAAACTGCTTTAATTTGAAGCGCCTCGATTACAAAATCAATGCCAGACAGCAAATTCGCCTCTGCAAACGTTGCAAGTCCAGCGCCAATTCCTCCCCCAGCACCAGCTCGTGCCATTGTTATCATCGCTGGATTGGCCAGCTGATAAAAATGACGCATTGCCTCATCTGCGCTTGCTAGATCAGTGGCAGCTAACCCTTTTTGTGGGCCGAATACATAGGATGCGCCTTCTTTTCCACAAAGCGGATTTTCAACGTCGGTTACTATATTTATCGTGATGTTTTTGAGCTCAGTAGGAACATTTTCAGAGCGGATGGTTGCGATGCTAGCTAAATTGGCGCCGATTGGATTTACGACATTGTTTTCTAAATCTAAAAATTCATAGCCAAGCGCGCTAGCCATGCCAATTCCGCCATCATTTGAAGCGCTTCCACCTATGCCAATGATAACCTCGGTCGCACCTTTTTTCATTACGTGCAAAATTAGTTCGCCCACTCCTTTTGTGCTCACTTGAAGTGGATCACGTTTAGTTGCTGGAACTAGATGCAAACCGCAAACCTCAGCCATTTCGATCAGCGCTTTTTTATTGCCCTCTGTAAAGGCAACTTTTGCTGAAACAGGCTCGCCAAACGGACCAGAAACATTGATTTTCGTCGTTTTCGCATCCACGGCTCTACTTAAAACATCAAGCGTACCCTCGCCCCCATCTCCAACTGGGAGTAAATGATAGTCTGCATGCGGATAAACTTCTTGAAAGCCCTCTTTAATATACTCTGCCACCTCGTGCGCCGTCAAACTTTCTTTAAATGAATCCGGTGCAATGACAATTTTCATAAAGACACATCCTTTTGTTCCATCTTAATCGTTAATGTATCCGTTAATTGCTGTTTTTCTCCGTAGATAACTAATTCTAGCATGCTTTTTGTGTTTTTTGAAAGTTGTAACGTGTTTGGGGCTATTTCCACTAGAATTGTTTCACCTTTCCACATGAATTCAAATTTAACAAACCGCCATGCATCTGGCAAATCTGGCGCTATTTCTAATAATTCTCCGCTAGTATCAATGCCTGCAAACCCAAAAACCACTGCCAGCCAAATTGCCCCAAGTGAAGCCGCATGAAGGCCGTCATCTGATGAATGTGGTTCGTCCCCAAGATCAATTAAACACGCTTCTTGGAAAAATTGATAGGCTTGCTCGCGGTTTCCCGTACGATTTTCCACAATGGCATGAATCGCTTTACTTAAAGATGAATCGTGAATGGTTCGTTTTTCATAATAATCTAGGTTTTTCTTCACAGTTTCTGGCGCAAACCTCTGAGGAAACAAATAGAATAACATCACTAAATCAGCTTGCTTTAAAATCTGTAATTCATTCACTTCTTGCCGCGAGTAATCTAGTAAAATCCCTTGTGTTCCTTGCGCAGCCTTATATTTATCTAAATTTATCCAATCTTTTTGTAAAAAAGTATCATCTTGCGGAATTAAACCTTTTTCATTTGCGACCGGTAAATATAAGTTTTTAAGAAACGCTTTCGCTCGTGACTGAAAAGCTTCATTATCGCGGTTCCATTCCAGTGCCATTTTCACATTATAGTGCGCCATGTAGTTGGTGTAAGTATTATTATCGATGTGCTCTGTATATTCATCCGGTCCAATCACATCGAGAATTTCCAGTCGACCGTTGCGGTTAGTTGCTCGACTTATCCAAAATTCTGCTGTTTCGAGGAGCAGTTCAGCACCACAGTCACTCATAAACTGAGCATCACCTGTTGCAGCTTCATATTCACAAACGGCATAAGCAATATCCGCCACTAAATGATGCTCTGAGATGGCAGAAGCTACTTTTTGCCGTGTTCCAGTCCGAATGTTAATCGCTGCAAATTCCGGCGTTTCTTCCTCACCAGAGAAGGCACTTTCCCACGGGTAAAGCGCCCCATTATATCCATTTTTCAATGCTTTTCCTTTCGCTTCTTTCAAATGAAGATAACGATATTCTAGCAGTTGTTTGGCAATTTCCGGCTTATTATAAAGGAAAAATGGCATAATGAAAATTTCCGTATCCCAAAAAACGTGTCCTTTGTAACCTTCCCCGGTCAGCCCTTTCGCACCAACACTACAACGAAAATCATCTTTCGGCGTCATAATTTCTAAATGATAGCACGCAAAATCTAGTGCAAACTGGTCAAAATCATTCGTGCTCTCAACGCGAACGCCCGCATGCTCCCAAAAATCTGCCCAAGCTTTTTCTGAATTTGCTTTCAGTTCAGCATAGGTTGCATTTGGAAACTCCACGTCCACCTCATCAAGAGATGTTTTAACCAGGCTTATTTTCTCCAAAGCGAATGTTTGGTTGGCTGCGATTCCTTGCTCAACTTCAGTCATTAATTGGCGATTTTTAGCAGTGAAAACCCCTTTTTGACTGACTTTTGTTGCCACAGTAATTCGCTGTTTGCTTTCAATCGTTTCATATTCACCAACCATCAGCTCTTCATCAAAAATCCGTAAACTAGATTCTGCCAACTGTTGCGTTCCAAAATTGGTTTGTTGTGCATCAATACCTGTTTTTATTTTCACTTTCGCACATCCACTTAAAGGCGTTATCTCCACTCTTGCCGCAATAACATGTTTCACAACCTTTGAAGCAAATCGATAAAAATTTAGTTGGTACTTGTCGCCGGCACTGTTTTCCCAAATAATTTTCCTAACTAATTCTCCTGTATTCATATCTAAAAATCGTTCATACCCATGGACTTTCCCTGCTTGCATCGAAAAAACTTCCCCGTCAAGCGTCACTTGGAACCGTGTCACATCCGGCAAGTTCACTAGCTCCGAACTCACTGAACCGCTCGGACGATTATAAATTCCTGCCACATACATACCACGAACTTGCTCCGGATATTCTTCTTCAAGAGCACCGCGCACACCCAAATAGCCGTTTCCGACAGTCATTTGGCTCCCATATTTATTTAGATAATTTAATGCAAATTCCTTCTCGATTATTTTCCTCATAAAAAAACACTCTCACCTTTTTCTGCCGATTCGTATAAACTTTCAACGATTTTTTGTATGATATAACCTTGTTCAGCGCCAGCAAGCTCCACTTTTCCAGCACCAAGAACGCTATCAACAAATGCTTTCATGCTGTTTTCGTGTTTATTTTCTTCCAGTTGTCCTAACTTCTCTAACAACTGAAATTCACCTGCATTATCTGTATAAATTTCAGCCGGATATAAACTTCCTCCTGCTAAATCACCAAAAAAGTCAACATTTAGCGCACTTTCTGGCTTAATATGTAGCGCAAAAGAAGTATCTAATTCAATTAATCCGCCATTTTCCAGTTCAATAAAGCCGAATAAAGAATCCTCTACCGTATATTTTTCCGGATCCCATGAACCAAATGTTCCCGCACTTTTCTTGGTTCCGATTTTTTGAAAACTTTTTGCCGTTACTTTCTTCACTTTTGGAAAGCCAAGGACAAACATCGCCGCGTCGAGCATATGAATTCCCATATCAATCAGCGGACCGCCGCCTTGCATTTCTTTATTCGTAAAAGTTCCCCAACCTGGCACACCAGAACGACGAAGCGCGGTTGCTTTCACACAATAAATTTCACCTAAAAGCGCCGAATTTTTCTTTAAAAACTGTGCTTCACTAGAAAAACGATGATGAAAATCATACGCTAAAATAGCTTCTTTTTCCTTAGCAAGATCCCACATCGCCTTCGCTTCTGCTGCACTCATTGCGGGTGGTTTTTCACACATAACCGCAGCCCCGTGCCTAAGAGACAACATCACATTATCAAAATGAAACCGATTAGGCGTACAAATACTAACTATATCAATTTTTTCTGTAGCAAACATTTCCTCCGCCGTGGCATAATGCTTCAAAAAACCATTGTTTGAACGAAACTCTTCGCCTCGTTCCATACTAGGATCACATACTGCCACAAGTTCGAGCTCATTTCTTGTCTTATAATATGCCGCATGAACCTTCTCAGCGACTTGTCCTGCTCCTATGATTGCAACTCTTTTCTTCATATCCGAAACTCCTTTTAGAAAAATCCGTCCGCTTTGATTGGGACGGATTTTCTATTTTAAATTAAACAGCTTTTTAAATGTGCCAACGCATCTTTATAAGCTTGTTCAGGATTTTCACTACGAACACGACATTCAAAAGTTAAAAATCCGCTGTAACCATTCTTTTTCAGTTGATCAAAACTTGTTTTAAAATCAAGGCTGCCGCTTCCTGGTTGATAGCGATGATTGTCAGCAACATGAATATGACCAATGGAATCTTTATGCTCTTCAAGCGCAGTTGGAATGCTATCTTCTTCAATATTCATATGATAGAAGTCAGCGATAATTTCTACATTTTTAAGTTCATTTTCATCAATATATTTCTGCGCATCACTTAGCAAATTAATCATGTGATCTTGGTATCTGTTAAGTGGCTCAAGATAAACTTTCGTCCCAGTTTCACCAGCAATTTTATCCAAATAAATTAACGACTCGCTCACTGCTTTGAAATCTCCGGCTTGGCTACGCGGCGAAACCATTGGTGGAAGACGATAAGTGAACATTCCCCACGCCGCTGGAACAACAATCCCTTGCCCGCCAACTTCTGCTAAAGCTTCTAAAATTGCCTTAATTTCTTCTAAACCGTTCAGTCTGCGCTCTTCAATGAAGTCACCAATCCAGCCGTCATAACCGCCACATGCAGTACTAACAGGTAGCCCCGTTTTCTTGATAGCACTCTTCACTTCATCCAAATTCTCAACAAGCAATTTACCATCAATTTCAAAACCTTCAAAGCCCATTTCTTTTACATAAGCAAATTTTTCTTCTATATTTTCTGGGAAAAATGCTTGGTTCTGTGTGCCTAATTTCATTATTATCGCTCCTTAAAGGGTAATCCCCATTTTAATACTTAAATCAGGTTGTTGGTCGACATATTTCATGTAGCTCTCAGCTGAATCAGCGAATGGAACAACTGGATCAATGATGTCCGTACAATCTAAGTAACCGTTCATCAGTAATTCCCAACAAGTTTCCTCGATACGCTTACGATCCCAGCGCGGATAATCCGGATTTGGTTCACTAGCCGCACGTGAAAAGACGATTTTCGCATTGTTAAAATGAGCTTCCCGCCCAAGGTTAAATCCTTCTGGGAAAGGTTTCGCGAAGGCTACATAAGAAATTGTTCCGCCGTAAGCAATTCCGCGTAGTGCTGCTTGAAGTGCCGCCGCGTTCCCGCTTGTTTCAATAATCGAATCCGCACCCAGCTTACCAGTCAGACGTTTTACTTCTAAACCAACATCTGTCGTAATCGGATCAAAAGTAGCATCTGCTCCGTGTTTTTCAGCAATTTCACGACGATGACTAAGAGGATCCACCCCGATAACAACACTAGCACCAGCTTTTTTCGCCAGTTGAATCGCAATTTGGCCAATCGCGCCAAGTCCGACAACGACAACGTAATCCCCCGCACGAACATGTGCATCTCGCACGCCACTCATCGCAAATTGAGCCGGATCATAGCAAACCGCATTTTTCCAATTAGCACCTTTTGGCAATTTACGTAGTTTATAATTATCGACAGCTTTCACAATAACAGTTTCCATAATCGGTCCATAAGAACAAACAATGTCTCCAAGTGCATATTCCGTCACTTTGCTTCCACATTCAACTACTTCACCAACGACCATATTGCCTAGCTGAAACTCGCCAAACACAATGCCTCGCGCACTATTTGTTTCACGTGAAACAAATAGATTCCATTCTGGTGAAAATTCTTCATCAATAAAAGGACTAATTCCTCTAAAATCAACTACTTCTGTACCATGTTTTGGAGAAGCGAATTGAACTTTAATTTTTACTTCATCTTCTACAACTTCACGATCATGATATTCTACTAATTCCGCCACACGAGGGGCAGTCGCAACTAATTTTTTCATTTTAAAAAACTTCCTTTCTTATCCTTTAACTCCACCGTCTGTTAAATTTCCTTTGATAAATCGTTCTGAAATTGCGTACATAATAACGACCGGAAGCGCCGTAACTAGCGAGGCCGCCATCATTCTACCCCAAATATAATCTGGTGTACTAAATAGTGTATTTAAGCCAATTGGTAACGTGAATTTCTCTGAGCTAGATAGGAAAATCGACGCAAACAGATAATCATTCCAAGCTACCATGAAGCAATATACAAACACTGATACAATACCTGAAATCGCTAGCGGAACAATAATTCGTAAAATAATCTGGAAGCGATTTAGCCCATCCATCATCGCAGCTTCTTCAATATCAGTTGGAATCGTGTCGAAATAACTTTTTAGCATAAATACCGCAGTTGGTAGTGTTTGTACAACCATCGTGATAATTAAAGCTGTTTCTGTATCATATAACCCCAAACTCGAAATTATTTTAAACAACGGAACAATTAACAAAATTCCGGAGAACATATAAACCGTGTAAAAACTCGCGTTAATCGTCATTCGCCCTTTAAAGCGTAATTTAGACAACGCATAAGCTCCTAAAATCCCCAAAACGACCGCAATTCCTGCCGCAAAAACCGAAACAACCAAACTATTTTTAAAGTACGTTAAAAACGGAAAAATATCTGGATTAAAAATATCGATATAATGCTGGAAAGTGAAATCTTTCGGGAAAAATGTTGGATGCGTAGAAATGGCTTCTTTGCTGCTCTTAAATGAAGTCATTAACATAATCGCAAATGGGAACAATGTAATACATAAAAATGCAACCATCGTCACATAAAACGCGATTTTCTTTGTTCTTTTTGACTTTTTACTACTTACCGCCATTCAAATCCACCCGCTTTCTTGCAAAAATAATCACAACAAAAATAATGACAAATAATATGACAGAAATCGCTGCTGCTTTTCCTAAATCATTGAATGCGAATGCTGTTTTATATAAATAAACTCCAAGGATATTTACTTTATTCGTGAGTAAGTATACATCGGTGAACATATAGAACATCCAAATCGCACGAAGCGTAATAACTGTTGCAAGTACCGGCATAATCGCTGGCAAAGTAACAATTTTGAATTTATCCCAAATGTTCGCTCCGTCCATATCAGCCGCCTCATAAAGCGACTTATCGACCGTTTGCAAAATCGCCAAAAACGAAATAAATGCATACGGGAAATAACGCCATATCGCAAAAAAGGTTACTAAAAAGAAACTAGAAACTGGATTATCAAACCATAGTGGTGCTTCTTTAAACATATGAAGCACATCTACAGTCATAAAATTAATCACACCATAACCATTATTAAACATATACTTCCATGCAAAAATAAGAGAAATAGATGGTGTTACATACGACAAAATAATAAGCGACCGAGCCGTTCTTCTAAAACGAAATTCACGATTAAAGAAAATCGCTACAAGTAGCCCCATCCCCGTACTCCCAATTACTACAAGTGCTGTATAAGCCACGGTAAGACCTAGTGATTTATAAAACTCTGGATCCTTCAAAATATCTATATAGTTTTGTAAACCGATAAAGACCGATTTAATATTCGGATTTAGCGGCATATCTAAAAAACTAATCTGGATATTTGAAATCATCGGATATAACACAAGTGCTGCCAGTAAAACAAAACTTGGCGCAAGTAAAATCATTGCTAACTTAAAGTCGGACCTTTTATATACTTTTGTTTTCATAATGCCTCCTTAAATCAAAAAGCGACGTGCTAAACTGTATAAAAAGACGGGGAGACTCACCTCCCCGCTATTTGATTATTTACCCTCTTCTGCCTTTTTCTGTGCTGCTTTTAAGTCCGCTGAAACATCCCCACCGCCAACAGTTACGTTGTTAACCATTTGTGCGATAATACCTGAACTAGTTATATCACCCATTTTTGTTAGGTTTTTACCATCAACAAGTCCGAAAACTTGGATGTCGTTGAAAGATGCAGCGATTTCGTTTGGAAGATCACCAAATGATTTAATTACTTCATTTTCTTTGTATGCTTTTTGTTCTACTACTTCTTTATTTACTGGTTGTGCGCCACCTGGAGACATTAATACCCACGTTGCCATATTTTCTGGTTGAGACAAGTATTCAACAAATTTCTTCGTTGCTTTCTTTTGGTCATCATCCAAACCAGCAGAGATAGTCAATCCGGAAACTGTTCCATAAACTGCTTTTTCTTTTTCTTCTGGAATAGCGAATCCGATGTTAGATGGGTCGCCTTCTTCATATACAGATGGAAGAATATACGTAGAGTACATTGCCATTGGAACAGTACCATTCATAAACGCATCTTTAATTTCAGTTACGTCATTTGAACCAGGCATTGTGTAGGCTGAAAGATCTTTGTAGTACTGAAGAGCCTCTTTCATTTCTGGTGTATCAATCGTTACATTTCCTTTTGCATCTAAAACATTGGCTTTGTTAGAAAGTGCAAATTGAGAGAAAGCTTGCTCACTCATCGTACTTTCTGCTGTTGGAATTGCAATACCGTATTTTTTATCAGCTTTATTCGTGAATTTTTTCGCTACTTTTTCAATATCCGCCCAGTTTTTTGGTTCTTCAAAACCAGCATCGGCTAAAGCTTTTTTGTTGTACCAAATACCTTGAACCCAACCGCTTAATGGTGCTGCGATATAGCTTTTACCATCTTCAGAACGCACTAAGTTTGTTGCACCTTCATAGTATTTATCTTCTCCAACCGAGTCGATAACTGCTTTCACTGCATCTTGGTCAATTAACTCATCTTTATCCATTACTTTGGCAAAATCTTGGCTTACTTCCATAACTGCTGGAAGTTTACCAGAACGAGCAAGTGTGACAACTTTTGTATTAAAAGCATCTTCTTCAACTGGAATTTGTTTGATTTTGATCGTTGGATTTTCTTTTTCAAAATCAGCAATTAATTTATTAATAACATCTAAACGCTCTTTTTCAACGGATGAATGCATAAATTCAATTGTTACTTCCTTACTACCAGACTCTTTCCCTCCACATGCAGCTAATACCGCACTTAGAACCAACACAACAACAAGTAATACAAGACTTTTTTTCTTCATTTTTGTTCCTCCCTGTAATTTTTGGTTTTTAGCCAGCAGAATTCATAGCCTCTAAGCTTTATGGAATCGCTCCCAGTTACCGTGGAGCCCTTATAAAGATTTGTATAAACACCGCTGTCTAGTGAATAACTCACTTCTTTTTCTGATAAATTATGAATCAATATAATCGATTCCGCGCCGGATGAACGTTTAACAACAAACAATTCCGCCGTAGATTCTAAAACTTCCATCGCGATTTCTGGATGGAAAAGTGATTCCGCTTTTCGTGTGCTAATTAATTTCGTTAACGCATCATAAGTTTCTTTTCGTAAGGAGTCAGCCTGTTCTAGCTCTGCTGTAATTTCCGCTAAGTCGTATTTTTTTCGATTAATAGAGCGATTGTGCCCTGTTGTTTCTACGCCTAAATAATCATTGCGGCTTCCTAAAATACTTTGAACATAAACGGCTGGGACGCCTGGGATAGACATTAATACTGCATGAG
Organism: Listeria innocua; assembly: GCF_028596125.1. Taxonomy (GTDB): domain Bacteria; phylum Bacillota; class Bacilli; order Lactobacillales; family Listeriaceae; genus Listeria; species Listeria innocua. The sequence continues at coordinate 2,765,553 of NZ_CP117229.1, forward strand.
CGACAAGAAATCTCGATAGTCTCAAGTCATCCGTGTCCGCCTGTTTACTTAACGCATCCATGTAAGTCACATTAATTTCATACGGACTTTTAGTACCATCTGGATTTTGTTTATAAGAAACGAGTGCTCCTTCTTTTTCCAAATCATCTACCAATGCTAAAATGTCTGCTTCTGGAATAATTCCGCGCACTGGATTTAAGCCAATTCCATCATGTGAGGCAAGGAAATTAAAGAATGTCCGCTTGCCTTCTGGGAGCTCTAAATTCTTCGCCCAATTGCTTAAAAACTCGGCATTGCCATGATGTATCGCATGGAGCACGAGTGGTGGAAGCGGGAATTGATAAACCATATGCGCTTCCTTTTCACCATTTCCAAAATAACTAATATTATCAACATGCGGCACATTCGTTTCAGTTATAATAATCGTCCCCGGAGCTGCAATGTCTACTAAATCTCTAAATAATTTCACGATTTCATGCGTCTCTTCTAAGTGAATCGAACTCGTTCCCGGCACTTTCCACATAAAGCCAACCGCATCAAGTCGCACATATTCCGCACCTTCTTCTAAATAGAACATCAAAACATCAATCATCTTGTAAAGCACTTCCGGACAAGCAAAGTTTAAATCAATCTGATCCTCACTAAACGTCGTCCAAATATAACCCTCTTTACCAGAAGCAAATTGAAACGGCGTGAGCACTGGTGTTGCACGTGGTCTTGTAACCGAACTAAGGTCAGTATCAGGATCCATTTCCACGAAAAAGTTTTGAAATTCCTTATCGCCCGCTAAATATCGCTTAAACCACTCACTTTTCGCCGACATATGATTACAAACAAAATCAAACATCAATCGCGCCGACTGTTCCATTTCCTTAATATCTTCCCAATCGCCAAGCTCCGGATTAACCGCTTTGTAATCAATAACCGAAAACCCATCATCCGAGGAATAAGGATAGAAAGGTAGGAAATGTACTACCTCAAAAGTCGATTTTAAATAACGATCATACATTTTCTTAAAGGTTGGTAAAGTTTTTTTGGATTCCTCTTTAAATTGGTCTCCATATGTAATTAAAACTATATCTTTCTCGTCCCATTTGTCTTTTCGTACTAACTTTCTTTGTTTCGTTTGGTTTACCCGCGCTTCAATTCTCGTTGCTAAACTCTCAACTACATCTTCAGAATATAACCGCGAAAGTCGTTTTCTTAAATTCGTCATCATTTACCTCCTAACCGGGAGCGCTCCCACAAAAAGAATTATAGTATGGAAAGCGCTTTCTGTCAAACACAATTTAAAAGGAATTTCCTAACATGTTGACAGTATTGAGTTTTTATCCCTATATAACATCTAGTTGGACATTTAGCGTAAAATTGAGTAATATAAACATGGATGATAATGACCGGAACCGATACCGGAAACAATAGAGAAAGGAAGATTACCTTGGCAGCTACCATTTATGACATAGCAAAACACGCGGGAGTTTCAAAATCAACGGTATCCAGAGTACTAAACAATCAAGCTAATATTTCCAAAGAATCAAGACAAAAAGTATTAGAAGCGATTGATGAACTCAACTACCAGCCAAGCAAACTAGCTCGCGCACTTACTTCTTCAGGCTTTGATGCTATCATGGTTATCTCAAATCGCTCCACAACCACAACAACAGGAAATCCATTTTTTTCCGAAATAATTCAATCCATTTCCACTCAAGCTGAGTTGGAAAATTTCGACCTTATTCTTCAGACCGCCAAAAACAGCGAAGACGAACTCAAAAAATGCCTCTCAAAAATCCAAGAAAAAATGATTAAAGGTATAATTATGCTAAGTTCCCCGGCTGATGAAGATTTTTTCCATCAATTAGACCCGTATAATATCCCCATTGTCGTTACCGGAAAAGTAGAAGGACATTACAAAAATATTTATTCCGTTGACACAGACAATTTTGGTGATAGTTATGCTCTAACTAAACATTTAATCAAGCAAGGTCATAAGAAAATTGCTTGTATCCACGCACCGCTTGATTATCATGTTTCGATTGATCGCCTTGCTGGTTTTCGAAGCTGCCTATTTGACCACCAATTAGACCTTCGCAATGACTGGATTATTGATAGCGGTTATAGCATTGAAGACAGTTACAAAGCCGCATTACGCCTAATGGAAAGCACCGATAAACCAACCGCAGTTTTCGCAACCGACGATTTAAAAGTACTTAGTATTTATAAAATGGCAGCCGATAAAAATTTACAAATACCTGCAGATTTTTCTGTCATCGGCTATAATGATAAAGTAGCATCATCTTTCTTGTCACCGCCACTTACTTCTATTGACATACCAATTAATAAACTAGGAAAAAAAGCGACTAACTTATTATTCCGCTTAATCCACCAAGATAAAAACGTACCAAAAACGACCATCATTAAAACCGAAATGATTGAACGTGAATCCATTCAGAAAATAAACGATTAAGCTTATTTTCTGAGTTTACTTGGTCCTGTAGCTCAGTTGGGAGAGTATCACCTTGACATGGTGGGGGTCGCTGGTTCGAGACCAGTCGGGACCATTTATAAAAAAGCACCCCTTATAGAAAGGGATGCTTTTTTTACGTTTATTTAAATAGCTTACCTAATTTCTTAAACAGACCATCTTCAATGATATCAATACCAATTCCCCAGTTACTATCTAGAACTTTTTTATTAGCTTTAATATATTCTTCTAAATCTTTCCCAGAAATAGTAAGGTTGTGATATGGACGATACTCTAAATAACACGAAGCACCGTTTTTGTGAATTTTCTTCGTCACACGATGATTTAAATACTTAGACTTGATGTCACATTCTTGACGTGTGTAGGAATCCGTCTGATCTATCGAGTGGTCAGTCGTTAAATGAATCTCCATTTTGATGATATTTCGATCAACCCAATACGGGAAATCTTTATGGAAATGTTTTTCCGCGCCATCATCAATAAAATTACCCCAACTCCAAAAATGTAAAAAGCGTTTTTTGTTTTCTACAATATATGGGTCAGTTATTGTTGCTTTATAAACTAGCGAAATCTCATTCATTTCCTTATTATCTTCCACAATTTGAATGGACGTGTTATTAAAGTGCTTATCAATCTCATTTTCTTCATATTTTTTATATAAAGTCATATTGCTATAAATCGCGAAGTTATAGCGATTAACAATATCTTTATTTGATTCATTTTTAAACATTTCACGTGATCCGTTTGCCATTCCACCGCGTAATTTTCTTTCAAAAACAACCTCGGCTTCATTTCCTTTAACATCACATCGGAAAATTTCTTCAACAGAAGGCGTTCTATCTTGAAAAGGCTCTTGTTTTTGTAATTCGGTTCCTGGTTTAATTTCCAAATAATACATGAAACTATTTCTTTGGCGGTTAGCTAAAAAGCCTTGGTCACTACTCATTGTGGCATCAATAAAATAAACTTGATTATCATCTGTTACTTTTAAAATCGCATGGTTAAAATTAAATGGTGACGGCGTATAAACCGGTAAAAAGACATCACTGCCATAATTAACCAAAATCAGCTCTGAATCGACTTCTAAATAATCTAAAATCACTTTTAAAAGAACCGTTTTCGCCTTACAATCACCTTGTTTCGTTTGATAAGTTACTTCTGCCGCTTGAGGCTCATGTCCATCCATTTCCGTTTCATTATACAAATAGTATATTTCTTTTTGAACAAAATCAATCGCATGCCTAATTTTATGTTTTAAAGAAGGTAATGCATCTAATTCAGAAACCAAATCACCAGCAAAACTGGCTAAATCCACTTGATAGAATTTCTGATAAACGTCACTGATTGCTTTGGTAATTTCTGGATAGGTCTTTTCAGTAACAAAATCAATAAATGGCGTAAGTTCAAACTCTTTTGGATCATTTCCAATATAGTCTTCTTTTTCAATTGTATAAGATTGGCTATTTTCAATAATAACTTTTTCTTTATCTAAAATTGCCCCTGCTTCATCGCGGAAATAATGGAAATTCGTTTCTAAATTCTGTCCTGTCTCGTTCTTCAATTCAAAACGATACTTTCCGTAAGCCCAGTATGAATTTGGAGCCGAATAAATCCAGCGGAAAAATTGGTTACGAATGCTGCTTTCTTCATATTTACGTTCAATAGTTGTTTCAATTAAGAAAATATCATTTAAATGTAAATCACGAATTAGAACCGTTACTTTTTTCTCATCATTAAAACTAGCTTGATTTTCATCACGAACATAATCCAAGACTTTCACATTAATATCATTTATTTTATCAATGACTTTGCCGTCGCGAATGACGGACAGAGTGTGTATATATAACACTTCATCTTCTGCCAAAATAAAATTGGTTTTTGCAGCGGAGTTGAGCATATTAGGATCATTCAAAGTATAAGCCATAGAAATATAACTTTCCCGTGAATTCGTTTTAGCCGTTTCTACAATATCACACCAAAAACAATAATCCCGTTCTTGGGCAATTTGAGCATTATAAAAATCTGTATCTTGGGTATCTAACCAAGAAGAAATGTTTTCTTGCTTTGTTTCAGGAGAGCTTAATTCAGGTTTTATAAAATAATATTCTTTTGTCATTGGATAATCTCCTTGAGTTTGTATTTTTTATAGCTCCTTTTATTTTAGCAATAACTAAATATAATAAACAAGAAATAATCTTATATGATTACTATCTTTCCATTTTTTAGTAAAAAATTCGACACATTTATCATTCTTATGTACAAAAAAAGAGCTCTATACAGCGCTCTTTAAATGTAGTTATTTACCTGTATCTAACCAAGAAAATAACTTCAAACTTTGATATTCCGTGCCAATTTTTTCATAATCTCTAAGTAATCCTTCTTCTAAAAAACCAAGCTTCTCTAGCAAAGTAATTGACGCCTCATTTCTCGGGTCTACTTTTGCTTCAATCCTGTGTAATTTAAAAGATTCTTTTCCCCACTCCATCAAGGCTTTTACAGCTTCTGTAGCATATCCTCGTTTCCAGAATCGTGTTCCTAAATCATAAGCGATTTCTGCTCGGTGATTTTCATGATCAATATAGTTAAAGCCACATGTACCAATAATTTCTCCTGTTGCTTGCAAAATAATTACACATCTAAGTGCTTTTCCTTCTATCTCTAGTTGCCTTAGCATCCGAATCATTTCTTCTACAGGCTGTAAACTTTGGAAAGGCTCAATGTTCATATATCTAGTAACTGAATCATCTGACCAGTATCCAAATAAAATTTCCGTATCAGCCAACGTCATTTCACTTAAAAAAAGTCGTTCGGTTTTTATCATTTGCTTCCGATTTTCCATACGTTTACCCCCGCATTATTAATAAAAAAAGCTTATCAAATCTTGCCCTCAAAGTAAAATGTTTCACGTGAAACATTGGCTCTTTCTTTAATATAGTAACGTTTAGGTTTATAATGAAAAATATCTCAAAAAGCTTCAAAAAGGAGAATGATTCATGGAACAAACGGATAAACGTAAAACTTTAGCACTTATTTCAATAATGCTTGGAGCTTTTATTTCATTATTAGATACGACAATTGTTAATGTGGCCTTGCCTGATATTACGACAGCCCTACATGCGACAAGCGAGACGATTGAATGGGTTATTTCAGGTTATGCTCTTGCATTTGGCCTTGTGCTTATTTTAGCTGGACGACTTGGGGATAAATTTGGTCGGAAAAACATTTATATTATCGGGATTACCCTATTTCTAATTATGAGTGTTACTGCCGGTTTAGCGGGTTCGGAAAATAGCCTAATTATTTCCCGGGTAATACAAGGTCTTGCTGCCGGGTTATTTTTCCCGCAAATCAATGCGACGATTATGGATATGTATTCCGGAAAAAGCCTCGGGAAAATCTTCGGCATTCTTGGTTCAGTTATTGGTGTTGGTACTGCCATCGGACCTCTTACAGGAGGACTTTTAATTGAACTGTTCGGCGCTACAAACGGTTGGCGCGCAGTTTTCTTCGTTAACGTACCTTTTGTGTTAGTAACACTTGTCCTAGCAATGCTTTATCTTCCTAAGAGAACCGTCTCCACGAAAAAAATCAGCTTTGATTTGCCTGGAGTTGGCTTACTGACAATCGCACTTTTACTATTACTTTTCCCACTTATTTCAAATGGTGCAAATGATTTCAAACCAATAGATTACCTTTTAATGGCGCTTTCTATTCCGCTCTTCATCATCCTTTATAAATGGAGTGTTTACCAAGAAAAGAAAGGCAATCAACCATTAATTGCGCCAAACTTACTTAAAAACAATCAATTTGTCTCAGGAATGCTCTTATCACTCGTATATTTTGCTGCATTTACTAGTATTTTCTTCGTTCTATCGCTAACTTGGCAAACTGGTTTCAATCGTTCAGCTATTTTATCTGGACTTGCAATTAGCCCCTTTGCATTAGGTAGCGTACTGGCAGCATCCAATAGTTACCGATTTATCCCGCTACTAGGAAGAAAACTGTTAATGCTTGGGGTCTCGCTCGTTATTGTCGGTCTTGGCACGGTTTCTATAGTTTTCCATCTCAATGACGGCGCTTTTTCTGCTTGGCTCTTATTCCTACCACTTTTCATTGCGGGGCTTGGTAGTGGTTTAACTATTGCACCATTAAATAGTTTTACCCTTTCCACCGTGACTGGTATAGATCGCGGCGGAGCTAGTGGTATGTTTAATACAGCGCAACGAATTGGTTCGTCCTTTGGGATTGCAGTTGTTGGATCAGTATTTTTCCGCACTCTCGGTAATACTACAGCCACCTCAAAAGCAAGTGCCTTTTCCGACAGTTTGCAAATGAGTATGTACGTTAATATTTTTCTACTCGTAGTTTGTTTCCTACTCATATTCCGCTTACCAAAAAGTATTTAGAAAAAAGACATGACTTTGCGTTAAAGTCATGTCTCTTTTCTTATGCTAAATAGAAAACTTCTTTTAAATCAACCGCGACCGGGCTATTATTAGGATTTGATTTCATGATTGGAGCCATATATTTCCACCACTTTTGACAAATTTCTGTTTCTGCTATTTTGTCATAAATGGCTTTATCCTCGACTTCCACATAAGCAAATAATGTATCCGTTTTTTCTTCTAAAAATATCGAATAATTAGCTGCTCCATGCGCTTTTAAGGCCTCTTTCATTTCTGGCCAAAGTTCGTCGTGTCTTTTTTTATATTCTTCTTGATTACCAGGATATAAATACATAATAGATGCCACTCGTTCCATTATTCTTACCTCCTAATTATTTAAATAACCTGCCTTTGCTTCAACGCCAAATCTTTCACCCAGTGCTTTCAATTGTTCATCTGTAATCGCTTGTTTAATACCGCCTTGTGACATCACAATAGTATAAACTTCTGCTGCTTTCTCGGCGGTTTCAATTAATCCAAATGTTTCATCCATTGATTGTCCCGCACCATAAATCCCGTGATGAGGCCAAACGATTAAACGATTTTCCTTCATTTTTTCTGATGTAGCTTTTCCAATGTCATTCGTACCAGGAACCAGCCAAGGAATAATCCCAACACCTTCTGGAAAAACGACTAAACATTCTGTACACATTTGCCATAAAGTTCTTGTAAATGCTCGTTCAGTCAGCTCATGTGTAAATGTCATCGCGAGCAAATGAGTAGCGTGACAATGCATAACAACGCGGTTTTCCGGATCAACAGAAAGTCTTGCAATGTGACTCATAAAATGCGCTGGAAGTTCGCTTGTTGGTAGTCCGCCGTCTGTGTAGCCCCACAGCAAATGAACTGCTTTCCCATCTTCACTTACTTGAATTACACCTAAATTAACAGCTGGAGCTTCTTCAACATTTTTAAAATATTTACCCGAACCAGTCACCAAGAAATATTTACCAGCGAGCTTTTCGCCATCAAAGTCCATTGGAATTGTGCGGATAATTTGTTTTACATCTAAATATTCCACAACTTCTTTTTCATCCAACAAATAAGTGATATTGCCACCGTTTCTTTCATCCCAGCCTAACCGGTATAAATTTGAAGTAGTTTTTGCCATTTCCTTAATAAAATCAGCATCAAGTATATCCTTTGTCATCGTCACTATCTCCTATCTTTTTAGTAATACATCTTTCTCATAAGCTTTTACTTCCTTCAACCAGTCAAGACCAACTGGGACACCATTAATTTCACAGAAGTAGTTCCATACATCGCCAAATGGGAAGTCTTTTAATTCTTCTGTAATTGCCATACGAGATGTAAAGTCATTTTCCAGTTCCATTTTTTTCAAATCAGCTGTAGGTTCTAAAAGGGCTTTAAGTAATGATTTTTGCGTATTTCTAGTCCCAACAACCCATGCAGCAATTCGGTTGATTGTTGCGTCGAAGAAATCAAGACCAATATTTGTAATTCCGAGTAAATCATTGCGCACCAATTCGCGACCAATTTCAATTAATTCATCATCCATAATCACCACATGGTCACTATCCCAGCGGACTGGACGGCTCACATGTAACATTACACCTTTACTGAAAAGTGCTAAAGAAGACAATTTATTAGAAATAACTTCAGTTGGATGGAAATGTCCCGCATCCAAGCAAATCAATTTGTCCCGCGTAATTCCGTAACCCATATAAAATTCATGCGAGCCAACTGTATAAGCCTCTGCGCCTAAGCCAAACAACTTACTTTCTACAGCTTCTTGGGTATATTTTTCATCTAATTTTTCTGCAAAAACTTCATCTAAAGCTTCCATCAAACGTTTTCTCGGGGTGTAGCGATCAATCGGGCAATCTTTTATACCATCCGGCACCCAGAAATTATTAATACTTGTTTGACCAAGTTCTTTCCCAAAGTACTCAGAAATTTTCCGCGAGCGTTTCCCGTGCTCTATCCAAAAATCGCGAACTTCTTTATCTGGTGAAGCTAAAGTATAATTATCTTTAAACATTGGATGTGAAAAGAAAGTTGGATTGAAATCGAGCCCCAATCCTTGCTCTTTCGCCCATTCTACCCATGGAGTGAAATGTTTAGGTTCAATTTCATTTAAATCTACTTTTTCATCTGTATCTACGTAAATTGCGTGTAAGTTAAGTTTATGTTTTCCGGGAATAAGTGAATAAGCTTTTTCCAAATCTTGGCGTAATTGCTTAGGAGTATGAGCAGCACCCGGATAATTCCCAGTCGCCATGATTCCGCCTGTAAGTTCGCCGTCTGGATTTAAGAAACCTTTAACATCATCGCCTTGCCAGCAGTGCATCGAAATTTTAATGTCTTTCAGTGTTTTAAGTGCTTTTTCCGTATCAACTCCAATTGCTTGATAACGTTCTTTCGCCACTTGATATCGTTTACTAATTTCTGTTTCTTGTCCCATTCTAAAAGCCTCCTAATTAAATTCAAGTACCTTAGTAAATCTTTCTTTTATTTCCTCAAATCTCACATCGCCACAAGAAAATTCGCCAATTTCAAATGAATTTCGAATAATTTTTCTTCCTGCACGCATGGATTCGATTTCACCCTGATTAATCATTTGTACAACTAAATTTCCAATCGCCGTTGCTTCTGAAGGTCCCGCAAACACTTCTATCCCTGCAAGTTTAGCTGTTAATTGATTTAGCATAGCTACATTACTTCCACCACCGACAATATAAAGTTTTTCGATTTTCTTACCAGTAATTTCAGTCATTTTTTCCAATTCTAGTGCATAATAGAGTGCTAGACTTCCATACACACAATTTGTCAGTTCGCCAATTGTCTCCGGTACAGTTTGTCCAGTTTCTTGGCAATACAATTTAATCTCATCCACCATGTTTTCCGGGTTATTAAACCGCGCATCATTGACATTAATAATTTGCTTGAAATAAGGATAATTACTCGCTTCCTCAGCCATCTCAGCAAAACTATGCTTATAGTCGTCCATGCGCGCAATTTCTTGAACAATCCAAAGTCCCATAATGTTTTTTAAAAAGCGATAAGTTCCATATGCGCCCCATTCGTTCGTGTAATTTTCTTTAAAAGCTGCTTCGTTATTAATTGGCGCGATTAGCTCCATCCCTATTAGCGACCATGTCCCGCTACTCAAGAATGCCCAGTTTTCTCCTTCTGCCGGAGTTCCCACCACTGCCGAAGCTGTATCATGTGTTGCCACTGTCACTACATCACAATTAGGAATATCGTACTCCTCTAGCCACTCCGCTTTTACTTTACCTAAATACGTCCCTGCATCCGTCAGTGGTGCAAATTTTTCCACATCAATGTTCAAATGCGAAAGTAAATCCTTATCAAATAATTGTTCTCGCAAATTAAGCATTTGAGTAGTCGATGAATTTGTTGTTTCTGCCACCTTAACTCCCGTGAGCACATAACCAATATAGTCAGGAATCAACAAAATTTTCTCCGCTCGTTCTAGTAAATTCCGCTCTTCCACGTACAGCTGGTATAGAGTATTTAATTCCATAAACTGAATACCTGTTTTTTTATAAATATATTCTCGTGGATACTCACTCGTTAAATTCTGCACCGCATTTAAAGTTCGTTTATCACGGTAACTAATTGGGTCTGCCAACTTTTCTCCGGAAGCACCTATCAAAACATAGTCAACGCCCCACGTATCAATTCCAAGCACACATTCCGAAATCCCCAGTTGTTTTACTTTTTCCAAGCCAATAAAAATTTCCTGCATCAATTGATCAATTTCCCAGCGTTCGTGCCCATCTCGGTACGTAAAGCCATTTTTAAAACGGTGGATTTCTTCTAATTGTAATTTTTCATTCACCAATTTTCCTAGAATTAATCGACCACTTGATGCACCAATATCTACTGCAACATAATGTTTCACTGGTCTAGCTCCTTTTCTTTAATCAATTGTATTTCCGTAACGTTCCTTCGTAATATCATCAAGTGATCTGCCACGTGTTTTCGGCGCCCAAATTACACCAATTAAAAGCGACACTGTAAGTAAACCAATCATGATTGTACCCGCCACAGTAAAGCCAAGATTCGCCAAGATCACTGGGAAAACAATCGACCAGACACCTGTACTACCACGAACTAAGAAAAACATCACACCTTGAACCCCACCACGATATTTTGTTGGAAAAAGTTCTGTTGACCAAAGTGCGTAAAAAGCTTGTGCACCAATCCCTGCTGAAATACCCCATAAAATAACAAATGTCCATAAGCCAACCCAAGACATTCCAACAAAAGTAAGTACAACCCAAGAGGCAACTGCCATTAAAGCCCCTACAAAAAACAACCCACGATGACTTACTCGATCACCAAATTTAGCAAAGCCAAAGTATGTAGAAGCTGCTGTGAGTATCCATAATACAGCTTGCAATAAATTCGCTTGTGTATTAGAAAGACCACCCACCGTTTCATATACAAACGGCATAAAGAATCCCATTGCACCTGCTACTAAATTCCAAAACAAGTACACACCCACTAAGAAAAGTACTGATTTTACATTTACCATACTAGAAAATGCTGTTTTAAAAGGATGTTCCAAACGATTACCACTTTCTTTCATTTTCACTTGCTCCGCTTCCCAGTCCTTCGACTCCTCTAATTTACGTTGCAACTGCCAAGCCACAAACGCTACAATCAATAAAGATAAGAAAAGTAAGCGGTTACCTAAAAGTCCAAGTGGAGATACAATAATTCCTAAAGTAAAGATAATTGCTGGCCCACATGACCAAGCAAATTGAGATATACCAATATTTCTAGCTCTTATACTAGGGTCCGCCATTTCAGAAATATATGTCCATGAAGCCGGAACTCCAGCCCCAACAGAAAGACCTGTAACTAAAAATCCAATTAATAGCATTGGGAAGTTCATCGCAAACATAATGATTGTAACCCCAAGCATATATACCAACATGTTATACGTATAAATAAATTTCCGTCCATATTTATCTGCTAAATGACCACCAATAAGTGCGCCAATTGCAGAACCAAACGCATTTGCGCTCACCGCCCCAAGTAATCCCACTGCAAAACTGCTAAGTCCGAATTGTGTTGCCCACAAAGTTAGTCCACTTGCTCCCGCTACAATACATCCAGAATCTAAATAGTTCGTCAAAGATACCGCTATCGTTCCTTTTTTACTTGTACTCGATCCAGCCATTCTTTTAACCCTCCTACTTATTTTAGTTAAGCGCTTACTTTATATTAAACAATTAATGATTGCGCTTTACAATATCCTGTGTTTATAATTAAAGTATCAAATTTACAGAAGGAGATTGTGAAATGGAAGCGCTTAACAAAAAATTATTTCGTCTAAATTCAAAAGAAAAAATCCAAAAAAGCACTGGCACTTTTGTTCCCGATTTACCCAATGGATCCTTTTTAAAAGAGAACGGCAGCATGGAATTATTAAACGATTATTTCTTCAAAAACAAAGACATTTATATAAGCAAACACAACCGATTTGCGGACTATCCTTATCATACACACCAATTTCTTGAGCTAAATTACATGTATTCAGGAAGCTCCGAACAAGTCATTGAAGGAAATAAAGAAACTTTACATGAAGGAGAACTTTTACTTTTAGACAGCGGCTGCCACCATTCCATCAAAGCAACAAGCGAAAAAGACATTCTCATCAACATCCTTTTCCGTGACCAACAAATCAGCCTAGAATGGCTAACGAGTATAAAGAAAAAAAACAGCCTTCTATTCGACTTTCTTCTTCATTCCAGCGTAAGCGAGCAATCTTTAAAGAAATATATTATTTTTCAAAGTGCGCAAATTCCGCATATCCAACAAATTTTAAACCAAATTATCACGGAATATTTTTTAGAAGAAGAATTTTCATCGCGAATTATCACTCTCTATTTACCAATCCTATTCACTGAATTAGTCCGTAAATGCGATACATACTTAGCTGATGATCTTACCAGCGCACAATCAAGCACCACTTCCACCATGCTCGAAGTCATCAAGCTGATAGAATCCAACTACCGGACAATCACACTAACAAGTGCCGCGGATACATTAGGTTACAATAAAAATTATCTCAGTAACTTTATTAAAAAAAATACCAATTTCACTTTTACCGAACTAGTCAATAAACAAAAAATGCTCGCAGCAAATCTTTTAATCGAAACCACTTCCACTCCAATCGAGTTGATTATTGAAAAAGTTGGCTTTAGTAACAAGACTTACTTTTACTCCTTATACAAAAAAACATTTAATCTTTTACCCAACGAAGTGCGCAATAAAAAATAAGAGTACTGCATTAGTCGCAGTACTCTTATAAATGTTTCACGTGAAACATTCTATTTATAAACAACCTCAAACTCTTCACAAACCACCAAAGCATCTTCTTCAAATGGAATTCCAAGCTCGTCGCATTCATTCGTGAAAAAGGAAGTATGTACTTTACGCCAATATTCTAGCGATCTGTCACCTTCTCCTTCCAAATAAGCAAATGTTTCAGGTACTTCATTAAAAGGCATAATCTTGACTCCTATTAACTTAATAATACCCATCGCTTCTTCTTCACCATCTAAAAGAACGACGTGCGAACCAACTGAAGGCATTGGTTCCAAGCCCTGGTCATACCAATAAAACAAGCTGCTAGTCCCTGTTTTAATTCCATTCATAACAAGTTTACCAAGTTCATCCGCCATACTAGGAGAATTTCCGAACGCCCAAGCTTCAAACTTATTTGAGATTGTCGGGTTTTCTGCTCGATATTTCTGCCACATTACATTAACTGAATTCTTATATATTGTCACTTAAGTCTCCTCCTAAAAAAAAGACTGAGATTCCTAAAAACCTCAGTCTTAGCTTTATTTTTTCACTGGCTTAATCACAATATAACGATAAGGATCGCGTCCTTCAGAATGCGTTTCAATTTGTTCATTCTCGCTTAAAATAGCATGAATAATTTTTCTTTCAAATGAAGGCATTGGTTCTAAATGAACTGCGCGCTTCGTTTTAAGAGCTTTATCCGCCATTTTATTTGCTAAAAGTACTAACGTTTCATGACGTCTTTCACGATAGTCCCCTACATTAACAATAATGTTTTTGTATTGGCTCGTTGTTTTATTAGCAATTAATTGTGTTAAGTATTGAAGTGCATTAAGAGTTTGTCCATGTTTGCCAATTAGCATTCCTAGACTTTCACCTTTAATTTGCAACTTCACATCTTTTCCAACTTCTTCTACATCAATCGTGATTACTGCACCCATCTTGGTAGCAACATCTAAAAGATAATCAATCGCTACTTGGATACCATCTTCTTTTTCAATTACTTTTACCATAGCTAGTCTTGAACCAATTCCGAAAATACCTTTTTTACCTTCGTCTAGAACTTCTACTTCGACCTTGTCGCGTGTTGTTTCTAAAGTCGCTAATGCATTTTGGATTGCTTCTTCAACATTTGAGCCTTGCGCAGTTATATCTCTCACTTTCTTTTCTTACCTCCTTTTTTGGAAGCTTTCATGTTAGCTGCTTTTTTCTTCAAACGTTCTTCTTCAAGTTGAGCAGCCGCCAGCGCCTCCTGTTCACGTTTGTTTTTAAAAGGATTATTTATTAAAAGTGTTTGGAATACGGTGAAAATGTTACCGATAATCCAGTATAGAGCAAGTGCAGAAGGTAATGTGATACCCATAAATAGAATCATTACTGGCATGATATAAACAATCATCGCCATTGATTTATTTTGCTGTGTTTGCCCCATCATAGAAATTTTTGATGATAAGAATGTTGTTAGTGCTGCTACGATTGGTAAGATATAATATGGATCTGGATTTCCCAGCTGCATCCATAAGAATGTATCTGTTTTAATTTCAGCAGTTCTACTAATCGCTTGGTAAAATCCTAGTAAAATAGGCATTTGTATCAATAATGGTAAACAACCCATCATTGGATTTACACTATTTTCTTGATATAGGCGCATTGTTTCTTGTTGTAATTTTTGTTTTGTTTCATTATCTTTAGACGAGTATTTTTCTTGTAGTTCTTTGATTTTCGGTTGTAAGCTGGTCATAGCTTTTTGGCTTTTCAGTTGTTTGATCATTAAAGGCATAATTAGTAGTCGAATTAAAATTGTAACGACAATAATTCCGACTGCATAATTTCCCCCGAATAAATCGGAAAACCATGTAATAACCCAAGATAACGGAAACACGATGTAGTGACTCCAAAATCCAGTTGAATCTTTTGTAATTGGATCAGTTGAATAGCCACAACCCGAAAGTACAGCTACTAATCCGATTACAAGACTTGCGATGAGCAACTTCTGTTTGAATCGCTTTTTCTTCTTCAAATTGATGTAACCTCCAATTTCGCCTTTTTCAAATTTCCACTCATTTTGAATTGTTTGGTTTTTGTTTTAAAACACGCCCTACTTTTAAAACATGAATCAAACTTTTCTTAACTTCATGAAAATCCATATTGGCCGCCGGTTTTCTGGCGATGATAATATATTCATTTTCAGGATTGATTTGGTCTTCTAATTCATGGAATGATTGTCGTATGTAGCGTTTAATTCGATTTCGACAGACAGCGTTTCCAATTTTTTTACTAACGGATAAACCAATTCGAAAATGACTTGCTTCTTCTTGCTTTAAAGTATAAACAACAAATTGACGGTTAGCAAAAGATTTTCCTCTTCGGAATACTTTTTGGAAATCGTCATTTTTTTTAATTCTATATTTTTTTTTCATACATTCTCCATCTTCTTACATATCTTAGTATAAGGCCGTTTGACTCAGAGATTTTTCAAAAAAAAAACCACTGAGTCGTTTTCAGTGGTCTACGCAGATAAAACTTTTCTTCCTTTACGACGACGACTTGCTAAAACTCTACGTCCGTTTTTAGTACTCATACGCGTACGGAAACCATGCACTTTTTTTCTTTTACGTTTACTTGGTTGATATGTTCTTTTCATTAATTACACCTCCCATGAAAGGGTCCAATCGAATTTATCTATTAGACAGTCTTAGATATTGTACGTGAACTGGTCATTTTTGTCAATACTATTTAGACGAATTTCTATTTAGACTCCGTTCACTATCATATCATATTTTTATAGAGAGAAAAACCATTTTTCTAAATTTATTGTGTCAAATAGATATATTTTTCTCTAGTAGTATCCGGAATAGCTATTTTACGTCCAGAAACCTCTACTAAATATCGCGCAAACTCACCAATTTTCTCAAATTCAGCAGGATATTCAAAAATTAGTTTTTCCTCTATTAAATAATTATCGACATAATGGCTCGTTTCAGGCTGAAAAGATAAAAGTCCTTCTATAAAACGAATTACTTTGGTAAATTTCGGAATTTCCTGCTCTTCTTCTAAATCAGTAAAGTGAAAAAACATCGTGTAAACATGATTTTTTTTAATATTTACGGAAAAAGCTTCTTTATTTATATTACTTTTCGCAAATACTTTAAAATCATCAATTTCTGCTGGTTCCCGTTTGTCGTGAATAAGTAAATAACCAAACACGTCATCAATGTTCCCGTTTTGTATAACTCGGTAAAACTCTGTATCTCTTGTTTTCAAAAGCCGTTGAAATATCATTTTTCACAACCTCATCTTTTGTCTTTTTTTTTCGTATTCTGCTAAATAGTTTAACACATTGTCGCAATGAAATCCTTTCCCAGAAAGTGTGGATAAGTAGTTAATAACGGCTTTTTATTGTGGATAACCTTTTATTTAAGTTTAAACTTATACACAATTAGTGGTTATTTACACACATTGACTTGTGGATAATTAATTCTAACAATTTCGTTACAGATTTCTTTACACACAAGTTATACACAAGTTAACTGGCTGTGGACAACCGTTTTTCACATCTGGACAGTTTTGTGGATAGATTTTGTAAGTCCTTGCTATCAGAGTGATTTTCTGATATTATAATTCCTGTCGAATAGAAATATAGCTGGGGAAAAATAAAGTTATCCACAATGCATTTTCACTTTGTGGATAATTTTTTAACAGTGTTTGGATAACCTTATCCATGGCTTTTTCTATCTGTGGATAACTTTAGAGCATCCATTTACATTACACAAAAAAGGGGGTTACTA